>JBIIXN010000053.1:0-4359 GCA_044347325.1 Rhodoluna sp. | reverse complement strand
TTCCTCGGTAGCTCAATTGGCAGAGCAATCGGCTGTTAACCGATAGGTTCTTGGTTCGAGTCCAAGCCGGGGAGCCATTACATGAAGCCCTTCAGGAGACCAGATGTTTCTTTGGATTCGCGACCAGTTATGGCTCCCAACTAGTTCCCTTGCTGTCATTTGTCTCCTCGTATTTGGAGGCTTAGATCTTCTAATTCAGGGTGTTGAAACAATTCCGACATCCCTAGTTCTGGCGGCCTCAGTTGCCCTCTCCAGGGCTAAACCAATAATTTCGATTGCGTTGTTTTCGCTGGGAATTTTCATTCCCACTCTCCTCAGTCTTGAGCCACAGATCTCACAAATCTCTATAACAGTCAGCCTCTTGATTCTCGCTTCTTTTGCGTCAACAAAAGCTCGTTGGGTTGGCTTTTCACTAAACGTTGTTCTCGGCACAATCGCGTATTTCTGGGAAGTGTTCACTCTTCCTGAGCAGGGAACTTTCTATGGTGTTGTTCTGCCATCTGATGAGGCTAAAGCAGTTCTAGCAATAGCTGGATTTGTTGCCATGATTGCTTTCAATGCGAATGCTTGGTTTATCGGCAGACTTCTGCACACTCGTATTACACACGTGGGAACTGATTTCGATAGAGCACTTTTGACTCACCAGATTGTGTCAAGTCAGTTGGCTCTAGCGGAACAAGATCGTCGCTTTGGTATTGCAAGAGATGTGAATGATTTGCTTCTTGAGCAAGTGAGCGCAACCCTGTCTTCAGCCGAAGCTGGCATTTATGCATCCAAGGCGGATCCATCTGTCGCTCCAAGACTTCTAGAGAACCTTCTGGAGGGAGTGCGCAAGTCTTACTCTGAAATTAGAAGACTCAGTGACCTACTTGGTTTGCAGAAAGAGAAAGCGCTAGCCCTACCAGGTCTTCGAGACTTGAACAATCTATTTGTAACTTTTCGTGAGTATGGCTATCGCGTCACCTTCAAAGAGCAGGGTGAATCTCTCAAACTAGTAACCGGTGCTGATCTGATTATTTATCGCATTGTTTTCGAGTGCTTGGACAATATCAGAAAGCACACTCCCGTTGGTACTGAAGTCGACATTGATTTCATGTGGCAGGGGACTGCCATGCAGGTGGTTATCAAGGACAACGGAGAAGAAACCCTTAGAGAACAAAAACAAGACATCAGCGGTTACACAGTTGAAGACGATCAGAAATCCCTGGTTGAAAGGCCTGTAGGGGCGGGGCTAACGTCCATGCAAGAAAGAGCCTCTTTGTATCAAGGAACTATGGACTTTGTTCGAGTGCCTGGAGTTGGCTTCACTGTCTCAGTCGCCTTCCCGTTGATCTCGAACTATGTTGAGGTCAAGTAGTTGAGCAGTTTGCGAATTGCTCTATTGGGTGGATCGGATTCGACTAGAGCCTCTAAGCGCGCCGTTCTCGAAGCTTCAAATGAGAACCACGTTGTTTTTGACTCTGATGGATATGGCTTACTGCCACAAGATTTTCTTGAAGTAACTTTTGATGTTGCCATTATTGAGCAGAGGTTAGGAAATCAATCAGCTTTTGATTTCATAAGAGCACTTCAATCACTTGCTGTTGTTCGGCAAGAAGAAGCCGGACGCATTCTGGTTGCAACTCAGTTTCACGAAACTCAGTTAAGGCTAACTGCAATTGAGGCAGGAGCGGTCGACTGTGTGTTTGTAAGCGATGGTTTTGATTCCTTGATTGAAAAAGTTGGAGCGTGTAGAGATCTTTATGTTGATTTCGCAATCAGGGAAATGCTTACCAAACTTGGGGATCTAACCATTAGCCAAGAAGGATTTCAGAGTGCTGCAATTGCTCTAGACACCTTAAGTAAGAGTGAAAGCCAAGTTGTGAAAGCATTCTGTGAATTAAAAAGCATTCCTGAAATTTCAACAGCATCGGGTTTATCAATTGTGAGAGTAAACAATACTCTCAACAAGGTTCAGAGACTTCTTCTGTTGTTTACCCGGTCGCAATTGCTTTTACGTATGTATCGACTTGGAGCGCTAGCCCTCTAGCTTTTCTTCACCTGGCAACCAAGAGCTACCGTCTTTACCCCAACCACGTTCTTGGATAATTTCTTTTGCTTCCGCGTTGTATTCCTCAATAAGCCTGTCCACGTAAAGAATTCCCTCCAAGTGGTCAAACTCGTGCTGGAAAATTCTGGCAAACCATCCAGTTGCTTCAATGTGAACTGGGTTCTGATCTAGATCGACACCCCTAAGGGTCGCTCGGTCAGCGCGTTTTAGTGGAAATCTTTCTCCAGGAACGCTTAGGCAGCCTTCGGATTCAGCCTCCCAATCTGGCTCACCTTCAGGTATCTCTGAAATCTCTAGGGTTGGGTTGATAACCACGCCACGCTGCTCTGAGCCGTCTTCGGCGTCCCAGTCATAGACGAAGACACGCAAGTTAACGCCTATCTGCGGGGCTGCTAGGCCTACTCCAGGAGCTTCATCCATGGTTTCATACATGTCCTGGACCAAGGTTCTTAGGCCTTCGTCAAAGACCGTTACCTCTAGGGCTTTGGTGTGAAGGACTGAATTTCCAGTGATGCAGATGGGTCTAATGGTCATTTCTCAAATTTACCCTAAGAGTTTTGGGCTGGGTGGGTAGGCTAGGTAAGTACGAAACCTGAGGATTTGGGGAACAATTGAGAATCTTAGCCATTTGCCTAGCGCTGCTATCTGCAGTATTGCTGGCTGTTGGTACTCAGTTGCAAAACGGTGCTGTTGGAGATCAGAAAAAGGCAGCCCTCTCTGGGCGTTCACACCTAAAGCTCAATCAACTTGTTCATCTCATTAGAAGGCCTCAATGGGTAACCGGGCTTGTCCTTACTATTGCTGCTCTTGTGCTTCAGTTCACTGCTCTTTTGCTAGCGCCACTTATCTTGGTTCAACCGATTGGTGCTATTGCACTTGTTATAACTTCGCTACTCAATGCCAAGATCACTAAGACCAGGCTAAATAAAGCCTCTGTACTTGCAATTATTCTTTGCACCACAGGTCTTGGTGCTTTCGTTGTTATGGCCCATGAGGTCGCCGTTGAACCTGACATTGATAACAACGCTCTCATGTTGATTTTGGCCATGGCTATAGCCTTGATCGCGACTTTTGCCTTCATCTTCTTCAAAGGTGCCGAAAGATTTAGCCCGATTACCTTCATTCTTGGTGCAGGCGCTCTTTTTGGCTTCGTAGCGACACTTACCAAGGTGGTTGTCAAAAGGCTTTTCCAGCAAGACGGCTTCAACAGGTTAATTAGTTTCCAGGGTGAGTTTGTCACCGACGGACTAACCCTGTTAGCTCTTCTGTGCATGCTCGCAGCAGGTCTTCTAGGGGCTTGGTTTGTTCAGAATGCCTATGCTTCAGGCCCTCCAGATCTAGTTGTAGCAGGGCTTACAGTAATTGACCCACTTGTGGCTGTGAGCATTGGTGTCGTTCTTCTGAACGAGGCTATGAACGCCCCTTGGCCTGTGATGCTGGGCTTCGTTGCCAGCGGTGCAATAAGCGTGGTCGGCGTATTCCTGCTGTCTAAGGTTCATCCTGAGATAATTAAGGACACTCAAAAGCCAGTGGGGTAAACTGGATTCAAGCCCATTTCGGCTAAATCTATAAACCAACACAGACAGGTATCAAGCCTTGGCGGAATCAACCAGACATCCCGGACACCCACTTAGGGTGCTTATCGCCTCGGATACTTTTCCACCAGATATCAACGGATGTGCAAGATTCACTGAACGTCTAGCCGGCGGTCTTGTGCGTAACGGCAATGATGTCCACGCCATTGTCCCTTCATCAAACAAGACCTGGGGAACGTCAACAGAAATCATTGACTCTGTGCCTATGACTGTGCACCGCATTCGTAGCTACAAGGTTCCATTTCACAAGACCCTCCGTTATGTGAATCCATTTACTTTGAGAAAGAAAGTAGATCTGATTCTGGATGGCTTTGAGCCTGATGCAATCCACTCTCAATCACATCTGATCCTTGGTCGTATTTGTATGAAAAGCGGTTTGGAGCGAAACATACGTCTAGTTGCGACTAACCACCTGATGCCAGAAAACATCCTCCGTTACCTGCCATTGCCTAAGTTCCTAGAGACCAAATTTAAGCAGGCACTTTGGAGCGATGCTTCGAAAGTTATGGCCAACTTTGACCATGTGACAACGCCGACTAGGAGAGCAGCTCAACTTCTTGAAAGTGCTACAAGCCTCGAGAACGTTCTAGCTGTTTCCTGCGGTATCGATGCGACTAACTTCACAAACACAACCCCAACTACTAACAAGCCTTTCAGAATCTTGTTTCTAGGTCGTTTGGATTGGGAAAAGCATATTCACAACTTGCTTAGAGC
>JBIIXN010000056.1:0-3557 GCA_044347325.1 Rhodoluna sp. | reverse complement strand
GTTGAGAGTCTGTCTAGAGCAAATGGAGATAGCGGTTTATCCGGTGAATAGAGGAAGTATGCATAGGCTCGTTCTCTAGAACGTCCCACTCTTCCTCTGATCTGGTGTAACTGGGAAAGACCAAAGTTTTCTGACCTATCAACAATCAAAGTATTTGCATTAGGAATGTCTATTCCTGCTTCAATGATGGTTGTTGAAACCAAGACGTCATACCGTCTTTCCCAGAAGTCAATAACTACCTGCTCTAGTTGGCCTTCATTCATCTGACCGTGAGCAACAGCAATCCTGGCTTCAGGTACTAGCTCTGCTAGTTGGGATGCAACCTTATCTATTGAGTCCACTCGGTTATGGACAAAGAACACTTGGCCTTCTCTAATGAGTTCTCTATGGATAGCAGCAGCTACTTGTCTTTCGTTATAAGGACCGATGTAAGTAAGGATTGGGTGGCGCTCTTCAGGAGGGGTAGCCAGAGTAGACATCTCTCTAATGCCTGTGATGGCCATCTCTAGAGTTCTAGGGATAGGGGTAGCTGACATGGAGAGAACATCAACGTTGGTCTTCATATCTTTGAGCTTCTCTTTGTGTTCAACACCAAAGCGTTGCTCTTCATCAATGATGATTAGCCCTAGATCTCTGAACTTCACTCCTGAGGAGAGCAATCTATGTGTTCCAATAACAACATCAACTTCACCGGTTGCAAGTGCTGCAATAGTTTCTTTTGATTCCTTTGCTGATTGGAATCTAGACAGCGCTCTGACATTCACTGGGAAACCTGCAAATCTTTCAATGAAGGTTTCAACGTGTTGTCTAACTAAGAGTGTGGTTGGAACAAGAACAGCAACCTGCTTACCGTCTTGAACTGCCTTGAAGGCTGCTCTAATAGCAATCTCTGTCTTACCGTAGCCAACATCTCCAGCAACTAACCTGTCCATAGGAACAGGCCTCTCCATATCTCGCTTGATTTCTTCAACGGTGTTTAGTTGATCAGGGGTTTCAACAAATGGGAAACTATCTTCCATCTCTCTTTGCCAAGGAGTGTCAGGCAAGAATGCATAGCCTTTGGCATTCATTCTTGCTGAATAAAGTTTCACTAGGTCAATAGCAATCTTCCGAACAGCTTTTCTAGCATTGCCTTTGACCTTGGACCAGTCAGAGCCACCCATCTTAGAAAGAACAGGTGCTTCGCCGCCAACATACCTGGTTAGGAAATCTAACTGATCAGTTGGAACATAAAGAACATCTCCAGCTAGCCCTCTTTTTGATGGAGCATATTCAATGGTTAGATATTCTCTGGTGTGTTTAGATGACCCAACACCCATCTGTCTTTGCACCATCTCAACAAAGCGACCAATGCCATGAATCTCATGAACAACATAATCCCCTGCCTTGAGAGCTAGTGGGTCAACAGCTTGCCCACGTTTAGCAGCAAGCTTTGGTCGCTTAGCTTGGTTATAGCCAGCACCTCTACCAAAGAAGTCACTATCGGTTAGCAAGATAAGTTTTGATTCAGTTGAAGCAAAGCCTTTTCTTATTGGTGCTTGGATCAAGATGACTTCAGTTACCTGTGCTTCAACACTGACAATTTCTTCAGGAATTTCTTCTACTACTCTTGCTGGAATCTTGGCTGTATGAAGTAACTCAGCTATGCGCTCTGCTGTTCCATGACCAGGAGATGCAATAACCACCTGCTGGCCTTGAGCTAACTGGTCAGTGATGTAATCAACTGGTTCAACATCTAATCCCTTGAAGTTAGGTATCTCTAAAAGGTTTAGCTGTATCTGTTGGGTTTCATCAGCTAGGAATGCAGAGACGCTGATTAGTTGTCTATCTTCTAGTGCTGTTGTGAAATCATGCAAGGTCTTGAATCCACCAGCACTTAGATCAATAGGAGCCTTAGCTCCCTCTAACGCAGCATCCCAGGCTGCGTGTAGGAACTCCTCATTGGTTTCAATCAGGTTGGCTGCTCTTGCCATTGACTTCTCTGGAGAGAGTAAAACAACATATGCATCTTTAGCCATGTAGTCGGAGATCTGACCTAGTGAACCAACTAGAGCTGGAGCTAGAGATTCCATGCCATCAACAGGTATTCCTTGACCTATCTTGGCAAGCATGGTTGAAAGATTAGGGAACTCATGTTCCATCTCACGAGCACGAAGGGCGACCTCAGGGGTAATGATGATTTCTCTTGCTGGATAGATAACTAGTTCATCTGGTCTGCCATCAAGAGATCTCTGATCAGCAACGCTGAACTCTCTCATCTGCTCAAGTTCATCACCGAAGAACTCAAGCCTTATGGCATGAGTTGAAGTCGTTGGGAAGATATCCAGAATGCCACCACGAACGGCAAACTCGCCACGCTTAGTAACCATGTCAACTCTTTGGTAAGCAATCTCCACTAGCTTCAAAGTCAACTCAGGAAGTAAGTACTCTCCACCCACCTTGAGTTCCAGTGGCGGATAGTCAGCTAAACCTAAAACAACCGGCTGCAGAGCAGACCTGATAGAGGCAATAACAAAGACCTGCTTGGTGTTCTTTTCTTTGTTGAGTTGATTGAGTCTATGCAGGGTCTTTAGTCTTCGACCAACAGTTTCAGCAGAAGGAGAAAGCCTCTCGTGAGGCAGGGTTTCCCAGGAGGCAAACTCTAGAACTTCAGCATCTGGGTTAGTGGTGTTTAGAAACTCAACCAGATCTTCTGCTTCTCGACCTGAGCTAACAACAACTAAACACTGCTGAGATAACTTCTTAGACTCACGCAGTTCAGCAACAGCACTCAAAATCCAAGGCTGGGCACCGGTTGGTGCAACTATCTCCACACGCTTGTTTTGTAAGGCTTTACTGACCTGAACGAATGGATATGCATCTGAAACGCGTGCGACAAGGCGCGAGCACCCCTCAGAAACTCTTATCGCGTCCATGGCATCAAGTCTATGTCTAGGCATGCACAGGTAAACTCAAAGTGTTTCTACCGCCAAAAGTAAAGGTGAGTCAATGGAGTCACAAGATTCAGGAACCACCCCTAAAGCAAGCTCCCCTAAGCGCTTTAGATCAGTGCTTATTGCTAGCACCGCTGTAGCTGCTATTGCTGTTGGCTTCTTTGCCTTCCAGATGCTAGCCAATAGCAACGCAGAGAAGATTGCAATACTTCCTACTAGTTGTGAACTTCCTCAACTTCAAGCTGACTATGGCTTGTTAGCCGAAGGTGGAGCTCCTTCTGAAGAAGGCATAGATCCGAGTACTTTTTACTGCACTGGAGATTCTGTAGGAAATTGGATGGGTGAAACCTTTATTGGTATTGGCCCACAGGTTCATTACTCAGACGTCAACTATTACACCCCTGAGATTGACAAGGACCAGGCTTGGCTTTCTTCCATCGAACAGCGTAAGAGCGGTGGCCCTTATGAGTACATTGAAACATCTTTAGATGATTACCCGCTGCTATACGACTGCTACGTACCTAACGAAGGTGATCCAGAAGTTATGACCGCAGCTTTATACGTAAATGGAATTGTCGTGGATTACTGGAATGAAGGCTGCCTAGAGCAGAACCAGAAGTATCT
>JBIIXN010000024.1:0-15242 GCA_044347325.1 Rhodoluna sp. | reverse complement strand
GGGGAATGGTATTTCTGTTGAGCTTCAGCTAAACCAAGGGTTGCTATTGCTTCAACCATGTCTGCTGCTATTTCAAGGGTTGTTGGTAGTTCTTCTCTTTCGGTTGAGTTGAAGTTTTGGAGAACAAAGTCTGAAGTTTCCATGCGTCCCGGTGGTCTACCAATACCAACTCTGACTCTGATGAAGTCATTACCTATGGCGCTGATGATATCTCTAAGTCCATTGTGGCCACCGTGTCCACCGGAGAATTTGATCTTTAGAGTTGCTGCATCAATGTCTAGTTCGTCATGAATGACAATTAGGTTCTCTGGCTTCATATCATAAAACTTTAGAAGGTTAGCTACTGGTCCACCTGAGGTATTCATGTATCCGAGTGATTTAGCTAGCACTAGCTTTGGTGCATCAAAGCCAACACCTAGTTTGCCTTCGGCAACTAGAGCATGAGCTTTGTGTTGTTTGTATGTTGCACTTGTTCTTTGAGCCAGAACGTCTAAGACCATCTGACCGACGTTATGCCGGTTGTGAGAATAGTCGGGCCCGGGGTTACCGAGCCCGACTATTAGATAAGTCTTAGTAGAGATAACTACTCTGCCTTAGGTGCTTCTGCTGCAGGAGCTGCTTCTTCAGCTGCACCAGCACCGGTTCCAACTACAGATGCGATTAACTCATCTGGAGCGAAGTCCAGCTTTGCACCAGCAGGAAGAACGATGTCCTTAGCGGTTACGTGGAAGCCTAGACCTTCCTTGTTGAATACAACTTCAACGTATTCAGGAATGGTGATTGCATCTACTTCTAGCTTTAGAGTCTTGTGCTCTAGATCGATAACGGTTCCTGACATTGACTCTCCAACAACGTGCACTGGAACTTCAACGTGAACTCTTTCACCCTTAACGATTTCAACAAGGTCAACGTGTTCAATAACCTGAGTAACAACATCCTTAGATGCGCTCTTTACTAGAACAGTTTCCTTCTTGCCGTTTAGCTCTAGCTCGATGATTGCGTTCTTGTGACGAAGCACAAGTGCTATCTCGTGAGCTGGAAGTGTGATGTGACGTGGCTCTGAGCCGTGTCCATAGATAACAGCAGGAGTTCTACCGGCTGCTCTTGACTTACGGGCTGATCCTTTACCAAAGCTGGTACGGAATTCGCCGACTAGTTTGTTTTCTGACATGAGTTATTCCATTTCTTTAGGTGTTCAACTCAAGCGTGTTACGCGAGGAACCCTGGCCCTAAAGCCTTGACCCCGTCGATTACGGTTACGATTTGTAACCCTCGCCGTTGTTTCTACTGAAGTCTATTGGGCTTATAGCCTTATTGGCAACCTCAGGTTTAGACGTGACCGTCAAACAGGCTAGTTACGCTGTCATCGTTGAATACTGATGAGATAGCTCTAGCAATAAGAGGTGCAATAGATAGAACAGTTAGCTTGTCAAACATCTTTGATGGGTCAATTGGCAAGGTGTTGGTAACAATCACATTGTCAACATCTGCTCCAGAAAGTCTCTCCACTGCTGGATCACTGAACACTGCGTGGGTTGAAGCTACGATGATTCGCCCCGCACCGTTATCTCTAAGTGCCTTAGCAGCAGCCACGATAGTGCCTGCTGTGTCAATCATGTCGTCAACTAGAACACAGATACGACCTTCAACTTCACCAACAAGTTCGTTGACCTGAACCTGGTTTGGCTTGTTAGGGTCACGTCTCTTGTGGATGATGGCTAGTGGAGCACCAAGTCGGTCAGCCCAGATATCTGCAACTCTTACACGACCTGAGTCAGGAGAAACAACGGTTAGGTTTTCTCCGCCGAAAGTTTCCTTCACATAGTCCGCTAGCAGAGGTAGTGCCCAAAGGTGATCCACAGGACCATCGAAGAAACCTTGAATCTGTGGTGAGTGAAGATCAACCGACATCAGACGGTCTGCTCCAGCTGCTTTGTATAGGTCAGCTACCAGACGAGCAGAGATAGGCTCGCGACCCTTGTGCTTCTTGTCCTGTCTTGCGTAAGGGAAGAACGGAGAAACAACTGTGATGCGCTTAGCGCTTGCTCTTTTTAGAGCATCAATCATGATTAGTTGTTCCATCAACTGGTCGTTGATAGGAGCTGAGTGAGACTGGATTACGAAAGCATCAACACCACGTACGCTCTCATCGAAGCGAACAAAGATTTCACCGTTGGCAAAGTCATAGGAAGTAGTTGGCACGATAGGAGTGTCAAGCAAGATAGCAATCTCTTGAGCAAGAGCTGGGTGAGCTCTTCCGCTAGCTAGAAGTAAACGCTTTTCTCCAGTTGCTTTCTTCGGCATTGCTACTCTCGTTTCCTAATTACTCGGTTGCTTTTTTAGCAGCATCTGCTGATGCTGTATTTGGTCTATTTGCTATTACCCACCCTGCAAGATTACGTTGCGGAGCAACGTTCATCCCTAGCGAGCCTGATTCAACATCTTTTCTTACTACTGTTCCAGCTGCTGTGTAAGAGCCGTCAGATATGGTTACTGGAGCCACGAATACGTTGTGAGAGCCTGATCTAACGTGTGAACCAATGACTGTGTGGTGCTTGTTGACACCATCGTAGTTAGCGAAGATGGTTCCAGCCCCGATGTTGGTGTGCTCACCGATGGTGGCATCGCCTACATAGCTCAAGTGTGGAATCTTAGAACCAACACCAATAACAGCATTCTTGGTTTCAACAAAGGTCCCGATCTTGCCACCAGCACCTAGGTGTGTGCCAGGTCTTAGGTAACTGAATGGACCAACAGTTGCTTCATCATCAATTACTGATCCTGCTATCTGAGATTTAGTGATGGTTACGTTTGAACCAACCTGAGTATCAGTAATAACTACCTCAGGCCCAATAGTTGAACCGCTACCAATTCTTGTAATTCCCTTTAGGTGAGTACCAGGAAGCAGGGTCACATCTTCAGCTAAAGCAGCTGTGATATCAATGAATGTTGTTTCGGGGTGAGTAATTGTCACTCCAGCCAACATCCAGCCCTGACAGATTCTTCTGTTTAGTTCAGCGCTAACTTCTTGTAACTGGACTCTGTTGTTGACCCCTGCTACTAGCCAGTTGTCAGAAACCTCAAGAGCCTGAACTTCACTACCTGACTTTAGAATCTCAACAGCAGCATCGGTTAGGTATTTCTCCCCTGCTGCATTATGTGAACCAATAGCTGCTAGAGCGCTCTTTAGTAACTTGAAGTCAAAGACATAAACACCTGCATTGACTTCAGTGATCTCACGCTCTTCTTCTGTTGCATCGCGTTCTTCAACGATTGATCTAAATGAACCTGAGTCATCTCTAACGATTCGACCATAACCAGTTGGGTTATCAAATGTTGCAGTTAGCAGAGTTGCACCTGCACCAGTTGAAAGATGAACATCAATCATCGATTCAATGGTTTGAACATCAAGTAGTGGAACATCTCCACTGGTTACAACTACTGCTCCAGAGAAATCATCAGGGAAAGCATTTAGTGCACACTCAACAGCACGACCTGTACCTGGAATCTCATCCTGGTGAACAATGTGTGCATTTTGGTAGAAAGCATTGATGTATGCCTCTAGCTTGTCTTTTTCATGTCTAATGACAGGAACGACTTTTTGAGCACCTAGGGCAGTTGCTGTAGCAAGAGCATGACCCAACATAGGTAGGCCAGCTATTTCATGAAGAACTTTAGGAGTTGATGAGCGCATTCTGGTGCCTTCACCAGCGGCTAGCACGATTACGGCTAAGTGCTGCTCGCTCATCTAACCTCCTTTATGTGCTTTGTTGCTGCTCCCCCAGGATTCGAACCTGGACCGAACACCTCCAAAGGGTGCCGTGCTGCCGTTACACTAGGGAGCATTGTGAACCACCTAGGCGATTAACACATGCTTAGTCTGCCAGAAGTTAGGGCTCTTTTTTCTTTAGTTAGCCATCTAGTCTGGAGCCTTGAGCCCCACCCTTAGCCGTCAAGGCAACGAAGCCCTGATCAACCAATACCTTAGACACCTCTTCAGCCTTAGCCTCAGAGTCAAAAAGAGCTGCAATGGTTGGCCCGGATCCAGAGACCATAGCCCTAGTTGCCCCTAGCTCTTGAAGCTGGTGAACTAGTTCACTTAGAGCAGGCATCAAAGAGAAGGCTGCTGGCTCTAGGTCATTACTCATCCTTGAACCTAACTCCTGAACGCTTGAGAGTTCAGAACTGTCACTGAGGTCAGTGAAGGCACTGTGTTGGCCTATCTCATCAAAGGCAGCATAAACAGTTGGAGTTGAGAGCCCCTTACTACTCGCACACAAAACCCAGTTGGTTTCAAACTCCAGGTTTGCAAGTGGTGTGATCACATCTCCGTGACCTGTACCAATTGCCATTCCTCCATAGAGGCAGAATGGAACATCAGATCCTAGTTCTGCTCCAATGACTGCTAGCTCTTCTATAGACAGTTTTGCTGTTCCATGTTCTTGATGCATGAACTCATTCATGGCAACTAACATTGCTGCTGCATCAGCAGAACCACCTGCCATACCACCAGCAACTGGAATGCGCTTATGAATATCAATCATTAGATCAGGGGTTGGCGTACCTAGCTTCTCAGCGAACAGCACTGCTGTTTTGTGAACTAGGTTGCTTTGATCGGTTGGCACTGAATTGATGTGTGCTTCAGGAAGTGAATCACCGTGAACATAAATGCTGATGCCTGTACCTGCTTCGCCTCTGACCAAAGTTAGATCTTCACGCAGGTCTAAAGCAAAATACAAAGAGTTGACTGGGTGATAGCCGTCACTGGCTAACTGCCCAACCTCAAAAACTAGGTTCACCTTAGCCGGAGCAGAAGCTCTAATGATTCTGTTCATCGAGATACCTGACTTGCAACCTGATTGAGTAGTGAACTCCAGAATACAGTTCTGTTCTTAACAGTTGCTTTACCCTGAATGAATTCATGCTCGACCAAGACATCGCAATCACTGCCAGCAGCCTGAAAGGTGATAGTTGCTCGCGTCTCATCTTCAAAACTAAGTACTAGTCGCTCAGAGTCAACTTGCTTGAGAAAGCGTTTGAAATCTTCACCGTAGAGCTTTTCAGAATTGAGGATACTGAAGGCCCTAGATGCAGACGCTTCTATTCTCTGGGAGACTCTCAGCACAGAGTCACTACCAGTATTGGTCTTAGGCGCTTCTCGCCACTTCAAATACATCAGCGCTATCGAGTTAGCCCACCACTTCTGAACCCGATAAGAGTTTTGAAGCCAAGTTGCGATATCTTTCTGTTTTGATTCACGATGAGCTGATTGATAGATAATCTCTAGCCAGTCCTCGCGTTGTCTACCGGTGTTGGTAAATAGTTGATCTGAACTTAGATCTGCTGTGGCTGGCTTATCTGGGATGAGCATAGCCCTGCGACCAGATTTCTTGACTTCTTCTCTTTGAGTTGAAGGATGACCTTGGAAGACAGGAAGGTCATCGAAGATACCGGTGTCTTTGACTTTCTTCTTGAACATTTAGCCCTGCCTTGCTTGGGCTATAGAAACAAAGTCAAGAATAGTGAGCGCTTCGCCACGTTTAGTTGGATCAATTCCTGCTCTAACAAGAATCTCCTCAGCATTAGCTGCTGACCCTGCCCATTCAGCAAGAGCTTGACGCAAAGTCTTTCTTCTTTGCGCAAAAGCGTTATCGATAACAGAAAAGGTTTCTAACCTGAGCTCTTCTGAACCTAGGGCTACATCTCTTTTCACAAAGTAAACCAGAGCTGAATCAACATTAGGAACCGGCCAGAAAATGTTTCTACCGATGTTGCCTGCAAGATTCGCATTGGCATACCAAGCAAGCTTTGCTGAAGGAACACCGTAAACCTTTGAACCAGGAACTGCTGCAAGTCGATGAGCAACTTCCGCTTGAACTAGAACAAGACCTGAGTGAATAGATGGGAACTGCTCTAGAAAGTGAAGTAACACCGGAACTGAGATGTTGTATGGCAGGTTGGCTACCAAAGCATCTGGATCTAAGGGTAGTTCAGTAACCTTTAGAGCATCTGCTGAAACAAGATGAAATGATTTGCCTTGAGCACGCTCTTGAACTGTCTGTTCAATTGCAGCTGCCATCTTGTTATCTATCTCAACTGCAATCACACTCTTGGCTTGCTCTAAAAGACCTAGTGTTAGTGAGCCTAAGCCAGGGCCAATTTCAACGACTGTTTCTGATCCAGTTAGTTTTGCTGCCTGAACAATTCTTCTAATGGTGTTTGGGTCAGTAACAAAGTTCTGACCTAGCTTCTTAGTAGGAACTACTCCTAGCGACTGCGCTAGGGCTCTGATGTCTGCTGCTCCTAGTAACTCAACCATTTAGGCCTTCTGCCCATGAACCATACACGTTCTCGGTGTTCTTGGTGATCTGAGCGGCTAGGTCATTTACACTCACATCTCTTACCTTGGCCATGGCCCTAAGGGTGATGCCAATCAAATAAGGAGAGTTAGGTCTTCCTCTAAGTGGTTCTGGGGTTAGGAACGGAGCATCTGTTTCAACCAAGATAAGTTCTGGAGGAAGTAGTTCAAGAGCAGCTCTTAGTTCTACGTTCTTTTTGAAGGTAACCGTTCCAGCAAAGGATGCATACCAGCCGTTATCAATAAGTATCTGAGCTAGTTCTCTATCGCCACTGAAGCAGTGAAACACTGTTCGATCTGGAGCTCCAACTCGAAGCAGGGTTTCAACAACATCGGCATGAGCATCACGGTCATGGATCTGCATAGCGATGTTGTTCTCTTTAGCTATTTGAATGTGTTCTTCGAAACTGTGCTGCTGAAGGAACTGAAACTCTTCTGAGGTTCTAAAGTAATCAAGACCAGTTTCACCGATTGCTCGAACTCGAGGTTCTTTAGCCAATGTTGCTATTTCAGAAATAGCAACATCTAGTTCTTTGACGTTTGGATACTCAGCAGCAACGTTTGGATGTAGTGCTACTGCTGCGAGAAGTCTTGGTTCTATGGATGCAGTTCTTGCTGACCATTTCGAGGTTTCAACTGAACCGCCAACTTGAACTGCACCAAGAATTCCTGCTTGGTCAGAGAGTTCTAGATGCTCACGGTAATCCATAGGGTTTTCACCATCAGCTATTTCTAGGTGAGTGTGATTATCGTAAGTGCCAACTTCTAGTGGTTCTGGAACATCTGGGTAACTTAGATCTCTTGATGAACCATCTTCTGCTTTGCGATGTCTAACCCGAATATAGTTTTCGCTAGGTAGGTCTTGGTTTGGCTCTGTGCCCATGAGGTTAGTTAGCTGTTTCTGCTTCAATGCGAGGGAAAAGAACATCAAGTTCTGAAACAGTTATGCCTGGAAGTAGTTGACCCCAGTTACCTGCTTCACTCAGTGGCTGATCTGCTAGTTCGCCTAACTTACCTTCAGTAAGAGCAGCCCATAGCTTTGCTGTTGCCTTAGGGATTACTGGAGCGAGCAGAACTGATAGAACTCTCAATCCTTCTGAGCATACGTACAGCACTGTTTCGAGTCGAGCCTTGTTGGCTTCGTCTTTAGCTAGTGCCCAAGGTTCTTGAGAGGTGATGTATCCATTGAGTTCATCAACCAGTGTCCAAACGCTGTTAATGGCTTCATGGATAGCCACCTCATCGATTGCTCTATCTGCATTTAGAACTGCATCTTCCGCCACCTTGATAACTTGCTTGTCTATGTCTGTGTAATCAGATGGGGTTGGAATAACACCGTCAAAGTATTTTCTAACCATGGCAAGAGTTCTGGAGGCTAGGTTTCCAAAACCGTTGGCAAGTTCTGCTTGGTATCTAGCAGATAGGTCTTCCCAGCTAAATGAACCATCTGAACCAAAAGCAATAGCTGACATGAAGTAATAACGGAAAGCATCGCTTCCAAAGATGTCGGTGATTTGGTTAGGAGCAATACCGGTGAGCTTAGATTTAGACATCTTCTCACCACCGACTAGTAACCAGCCGTGACCAAAGATCTGCTGAGGTGGTTTGATTTCTGCTGCCATCAACATCGCAGGCCAGATAACAGCGTGGAATCTAAGAATGTCTTTACCAACAATTTGAACTGTTGCAGGCCAGCGCTTTCCAAACTCTGCTTCATCCTGACCGTAGCCAATAGCGGTTATGTAATTCAGTAGAGCATCGAACCAAACATAGGTGATGTGTGAATCATCCCAAGGGATATCGATTCCCCAATCGAACTTTTCTTTTGATCTACTGATAGAAAGATCTTCTAGTCCTCTTCTGACAAAAGAGACAACTTCATTCTTTGCGGATTCAGGCTGAATGAAGGTTGGGTTCTGCTCATAGAAATCTAGTAGTGGTTGTTCAAACTCGCTTAGCTTGAAGAAGTAGTTGTTCTCTTCTAGCTGTTCAACCGGCTTTGAGTGAATGGCACAAACATCCTGTCCTTCAAACTCACCTGTTCCATCAATAAGATCTGCCTTGTTCTTGTATTCTTCACAGCCAACACAGTATGCACCCTTGAAAGAACCTTGGTAGATGAACCCAGTGTCATAAAGCTTCTGCATGAACTTCTGCACGTTTACTTCGTGACGCTCTTCAGTTGTTCTAATGAAGTCTTGGTTATCAATGTCAATGGTTTCAAGTAGTGGGAGCCAAGCATCGTGAACTAACTTGTCAGTCCAGTCCTTAGGTGAAACCTTGTTAGCAGCTGCTGTTCTTAGAACCTTTTCACCGTGCTCATCGGTACCGGTCAAAAGGAAGCTATCTGACCCTCTTTGACGGTGCCATCTAGCCAAGACATCTGCAGCGACCTCGGTATAGGCATGGCCGATGTGAGGAGCATCGTTGACATAGAAGATAGGGGTCGTTACATAGAACGACTGACCATTTGAGTTTGTTGACATTAGTTCAATCTTAACTGTCCCTGGAATCAAGCACCTGTTGATACAGATCACTTTTGCTCAAAGCGTGCTTATCAGCAACCTTTGCAACCGACAGTTTCAGAGATAGGCCCTCTGACCTTGATTTCTCAACCTCAGCTAATAGGTCTTCTAATGAGGCAGAAGTAGTGGTTGCTTCAGTGTTACCTGCAATAACCAGCACTAACTCACCCTTAGTTGGGTTAGCACTCCATTCCAATAGCTCAGGCAGTGTTCCTCTAATCGTCTGTTCAAACTTCTTGGTCAGTTCCCTAGAGACACTTGCCTGACGTGTTTCACCAAAGACGCTTAGGGCGTCTTTCAAAGAATCATCGATGCGGTGCGGAGATTCGAAGAACACCATTGTTCTAGTTTCCAAAAGCAAAGATTGAAAGAGTTTCTTACGTTCACCTGATTTGCGAGGTAAGAAGCCTTCAAAGCTAAACCTGTCGGTTGGTAATCCTGAAACTGCTAATGCGGACAACACTGCCGATGGTCCAGGAATTATGGTGACATCTATTCCTGCCTCTATTGCTGCTCTGACTAGAACAAAGCCAGGATCTGAAACTGTTGGCATACCGGCATCGCTAACCACCAAGACATCTTCAGTGGCTGCTATTTCAAGAAGTTGTTGAACCCGTTCTGCCTCATTGTGTTCATGAAGGCTAAAGAGTTTGGCATCTAGTTTGACCCCTAGCCCTCTGGCTAGTTTCAGCAGGGTCCTGGTGTCTTCGGCTGCAATGAACTTGGATGTTCCCAGATGCTCAATTAACCTCGCAGACGCGTCTGAAAGATTACCTATGGGAGTTGCAGCAAGAATGAGCACACTCCATTCTCGCAACTACCATTTAGATGTGCTCACACTTTTTCAAAGATTTAGCCTTAGCCCAAGAAGGCTCTACCAAATAGAGTCCTGGGGTCCACTGGTCATAATCTTCCTAGCCTTGGTGCTTAGGCTCTATAACCTCGGCTACCCACAGACTTTGAACTTTGATGAGACCTATTACGTCAAAGATGCCTATGCCCTGCTAAATGGTGGCTACGAGCGTGAATGGTCTTCAAGTGCTGATGACAGCTTTGCATCTGGTAACCCAGCTGGTTTACTAGGTGGTCCTTCTTTTGTGGTTCACCCACCACTTGGTAAATGGCTCATAGGTTTAGGCATGCTGATCTTTGGGGCAGGGTCTCCTATTGGTTGGCGAATTGTTGTTGCCCTGTTGGGTGTTTCAACTGTATGGCTAACCATGAAGGCAGCCAGATTGATTTTCCATTCCAAGATCTGGGCATTAGTAGCTGGTTTCCTCATGGCCATCGATGGAGTTGGCATTGTTTTATCTAGAGCAGCACTGCTAGATCAAATACTTGGATTCTTTGTCATTCTGGCTTTTTTCTTCCTACTCAAAGATCGTAAGCAGGTTAGATTACAGAGCTGGAATAGACCATGGCTATTAGCCATGGGTGTTGCTCTTGGTTTAGCGACAGCGGTGAAATGGTCAGGGTTGTATTTCATTGTGGTCTTTGGTTTATACATCGTGCTCAGTGAAGCTCACCTGAACTATCGAGTTCAAAAGAATGTTGAAGCAAAACTAGAAAGCACTCTGCCTAAATCATTCTGGTTAGTGCCATCAATTACCCAAGCAGTTAGAAACGGTGTGCTGGTAGTTGTTCCTGCCTTCTTTGTCTATCTATCTAGCTGGACTGGCTGGTTGTTATCTAAAGATGCTTGGAGTCGTAACTGGGCAGATCAAGCTGGCAATGCTCTTACTGGGTTCTTCTCTTGGATCCCGACTCCCCTGCAATCGCTTTGGCACTATCACACTGAGATTTATAACTTCCACATCAACCTGACTTCTTCGCACGTGTATGCCTCCCCTGCATACACCTGGTTATTCATGTTGCGACCAACTGCTTTCTTCTGGGAAGACCAAGACTCTGGTTGTCTTTTTGACACAGCTAGTTCTGACTGTGTTTCTGCAATCACTGCCTTAGGTAATCCACTTATTTGGTGGGGTGCTGTTTTGGCAATGAGTGTTTTGATTGCCTCTTGGTTTAGAACTAGGGACAAGACCATTGTTCTTCTAGCTACTGGATTATTTGCCGGATATGTTCCTTGGCTATTGCTACCAAATAGAACCATGTTTGAGTTCTATGTGATTTCCTTCTCACCTTGGATCATGCTGATCCTGGTAGCAGGGCTTAGGGCTTGGTTCCAGAACTCTGCAAAGCCTAAAACAGCTGCTCACTGGATTGCTGTATACCTGAGCATTGCAGCCCTGACTAGCGCTTTCTTCTATCCAATCTGGACTGGAATGTGGATTAGCTATGACTTCTGGCGGCTCCACATGTGGCTACCCTCTTGGATTTAGCCTAAAAGGGCATCTATCAGTGGCCTCGGTTAGGCTTGACGGATGCGCACTTATGCAGAACTTTTCAAAAACCCTGGAGTCGCGACAGTCCTACTTGCTCAACTACTAGCCCGTTTCCCTTTCGGAATGCAGACAATTACCTTTGCAATCCACCTAGAGCACATCTTTGGTAACTACACCGTTGCAGGTTTAGCTATTGCCGCATCAACCGTTGGAGCAGCTTTCTCTGCCCCGATACTGGGTCGATTAGTAGCCCTCTATGGCATCAAGGTGATCGTGATCAGCTGCTCCTTGATTTCACCGATCGGTTTCCTACTATTAGCCTTTGCTCCACTTACTGAAGGTCAGGCAATTCTTACAGCCCTAGCACTAGGTCTCTTTGTTCCACCAATTGGGCCTGCTGCCAGAGCTGTTTACCCGACCCTGGTGAAATCAGAATCTGTAAGAAACAACTTGTTTTCTGTGGATGCAATCCTGCAGGAAGTAATTTGGATTGTTGGTCCTGTTCTAACCACAATCCTGATTGCAACAACTAACACTGTTGTTCCACTGGTTGTGATGGTGTTTGTTCAAATTATTGGTGGTCTCTGGTTTGCTCTGCTACCTCAGGTCCAAGGAGCTCCTATTCCTAGGTCAAAGAAGAAAATGGGTAGCGTTCTTCGCACACCACTTGTTCGAATCATGATTGTTGTGAATCTTTTGTTTGTGGGGTCATTCTCTGCTTTGGAAATCGGAGCGGTTGCTGCTGTTGGTGACGCTGGCGCAGGATTTGTTTTAGCCATGCTTTCGATTGGATCTGTGGTTGGTGCTCTTGCCTTTGGACACAGAGCGAGATCACCTATGGCTCTAACCAAGCAACTTGGTGTTGTTCTAATCGGTGACCTACTAATCTTCTTCAACGCTAAAGATCCACTATGGCTGGGTATCTGTCTATTTATCTCAGGTATCGGTGTTGCTCTCGCCTTTGCAACTATGAGCGCCATCATCGCTAAGTCAATTCCTTTAGAAGACACTCCTGAGGTCTATGGCTGGATTGGTAGCGGACAGAACATCGGTTATGGCTTCGGTGCAGCCCTTGCTGGAGTATTAGTCGATAATCTTTCAAGCACGGCATCATTCGCCTTCGCTTCAGGATTGGATGGTCTAGCGATGCTGGTTGCCTTCGCAGCGGTAGCAATCACCCCTAGTCTTCTAGACAGCAAAGCAGAAAAGAAAGCAAAGTAATGTACACATACGCAGTTACCTATAGCTTCAGCGCAGAGCCTGAAGAAGTACAACAGATTAGACCTACCCACCGTGAGTGGTTAGCCAGTCAATTAGCTGAAGGAAACCTTCTAGCTAGCGGACCAATGGTCGATAGGCCTGCCGCTTTACTTATATTTAGATCAGGTTCTATTGAAGAGTTGAACGCACTTTTAGAACAAGACCCTTATGAAATTGCCGGAGTTATCGGTGAGCGCACCATCGAGGCGTGGAACCCGGTCTTCGGCCCATTTAGTAGTTAGGAGCAGTGATGCGAGTTCTCATCTCAGGAGCAAGTGGACTAGTTGGAACAGAACTACAAAAACAACTCTTAGCCCTTGGTCACACCCCAATTGTCTTAGTTCGAGGTAAAGCCACCAAAGAGAACCAGGTGCACTGGAATCCAACTACAGGTGAGTTAGATCACTCAGTCATGGAAACCGTTGACGCAGTTGTGAACATGGCAGGAGCCACCACCGGCAAACTTCCTTGGACTAAGAATTACAAAAAAGAACTTATAAACTCCAGACTCGACTCAACTAGAACTCTCGTTCAAGCCATGGTCAAGGCAACAAATAAACCAAAGGTATTTGTCAGCGGTTCTGCTTCTGGGTTCTATGGTGACACTGCCGATGTGTTACTGAATGAAACCGCTCCTCGTGGAGCTGGTTTTCTGGCAGACCTTGCTGTTGCTTGGGAAAGTGAAGCAATGAAAGCTCCATCTGGAGTTCGCATAGTGCTTGCTAGAACAACAATGGTGCTCTCTAGAAAAAAGGGTGCGCTTGGAAGATTGCTTCCAATTCTTCGAGCAGGTGTTGGCGGCAAGCTTGGTAACGGTAAACAGTGGTGGGCTTGGATTTCACTTCCAGACCAGGCAAGAGCAATCATTCACCTAATCAACACAGGCTCAGCAAGTGGTCCATACAACCTAACCGCTCCTGAGCCTGCTACCTGTGAAACGCTAATCAAGCAATTAGGGAAATCTCTCAACAAGCCAACTCTTATTCCTGTTCCTGCTTTTGCGTTGAAGCTTGCCTTCTGGGAAGGTGCTCAAGAGTTACTGCTTTGCAGTCAAAAGATGAGCGCTGACAGATTGCTTGCAACCGGATTTGTCTTTGAACACCCAACTCTAAAAAGTGCCTGCGATTGGGTTGCTGCTAAGTCCTAATCGACTTCATAAATCGGTAAGAAGAAGCCGCAATGAGGGTTCCTGCTATGCCACCAACAATCAGCGGCAGGGTGATGTCCACTCGACCGATAAAGCCACCAACCAAGCCACCGATAGGCATTAGCCCCCAGACTATGGTTCTTCTAGTGCCATGGATACGACCAAAGATTTCATTAGGGATCATGGCGTGATAGGTGGACATCAGAAGAATGTTCCACTGAGCAATAAAGAGCCCATGCACAAAGCTGGCAATTAGATACCAGGTGATGTTTGGAGCAAGGCCACCAACTAATAGCGAGAAAGAAGATAATGGAAGGCTAATGGCTAGCGTCTGAGCCCTACCAAAGCGAGCTGAGAGCTTTGGTGAGAGGAATGCTCCTAATAGAGCTCCTAAGGCTAGGGGAATCATTACTAAGCCGTATTCGACTTCTTTGACCTTGAGGTGATCTAGAAGGAATAGTACAAGAGTTGCCTGGCCAATTGCGTAACAGAAGCCGACCGCTCCTGTAGTCATCACCAATCTAAAAAGCACTTTGTGTTGCCATAGATACACGAGTCCCTCTTTGATCTCAGTCTTCAGAGGAGCGCGTTTAGGAGCGTCTGCAGCTCTTGGAGGCTGCATGGAGTTAGAGGGAATGGTACTAATGAGAATCATCGCTGCAATGTAACAAGCAGCTAGCCCCAGGAATGGTGAATAAGCAGCGCTGACGAAGATGACCGCCCCAAGAGGGATACCGATGAAACTCTGCATGATGGTGTCAGCAATCTGAAGCCTCGAGTTACCTCGTTCAAGCTGACTGTCTTTTAGCAGAGACGGGATTGTGGACTGAGTGGCAGTGTCATAAACAACCTCAGAGATACCGAAGATGAAAGTCAAGATCATTAGGGCAACCAGGTTCATTTGACCAGAGATTATTAGCGAAGCCAAAGATATTCCGATACCAACACGAGTGGCTTGGACGAAGATCATCGAAAGTCTTCTGTTGACCCTATCCAGCAGAGCTCCAAGCGGAATGGCAAAAAGCAGCCAAGGAAGTAACAGCATGTTGGTCTGGATTGCGATAAGAACAGAGTCCCTGGTAAGAGTTGCGGCAAGAAGAGGAATAGCGGCCATTGCCAATCCGTCAGCAAACTTACTGATCATTGCTGCGGACCAAATCTTGTTGAAAGTTATCCCTAAACTCTCATTTGATTTATCTGACACTTTGCTCCTTCGCGTTTGATAAGCCTAGCGAAAAAAGAAAAACCCCAGTCTCTCGACTGGGGCTTCTCTTTGAAAAAAGAATTTACTTCTTCTTTGCAGCCTTCTTAGCTGGAGCCTTCTTTGCAACTGCCTTCTTAGGCGCTGCCTTCTTCGCTACAGTCTTCTTTGCAACAGCCTTCTTAGGCGCTGCCTTCTTCGCTGGAGCCTTCTTTGCAACAGCCTTCTTAGGCGCTGCCTTCTTGACTACCTTCTTAGCAACTGCCTTCTTAGCTGGAGCCTTCTTTGCAACTGCCTTCTTAGGCGCTGCCTTCTTAGCTACAGTCTTCTTTGCAACTGCCTTCTTAGGTGCAGCCTTCTTAGCTACAGTCTTCTTTGCAACTGCCTTCTTAGGTGCAGCCTTCTT
>JBIIXN010000033.1:0-11719 GCA_044347325.1 Rhodoluna sp. | reverse complement strand
TTTGCAACTGCCTTCTTAGGTGCAGCCTTCTTAGCTACAGTCTTCTTTGCAACTGCCTTCTTAGGTGCAGCCTTCTTAGCTACAGTCTTCTTTGCAACTGCCTTCTTAGGTGCAGCCTTCTTTGCTACTGCCTTCTTTGCAGCAGGCTTCTTAGCCACTGCTTTCTTTGCTGTTGTTGCCATTTGTTTCGCTCCTTTGTTTGCGGCCTTTTCGACCTTTGCAGTGATCGCAGGTGTTGCTTTAGCAGCTTTCACTACAGCCTTGTTGATCGCCTTAGATGCTTTTGCAGTTACTTCAGGTGTGGCCTTTTCAATTGCCCTAGCTGCTTTAACTACGCCTCGTCTAGCGTCTTCTTTGACGTCATCGATTTTGTCTTCTAACTTGTCGACAGCCTCTTTGACTTCTTGCTTGATTTCCTTAACAGCGTTCCTACGAGAACGTCCGCCTCTTACAAGGTCATCTAGTAATCCCATTTAAAACATCCTTACTTTGGGGTCTCTTAAAGATTAGTGGCATTTATTACACAGATGGAGACAAATTTGTGTTTATTTTTTAGCGAGTTTTGCAAATATTTTTAGCCGTTTGAGCGACGTCTTTCAAGAATTTCGTCTAGTGTTTCGGAGCTTAGTTTTTCTTTAACTTCACGAGCTTGATCTAGCTCTCGAACTTCAGCCCACTGCACGTTCTCAATTTTTCCAAGCCTGGCTGAAAGAGGGTCTGGCAAACGATTAACTTCTACTTTTGCAACTGGCTGAACTTGGGTTTCTTCTTGTTTCGCAATACCCTCTAAATCGGCTTGAAACCAAGGGTTTTGCTGGGTTCTAACCTGAATTTTTGGTGCATTTGCTGCTTTGGTTGGCACTGCAACGCGCTCAACTCTTTTTCTTCGCTTAGTTAGATCACCTAAACCGCTTTTACCGGAAGGTGTCAGGAAACCTAACCAGAGGACAGCGATAACTAATAGAAGTAGTCCGCCTGTCCCTGTGATTTCCATAGGTCAAGACTATATATCTCTTGTTATTTTCCTTGGCAAGTTAAATATTGCTCTCGGCGTGTCTAAATTGGTAATTTTTCGCTATTTTTCGAAATCGTATTTGATTTTGGGGACCGCTCGTCGGAGCCATCGATTGAGAACTCCGTCGGGAACTTCCTCAGCGGTCAGTGCAAAGACATAGTGATCACGCCAAGCATTATTGATGTGGATGTAATTCTTCTTGAGTCCCTCGTAACGTAGCCCTAGCTTTTGCACAACGCGAATGCTTGCTCCATTTTCTGGACGGATGTCAATCTCTACTCTGTGTAAACCAACAACCTTATAGACATAGTCCATGGCTAGAGCAACTGCGGTTGGAGTAATAGAGTTACCGGCCACCTCAGGAATAATCCAGTAGCCAATTACACAAGAGGAAACAGATCCGTGCAAGATGTTGGCTACGTTTAGTTGTCCAACTACCTCACCTTTATAAAGAATAAGGAATGGAAGTCCTTCATCATTCTCTAGTTGTCTAAGTAATCCCCTGACTTGAGCTTTGAAATCAAATGAAGTTGGACCATTGGGGTTAGTTGCTTCCCACGGCTTTAGCCAGGGGCGATTAGAAATGACAAGTCGCTCTAATGTCTTAGCATCACGGGCTTTGATGATGCGCAAAGAAATCTCACCGTGGGTGAGGGCAAAAGAGTTACTCATGGTGGCAAGATTAGTGGCATGAACGAAATCTCGCTTGCTAAAGCAACTATTCGCAAGCAAATTCTCAACCTTCGTACTTCTGGTAACCAGTCAAACCATGCCCTCCTAGAGAATCTCCTGGCTGTTGTGAAAATTCACAACCCTAAGCGTGTTGCCACATACATCTCTTATCCAACCGAACCTGACACTAAAGTCTTTATCCAAACCCTGCTAGCTGAGGGAATAACTGTTCTGGTCCCTGAAACTCTTGAAGATGGCATGCTCTCTTGGCATGAGTATCTGGAGACCGAAGAGGTATCTCTAGCCGCTGGCGATCTGTTGTTTGTTCCAGCTCTTGCTGTTGATGAGTTAGGTAATCGACTAGGTCGCGGTAAGGGTTATTTCGATAGAGAAATCTCTTCACTTACTGATGTCTTGGTTTATGCAGTGGTATTTGAGAATGAGGTCCTAGATACAGTCCCGGTTGAAGCTCATGACCAAAGAGTTGACGGTGTGGTAACCCAAGAGCAGATTCGCAAAATAAACTAGAGCCATGCCCACCTATTCATACAAGTGCACCAAATGTGCTCACGAGTTCGATGTTCAACAGTCGATTACCGATGACGCCATTGCTAGCTGCCCTGAGTGTAAGGGTAAAGTGCAGAAAGTATTTGGCAAGGTTGGCGTTACCTTCAAGGGAACTGGCTTCTATAGAACAGACAGCAAGCCTGTTTCACCTAAGAAAGATAACTAATTAGCCCCAGTGTGGTGGCTTATCGCTTCTTAGACGATCATCGTTAGAAGTATTTGAATCTCCCCACGCAGCATCGGTATCCTCATGAACTCGAGGAACAGCCTGGGTGTTCAACATGGTTGGAGTTATCTCCACTCCCAAACGAGTAGCAATTCTTTCAGCTACTGCCTGCGGATCACTAAAAACTTCAAATGAATAAACCCTTTGATAACCCCAACCTAGAGATCTAAGTAGAGCTGGTCTCAATCTGATTCGCTCAGTCCCAGTTAGATCTGAGTTAGCCCAGTCTGGTTCAACGATTAATGATTGGTTACCAAAGGATGCCACCAGAGGAATTCGTTCTCCAAAGCCCTCAACAACTCTGATACCAAAGCGCTTGAGTCTTCTTGATAGATCAGCAAGCATTGGGTCTGAATCAAAGGTGTCAGTTTCAACGGAGTCGTTATAGATAGGTCTGAGAAGTGTTGACAGGTACGCAGTAGCACCTTCAGGTCCTAGCTCAGGTAAGTCATAGGCACTGAAGCAGCTAACGATAGTCAGTGAGTATCTGGCGCTTACCAACATGTTGGCAAGCCATCTTCTAGCCTCAGGTTCATTCAGTAAGCCAAAGTGTGAAAGTAGCTTGCCCTGAGCTGTTCTGCCAAAGCCAATAGTAAAGATGATGCGATCAGCCAAGCGGTGATTCAGATCAGCAAGGGTTGTGATTTCGAACTTCTCACGACCGTGCTTCTCGAAATACTCCATAAATTCTGGCTTCGCTTCAAGCGCTTCCTGCAGGGCTATGTCCAGGTTCTCAACGTGGACAGCACTAGCACTAACTACCAATAGTGATTCATCTGCTGAGTGCTTGACGTGGTCAAGGATGAGTTCGATAACCTTCTCAACCTCAGCAGCCGGAGACTCGGTGCTAGCAGTCTTGTTGCCAAGAGTTCTGTTTTCACCATTGACGATGACAAGGTCCAGTGCTGACTTGCCATCGAACTCATTAGCGGTTGGCTCAACTTCAAGTCTTCCTTGGTAGAACTCTTTGTTGATGAGTTGACTAAACAGTTGTCCCTTTAGTCGGTATGAACGCTTGAGGACTTCACGACCAAAGATAGAACTAATCACATCAAATGAACTAGGTGCCTCAGGGGCTTTGGCCTTGAGAGATAGCTGCCATTCAACTTCAAAACCATTAGGTTCAGAAATCATTGGGTCTCCAAAAGCGATGACCTGCTTCGCTCTCATAAGACCCGATAGGTTCTCAGCAATAGTTGTTCCGCAAGCATCCATGATGATTACAGCATCAAAGACTCTCTCTTGGAGTAATTCAACTGGTAACTCATAAGGACTAGAGGCAACGTGCGAGGCAAGGCTAGGCCAAAGCTTTCTAGCATGTTTGGTCATTAGTGGCAGTGAAGAAATTCTTTCTTTTAGAACTGTTCTGATTGCTTCGAGTTCTTGAGGTAGTTCTTGGCCTAACTGGTTCCAGCGTCTAGCAGTTTTGTGTGAGATCTCTTTGCGGGATTCCATCAATAGACGCTGATCGGCCATCACAAACTTGGTTTCAAGATCGGCAAGTAGTTCTGGTGTGTAAGAGGTGAAGGCGTTATCCCCCACTAGTAGATACTCAAGGGCTGATAACCACCAACACTGATCAAACTCAGCGATCAAAGATTCATTACGAGCACCATTGACAGCAAGCGATCGAACTAGAGAACTAAGCCCTGCATCTTGAACTCTCTTACGAAGATCATTCTTGGCAACCAGGTTGTCAAGTGGAGCAGTCTCTGTTGCTAGTGCTCTCAGCTTTTTGCTTAGTTCGCTGATTGGTAACTCAATCAGGTTAGGACGATCTGGGTTCTGGTCTAGGTGTGAATCAAGTTTGATTAAGTCAGCAACCAATGATTGGTAGATGACCTGAGCATCGTCCAGACCAAGTGGAACATTAGGCAGGATTGCTTGAGTGCAGAGCGCTTTCCACTGTGTTGCCTGCTCTTCAATCTGCAGAAGAGCTACGTGCAGGTCACTTACTGAAACTCCAACACGGACATACTCTTTAGCGTGCTTACTAAGAGCACGCCTGGTCTTTCCAGACATGCCATTCTTCTCACGGCGAGGGCTGGTAGCGGTAATCAAATCAGTTAGCGGTCTATCAAAGACATCAGGGCGGAATCTATCCAGTGTTCCTCTGATGCTGATTAGAAGTCTTAGGTATTCTCCCCATTGAGCTACGTTCACTGCATCTGGGAAATGGACCTGCTTAGAGATATCGTCAAGTCTTTGGCCAAATGAAGGCAAGACATCATCGGCTAGGCGGCTGGCTAGTGATAAAACCCTTGGCACCTCGGTTGGATCTTCGAATCTTGAATTAGCCCAAGGACTTGATTGGACTGAAAGTTCAAACTCCCCTAGTTCAACTGCTTCATGCAATAGGGCGATGGCAGCTGTTCTGTTTCTAGTTTCAAATAGAGCCGATCCAGCAATACGAGCATTGGTTTTTGGAGGCTTTGGTAGTGAACTTAGCTCAGCTAGTTTCTCTAGAGCATCGGAGATACTGATACCTAGAACCGGGTGCTTCACGCTAAGTGAGTCTTGATATTCGGCTAGTTTCTCCGCAGCAAAGTTTCTGGCTTCATTGGCTTCTTGCAGACTAGCTGGAGTGGATTTCTCATAACGAGAAATAGCGCTGACCACATCTAACCAAGCAGAATATGAGCGCACCATCAGTCCACTCAGTCCTGACTGAGTGAGTCTTGCCGATAGCTCGTTGATGGTCTGTCGTCGTGGAGCAATAACTAAGGCACGTTTACCTTCTGCTGAGAAAGCAGCCAAGATGTTAGCAACGGTTTGGGTATAACCAGTGCCAGGCAGAGCTTCAACAGCAAAAGAATCTCCTGCTACTGCTCTCTTGATTATCTTGACCTGGTTTGAATCAGCATCTGCCGCCAGAAGGACATTAGGCAATACATCAACTTCAGACTCAATTGGTTTGCCTAAAGCAATCTTGGAAACAAAAGAGTTAGGTTCTGGGGGTAGCTCTCGAAGCATCAAGGTTGGTGCTGTGACAGCGTTGGTTAGGGCTAGTGTTCTTTGAATCTCAAGCTCAGGAACATCCTTGGTTGCATCGGCTAGGAAGCTAAGCAGAGTGATAGGAACTAGATCGGTTGCTTCACGATAGACCCGGTTGAGCTTTTGAACATCTAGGTCAATCTGGAAGTGCTTCTTCAAAGTTATTACTAGTTCAGGGTTTACAAAAGGCTCACCAACCAGAACTAGTTCATAGTCTCTGCCTCGACGAATAAGTTCAGCTCCCCACATCATGGCTGGGATTCTGAGGTCAAGGTTCACAGTTCTAAAGTCGATTGAGCCAGCAAGTAAAAATATGGTTTCAAGACCGAAGTTTGAATGCAGTCTTTCGCTCTTGATTTTGATGTGTCGGGCTTCGGTTAGCGCTTTGGAATAAGCAATTGGGTCTCTGACCAGGTTTGCTAATAGACCCCGGTGACTCTTAGTAAAAAGGGATAAACCCACTGGGTGTGATTTCTCAAGATTGACTAAACCAAGAACATCTAGATCTAGGTTGGTCAGCGGATTAGCTCCACCGATGCCTCTGATCTCTTCCAGCCATCTGGTGTATTGCTCTTGTGTTCTGTCTTGTTCACTCATTAGAGAACTAGCCTAACTTTGACGCTTTCACGAACATCGTAGGCTGGGCTGGATTCGGGTAAGTTTGACTGATGTAGCGATGATTTGCCCTCGTAGCTCAGTGGATAGAGCAGTGGTTTCCTAAACCATGTGCGGAAGTTCGATTCTTCTCGGGGGCACCCTTAGGCAGCTTTAGGTAAAGCCAGATACTCATCCCACGTAGGTTCTAGTTTTTCAGCACCTCTAATAAGCCATGCTCCACCATGAGGCATCTTTGGTGTGAAGGATAAGCTCCAACCCATTTCATTCAAAGTCTTATCACCTTTAATGTTGTTACATCTAAGGCAAGCAGCTACTAGATTCTCCCAAGAGTCCGTTCCACCTTTTGATTTAGGTTGAACGTGATCAACTGTGTTAGCCGCTCTATTGCAATATGCGCAGCGGTGAGCATCTCTTCTTAGAACTCCCCTTCGAGAAAGTGGGATGTTTCTAGATCCTGGCACTCGGACATATCTACTCAACAGAATTACCGAAGGCAATTCGTATTCACTTGTTGCACTGTGCACCTTTTGCTCTGTTGAACCTTCAAGCACGGTGGCTTTCTTGTTAAGCACCAAAACAATGGCTCGCTTGAATGAGACCACGCCCAGTGGCTCGTATCCCGCATTCAAAACTAGTGTTCTCATGTTGCATCCTTTCGAAATCACCTGCACGGATTGCAGGTTTTCGTATCTATCAACTAGAAGGCTCAAACAAAAAACGCGTCACCGTGATCGGTAACGCGTCTAAGCAGAGAAAGTTTGACAAGGACAAACTACGTGAAGATGTTCAAACTCATGCTTGGCAGGCACAGGGAAGGCATCCATTAGTTTCTCCTTTCAAAGCCAAAAGTTGACTTGGGAAAAGATTACGACCTAAGGCGAAAAATGCCTAGGAAACACACCAAAGTAAAAGGTTAAGAATTGGTGCTGTTTTTAGTCGATTACGCGAGCGTAGTAGACGTTTGGAGTGTAGATAGGAGCCAGCTTCACGCGATCCCCTGGTCTAGGAGCGTGATAGAACATGCCTGAACCTGCATAAATGCCGTTATGGCTGTGGTTGCTCATGATTACAAGGTCGCCTGGTCTAGCGTCTGACTTCTTGATTCTCTTGATTCTTGGGTGAGCTGCCTGAGCGTTCACAGAGTGAGGAAGCAGTAGACCAAACTCTGCAAAAACCAAGCGAACATAACCTGAACAGTCAAGACCGGTTGGTAGCTGACCCCCGAGGATGTATGGAACACCTACGTGCTTAGCGGCCACCTTCATGATGTCATCAGCTCTTAGTTCTGAGTACTTAGGGTTAGCAGCTAGATCAAAAGCGGTAAGACCGGTGTAACCGAAGTAGTTGTTTCTATCGGTTAGACGTCTTAGGTCATTAGCGGACATGATGCCATAGGAACCGCGCTCATAGCTAATAGTTGCCTCAACAGCAATGGCCAGGCTCTGAGCCTCACCTGCTGCTCCTTGAGAATTAGAAGCAAGACCTGACAGAGCGGTAACAGCTGGGCTGTATGCGTAAGCAGGAAGGCTAGCGGTTGCTGTTACGCCACCGATAACGCTCATCACAACTGCAGTTTTCACTGCTGCTCGCTTACGAAGAGGAAGTTTGGCGATAGGTCTGATTAGAGAAGTTGGAGAACCCTCAACCTGAGGAGGGTTTGCTTTGAAGTATTTGCGATCTAGCTTGGCTGATCTTTTTTCGGCCTTAAGAGCTGCTCTGGTTTTACGCTTTCTTTCGCTTTCCCGGATGGATCTGCGACTGCGAAGTTCAAAAGATTCGAGGACATTGATTTCAACGTCTGCGCGACGGCGTCCAGATGGCTTTTCAGTCAAAACATATCCTCCTTACTAATTCTTTGGTGTAAAAACCTAAAGTCTTATGCGAGTCCGTATTTCTAACTGAACTGTTCTCGCTCCTTGGACTGGGTTGGCTGCCTCAAGGTTCTATAAGTTTACCCCGAAATCGCTTCCTAAAAGATTATCCATAGCCCCAAAGGCTCTGAAGCCCAGTATTTACGCAGGAATAACAAATATATGAGCCACGTCAAAGGCGGTGAGGCTAACCGAGTTCTGGCCCTCTACGGTGGTTACAAGAACCCTGTCTGTGGCCTGGGTGGCCACTATTCGAGCTCCTGGGACCACTTCGGCTGCCTTTAGGTGGGCTAGAGCATCGGAATAACCCTGAAGGGGCTCAGCGATTCTCTTCACTATGACTTCAACCCCTAAATGCTCTATAAGAGGTGTAACAACCTCACCCATGGCAGTTGATTCTCCCCTGCCCAGGTGCTCTAGTCCTGGGATCGGATTGCCAAAGGGAGAGATCTCTACATCTTTTACTAGTTCTAGGATCTTGAGTTCAACCTGTTCACTCATGACGTGCTCCCAGCGGCAGGCTTCCTCGTGAACTAGGTGCCACTCAAGGCCAATGACATTGGCTAGAAGTAGTTCAGCTAGTCGATGCTTACGCATGACCTCAATGGCAAGCTGTCTGCCTTCGGTTGTGAGTTCTAGGTGACGATCTCCCGAGACTACGACCAAACCGTTTTTCTCCATACGGGCCACTGTTTCAGAAACTGTTGGGCCTGAGTGATCGAGACGCTCTGAGATGCGAGCACGCAGAGGCACATGGCCTTCCTCTTCGAGTTCCAAAATGGTTCGAAGATACATCTCGGTAGTATCAATCAAATCGGTCACCTGATAAGCCTAAATCGTGAAGGGCTAAGCCCGACTAAACTTTGGGACATGACTTCGATTATTATTCCTGCAGAATTACTGCCTCAAGATGGCCGCTTTGGCTGTGGGCCTTCTAAAGTAAGGCCTAGCCAGATAGCTGCTTTCGCTAAGGAGGGTGCTGAACTGATGGGCACCTCACACCGTCAGGCACCAGTGAAGAATCTAGTCAAGCGTGTTCAAGAAGGTCTGATGGATCTCTTTCACAACCCTGAAGGCTACGAGATCGTTATCGGTAACGGTGGTTCAACTGCATTCTGGGACGTGGCCTCATACAGCCTTGCTGAAGGTAAATCACAACTTCTAGTGCACGGTGAGTTTGGAGCTAAGTTTGCCACATCACTTAGCGCCCCATGGCTAACCAAGCCAACCGTTATTCAAGGAGAGGTTGGCTCAAGATTAGAGCTGAGAGCAGAATCTGGAATCTCTGCCTATGCATATCCTCAGAACGAAACTTCAACCGGTGTTGTAACCCCAGTTGAGAAAGTTGCTGGAGCAGATAAAGATGCTCTGTACTTCACTGACGCAACTAGTGCTGCCGGTGGTATCGACTTTGATCCATACAAAACAGATGTTTATTACTTCGCTCCTCAGAAGAACTTCGCTAGCGATGGCGGGCTCTGGTTTGCACTGATGTCACCAGCCGCTATTGAAAGAGCAGAAAGAATTGCTGCTAGCGATAGATACATCCCTGAGTTCCTATCTCTAAAGACTGCTATCGATAACTCTCGTTTGAACCAGACTCTAAACACCCCTGCCATTGCAACCCTGTTCTTCCTAGCCGACCAGGTTGATTGGATGAATAACTCAGGAGGCTTGGCTTGGGCAGACAGCAGAACCAAAGCTGCCTCTGACCACCTCTACGCATGGGCTGAAGCTAGCTCTTTTGCAACACCATTTGTCACTAACCCTGAACACAGATCTCAGGTTGTTTCAACCATTGACTTTGATGAGTCAGTTGATGCTGCTGAGGTGGCCAAGGTGTTACGTAGCAACGGAATTGTTGACACCGAGCCTTACCGAAAGCTAGGCCGCAACCAATTGCGTATTGCCACCTTCACAGCAACTGAACTAAGCGACGTTCAGCAACTAACCAAGTCCATCGACTACGTCGTTTCAAACCTGGGTTAGATTATCTTCATGCGTTGGATAGCTAAAGATTCTGAAAGAAAACCAGACCCTGCACCAATCAATGGAACAGTAAGAATTGCCGTTGTTGTTGGAATGATTGGCTTTGCTCTTGCCCTTGTCGTTTCAGTTGTTTTCTATGACCAGATCACTAGTCCAAACAAGGTTTGGTATCCATACACCTGCGTGGTGGGATTAGTTCTTGGCGTCCTCGCTTGGTTCAAGGTCGGCAACCGCTAACTCTTCTTCAGCATCTTCTTCAACATCCTCTGATTCGGCTGCAGCTTTAGCTGCCTCCTCTTCATCGATTGCATTAGCGGCATCAATAAATGCCTGTCTTTCAAGTTCTAACTGCAGCGCTTGGTAATCAGCAAGGCGTTCTGACCAAGGAACCCACTTAGGGGCAACCAGTGAATCTTCCCCTGGCACCATGACAACTTCACAAAGACTTGGTTCAGTTACTGGATCTGCTTGGAAAATAGTTACTGACCAACGCCATCCTTGATAGCCAAGTTTCTTAGCTTCAAATAAGTATGTGGAGATGCCTTCGCCCTCATCGATAACTTCGATGAATGCTCCAAGCTCATTCTTTTCTGCTGCAGACTTAGCCGCCACTTCAGCAAAAGCCTTCAGGTCAAAAAGATTCTTTACCTGCTTTTCAGGCTTTCTTAGTTTGACAAACTTAGGAAGTTTTTTGAGCCTAGCCATTATTTATGTAACTGGTCGGCAAGGGTTCTAAGCAAGCGAGAAAGCTTCTCGGCGTTAGCACCTTCTGGAATGTGACCGGCTTCAATGCTTGGACGAATCTTGTCCAAAGCTGAGATCAAGCCTTCAACCAATATGACCATGTCATCTTTGTTCATACGAGTGCTTGCACGCTGCTTCTTCTCTAGGCTCTCTGGAACCTCGATGATGCGCATGGTCATAACCTGAGCACCACGCTTAGAGTCAACAATGCTGTATTCAATGCGGGTGCCAGGCTTCACATCTGTGGTTCCCGCAGGTAGGTTGCTGACGTGAAGGAAAGCTTCCTGACCTTCATCTGATTGCACAAAGCCAAAGCCTTTGACATTATCAAAGAACTTCACGTGTCCTGTTGGCATAACTACCTCTTTCGTTGCCGCAGGGTTCATTTTACTTCAGTCAAGCCAGTATTCTAAAAGGATGGCAAATAAAGGCTCTAAGAACAAGGCTGTTAACCCAGCTGAACCAACCAATCCTGTTGAGAAATACCTTGCCTTTGGCTTCTTGATCAGCATCGCTATCTCAGCTGCTGCCGTATTCGTTATCCTTCTGGCCCCGTTTGTGAACAATACCTGGGTGCCAACTGGTTGGGGAATGATCCCTATCTTGGTTATGCCTTTTGGTTTTCTCTGTCTAATTGCACTTCTTGTCGTAAACGCCAGAAACCGCAATAAAGCCAACCGGTCAAACTAAACCTCATGAGCGAAGTCCTCCAGGTTGCAAAGGCTCTAACTCAATCCAGCGATTCCGACCTAGTCCGAGTAGTTGGCATTAGATTGATGCCAACAAACTCTTTCAATGACTTCTTTGATTTCGCAGCAGCCCTACTAAAACCTCAAAACCTTAGTGGAGCAGTTTCTGCTCTAACCAAAAACCAAATCCTTGCCTTTGGCAACTTAATCAATAACCAAAGCACCAAGGCAGATGCCAAAAGTCTTAGTTCATTAGCGACCATGTTCCTGGTTCTCAAAACTGAAGATGGAACATACAAACCCCTCGAATCAGCAGTCACCGCATTCAAGCAAC
>JBIIXN010000028.1:0-13200 GCA_044347325.1 Rhodoluna sp. | reverse complement strand
AAGGTAGGGGCCAAGTACTCAACTTGGCTAACCAGTTCTCCTGAAGAGCGCTGGCAATTGATTGCAACCACCTGGCTCTCGTTACTTGGTGAGGCTACTGCAGCAGAGATATCAACTGCTAGCAATATCAAGAATGCTTTCAAAGAAACCTTCCCTATTGCTAACGATGGTTTTCTCTCACACATAACCAGGCTCACTTCCCTGTCCGAACTCATAGGACTATCAAGTTCCTATCATCTAACCAGCTGGTTCAAAGAACTAGTTTCTGGAAATTTGAAGAAGGCAACAGCGTTACTGAAAGAGAATCTTCCAGCGACTCAAAAAAGAATCATCATTCAAGCTGATCTGACCATTATTGCTGTTGGCCCCCTGCCAACTGCCAAAGAACTAGAGCTTAGAAGATTTGTTGAGACCGAGAGAATTGGAGTTGCCTCAACCTATCGAATCAACACGTTGAGCATTACCTATGGGCTTGAAACTGGAATGAGTGAAACACAGATTCGAGAACTACTAACTGAGCTCTCTGGTTCTTCATTGCCTCAACCTGTTGACTATTTGATTCGCGAGGCTGCTACAAGATTTGGCAGGTTGGTTTTGCGAGAGATTCCTAATGGAACTTTGATTCAATCAGAGGATCAGATTCTGCTAACTCAGATTCTCAATGATGCAACCTTGAAGACGTTATCCATTTCTAAAGTTTCTGAAAGCACTCTTGAATCAAGGTTTGAACTAGACATTGTTTACTATCTCCTTCGTGAGAGTAAATATGCTGCCATTAGAAAAGACAGCAAAGACCAGGTTGTTAGTAGTTGGCGAGCAGCAGGCTCAAACGAGTTAGCACTAATGAGCACATCTTCAGTCATGGAAGACATCCAGAAATGGCGTGACCACGATAAGCGTCTAGGTGAAGCCCCCGAAGGGCAGGACCTAGTAAGACAGATTGAAATGGCGATTAAGACTAAGGCCACCATCCTTATCTCTTTGCAGATGAATGGAACAGCAAGAGAGTTCTCCATCGAACCAACTGGTCTTGCTAATGGCCGACTAAGAGGCAAAGACAGGCAAGCGGACTGTGAGCGAGTATTACCGCTAGCCAGCATCACCGGTGTTCGCTTAGGCTAGAAGGATGTCTGCCGGACCTCTAATCGTTCAAAGCGATAAAACAGCTCTGCTTGAAGTGGATCACCCTCAAGCAGCAGATGCTAGACACGACCTAGCTGTATTCGCCGAACTAGAGCGAGCGCCAGAACATGTTCACACCTATCGAATTACAAAGCTTGGACTATGGAACGCAAGAGCAGCAGGGCATGAGAGTTCCTTTGTTCTAGGGGTATTGGATAAATACAGTAAGTTCCCTATTCCAGCAAGCATCAGAGTCGATATCGAACAGACCATGTCTCGCTATGGTCGCCTAGTTATCCGCAAGGGTGATTCAGGAGATCTAGAGCTTTACTCAGATGAGCCTGCCGTATTACTTGAGACCACCAGGCAGCGTAAGGTCAATGACCTCCTTCTTGACCGAATAGATCAGAACACCTGGCGCATAGCCGAATGGGCTAGAGGTCAAATCAAACAAGAACTTCTAAAGCTAGGTTGGCCTGCTGAAGATCAAGCTGGTTACACCCCCGGCATTCCTCATGATATTGATCTGGTTCAACATGGATGGGGTCTCAGAGATTATCAAGCGTTGGCTGTCGAGAAGTTCTGGGATGGCGGATCAGGTGTTGTTGTTTTGCCTTGTGGAGCTGGTAAGACAATCGTTGGAGCAGCCACTATGGCTAAAGCCAATACCAATACTTTGATTTTGGTTACCAACACAGTTTCAGCGAGGCAGTGGCGAGCAGAACTTCTAAAGAGAACAACTCTCACAGAAGAAGAGATTGGTGAATACAGCGGTTCGATGAAAGAGGTCGCTCCTGTCACAATTGCTACCTATCAAATTCTGACTACCAAGCGCAAGAATGAATATGCGCATCTAGCTCTTCTCAATGATCATGACTGGGGACTCATTGTTTACGATGAGGTTCATTTACTTCCTGCACCTATCTTCAAGATGACTGCTGATCTTCAAGCAAGAAGAAGACTTGGACTCACCGCAACTCTGGTTCGTGAAGATGGCAAAGAGGGGGATGTCTTTTCTTTGATTGGCCCCAAACGTTTTGATGCCCCATGGAAAGAAATTGAAGCTCAAGGATATATCGCCCCAGCCGCTTGCTTTGAAGTGAGGATTGATCTTCCAGTTGATGAACACTTTGAATATGCGATTGCTAATCAAGAAGACAGATATCGTTTATCCGCAAGTTCAACTGCGAAGATTCCTGTAATTCAAAAACTCTTAGCTAAGCACGCTGGCGAACCTACTTTGATTATTGGTCAATACATTGACCAATTGATGACTGTTGCTGATGCCCTCAAAGCTGAACTAATTACTGGTGAAACACCGGTTAGCGAAAGAGAGCGATTATTCGCTCAGTTTAGAGAAGGCCGCATTGGGGTTCTCGTGGTTTCTAAGGTTGCTAACTTCTCCATTGATTTACCTGAAGCATCTGTAGCTATTCAGATATCTGGTTCTTATGGCTCTCGCCAAGAAGAGGCTCAACGTCTAGGGCGAATACTCAGGCCTAAGGCTGATGGCAGAACCGCTAGTTTCTTCACCCTGATTGCCAGGGACACAGTGGATCAGGACTTTGCTCAGAATCGTCAAAGGTTCTTAGCTGAGCAGGGCTATGCCTATGAAATCCTTGACTCAGTTGATTTATAGTGAAATATCTCCCAGCCAACACTCAGGAAACATCCAGACTAAATAGAGTATCTGGTGGCACATTTAGAGCATGAAGAACCCAAAGGTATTAATCGTCGATGACGAAAAGAACATCAGAGACCTCCTAGAGGCCGGTTTGAAATTTGCTGGCTTCAGTGTCTATTCAGTTGGTACTGGAACCGAAGCGGTAACGGTAGCCGAGAAAGCTAAGCCAGATATCATGGTGCTCGATGTGATGCTGCCTGATCAGTCAGGCTTCAGCGTTACCAAGAAGCTTCGCTCAATGAATCTAGACCTACCGGTACTCTTCCTAAGCGCTAGAGATGACCGTGGGGACAAAGTAACGGGTCTAACTGTCGGTGGCGATGACTACATGACTAAGCCTTTTAGCATCGACGAGGTTATTGCTCGCATCAATGCCATTTTGAGAAGAACAAGAAAGCAAGATGTTGAAGAGAGCATCTTCGAAGTTGGGGAAATCAGAATCAACCAAGATGCTCATGAGGTATTCGTAAACGGTTCTGAGATTGACCTATCCCCTACCGAATACAAGCTGCTTAGATTCCTGATGGGTAATGCCAACCGAGTCATGAGCAAGGACCAGATTCTGGACCATGTTTGGGAATATGACTTCAATGGTGAACAAGGAATCGTTGAAAGTTATATCTCTTACTTACGTAAGAAAATCGATCCTCTAAGCAAGAATCAACTTATCCACACAAAACGTGGCGTTGGTTACATGTATCGCACATTCAAGACAGAAGAGTAAATGCCAAGCACAGCCCCAGCACCTAACTTTATAAGTAAGCTGTGGGGTCGTATTTCCCTAAGGACAAGACTTACTGCCCTTTCGGTTTCTATCGTTGCAGTGCTTCTTGGTGTCAGCCTGATCGGTACCGTTGCTGTGCTCAGAACCTATCTTCAACAAAACACCGACAGCCAGATTACTCAGGCTGCACGCACACTATCCACTGAAGACCCTAGAACTGTTAGCGAGAGAATCCGAGCAGGGCTAGTCACAATCCCACCATTGCCTGGAGATTATTACATTGCTTTTCTAGATCCTCAGGGTCGAATCTTTATCGGTATGGTTGGCTCCCCTATTCGTCAGGTTGATGTTCCTAACCTCTCTGAGTTCAACGTACTTGCTGTCGAAGCCACTAAAGGATTACCGTTCTCTGCCGACATCACCGTTGGTGATCCAGGTGAGCCAAAGCCTCCTGAAGAATGGCGCTTTGTTGCAATAGCCAAAGCCAACCTTGAAGGCTCAGTCGTTGTTGGTATTCCAATGGAACAGAGCCAAGGAATCATCAACCAGTATCGATCCATAGCCTTTGGATTCAGTGGTGTTCTATTGCTCATAAGTGGCTTTGCTCTATGGCTAACCATTTCATCAGCGCTTAGGCCGCTTAGAGAAGTATCAGCTGCAGCCGATGCTGTTCGTCAAGGAAAGTTTGATCGACGCTTACCCCAGGTTGAAGGTAAAACAGAGATTGCAAGGTTGAATAACTCGCTGAATGAGATGCTTGGCTCGATTGAAGATTCCCTTCAATCTCGAAACAGAACACTTAGTCGCATGCGACAGTTTGTTTCTGATGCCAGCCATGAGCTTAGAACTCCTCTGGTAACCCTTCGTGGCTATGCAGAGCTCTACCGAAAAGGTGCTTTCAAATCTAAGTCTCAGATTGATGATGCAATGAACCGCATTGAGAGCGAAGCTATCAGGATGTCTTCTCTAGTTGAATCACTATTGGCCCTAGCCAGATTAGACGAAGCTGCGAAACTTCAAGTTGAAACTCATGATCTTCATGCTGTTGCCGACAAGGTAGCACGAAACGTAGCAGCAGGATTTCCTAAAACCAAAATCACCATCACTGACCTAAACGGCCAAGCACTAGATAAGCCATTCGAAGCTAACTTTGATCAACCTGGCATAGTCCAGGTGCTAACTAATTTACTTGCGAACGCTTGTAACTTTGCAGGGGATAAAGACATAGAGGTTGCTCTCGGTAGCAGAGATGGCAAGACAGTAATCAAAGTTATTGACCACGGTGAAGGTATTCCCAAGCAGCTCAGAAGCAAAGTCTTCGAGCGTTTTTATAGAAGTGATAACTCCAGAAACAGAGACACCGGTGGTTCAGGTCTTGGACTTGCAATTGCCAAGGGAATCGTCACTGCTCACGAAGGCAGGATTGTTGCTGAAGAAACTAAAGGTGGCGGAGCTACCTTCAGAATCACTTTGCCAAACTAGTTATCCCCACTGGATAAAAAGTTACCCACAGTTCTCTCCCTTGCTAACTATTGCGAATGAATTACTGTGAGCATGTTTACCGAAGGAGGTAAACAAATGGCACAAATTCAAGTAGACAGCGAACACGTATTAGCTGCTAACAGCACCATTCAGGCAACCATTGCAAAACTACAAGCTGAAGTAGATGGACTCCATGTTCAACTAATCGGCTTGCAGGATGTTTGGCGTGGCTCTGCAGCGAGTAGCTTTCAAGAACTCGTAACACGTTGGAAAGTCACAGCAACCACAGTCGATGCTCAGTTGGGTGAACTAGGTCAAGCACTTCGCTTGGCAGCAAACCAATACAGCGAGATCGAACTAGCTAACCAGCGACTATTCATGGGCTAACCCAGGTAATGGTTAAGGGGTGGAACTAATAAAAGTTCCACCCCTTTTAGCCGGAGCGATTCTGGCTAAGTTTTAGTAATCCATTCCGCCACCCTGAGGCATAGCGGATCCCGCTGGCTCAGGCTTCTCAGCCACTACGGCTTCAGTGGTTAGGAATAGACCAGCGATAGATGCAGCGTTCTGCAGAGCAGAGCGGGTCACCTTCACAGGGTCGTTGATACCTTCTGCAAGCATGTCTACGTATTCTCCAGTTGCGGCGTTTAGACCATGTCCTGAAGGCAGGTTAGCTACCTTCTCAGCAACTACACCTGGCTCTAGACCTGCGTTGATAGCGATCTGCTTTAGTGGAGCTGATATAGCAACGCGAACGATGTTCGCTCCAGTTGCCTCATCACCAGTTAGCTTTAGAGTTTCGAAGGCAGCCTTGCCAGCCTGGATTAGAGCAACTCCACCACCTGCAACGATTCCTTCTTCAACAGCAGCCTTAGCGTTACGAACTGCATCTTCGATGCGGTGCTTACGCTCTTTTAGTTCAACTTCGGTAGCTGCACCTGCACGGATAACGGCAACGCCACCGGCTAGCTTGGCTAGACGCTCCTGTAGCTTCTCGCGGTCGTAGTCGCTGTCGGTATTTGTGATTTCGCGACGGATCTGCTCAACACGTCCAGCAATCTGCTCCTTGTTACCAGCACCATCAACGATTGTTGTTTCGTCCTTGGTGATGACAATCTTGCGAGCAGTACCAAGCATGTCTAGGGTTGCGTTCTCTAGCTTTAGACCTAGTTCTTCTGTGATGACAGTTGCACCGGTCAAGATAGCGATGTCCTGAAGCATTGCCTTACGACGGTCACCAAAGCCAGGTGCCTTAACAGCAACAGACTTGAAGGTTCCACGCATCTTGTTTAGAACTAGAGTCGCAAGAGCCTGTCCTTCAACATCTTCAGCAATGATCAGAAGAGTCTTACCTGACTGCATTACCTTCTCAACGATAGGAACAATCTCAGGAACCTGAGAGATCTTGCTGTTAGCAATAAGAACTAGAGCATCTTCCAAAACTGCTTCCTGACGCTCTGGGTCAGTTACGAATAAACCTGAGATGTATCCCTTGTCGAAACGCATACCGTCAGTTAGTTCTAGCTGAATACCAAAAGTATTACCTTCTTCAACTGTTACAACACCTTCGTTACCGACCTTGTCGATTGCATCAGCGATGATTTCACCGATAACGGTGTCACCTGCTGAGATAGATGCGGTTGCCGCAATCTGCTCTTTGCTTGAGACAGGCTTTGCCTGGATAAACAACTGAGCGATAACTGCTTCAACTGCTTTTTCAATTCCGCGCTTCAAGCTGATTGGGTCAGCTCCAGCTGCTACGTTGCGAAGACCTTCGCGAACAAGTGCCTGGGCTAGAACGGTTGCAGTGGTAGTTCCATCTCCTGCAACATCATCAGTTTTCTTAGCTACTTCTTTAACTAGTTCTGCACCAATTCTCTCGAATGGATCTTCCAGTTCAATTTCTTTAGCAATCGAAACACCATCGTTAGTGATAGTTGGTGCACCGTACTTCTTTTCTAGAACTACGTTGCGACCACGTGGGCCAAGGGTGACCTTCACTGTGTCAGCAAGGATGTTCAAGCCACGCTCAAGACCGCGGCGTGCCTCTTCGTTAAAGCTAATAATTTTTGCCATGTTGGGTTACGCCCTCCTGGACGGATAAGTAATGGATAGTTAGCACTCTCCTAAGGTGAGTGCTAATCCATTTTGGCACTGAAAACCTAGGAGTGCAAGTCTGGGCTTAAAGCACTAGAGCCACCCCCTTGAGGGTGGCTCTAGATCTTGAAACTTGTTATTAGATAACGTGTACGTTGTCAGCCTGTGGGCCCTTGTCGCCGTTCTTTACTTCGAACTCAACGCGCTGGTTTTCTCTAAGCTCCTTGTATCCTTCTGACTGGATAGCTGAGAAGTGTACGAATACGTCTGCTCCACCGTCCTGTGTGATGAATCCAAAACCCTTTTCAGAGTTGAACCACTTTACGGTTCCTTGTGCCATTTGATGCTCCTATTACTTTTTGAATCAGATCCGGTACTTCCTTCACTGCAGTCTCACCCAAGGATTTCTCCCGAAGTTTGATTCCGAGTGTTGTAGCAAACGAATCTTTTTCGACTTCCCTTAGTCTAGGGCTGTTTTGGTCTATCTGTGCAAGCCAATATTGGCTAGATAACGGGACTGTTATAGAGGGGTTTATTCCTTTAGTTCAAAGTTGACGCCCAGTCTTACCTCAATTGGATACTTGGCGTCAGCCTTCACTTGAATAGGCAAAACACCAATAATCTTCTGGATTCTGAGGGCCAGGGCACGGTATTCCTCTTTTTGAATGTCAATTGAGGACTTAGGGAATGTAATGTCTAGGGTTCTTGAGTAAGGCACAACCAGCTTGGCGTTCTGCAGGGTCTGCCCTACTCGCATAGCGAACTTGCGGGTTCCAGAGCCATCTATCACAGTAATCGGGGTGGCCAAGTCAATACCGTTGACCACATTCTTAGTTGGAGCTGGGGTTGCCATTGATCTCACGGCTGCCTGAAAACCAAAGTAGCCGCCACCGCTTAGGACAGCGGAAGCAAGGGCTAATGCCAAAAGTGAAGCTAAGCGGTCTTTACCAGTTCGACGAGCACGGTGCTTACCAACGTGCTTGTAGTCAGGCTTTAGCAGATCGAGTGCATCTGCTTTCTTGGACCTGGGCATTTGTCGCTCCTTGTTTATGTCTAACTGTTCTATATTAGGTTTCTACCCTGTGATATCCCTTAGAAAGCGAACAATGACTGAACGTAAAGTTGAAAAGACTGAAGAGCAATGGCGCGAAGAACTCACAGAATTTGAATACCATGTGCTTCGTGAAGCTGGTACTGAACGTGCATTCACAGGTGAATTGCTGGAAGAAGAGCGTAAAGGAACATTCCGTTGCCGAGGCTGTCGTGCTGAACTCTTCACCAGCACAACCAAGTTTGACTCTCACTGTGGCTGGCCAAGCTTCTACGAACCCAAAGAAGACCATGCGGTTGAACTAAGAGAAGACAACAGCCACGGGATGAAAAGAGTTGAAGTGCTATGTCGAGCTTGTGGATCTCACCTAGGTCACGTCTTTGAAGATGCGCCACAGACTCCAACTGGAGATCGTTATTGCATCAACTCTGTAAGCATCACCTTCGAAGCTGAGTAGTCCTTGTCCAAAAGAGCTCTCATCGTCATAGATGTTCAAAAGGGATTTAGTGAACACGATGTTAGGGGCGAAAGAAACAATCCTGCCTGTGAAGAAAACATAGCCAAACTCATTGCTGCATTTAGAGCGGCTAGTCAACCAATAGTTTTTGTCAAACACAATTCCAAATCAGAAACCTCAGTTCTTCACCCAAGTAAAGAAGGCAATGAGTTCAAAGATGTTGTTTCTGGAACTCCTGATCTGCTAGTAACTAAGAGTGTGAACTCTGCCTTTTACGGTGACCCAGATCTATACGCTTGGCTCAAGGAAAGCGACATAGCTGCTGTTGCTATCTGCGGCATTCAAACCAACATGTGCTGTGACACAACAGCCCGTATGGCCGGCAACCTAGGCCTTGATACCTGGTTTGTATTGGATGCAACCCATACCTTTGCCAAGGCTGCAGGCGGAGTGAAGATTTCAGCCGAAGATCTGGCTCAGGCAACAGCTGTCAATCTTTCAGGCGAATTTGCCACGGTTCTTTCTACCGAAGAAGCACTGGCTCAAATCCAATAGTTTCGCTATGGCTCTTGCTAACTTAGAGACATGAAGGAATTTGACAGCGCAAAGCTAAAAAAGAAAATCAACAAAAAAGTTAAGAAGAAGCTCGGTGGAGTAAACATCCAGGTCGATAAGGGCAAGGGTGGCTTCATCTATTTCCTAGGCTTCATTGGAGCAGCGATTTACTACGTCTCAACTGCCCCTGACTTCTGGGCTGGAGCACTTGGTCTACTCAAGGCAGCCGTTTGGCCAGCATTCTTAGTTTTTGCTGCTCTAAGCGGATTCAACGGTTAGGTTCAATTCAAAAAAACACCAAGCCAATAGGGTGGCTTGGTGTTTTTGGAAAACTAGTTTCTAGCAATCCTTCTTGCGTAGACAATGCCTAGTGCACCAAGCATCATTAGTGCAACTGCGATTGCAAAGAGATTTGACTTTGTTCCTGTGTCTGCAAGCATTGGGATTGTTGGACCTGCAAGGACAATTCTTAGTGTGCTTGGTGAACCAAGACCAATGTGGGCAATAGTAAGAGTTGAAATCTCGGCTGAAGGCCTTACCCACGCGCTCACACCCACTTCTTCGCCAACCTCACTGTTAACGAGATATACGTCGTTAGCATTCTTGGTCACCAAAGGAAGATCCTTTGGGTCGTCGACGTCTTCGCAGATTGTCGGGATGTTCTTATCGGTGTCGCACATGTTGAAACCGATTGGATTTGCAGAACCAACAATTTCGTCTCCAGTAAGTGCGCTGTCGTCAGCTGATTTCGCTGAGATAGTTGCTGAGTCAAGATCCAGATCGGCTATAACAACGCCTAGGGAGTCGGCAGGAACCGGTGACTCGAATGTGATTGTGGTAGTAGCTGAGGCAAGATCAGAAGTTACAGAAACTCCCGTGCGCAGGAAGTTGTTAGTCGTTGAGGAGCCATTGGAACCAAATAACGCACCAAAAGGAGTTCCTGCAGAAATCCACTCTTCAGAGGTGTCTCTGATTTCAACTTCGTTGTATTGAGAGCCGACATCGCTAAACACGGTTTCATAGGTAGCACTTGGAATAGTGGTACCAGCAAAAGAAATAGTTCCACTGTAAGAACCTGATTCAGAATTGAGTACTGGTTCAGACCAAACACCGTAATCGGAACCACTTACAGCAAGCCCAGGGGCTACCGCAGACATCGCTAAAACCAAAGATGCAACGGCTATTGACAGCTTACGGGACACGTTTCTTCTATTCATTTACAGTGTCCCTTTAGTTTTTAGTTGGAGCTTTGGTTTTTAGTTTTGGGGCCGACCAGGGGACTCGAACCCCTAACCCTCGCATTACAAGTGCGATGCGCTACCAATTGCGCCAGGTCGGCTAGGACACTTTGGTCCGAACAAAAGTTTATCGTTGATTTTGAGTCTGTTTTGCAGTTTTTTGTAAAAAGAAACCGGCTTCCCAGATATTGGAAAGCCGGTTGCTTGTAATTCCTAGGAACTAGTCTTTAGCCTCGTACTTTACCTTTAGCACTGATGAGGTGAAAGGTCCGTACTCTTCGCCACTTACGATTGCACGGTACTGGAACTCGCCAACTTCATCCTTCACAAGTGCGAAACCAACGCTACTTGAGCCCTTGCTAGCTGTGATCTTACGGAACTGAGTCCATGAACCACCAGGTGCAAGTTCTTCAATGACTATGTCAAAGGTTTCGATGGTGGCATCTGACAGGTCTAAGTCGCCTACTACGTTGGCACGTTCGCCAACTTTGTAAACACCAGTCTCGCCAGTTGCTGAGCGAAGGACAACCTGCTTTGCGCCTTCAGCTGCACAGGCAGACAATGTGATTGCGATTACTGCTGCGATTACTGCTGCAAATATTGATTTCTTCAAGATCGTTTCCTTAGTTTGATGTTTTCTTTTGGTGGGTGGTGAAGAACTGAGCAAATCTAGCAGGGTTCACTAGATCCTCGGCCTTGCCTCCCCAGTCATAAACATTTCCATTTACTAGAACGTAAGGAGTTCCGCGAGGGATTTCCTTACCTGTCACAGCTGGCTGGCTGAATGCTTCAGCAGTTCTGTTCTCGATGTACTTGGCGTAACGCTTCTGATCGATACAAGTGTTCATCTCGTCGTTGATTTCAACTCCAGCGCTCTTCAAGGTTTCCTTTAGATCTGAATCAGAAGGACCAGGGGTGTTTTCCTGAGGCTGGTTTGTGTATAGCGCTGTGTTCACATCGTAGAACTTGTCTGGCTGTGAATTAGCAACACAAAGAGCTGCGTTGGTTGATCTAGAAGAGTAGTTGTTTAGTGACTGTCCATCCAAGAATGAAATTGGGTGGTATTCAACTGTTGCTAGACCTGACTCAACCCAAGCCTTAATCTGGCTGGCGTTAGGGTCCTTGAACAATTTACATACTGGACATTGGTAGTCCTGGTAGATAACAATCTGGTTGCCCTTTTTAGCTTCTGCTGATGTCACTGGCAGAAGATCCTCACCAAGCAAAACACCACCTAGCGCGGTTGTGTTAGCTGGAACCTTTTTAGCGTTTTCAGCATTGGTGTTAGTTGTGTTTGAGAATGCGAAAACAGCAGCAACAACTCCTGCAACAACAGCAACGATTCCGACAGTCAGCCCAACTGAGAGCAGTAAGCGCTTGAGCTTGTCGCCCTTAGCCTTCTTTTCTCTAAGTTCGCGAGCCTTTGCTCTTGCCTGTTCACGTTGTTCCGATCTGGTTGGACGCGGAGTCTGGGACATATTCTTCACCTCTGGTTGTTTATGGTCAGATTGGGTAAATACCCAAAAGCATAGGTTTTCTAGTCTAAACGACTCCTAGGCAATGTAATAATAGGAGAAGCCTTGGCACCCGCCTAGGCCACTAATTCACTACGGATCGTGCGGCTCGTTCCTGCCGCTGAAGGAGTAATACCATGGCATCAGTGACTTTTGAAAAAGCCACAAGGATCTACCCGGGCGGAACTCGCCCAGCAGTCGACCAAGTTGAGTTGACTGTCAAGGACGGAGAATTTCTAGTTCTCGTCGGTCCATCAGGTTGTGGAAAGACCACAACTCTACGTATGCTAGCTGGCCTTGAAGAGGTCAACGAAGGTCGCATCTTGATCGGTGACCGCGACGTAACTCAGGTTCCACCAAAGGACCGCGACATCGCGATGGTTTTCCAAAACTACGCGCTATACCCACACATGACTGTTTCAGAAAACATGGGCTTCGCTCTAAAGATTGCCGGTGTCAAGAAAGAAGAGCGTGCAGCACGTGTTCTAGAGGCTGCAAAGCTTTTGGATCTAGAGCCATACCTAGACCGTAAGCCAAAGGCACTTTCTGGTGGTCAGCGTCAGCGTGTTGCTATGGGTCGTGCGATTGTTCGTAAGCCAGAAGTATTCCTTATGGATGAGCCACTATCAAACCTTGATGCGAAGCTTCGTGTTGCAACTAGAACTCAGATTGCTTCACTTCAGCGTCGTCTAGGTGTTACAACTGTTTATGTAACTCACGATCAGGTTGAAGCTATGACCATGGGTGACAGAGTTGCTGTATTGAAGGACGGTGTTCTTCAGCAGGTTGATACTCCTCGCGCTCTATACGAAACTCCAGCTAACGTATTCGTTGCTGGCTTCATCGGTTCTCCTGCGATGAACCTAATGACACTAAAGATCTCTGCAGGTGGAGTTAAGTTCGGCAACACAACCTTGAAGATCAACGCAGCAGTTCTGGCTAAGACCAAGGAAAAGTCAATCACTGTTGGTCTTCGTCCAGAAGATCTAGTGATCTCTAAGAAAGATGGCATCCAGGTTGAGATCGACGTTATCGAAGAGCTAGGTGCAGATGCGTTCCTTTACGGTTCAGCTGTAATCGAAGGCAAAAAGACCGACGTCATCGCTCGTATCGGGTCAATTAGCTCACTACGCTCAGGTGACAAGGTTTACCTAAAGCCTCAGGGTGGAATCACTCACCTATTCGATGTAACCACTGGTCTTCGTCTAAACAACGATGCCCCAGCGGCTGCCAAGAAGACTGCAGCTACACCAGCTGCGAAGAAGCCAGCAGCTAA
>JBIIXN010000019.1:0-20151 GCA_044347325.1 Rhodoluna sp. | reverse complement strand
CTGCTGCAAAGAAGCCAGCAGCTAAAAAGACTAAGTAGTTCAATAAAGAGAAATGCCCCGGCCAATAGGTCGGGGCATTTCTTTGTTTAAGTGTTTATTTGATGTTCTTGATTCTGGCCTTAGAGACTTCATAGAGAGCAACTGAGGCTGCAATACCTGCGTTTAGAGATTCGGTGTCTCTAGCAATTGGAATAGAAAGAATTGCATCACAGTTTTCTTGAACCAGTCTTGAAAGGCCTTTGCCTTCGCTACCAATCACTAGAAGAAGTGGCTCATTACCTAGCTTGAATGTTGGTAGAGACATGTCTCCTCCCCCATCAAGACCAACGACGAATAGTCCACGCTTCTGGAACTCTTTGATGGTTGCGTTTAGGTTGGCAGCGAGTGCTACTGGAACTCTTGATGCAGCTCCAGCTGATGTCTTCCATGCAGATGCTGTAACACCAACAGATCTTCTCTGCGGAACGATTACACCCTGGCCACCAAATGCAGCAACGGATCTAATGATTGCTCCTAGGTTTCTAGGGTCTGTTATTCCATCGAGTGCAACTAGTAGTGGCTTTTGACCTCTAGCCAGAATCTTGTCTAGTAGTTCACTTGGGTGCTGGTAGTTATAAGGAGGAACTTGAAGAGCAATGCCTTGGTGAACTGCATCGTGACCAGTCATACGATCCATCTCAGGACGAGTAACTTCACCAACGGAAATACCTCTGGCGTTAGCTAAAGAGATTGCTTCCTTGACTCGGTCATCCATTTCAATTCGAGCAGCGATGAACAGCGAGGTTGCTGGGACCTTTGCTCTTAGCGCTTCAAGTACTGAGTTACGACCTGAAAGCACTTCACCGGATTCAGCAGCCTTCTGCACTCTTCTGCCTGAACGAGCTGCTCCACCTGCGTTGCCTGCTGTTCTTGAACCAGGTGCTAGGAACTCACCCTTCTTAGTTGTTAGAGCTGATCCCGGCTTTGCTTTAGCAACCCTTGGGGTCACCGCAGCTTTGCGCTCTCTAAGCGCTTTAGCTTTAGCAGCTGGGTGATACTTACGGTCTTCAGCTTTAGGGGTTGGGCCACGACCTTCGAGAGCCTGACGGCCTTTGCCTCCGGTGCCAACCTTAGGTGCTCCTTTAGAGCCACCCTTCTTAGCCTTTGCTGCGCCTGGACGGCCTGGTTTCCTAGCCATTAAAACTCCACATCGTTACATCTTTCATGTCTTTGAGCGTTACGCCCAACTCTTCTAACTCAAGCCTGATCTGATCTGCTCGAGCAAAGTCTTTAGCCATTTTGGCTGCTTGTCTTTGTTGGATTAGGTCTTCAACCTGCTTAGACAATTCTTCACTAATTAGTGGTTCTTGGTAGGCAAATGTCAGGCCTAATACATAAACCATAGCTTTGACTTGTTCAACACAGTCAGAAAGCTTTGCCTCATCATTGCTATCAAAAGCAGTGTTTCCTGCTCTAACTCTCTCATGGATTACAGCAAGTGCACCCGGAACATTTAGATCGGAGTCCATAGCCTCTTTGAACTCAGTAGGCAGAGACCGCATATCTATGTGTAACTGCTTAGTATCAGTTGTTCTTTTCAAGAAGCCAGTAATGCGATCAAGTGCTGCTTGAGCATCTCTTATTGATGATTCTGAGTAGTCCAAGTTAGATCTGTATTGAGCAGATAGGAGCCAATACCTAATTGCTCCCCAGCTACCAGCCTTGGTGAGATCTTCTACTGAAATACCGTTGCCTAAGCTCTTCGACATCTTGTTTCCATTGATTGTTACTAGGGCATTGTGCAGCCAGAAGTTAGCGAAATTATCTCCAGCCGCTCTTGATTGGGCTAGTTCGTTCTCATGGTGAGGAAACCGTAGGTCAAGTCCACCACCGTGGATATCAAATGATTCACTTAAGAAATGCTTTGACATAGCCGAGCATTCGATATGCCAGCCAGGTCTTGCTAATCCCCAGGGAGTTTCCCAAGCAGCTGTTGCTGGTTCTTCTGGCTTGTGTGCTTTGAAAAGAGCAAAGTCGTTAGGTGATTTTCTACCGTGACTAGCATCGGTTTCACCTTCCATGTTTTCTAGTTTCTGGTTGGTAAGTTCTCCATAGCTAGACCAAGAAGCAGTGTCAAAGAATACATTCGCACTCCCATCTTCTGCCTGGTAAGCGTGACCTAGTTTGATTAGCTTCTCAACAAAAGCAATCATGTCGTCAATATGCTCTGTTGCATGAGGTTTGTGAGTTGGCTCTTGGATACCTAGCTTTTGGTAAGCATCATCGAAAGTAGCTTCAACTTCTTTAGCAAACTCACGCCAGTCACGATCTCCAGCATTGACTAAAACCTTGTCATCAATGTCAGTTACGTTTCTAACGAGAGTGACTGTGTATTCAGATGCTTCTAGCCATCGCTTCAAAATGTCATAAACCAGAGCACTTCTAAGATGCCCTAGGTGAGGGGCTGATTGAACTGTTGGCCCACAAACATACATCTCAACGTGACCTGTAGTCAGCGGAGTAAACACTCTAAGTTCTTGGGATTTAGAGTCGAAGAGTTCTAGGGCCACGACTAGAGCCTACCTTTGGTGCTTTCAATTAAAGCGGTGGCTACAGCCCCGACTCCCTCAGAAGATCCAAGGAAACCAAGGCCATCTGTGGTGGTTGCCCCGACACTTACTGGAGCCCCAACCAGATTGGATAAGGCGGCTTCAACTTCTTGTCTGCGAGGTGAGAGCTTAGGTTTATTGCCAATCAACTGAACGCTTACGTTGACTACCTTCCAACCAGCAGCTGAAAGTAATCTCAAGGTTTCTACAATAAACACAGGCCCGTTAGCCCCTGCATACTCAGGCTTATCAACACCAAAGTTAGAACCAATATCTCCGAGCCCTGCTGCTGCTAGCAATGCATCAACTACTGCGTGAGCAAGTGCATCGCCATCGCTATGACCTTCTAAGCCAACTTCATTAGGCCAAAGAACAGTTCCAAGATAAAGAGGTTTACTCTCATCTTCAGAGAAACGATGAACATCGGTACCAATACCTGATCTCTGCTCTGCTTTGTTTCCTAGAAGTAGTTCTGCATATTCAAGATCTGCTTGAACTGTGATCTTGAATGCCATTGCATCCCCCATGACAGAAGTTACAAGAACACCTTGAGCTTGAAGAAGGCTTGCATCGTCTGTGTAATCATCGGTTGCTTTTGCATAGCCTGAAACAATTTGCTCTCTTGAGAATCCTTGAGGAGTTTGAGCTATGCGAAGTTCATTTCTATCAACTGTTCCAAGCACAACATCTTGATTCACTGTTTTGATGGTGTCAACAACTGGAAGAACAGGAATAACTGCAGAGCCTGTTTCAATTACAGCGTTAGCCACTCTTTCAAAGACTGAAGTTGGTGTGAAGCATCTAGCTGCATCATGAATCAAAACTACTTTTGCTTGAGGGGAAACTTCTTTCAATGCATTAGCTATTGAACCCTGTCTCGATAAACCACCTGGTGTGAAAGCTAACTCAACTTTCTCACCTGCAAATGCTTTAGCTATAGCTGCAAACTCTTCGACTCGATCTTCATGAGAGGCAACGACAACTTGGATAAGGCCATTGATTTCAAGAATGTTTTCAAGAGCATGCTCTAAAAGAGTCTTTTCAGAAATTTTGACTAGGGCTTTAGGGATGCCTGCTTGTAATCTGCTTCCATCGCCAGCGGCAACAAGAATGACAGCTATTTCACTCATCTGGTGCCTCCTAGTTGGGCAGTGAGCTCTTGAGCTCTATTTAGCTCCCTTAGCCAGAACTTTAAGAATGTGTGCTTCAGCACCTGGATCATCGGTCTTTAGAGCAAGTGCTAGCTCTGAGACAAGAATCTGCATGGCCTTAGCCAACATACGCTTTTCACCGGCCGAAAGACCGCGGTCCTGCTGACGTCTCCAAAGGTCACGAACGATCTCAGAGACCTTCATAACATCTCCAGATGCAAGCTTTTCCTGGTTGGCCTTGAATCTTCTAGACCAGTTGGTTGGCTCTTCGATGAACTCTTCCTTGAGCTTGGCTTCAACCTTCTTGACACCCTTGGCATCAATAACGTCTCTAACCCCAACCTCAGATTCAGCAGTTTCTGCTGGTACCCAGATAATCAGGTTTCCGGCTTCTACCTTTAGCTTCAGGTATAGCTTCTTCTCACCGCGGAACTCTTTCTTAGCAACTTCAAGAATCTCGGCGGCTCCGTGGTGCGGGTAGACAACTGTCAGTCCCTTTTTGAATTCCATGGATAGCTTTCCCTTCGCAAACCCCCAGTTTACCACAGGTTCGATTTTTTCAGCAGATAGAATATAAAGGCATTCATCAGGAGGAAAATTGCTACTTCGTAGAGCTCTTTTAGCATCAACCATCGCAATCGCCACAGTTCTATCAACTGCAGGCTGTAACTTCTTCTCACCAGTAGCCTCTCTTGACTACTACGCACCAAGCGATGGTTCTCAGGCAGATATTGGCAAACTAAAGGCTAGAAACCTCATTTCTCTTCAGGATGAAGCTGGAAACTCAGGTTTTGTAGGTGCTTTTGCTAACTCAGACGATGAAGAGATCACTTTTGCCATCAAATACACAACAGCTGATGGAACCTCTGGCTACCGTGAATTCACAGTGGGCCCTTACGAAGTAAAGAACTTTGGCTACCAGAACACCAAGCCATTAGATCTTGACCTAGGTGGTAAGCCAGGCGATGTTAGAACTGTTCTGGTTTACACCAACACAGATCAGGCCAGCATCAACGTTCCTGTAATGGATGCAACCTTGGTCGAATACGCTGACCTAGTTTCAAAGCTAAGCAAAAACTAAACTTCGTATTTATAGCCCAGTCCGCGAACTGTAAGTAAGTGAACCGGTCTTGACGGATCCTCTTCAACCTTTGATCTCAAACGCTTGATGTGAACATCTAGGGTTTTGGTGTCACCAAAGTAGTTTGAACCCCAAACACTGTCAATAATCTGGCCTCTAGTCAACACTCTGTTTCTGTTTTCTAGAAGCAGTTCAAGTAATTCAAATTCCTTGAGCGGCATGCTGATCTTCTGGTCATTAAAGAAGACAGTGTGTCTTTCAATATCCATGCGAATAGGTCCTGCTTCGAGAATGCCGTTCTCAGCAGCTCTAGGTCCGCCGTTTCTTCTAAGCACTGCCTTCATACGTGCTAGTAACTCATTCTTTGAATAAGGCTTAGTGACATAGTCATCAGCTCCTATTTCAAGACCGATTACTTTATCTATCTCTGTGTCTTTAGCAGTAAGCATGATGATAGGAACATCTGAGGTTGAACGAATTGCCTTGCAAACATCTTTACCGTTGAGTTTAGGAAGCATAAGGTCAAGAAGAACTAGATCTGCTCCTTCCTTTTGAAACAAAGTGACAGCTAATTCACCATCTTCAGCTTCAATAACTTCATAGCCTTCAGTTCGCAGTAGATAGACCAGAGGGTCTCTCATGCCTGCTTCATCTTCGACAACTAAAATCTTGGTCATGTTGATTCCCTCTAATCTTCTTGCTCTTGATGAATTGGAATTCTTAGGGTGAAAGTTGAACCTAGGTTAGGCCTGGAGAATAAGGTAACTTCTCCACCGTGGTTGTTAGCTGCGTGCTTCACGATTGATAAGCCCAGCCCTGTTCCTCCAGTTTCTCGGGAACGTGAAGGGTCAACTCGATAGAAGCGCTCAAAGATACGTTCCTGTTGATCTAGAGGAATTCCTATACCTTTATCAATTACGGCTACTTCAGCAAAGCCTTCTACTTCTGATAGACCAACACCAACGTTGCTGTTGTTTTCGCTATATAGAACTGCGTTCTCAATCAAGTTCTTGATTGCCATGGAGATTAGACCAGCATCACCCTGAACATAGATTTCGCTTGGAGTATCAGAGGCAATCTTTACTCCTTTAGAGTCGGCTAAGAATTGATTCAGTTCAACTGCCTCATCAACAATTTGACCAAGGTCAAATACTTCAATGTCACCTTGCAGGTCGCCTGCTTGAATTCTTGAGAGTTGAATGATTTTGGTCACTAGAGAACCAAGACGCTTAGATTCACGGTGAAGATTCTTAGAGAACTTCTTCACCTGCTCGGGATCATCAATAGCAACCTGAAGTGCCTCTGATAGCAGTGAAATTGCGCTGATTGGAGTTTTTAGCTCGTGGGAGATGTTCTCAACGAAGTCTCTTCTAGTTTCATCAAGTCGTTTTGCTTCGGTTCTGTCTTCAATGAGAAGAATTACTAGCTCTTCCGAAAGTAGTGTCGCTCTTGCCCAAATGTATAGCTTTGGCGAACGCAAGTTCTTAGCAAAGAAAAGTTCTGCAGTGACGCTCTGCCTGGTTACCCTAGCTTTGGTCATGAGCTCAACAAGCTCAGGGCTGATTACCTTGTCATACTCGACAAGTCCCATGTCTTTGGCTTTAGAAGATTGATCAACAACTTGATTGGTGGCATCAACTACCACTCCAGCAGTGTCGAGGACCTCAAGGAAAGCGACCGCGTCTGAAGCGACCTTCTTTACTTTGTGAGATCCGACCATGAATCATTACCTTCTATCGATTAGACATTTGTTTACTGTCTTAACACTAGGCGATACCTCTAAGCCATAAACTTACAGACATAGGCCAATTGAGCATATGTTTAGGGCTGTTTACCGAAATGTTGGTAACTGTTAACCCTCTGCTGAAAAGGTCTACAGAGTAAGAGAAAGAAGAGATCAATGCGCGAACTGTTTCAGCAGGAGCTTTCAGAGGTCCAAGAACGTCTAGTGGACCTATCCAGCACAGTAACTGAAATCATGGAGAAAGCGTCTGCAGCTTTCTTGAACTCTGATGTGAAGAAGGCCGATGAAGCTATCGCCCTATCTGAAATCAACGAAGAACGTGCCCTGCTAATCGATGAAATGGCTATCCGTATTCTTTCCAGGCAGGCTCCTGTAGCCAGGGACCTACGAGTTCTTGTTGCAGCACTGAGAATTAGCGCATCGCTAGAACGCATGGGTGCTCTAGCCGGTCACATAGCAACTATTGCCAGATTCCGTTACCCAGAGTCAGCAGTGCCAAAGTCACTTGTCAAGACATTTACTGAAATGGGTCAGTTGGATGTAGCTCTTGGTAAGAAGCTAACCAAGCTTCTAAAGAACACTGACCTTGATCTTGCTAGAACCATTCAGGCTGAAGATGCTCGAGTTGATGAATTGCACCGCTCAGTATTTGAAACCGTTCTATCCCCTAAGTGGAAAGAGAATGCACTTCACACAGTGGATGTCACTCTGGCTAGTCGTTACCACGAAAGATTTGCGGATCACGTTGTTGACATCTCTGCAAAGGTTGCTTACCTCACCACCGGTGAGTGGTCAGAGATTGACAGCTAAGAACTACTTCTTACCTTGATTAGCAACAGCAGCAGCTCCGGCTGCAGCTGCTTCAGGATCTAGATATTCTCCGCCTGGAACTAATGGCTTGAAGTTTGCATCTAGCTTGTATACCAATGGAATTCCAGTTGGAATATTAAGTTCAGCAATATCAGCATCACTAATTCCATCAAGGTGTTTGACTAAAGCACGAAGTGAATTACCGTGAGCTGTTACAAGAACAGTTTTCCCTGATAGCAAGTCCTTGCTGATTTCATTTTCCCATAGCGGCATCATACGAATCAGAACATCTTTCAAGCACTCAGTCTTAGGAATGTTTGCGCCTAGTTCTGCATATCTCTCGTCATTAGCCTGAGAGTATTCGCTCTCATCAGAAATAGGTGGTGGTGGAACATCGAATGATCTTCTCCAGATTTGGAATTGCTCAGGACCATACTGAGCCAAGGTCTCTGCCTTGTCTTTACCCTGCAGATCTCCGTAGTGTCTTTCGTTTAGTCTCCAGTCACGCTTGACATCAATCCATGAGCGCTCTGCCTCAGCAAGAGCGATGTTTGCAGTATTGATAGCTCGCTTGAGCTTGCTGGTATAAAGAAGGTCAGGCTTTAGTCCTGACTGAGCTAGTAACTCACCTGCTCGCTTAGCCTCTTGGCGACCCTGGTCGCTTAGATCAACATCCACCCAACCGGTAAAGCGGTTTTCCTGGTTCCAGGTGGAATTGCCATGTCGTAACAAGATAAGTGTGTATTCAGCCATGCTCCAAGTTTATCTAGTTAGCCTAGAAGCTATGGCTTTCAAGAAACCAGTTGGTGCTGTAACTAGAGGAACGACCAACCCCAATCGACTCAGAAGAGTGGATAGATTCATTGCCAATCTCCCTCAACTAAAGAGCTCTCGACCTATCGTGGTGGATCTAGGGTATGGAGCAACTCCAACAACAGCCATCGAAATGCAGCAACGACTAGCTCAAACAAATCCCAAGACCATAGTTGTTGGCATCGAGATTGATCGAGAAAGAGTTGAACGAGGAATTCCTTTTCAAACTAAGAGCTTGTTATTTGGTATGGGAGGTTTTGAGATTCCTCTACCTAATCCCCTAGCAACTGAACAGGTTGATGTGATTAGAGCGATGAATGTTCTAAGGCAGTATGACGAGTCAGAGGTAATGCCAGCATGGAATCTCATGCAGTCAAGACTCAAAGATGAAGGTCTGATTGTTGAGGGAACCTCTGACGAAATAGGCCGAATTGCTAGCTGGGTTACTCTTTCAAAAACAAAGGTAGAGAGTTTTACAATTGCTTTGAAACTAAATGAAGTTGATAAACCTTCTAAGGTTGCTGAAAGACTGCCAAAGATTCTGATTCATCACAATGTTGAAGGTGAACCAATACATCAACTGCTCAAGGAACTAGATGATGCTTGGAATAAAAACTCAGGTCTTTCTACTTTCTCTCCTGCTCAACGCTGGATTGCTACCTGCAGAGATTTAAAGAACTCGGGTTGGCCAATAACAAATAATCAAAAGCGTTGGGCTCTAGGAGAACTAACACTCAACTTTGATGCAGTTGCCCCGCTAAACCTCAGGTAGCTCTGCTCTTGCAGCATCCTCGGTCATACCCGATGCACACAACAAATCAACTAGCAGTGGGCGAAGAAGCAAAAGAACACTTGCTTCTCTGAGTTGATCAGCGATACCAAACTTCTTTGGATCTAGTTGCTTGATGATTTCAAGCAACTGTGTTCTAGCCAAATCTAGATCTTCTTGGTCCGTTAGCCCCTCTTGCAGGTTAGTAACCGCTTCAGATATCTGTTCACAAAGGTCAGCCAGGTATGGTCTTGCTACATCATCCTTGAGTAAGAAGTTCACCCGACGAACTATCACTCTCAGGTTCCTGGTTGCTAGGTCCATAGCCCTCATCAAGAGTCTTTGCTTTCTAAGCTCTGACTTGTGCTTCATTAGGAATGGGCTGATTCGGCTAATAGATAGAGCGCTATCTAAAGACATGCGCCAGTTATCAATTAGCGGCTGAGATGCTCGTGCATTCTTGAGGGCTTGGTTGGACAGGGACTTGTTGGCATCTCTAAGAGCTAAGCGAAGTGACTGCAGTGTCTCAGTAAAGAAGTCAAAGAGTTTATTGGCATCGGATCTGGCAATACCTCTAGGGTCTCTAGGAATAAGAGCAGTAACAATCAGAGCCATTACTCCACCAATAAGTCCATCTAGGGTTCTGATAAACACTCCACCATCAGGAGCAGGAAGTATTTGAACCAACATTGCTTGGATTGAAGCGGTAACAGCAAAAGCAGAACTAGCAGAAATAAACCTTGCTGCAATAAGAACTACAAGTAAAACCAAAGCGATCTGTATTACTCCTGCACCTAAATAGAGAAGCGCTATTTCACTAATTGCAATGCCAACAACCATGCCAATAGCTGTCTGAAGAATTCTTCTAGGTCTTGCATCTCTAGAAAAACCAAGGGACGTAATACAAACAGTGACAGCAAGAAGAGGAGTTGTGTGCTGAAGACCATAGAAAGCAACGGAGTATGCAAGTAAAGCACCGATAGTGATCTGAATAGCAGGAGCCAAAGACTCAACTACTCGACCTAGTGAATCCTTAGGACTCCACTTCACTTCTTGCCTCGCAAACCTGACACATCAACTACGGATCCAGCATCAACAGGAACGATAATCTCTTGTGTGGCACTCAAGCTCTCACCTGTTGCTGCGTTAACAACTTTCAATTCAATATCTATTGGGGTATTTCTCTTGATTAGACCTAGAGCAATAGGCCCCATCTCGTGATGCTGTCCCACTGAAGTGACCTTACCGATAGCAACATCATCTAGGCCAAAGATCTCATCGCCCAGATCAGGTAGTGCATGAGCAGAACCATCTAGGTGCAGAAAGACAAGACGTCTTGGTGGGTGACCTAGGTTATGAACCTTAGCCACAGCTTCTTGGCCTCGGTAACATCCCTTACTCATGTGAACAGCACTAGCTAGCCAATCAAACTCATGCGGCAAAGCCTTGTCATCTATTTCATTAGGACCGGTAGGCCTCTTAGCAGCAACCCTGAGAGCATCTAAAGCCATGGTTCCGCAGTGCTTGAACTCTTGCCAGAGAGCTGCAACATCTTCAGTTGGAACAAGGGATTCCATGTAATGCCAAGGCTCCGAAGGTTCTTCTCCGTAACGCCAGCCACCAAGGCTAGTTGCTGGCCATGAGTCACTCCAGCTGATAACTGAGTTAGCAACAGCTTTACTCCAAGTGGCAATTACTTGATATTCATCTGACTTGTTTGACACCTGCACTTTGGCCCTAAAGACCATGCGCTGCAACTGAGCAACTAGAGCATCTATCTCTGTGGAGTATGTAATAAGCCAAGTGCTTTCTCCATCATCAACGATGTGAAAGTCTCTTACGATTCTTCCTTGAGCGTCAAGCCATAGAGCTTCAATAGAAACATTTGGTTTTAGGTCATCCAATTTTTGACTGAAGAGATCATTCAACCAGGTGAGTCGATCAACACCCGTGACAACTAAAACTGCTTTGTCTTCTAGTAAGACAGCGGATACACCCTGTATGAATTCTTTTTGTTCAACTAGAGGGTTAGAAAAACTTTGAGTCATTAGATTCGATCTAATTCAACAGAAACAAGTGGCACTAGTTCATCTCTTACAGACGCTGCTACTTCCATAACCCAAAGTAACTTTGTGACACCTTCTTTGGTAAGGGTTCCATACATGCGCTCACCGTAACCCCAGCCCTTACCCGCTTCAATAAGATGCATAGGCATGTGGCTACCTGTAACAGTTCTCATGTCAATTCTTCCTTTGAGAACTTGCCCTGCATAAAACTCATATGCTCCACCTGGATGAATGATGGAAGCTTCGATATCGAATCCGCCTCTTTCATTTCGCAGAGTGTCTAGATCTTCAGCAGACTTTATTTTTCTTTCCCCTGTGCCACCAAGAACTAGTGGTCCATAGTCTGCTTCTTCAGCTTCTTTAGCTAAACGCCAGAAACCAAGTTCAGCCGGTAGTTCGATATCCTTTGAACCATCGGTTGCGTCCCCTAAGAGCCTTGAAGTTGCGTGATAGGTCAGATAATTACCTTCACCAATTGAGAAAGTTACCTTCTGCTGGAACTTCTGTTCAGTAGGTTCTTCATTGGCTACGTACTTATTTGAGACCACACCAATGCCCTCCCAAGTGCCAACAAGAAAGGCAAGGGGGGTTAGTTCAAGTGGTAAGCCTTCGGGTAAAACGAACAACTAGCGTTGCCCCTTGAAGAGCTTGTATAGAACTAGAAAGCTAATGCCGGCAATAGACAAGCCAGCAACGATTAGAAGGCCTAGAAAGAAGATCTCAATGAACATCAACATGGTTCAAGTTTAGGGCTTGAGCAAAACATAGACACCTGCGAGAGCCAAAATGGCATAAGCCCCGCCTGCCACGTAGATAAGTCGCTCGACGATGCCCTCGGTATGTGAGGTAACTAGGTGAACTAGTGAAACCAAAGCGATAGCCCCAGCTGCTAGGACACCGAAGCCTCTAATGGCTTCGCCATCGTTCATGGTCAGCACCACGATGACTGCACCAACAGCAACCAGCACCCAGATTGAGACGATCGGTAACCAAGCTTTCCTCATAAAAACCATCATGCCCTATGCCTAGGGCTAGACGGGTAGGATTTAAGGACTAAACAGGAGAAGATTGTGGCGCATTTGCTTGTTCTGTCTGAGAATTCAGACAAAACCCTATTGCCCTCGCTAGCTCTGCTCAGCCATAAGGTCAGACACATTCCTGCTGAACCGGCAGCCCTTATAAACGCCCCTGGCGCAGACCTTATTCTTCTCGACGCTCGTAAAGACCTAGTTGTTGCTAAATCTCTAGCCAGCGTTCTAAAAACCACTGGCTTATCCTGTCCACTGTTTCTTGTAATTAGTGAAGGTGGTTTAGCGGCCATCTCAAACGAATGGGGTGCAGATGATTTCCTCCTGGACTCAGCAGGCCCTGCCGAAATAGATGCTCGTATCAGACTTGCTCTAACCAAAGCAATCTCGAAAGATGCTGAGGGAAAGATTCAGGTCGCTGGCGTTGTTATCGACGAGGCTGCTTACTCAGCAAAAGTCAATGGCAAGCCTATGGACCTAACTTTCAAAGAGTTTGAACTTCTCAAGTTCCTAGCCCAACATCCAGGGCGTGTATTCACCAGAGATCAACTATTGAGTGAAGTCTGGGGTTACGACTATTTTGGAGGAACAAGAACAGTCGATGTCCATATAAGAAGGCTTAGATCAAAGCTTGGCGAGTTGGATGCCCTGATTGGAACTGTTCGACATGTTGGTTATCGCTTTACTGCTACACCAGAGGAAACTTTCGAAGTTTCTGGCGGTTACTAAACGTTAACCAAAGTGTAAGAAAGAACTGCAAGGATAAGGACTATGTCTGAAGAGACCATGGCAATCACGCTCCCACCCGGTGGGCATGATTTGCCGCACGATCGTTTCCTAGATCGTGAACTGTCTTGGCTTGCCTTCAACGAAAGAGTTCTAGAACTCGCTGAAGATAGAACTGTTCCCCTCCTTGAACGTGTTAACTTCCTGAGCATCTTTGCATCCAACCTGGATGAATTTTTCATGGTTCGAGTTGCAGGTCTAAAGCGTCGAATTGAAAGCGGCTTGGCTGTCACATCAAGCTCAGGCTTTGAACCAGCGGAAGCACTGACACAAATAAGTCAACTTGCCCACAAACTCCAAATAAGACACAGCGAGCTTTTCCTAAATGAAATTGAGCCTGAACTTGAGAAGGCACGAATCAACGTCACAACTTGGGACAAACTTGAATCAGGCGAACAGGAGTTGCTGTCTGATTACTACCGCAAACAGATCTTCCCAGTACTAACTCCACTTGCAGTTGACCCTGCTCACCCATTCCCTTACATCTCTGGTCTCTCACTAAACATCGCTGTGATGATTCAACATCCAGAAAATGACTCTCGCCTCTTTGCCAGAGTAAAGGTTCCACCAACATTGCCACGCTTTATTCGAGTTCCAGGATCAAGTTCTGGAGTGAAGTTCATAACCATTGAAGAAGTGATGGGTGAGCACCTACAAACCCTGTTTGAGGGAATGAACATTCTTCAGCACCACAACTTCAGAGTTACTCGTAACGAAGACCTAGACGTTGATGAAGACGATGCCGAGAATCTTTTGCAAGCTCTTGAAGCAGAACTAGCTCGTCGTCGTTTTGGTCCAGCGGTTCGACTGGAGGTTTCCAGTAGTATCGACCCTGTTCTACTTGAGCTTTTGATGGAAGAACTCGACATTGAAGAAGAAGATGTTTACAAACTAGAGGGCCCTCTAGACCTCACCGGTTTATCTGACATTGCTTTCCTAAAGAGATCAGATCTTCACTACCCAGCCCACCAAAGAGTTACTAACCGTTACCTGCAGGCAGCAGCTGATGAAGGAATCAGCATCTTCAGCGCTCTACGCCAAAGAGACATCCTCCTGCACCACCCATACGAATCTTTCTCAACCAGCGTTCTTGCTTTCATCGAGCAAGCAGCTGCTGACCCTAAGGTCTTTGCTATTAAGCAGACTCTGTATCGCACCAGCGGTGACTCTCCAATTGTTGATGCTCTTATCAGTGCCGCGAAGGCGGGTAAGCAAGTTCTTGCCCTAGTTGAAATCAAGGCTCGCTTCGATGAGCAGAACAACATTGGTTGGGCAAGAAAACTTGAGCAGGCCGGTGTTCATGTTGTTTACGGAATCGTTGGGCTAAAGACTCACTGCAAGTTGGCTCTTGTTATCCGTCATGAAGATGGAAAGCTAAAGCGCTACTGTCACATCGGAACTGGAAACTACAACCCGAAGACTGCTCGCTTCTATGAGGACTACGGTCTTCTTACTAGCCGTGATGAAGTTGGCGAAGACATCGCCAAGCTATTCAACCGACTATCTGCTTATGCTGAAGATCTTTCATTCAACGAGATTATGGTTTCCCCTGTTGGAGTTAGATCTGGTTTAACTGCGTTGATAGAAGCAGAAGCCAAGAATGTCAAAGAAGGTAAGCCAGCGGGGATTCAAATCAAGTTGAACTCTCTAGTTGATGAGCAGATTATTGACTCTCTATATAGAGCTTCTAAAGCAGGAGTGAAGGTAGAGATTCTAGTTAGAGGTATGTGCTCACTCAAGCCAGGTGTTCCAGGCTTGAGTGACAACATCACAGTTCGTTCAATACTTGGACGTTACCTTGAGCACTCAAGAGTGTTTAGATTCGTCAATGGTGGGAACCCGGTTGTTTTCATAGGTTCAGCAGACATGATGCATCGTAACTTAGACAGACGAGTTGAAACACTGGTTCGTCTGCGGGACCAGGGGCACTTGGATGAAATGCAAAAACTCTTTGAATTTGCTATGCACCCTAAAGCCAGTTCATGGAACCTAGGCTCTGATGGAATATGGATTAGAAATGGTGCAGTTGATGCTGAGCAGGGATTCTTTGACATGCAGGATCAGATGATGCTAAAGACTATTACTGCAAGGCCTGGAACTAAATAATGGCGATAGTTGCAGCTGGGGCAATATTATGGCGCAAAGAAAAAGATACTTTGAAAGTGCTCCTCATTCATCGCGGCAGATACGATGACTGGAGCTGGCCTAAGGGCAAGCTTGATAAAGGCGAAGGTGTTGTTGAAGCTGCTGTTCGTGAAATCAAAGAAGAAACTGGGCTCAAAGTTTCTCTTGGTCCAAAGCTTTTCGAAAGCAAATACACTCTTGCCAACGGTTCAAAGAAGGTTGTTCACTACTGGTCAGCAAAAGTAACTGACTCAGCACTAAAGAAGCAAAAGTTCAAACCAGATGAAGAGGTCAGTTCATTCAAATGGGTAACTGTTTCTGAAGCCAATAAACTACTGACCTACGAGCACGACAATGATCCTCTAGATGTTTTGGTCAAACTCCACCAAGCAAACAACTTAGAGACTCGCCCAATCATTCTGTTGAGACATGCCAAGGCAACCCCTAGAGACGAATGGAAGAAGGGTGAGGCAACTAGACCACTACTTCCAGTGGGCCTAGTCCAGGCTGCAGCACTAGCAACTACCCTCAAGGCATATGCTCCGAAACTAGTTGTGACCTCAAGCTGGAAGAGATGCATGGACACTGTGCTTCCGTATCTCAATAAATACAAAGCCAAGCTTCTTGAGAGATCTCAACTAAGTGAACTTGGTGCTAAGAATGGGCCTAAACGAACTATCAAGTTAGTGAACAAGCTGGTAGCCACGGGCAAGGGAGTCGTTATCTGTAGCCACAGACCAGCACTTCCTACGATTGTGAAGGCTGTTGGAGCATATGCAGACAAGGGTCAGCGTAAGGAACTAGAGGCAGCTCTAGACATGCAACCTGGTGAAATGTATGTCCTGCACGTGTCAAAGAACACTGGAAAGAAGCTAGGCAAAATTGTTGCCATTGAATCTATTGGCCCTGCTTTTGCCGATTAGTCTTTGTACATGACTAACTCCCCACAGAACTGGCTCGACTGGAAGCAATCTCGTAATGCTGTTTATGCCGACCCAACTGGCTTTCTATCTATCACGAACCTCGTCTGGTTAACAAGTGACCCTCAGGAAATTAAAGGCCTAAGCGGCAGTTGGTATTCCGATGGAACAACAGTTCACGTTATTGATAGTTCAAGTGGCGAACACTCTTGGGATATTGCCAAACTAGGTGACACATCATTCCAGCTTGAAGGCATCAAGGTTGAATTAGGAAACAGATCTGGCTCTCTGATTGTTAGACCTAGAGACCCAAACTCAGAGATGCTCAAGGCATTCTCTAGTTTGAAGACATTTGATTACAACCCTGAGTTCAGCGTTGTTGCAACTCTTGAACCAGCAAGCGCTCCTAAAGAAGTTGTTGTTGGAACAGTGGTTGAAGGTCTGACCCAGGCCTATGTGTCTCCTGGGGTTCTAGTGTTTGAGATTTCAGGAGAAAATTTTAGATTGACTGCCTTTGATCAAGCTGGCAGCGACAATCTCACTGTGTACTTCAAAGATGCAACTTCAGGTAATGAAAGCTATGGCACTGCTCGTTCTGTAACTGCTAAGCACCAATCAGATGGCACATACATTCTTGACTTCAACTTCTCAACCAACTTCTTCTGTGCTCACACAGACTTTGCTACCTGTCCCGTTGCTCCAGTTGAAAACAATCTTCCAGTTGCAATTAGAGCTGGAGAAGCAAAGCCTGATAAGAGATTCACCGCTGATGGGATTAAGGAACAGGTATCTAATTGAACAATGAAATTGCCAAGGATCTTCCTCTGCTTCTAAATGAAGAAGGCAAGCCTGCTCTGTGTTTAGTTACCGGAGCAACCGGTTACATCGGTGGACGTTTAGTTCGAGAGCTTTTGCACCATGGCTATCGTGTTCGAGTAATGGCAAGACACATTGAGCGACTTACCAGCTACCCTTGGTTCTCTCAGGTGGAGGTTGTTGAAGGTGATGCCAATGATGAGCAAGCCGTGGACAAGGCTCTAGCCGGTGTTGATGTTGCCTACTACCTCCTGCATGCCCTTCATGTTCGTGAAGACTTCGAAAGACTAGAAAAAGAGTGGGCTACCACTTTTGGCAAGATGGCTAAGAAGAACAATGTCAAGCGCATGGTTTATCTAGGTGGCATGGCTGATAGTCAGAGTGAACTAAGTGCTCACCTCTCTTCTCGTGCTGAGACAGGAGAGATTCTTCGTGCATCGGGAGTGCCAACTGTTGAACTTAGAGCTGGAGTTGTGATTGGTTCTGGTTCAGCTTCTTTTGAAATGCTTCGTTACCTAACCGAACGTATTCCTGTGATGGTCACACCTAAATGGGTAACGGTCAGAATTCAACCAATTGCTGTTAGAGATGTTCTTCGTTATCTAGTGGGTGCAGCTGGCATCAAAGAAGAGATCAATGACTTCTTTGATATTGGTGGACCAGAAGTTCTTACCTATCGAGAATTGATGATGCAGTATGCAGAAGCAGCTGGTCTTCGTAAGCGCATAATCATGCCGCTACCTGTTCTAACTCCAAGACTTTCTAGCGCTTGGGTTGGTCTAGTTACTCCTGTGCCAATTACTTTGGCTCGAAGACTTATCGATAGCTTGAAGAATGAAGTTGTTTGTGCAGATGATCGAATCAAGAAATTCATTCCTGACCCAATAGTTGGACTTACTACTTTCAAAGCAGCTGTTGCTTTAGCTCTAACTCGTATAAAAGAAGCCAACGTTGAAACTCGTTGGTCTAATGCAGCTTTGCAGGGAGGCCCTAGTGAGCCTCTACCTACTGACCCAACTTGGGCTGGTGGAACTTTGTATACAGACATCAGAACAGAGATCACTGCTGACCCAGTAGATAAGGTCTGGCCAAGAGTTGAATCTATTGGTGGCGATAACGGTTACTCAACTGCTACCTGGGCATGGGAACTTAGAGGTTTACAAGACAGGCTGGTTGGAGGCGTTGGTCTTAGAAGAGGCCGCCGAGACCCTTACTTCCTAATCGAGGGTGAGGCCTTGGACTTCTGGCGTGTAGAGGCTCTAGATAGGCCTAGATTGCTCCGTCTAAGAGCTGAAATGAAGATGCCGGGACTTGCTTGGCTGGAGTGGAATGTAGAGCCTACGGCTGAGGGAGGAACTAAGGTCACCCAGAGAGCAATCTTCGTGCCTAAGGGCCTTCTAGGGCACATTTACTGGCTTACAGTGCTGCCTATGCACGGCCTAGTCTTCCCGAGCATGGTCAAGCATGTTGCCCATGGAACAAGGATCAAACGCCGCAAATAGACTTGAGGTTATGAAGAAGACAACTGGGGCCATCCTTGCCCTGTTGTTTGTGACCATTGCCTGGGGTGCATCATTCGTTGTGATGAAGCCGGCCATGGAAAAGATTCCGGTTTACGACTTCCTAGCCATCAGATTCACTATTGCTGCTGGCCTAATGATCTTGGTTAGACCTCAGGTTCTAAAAGCTTTCAAGGGGCCAACTCTAATTTATGGAGTCATCCTGGGAGCAGTGCTTAGCTTTAGCTATGTGACCCAAACCATTGGGCTCACACTTTCAACTGCAGCCATCACAGGATTCATCACAGGGCTTTATGTAATCCTGACTCCCCTGTTGATTTGGATCTTCTTCAAGAGAAAACCAAAATCTATTGTTGCTATCGGCGCCATACTTGCAACCGTTGGTTTGGGATTTATTACCATAAAGGATGCCGCCTTTGATTTAGGTCTCATATGGATCATGCTCTGTGCTCTTGGTTTTGCTTTACACATTGTCGGTCTAGGTAAATGGTCACCGGGTAAAGATGTCTACGCCCTAACTGTCATTCAAATAGCTACCGTTGCGGTTCTCTGCTGGGTAGGAGCACTACCTGACGGATACCAAGCACCGGTTGATTTCGAAGTTTGGTTTGCGGTTATCTTCACAGCAGTATTTGCAACAGCCCTAGCATTCTTCATTCAGACTTGGGCTCAATCAATCATGGACGAATCAAGGGTGGCTATTATCTTGACCATGGAAGTAGTCTTTGCAGCCCTAACTTCAGTTGCTGTTGGCCAAGAAGTTCTATCACTCCAAGTCATCTTCGGAGGAACTCTAATGCTGGCAGCCATGCTTTTAATTGAATGGCCTCGTAAAGATACCAAACCTGAAGATGTTATTTATGAACCGATGCCTCACTAGGATTGCAAGATGATTCTCGCAATAGATGCAGGGACCACTGGTGTAACAGCAATAGCCATCAGAGCAGATGGCTCTAAAGCTGCTCTCGGCTATCAAGAGTTCCCTCAACACTTCCCTCAACCTGGTTGGGTTGAACATGACTTAGAAGAAATCTGGCAGGCAACCAAGTCAGCAGTGCAGCAGGTCTTCGATCAACTAGGTAACACTAAGTTCCTAGGCCTTGGCATAACCAACCAAAGAGAAACAATAGGTCTTTGGGATAAGAAAACTCTTGTCTCACCAACCCCAGCAATTGTTTGGCAGGACCGAAGAACTACCCAGATACTTGAAGACCTCAAATCAAACCCTGCAATTGATAAAGTGCAGCAACTAACTGGTTTACCTCTAGACCCTTACTTCAGCGCTTCTAAACTTCGCTGGTATAAATTACACAAACCAGAGATCTGGTCGGAAGTATCTTCTGGCAATCTGATTGCAGGAACTATAGACAGCTATCTGATTTCTAGATTGACTAACGGCCGCTCACACATCACCGATGCATCCAATGCATCAAGAACTCAGCTGTATGACATTCATAAAGGCACTTGGTCAGAAGAGTTACTAGAGCTATTTGAGATTCCACTTCATGCTTTACCAACAGTTGTTGACTCAAGTGGAATGCTAGCAACAACAGATCCTGAGAGCTTCTTTGGCCTAACTATTCCTATTTCTGGAATAGCTGGAGATCAGCAAGCAGCACTATTTGGTCAAACTCAGTTCGAAGTTGGTGGAGCTAAGTGCACCTATGGAACTGGTGCATTTATTCTGCAGAACACCGGGACAGACTCTAAAGTCTTAGACAACGGACTAATCACAACAGTTGCCTGGCAGCTCAATGGAACTAGAACCTATGCAAGTGAAGGTTCTGTCTTTGTTGCAGGAGCAGCAGTTCAGTTCCTAAGAGATGGACTAAAGATTATTGAAAAGGCATCTGAAACAGAGGAGCTTGCTCATTCAGTTGAAGATAATGGTGGCGTTGTTTTTGTTCCAGCACTAACAGGTTTAGGAGCTCCATA
>JBIIXN010000010.1:0-36355 GCA_044347325.1 Rhodoluna sp. | reverse complement strand
CCTAATTCAGCCTGTAGGGCAGTCAGGTCTGTGTTCGGGCTGAAGTATTTCAGCTCACGAGCGACCTTGGTGTTCTTCGCTTTTTGACGGCCACGACCCATGTCGAGACCCCCTCTTTTTATGCTTGGCCGAGCTATTTGCGCTCAGGATACGGTAAATCTGCGACCTAGTATATCAGGGTTGAGCCTAGTAACAACCCAACCCAAGCGGCTGTGGAGGAGAAAATCACTGTTACAACCGTGTATAGGGTAGCCGCTAGGGGCCTGTCCTTAGCCACCAACTGAACAGCCCCAGCAGCCCAAGAACTAAAGGTAGAAAGCCCTCCAGCTAGGCCTACGACCAGAATGGCCACCCAGGTAACATCTTCGGCGAAGGAGGTAACAGCCCAGCCTGCAAAGAATGAGGCCACAACGTTCCCAATGAGAATGCCCCATGGCCAATAGCCGCTGAACTTACTAATGCCAACCCTGAGTATGGATCCGAGCCCTCCGGCTACAAATACACCTAGCAAGATCATCGGGTTGAACACTTCAGCGATACTCATTCAACACCGGCCTTTGCTTTGCCAATTCGGACTCCAGCGGCAAAAGCTAGGAAGCCAAGAGCAAACATCACAGCTGTGAGAGGAAGTGTTGCTTGCTGATACAAGAACAGAGCAACACCAGACATAGTGGTGAAACCACCGGCAAAACCTGAACCCCAGAAAGCCTTAAGTTCATCGGATGCAAAACGTGGGTGGAAGGAAACCAAACCTAGAAAGAATGCTCCAGCGACGTTAACAAGGAAAAGAGAAACTGTTCCAGCAAGAGCCGAACCTAAGGTTAGCTCTAAACCACCGCCGAGTAGATATCTTGAAACTGAACCAAGCCCACCACCGAGCAAGATCAGGAGCCACTCATTTTTAATGAGGGGTGCTCCTTGGCTTGCCTTGGGTATTGACATTGCTATTTCTTGACAGGTTCGCCATGTTGACGGCTGGAGAGTCTAAAGGTCGCAGCAAAACCTAGAAGTAGGAAGATACCTGCAGCAAGTGCTGACCATTTAGTACCATCAGTGAAAGCATCTTTGGATGCTTGGATGAAACTCTCTGGAACACCACCGGCTACCATGCCAGGAATATTTCCACCAGCAGATTCGACTACCGATGTTGCAAACCCATCGGCAAGACTCTTAGGCATACCTAGTTGCTCTAACTTGGCTAGCAAGCTTGACTGCAACTGCGCGAACAGAATGGTTCCAAGAACAGCGATACCTAGGGCAGAACCAATCTGACGGACAGTGCTTTGAGAACCAGAGCCCTGACCAATCTTGTCCATAGGAACATCAACCATGATTACTCCGGTTAGCTGGGCTGTTGCTAAACCAATACCGATTCCGTAAATGAATAGCGCAGGGGCAAGTGGCCACCAACCAACCTGATCGTTAGCAAACAGAGCAACGGCTATAACACCGACAAGTTCCAAACCAACACCTATCCGAACAGCCAGCGCAGGTGCAAGCTTGCCACTCATAGCTCCACCAATAGCAGAAGCCAGGAATGCACCACCGGCTAGCCATAGCAAGACAAGTCCAGAATCAATTGGTGATAAACCAATTACGTTTTGCAGCCAAAGTGGGATTGCAAAAAGAATTCCAAACTCACCCATGGAAATAATCAAGGCGGCAAGGGAACCATTTCTAAATGATGAAATGCGGAAAAGATTTAGATCTAGCAGAACAGGCTTGTGAGCTTTCTCTCTTTTGGTTTCCCAAAGGACAAAGGCAATACCAAACAAAACAGACAGAGCAAGAGCTACTGGAATAGGAGAAATCCCTGGGTTACCCCAAGACCAATCACCGATAGTGAATTCCTTGTTTACACTCCACCATCCGTAGTTACGTCCTTCAATAAGGCCGAATACTAGAGTGAGGAATAGACCAACAGAAAGAATTGCTCCAAGCACATCGGGAGCACCAGCTCGTTTAGCGACCTTGGATTCATTAACGAATAACAAAAGACCTGCAACAATAACAAGACCAATAGGCAGGTTGATACTAAAAGCTAGACGCCAACCTTCTTCACCAAAACTAGTCGCTAGCCAACCACCAAGAACGGGACCAAGAGCAACCATTCCACCAATAGTTGAACCCCAAACAGCAAATGCGATTCCACGCTCTTTACCCTGGAAGTTTGCATTCACTAAAGAAAGTGTTGTTGGTAGCACCATAGAGCCACCAAAGCCCTGAGCAATACGAGCAAGAATCAGTGTGCTGGCATCAGTTGAATAACCAGCCCATACAGAGGCAGCAACGAAGATAGCGATACCTATTACTAGTAGTCTTCGACGTCCAATGGTGTCAGCCAGAGATCCCCATATCAGTAGCAGCGCAGCAAACACCAATACATAGCTCTCATTAACCCACTGAACTTCATTGCTTGAAAGGTTTAGGGCACGAATTAGCGAAGGGAAGATTGTGTTCACGATTGTGCCATCGATGATGACTATAGAGATAGCCATTGAAATGAAAACTAAGCCAATCCAACGGAAACGAGCAAATACTGCCATGAGAGATACTTTCTGTTTGTTTATTCAACCTAATCTCGACTGAACGGGTTAAGCCTAGTCCTGTGGCCTTGATAGCCTTTACTAATGCGCAAGGGTAAGTCGTGATCAAGTACTTAGGCTCAAAGCGCACCCTTGTAGGTGTACTTGGAGCTATTGCCCAAGCCTCTAATGCTAAAACTGCTGTTGACCTCTTTACTGGAACAACCAGAGTTGCCCAGGAGTTCAAGAGACTAGGCCTTGATGTAATTGCCAGCGATAGCGCTACCTATAGTGACATTCTGGCTAAGTGCTACCTAGAAGCAGATGCCAACAAGGTTAACCTCCAAGAACTAGAGGAGAAGATGGCTTACCTCAATAAACTCCCAGGCAAAAGCGGCTACGTAACTAAAAACTTCTGCGAAGAAGCTAGATTCTTTCAACCAAAGAACGGCCAAAGAATCGATGCCATACGGGAAGAACTTGAAGCTAACTTCAAAACCGATGAGCACTTTCCTATCCTGCTGACATCCCTCATGCTTGCAGCCGACAGAGTTGATAGCACAACAGGTCAACACATGGCATACCTGAAGAACTGGTCGCACAGATCAAAGCACAACTTGGAACTTCTAGTTCCAGAATTAATCCCCGGAACCGGTAAGAGCGTTCTTGGTTTGGCAGAAGATGTAATTAGTGAGCTACCTGAAGTTGACCTTTTATATATGGATCCTCCATATAACCAACACCGATACTTCACCAACTACCACATCTGGGAAACACTGGTTCGCTGGGATAACCCCGAGCCATATGGCGTTGCCATGAAGAGAATTGACAGTAGATCACCGCATACACACTCTGTATTTAACAAAAGAAAAAAGATGCCGCCGGCATTCAAGGATGTAATCACAAAAGCTAAGGCCAAGACACTTGTTGTTTCTTATAACAATGAGTCTTGGGTTGAACCAATAGATATAGCTGAAGCGCTTCTACAAAATCACGAGAGCGTTGCACTTTTAGAGTTTGATTACGTGCGATACATCGGTTCACAAATTGGTATCTATAACAAATCGGGAGCAAAGGTCGGATCTGTTGGTGAACGCAAAAACAAAGAATTGATTTTTATCGCGGGGGAAACTTCAAAAGTTGAAGCCATCGAAGATGTTGTGGCTGGACGCGGGATTGAACCGCGGACCTAACGATTTTCAGTCGTTCGCTCTACCAACTGAGCTATCCAGCCTCAACCAAGACCAAGTCTTCGGCTGAGCGATTTACATCGCAGCGATCCTGACGGGACTTGAACCCGCGACCTCCGCCGTGACAGGGCGGCGCGCTAACCAACTGCGCTACAGGACCAGAAGTACTTTTAGAACTCATCGCTGGTGACCCCAACGGGATTCGAACCCGTGCTACTGCCGTGAAAGGGCAGCGTCCTAGGCCACTAAACGATGGGGCCGTCAAAGCGATGGAGCTTTAAAGCACCAATGGCAAGGCTACTTGCTAAGGGTAGGTTTTTGCAACCTGAGAAAAGCCCAAAACGGTGTTAGTTTAGGAATAGCGCACTATATAAGGGAGGTGGCGGGACTTGAAAAGCTTACGTTCACGCTCTCTAGCCCTTTTAGTCATTGCCGGGGTCCTTTTCAGTGGATTCACCATCCAGCAAGCCATGGCCGTTCCTAACTACCCCTCTGAGCAGGAAGTAAAGGACGCTCAAAAGAGCGTAGCCAAGAAGAAGGCCATGATTACCCGAATCCAGGGCATCATCGTTGACCTATCTATTGAGCAAGCTGATCTAGAGCGTAAAGCCATGCTAAAGGCTGAGAAATACAATCAAGCAAGGGCTGAAGTAGAGGAAGTAGCCGCCAAGGTTGACCTCCTCCAAACCAAAGTCAACGCTGCTAAGGCCGAGGCCGAACAAGCCCAGAAACAACTAGCCCAGATTGCCAGTCAGATGTGGCGAGATGGAGCAGCAGGAACCTCACTAAACCTGTTCTTGAACTCAGACAACGCGGGCAACCTCTTATATCAGCTTGGTGCCCAAGAAAAGATTGCTCAATCAAGCGATCAGATTTACAAGTCTGCTATTCAAAGGCAGCAGTATGCCAAATCTCTTACCGATCAACTAAAAGAAGCTGAAGAAGAACTGGCGGCCAAGGCAGCGGTTGCTAAAGCAGCTTTGATTGATGCTAGAAATGCAGCTAATACTCTGCAGGCAAAAGTCGATGAGCAGAAAGCCATCAACGCAACACTTAGAACTCAACTAGCCTCATTGGAGCGCATTTCAGACAGCTTGATGAGACAGAGAATCCAAGGTCTTATCGATGAAGCAAGGCAGAACAGTTTGCCTGGACCTATCGATGCACCGAGTCTTTATGAGGTTGGCGCACCGAACACCGCCAAAGTTGAAACCGCAATTAACTTCGCATCGCAACAACTTGGTGAAAGATACGTTCTTGGTGGTAGAGGACCCAACGTCTGGGACTGCTCTGGAATCACAAAGGTAAGTTACGAAGTAGCGGGAACCTATATCGGAACCCACTCGGCCACCAATCAGTTCTACAACATGGCAGCTAAACGCAGACTTATTCCTATCAAGGAAGCGGTTCGCGGAGATCTAATGTGGTACTCATATACAGATAACTTCAATGGCGATAAGTATCACGTTGTTATGTATCTAGGCGATGGCATGATGTTGGAAGCGCCAAACCCAAATAGAACCGTACGAATCGTCAAGCTGCGTTACGGTGACCTATTCCGCTATGCCGGTCGCCCTACCCCATAACTTAGACTTGTTATTCAACCTAAGGAGGTAGCAGATGACTGAAGTACGTCAAGTAAAACCTGCTACCGAAGGCTGGCAGCAGAAAAAAGACGCTTCCGGAAGACCCGTCCTAGAGTTTGAGGCTAAGCCTAGAAAAGTTCAACCACCAGTTCATTTAGTGGATATGTCTAAAGATGAGCTTGCTGCTAAAGCTAAAGAACTAGGCGTACCAGGATTTAGAGTGAAGCAGATTGCTAAGCATTACTTCACTCACTACACAGCAAGCCCTGAAGACATGACTGATCTTCCTCAAGAAGGCAGAGCTGAACTTGTTGGAGTGTTTCTTCCAAAACTTCTAACCGAAGTGAAGAGACTGCAAACAGATAACGGTGACACCATCAAGTTCCTATGGCGACTATTTGATGGTGCACTAGTTGAATCTGTATTGATGAGATACCCAGGTCGAATTACGCTTTGTGTTTCATCTCAGGCTGGTTGTGGAATGGCTTGTCCATTCTGTGCAACTGGTCAAGCAGGCCTAACTCGTAACATGACAGCTGCTGAGATTGTTGATCAGATTGTGCAAGCCAATGCTGTTATCGCAGCAGGTGGCTTGGGTGGTAAGAAAGCCACTGAGCATGAAGAACGAGTAGGCAACATCGTCTTCATGGGTATGGGTGAACCACTTGCTAACTACAACAGACTGATGACTGCACTACGAACCATGGTTGCTAAAGCTCCAGAGGGCTTAGGGATGTCTGCGAGAAACATTACTGTTTCAACCGTTGGTTTAGTGCCAGCAATTCAGAAACTCACTAAAGAAGAAATACCTGTGACCTTTGCTCTGTCTCTGCATGCACCTGACGACCAACTTAGAGACGAACTTATTCCAGTGAACTCAAGATGGAAAGTAGACGAAGCACTTGATGCCGCCAGAGCATACTTCGAAGAAACAGGTCGTCGAGTATCGATTGAGTATGCACTAATTAAAGACATGAACGATCATCAGTGGCGAGCAGAGCTATTAGCTCAGAAGTTAAACGCTAGAGGTAAAGGTTGGGTTCACGTTAATCCAATTCCGCTTAACCCAACACCAGGATCTATCTGGACAGCGTCAACACCTGAGGTAACCAGAGTCTTTATTAACACTTTAGAAAAAGCAGGCATCACCACAACTCTTAGAGACACTAGAGGTAAAGAGATTGATGGCGCTTGTGGTCAGTTGGCTGCAACCGAATGAGTGACATTCAAATCCTCCCCGATGGAACCAGAATTATCTGGGCACCAATTCAAAGACCAAAACCGTTTGCATTTGTGACCCAGGTCGCAGGTGAACTACTTATAACCCTCGGTGTTGTCCTGATGCTTTTTGTTGGATACAAAACATTGCTGCAAGACACTTTAGTTGGCTCTTCGCAGTCTGACTATGCCGCTAACTTCGAGAACAAGGATGGCTTTGTCCCGCTCGATCAAGTTTCTCAACAGGCCGACATATTTGGCCGCATGTATGTTCCTAGATTTGGCGAGCAGTGGACTCGACTTATTGCTGAAGGTACCAGGTGGTATCCAGTGCTGAATGAGATCGGCATTGGTCGTTACTCAAGGTCGGAAATGCCTGGTGAAGTTGGTAACTTTGCTGTTGCAGCTCACCGAGGTGGTTTTGGTGGCGCATTCAGAGACATTGACAAATTAGTTGCCGGTGATCGTGTTTATATCGAAACTAAAGACACTTGGTTTATCTATAAATTCCTGGAGACAGAAGTAGTCAAACCTAATGAGGTTGGAGTAATTGATTCAGTTCCCGAAAAATTAGATGTTGCTGTTTTAGGCGGTCGGTATCTGACCATGACAAGCTGCACACCTATCTTCATCAACACCGACAGAATCATTTCTTGGTTTGAACTTGAGAGAGCGCAGCCTCGTTCAGCGGGTATGCCATACGATCTCAAAGTAGTGATTGGATCTCGATAATGTACTCCTGGATTTGGAGGAAACTGCCTGGTAGCAAATGGTTGAAGCTAACTCAAGCAGTCGTGCTTATAGCAGCCTCGTTAACGCTGATGTATTTCTTTGTCTTTCCTTTCCTTGATGTAGTGGTTTTCCCTGAGACAGAGACAGAAATCTAGCTCCATTTCTCTTTATCTCTTTGTTTGTTTAGAGTTGTCCTATGACTGAAAAGCTCCCTATTGAATTCGGATTAGATACCTTTGGCGACGTTGGCTCTGATGACCAAGGAAATCCGATTACCCCAGCGCAGTCAATCAGAGACATTGTCGATCAAGCCATCCTCGCTGATGACCTTGGCATTGACCACTTCAATGTAGGTGAGCACCACAGAAACGACTTTGCAGTCTCCGCACCCGACACAGTGCTAGCCGGAATCGCAACTGTTACTAACCAAATCAAACTTGGATCAGGGGTAACTGTTTTATCAAGCGAAGACCCAGTTCGCGTCTATCAAAGATTTGCAACTCTTGATGCTCTTTCCAACGGTAGAGCTGAAATTACTGCAGGTAGAGGCTCTTTCACTGAGAGCTTCCCACTGTTTGGTTTTGCTCTTTCAGATTATGAACAACTCTTTGAAGAAAGACTGGATCTTCTAGTAGAACTTCTAAAAGAGAAACCAGTTACCTGGTCAGGAGAAACTAGAGCAGCTCTAAATAACCAAGAGGTTTATCCAAAGACAGAACGAGGAGCTATTCCTCTTAGAGTTGGTGTTGGTGGTTCACCACACAGCGTGATTAGAGCAGCTAAGCACGGAGCAACACTAGCTCTCGCTATCATCGGTGGCGGACCAGAACGCTTCGCTCCTTTCGCAGGTCTATACAGAGAATCACTAAAGAGATTCGATAAGCCTCAGTTACCCATCGGCATTCACTCACCAGGTCACATATCAGATACTGATGAGCAGGCAGCTAGTGAAATGTGGCCTCAATACAACGCTTCATTTGGGAGAATCGGCCAAGAGCGTGGTTGGGGACCAATGACCTATGACCACTTCGATAATGAAGTCAAACACGGTTCTTTATATGTGGGGTCTCCTGAGACTGTGGCAAAGAAGATTATCCACGCTCTTGAATCAACTGGTGCAAATCGCTTTGATCTCAAGTACTCAACGGGAGCTATGCCTCAGTCACAGATGCTTCGCTCTATAAAGCTCTATGCAACTGAAGTCATACCAATGGTCAAAGAAGCTTTGGGTGCTGAAGTGACCATCTCTTACTAGAGAACCTGAATGCTGGTTGTTCTAAATCTAAATTTTTACTGAGAACCGGGTAATTCAAAAGATGGCTTCAACTAACCCCAAATAGGCTTATCCCGAACCCAACAATAGGAGCCCGGATGAATCGTGGAAAAGTTGCACTAGTACTCTCAAGCACATTAGTTCTAACCGGTTGTGGATTTTCATTGCCAACAGAAGCAGACGCAGAGCCATGCCAGCAGCTGAGCACTGTTCTAAGCGACAAGCTAGAAAGTCTTCCAGCAGGAGGGTTTGATGCAGTAGCGCTGGCCAGCACCATCCAAAGTGACGTTATTGCCATTGCTCCGGAGGGTTTCCAGCCAATACTTGAGAAAGTAAATACTGCTCTAACAGCTGACCCAATAGCCACAGGTGACCTAACAGCAGCCGCTACTGAAATCGGAGTTCGCTGCGCACTGGTTGGAGTGAACATTGAGTTCCCTAGTCCTACCGACTTCCTAGTGAACTAAACGCAAAGAGTTAAAACAGAAGGAGCCACCCTTTCGGGTGGCTCCTAAAGTTTTAGGAACTAGTTGTTACTAGTGACCTTCAGCTGCTGCGTGCTCTTTGCTCTCTTCAGCTGACTTGATTCTCGCGATTGAGAAGATCAATAGACCGAATAGACACTTAGCAAGGATGTCAGCAATTGTGTATCCAACTTCACGAGCTACAACTTCTGATGCTGTTGCAACTGCTGGACCGTTCATCGCAAGGATGAAGGTGATTGGGTAGACACCCCAGGTAGCAAGAAGAAGAACGCGTAGTGTCTGGAATAGACCACGTACCTTCTCTGACTGGCTAGATAGGCTCTTCTTCATTTCAACCCATAGAACATACATGATGTATAGGAATGGGATGGTCGATAGAAGACCCCATACTGCTGCCTCACCTGTCCAGCCACCGGCTGCCATTGGCAATAGGTCAAGCTTTGCGTCTCCAGGGTAACCAAGGATAATCATCAAAGCTGCAGCTGGAACTAGACGCTTTAGAAGTGATGAAGAAATAGCCTTTGCAAGACCTAGAACTGCAACTAGCTCAACTAGTAGTAGTGGAACAGTTAGGAACCAGTCAATGTAACGGTAACCAACGTTGTAGTTAGCTGCACCGAACGCAAGCATGTCTGCGCCTGTTGCTGCTGCAGCCTTTGTGCTTTCGTTGATTCCATAACCGTGACTGAATGAGTCGAACATACGGAAGTAGTGGTAAGCAGCGATTGATGTAACTGTTGCTGAAACCATAACTGCCATGCGGTACTTAGGTAGAACACGATCTCTAGCTACCCATAGGAAGATAGATGTGAAAACCATGCTTGCAATACCAAGTGAAAGCATGTTGTACACAGCGCTAAATTCGTAGCCTGTTAGAGCGAAGGAGAGTACTCCGGGCTGATCCATTTATGTTGCCTTTCGATAAGTTAATCAAGCGCATGATTGAGCTCGACTTTTGTTGCTTTTACTAGGCTACCTATGTAAATCGGGAAGAAATACGCTCTGAGAGACGTGTTTACACATTTGTTATACAGGTAAAACACAGACTACGTACCCCCAAAAGCCCTAGTTTCTAGTCAACTATGACGCTTTCGTACCCTCTGAGAACGAAAGTGGGACGTCTTTTTGGTGTTTCAGCGAGAGAAATATTTGGAAAACGTTCAAATAACAGGGGTAGGGATGCACTCATCTCAATACGGGATAACGGAGCCCCTAAACAGAAATGAATACCTGCTCCAAAACCAATGTGTGGGTTCTGTTCCCTAGAGAGGTCAAGCTCATCTGCTCTATCAAATATGGTTTCATCCCGGTTAGCTGATCCAAGAAGAGAAGCAATCTTCTGACCTTCTCTAACCATTACGCCACCAATCTCAGTATCAGCGGTTGCTGTTCTTTCAAAGAGGTGAAGCGGGGCATCGAATCTAAGGAACTCCTCTATAGCCGTGTCAGCGACACCTCTTGGGTTCTTGCTAAGCAGTTCTAGCTGATCTGGTCTTTCAAAGGTAGCCACCATGCCATTACCGAAGCCATTGACGCTAGCCTCGTGACCTGCGTTCAACAACAGAACGCAGGTAGCAATCAGTTCTTGAGCGTTTAGCTTCTCGCCAGCTTCTTCAACAACAGCCAACTCGCTGATTAGGTCTGTGCCAGGCTCAACTTTGCGCTTATGCATAAGAGCTCTGACATACTCGGCAAATTCATGGGCTGCTTGCTGAGCCTCGTGTTGCGCTTCTACTGAAGGGCTTACTTCATACATCTTTACTATCGACTGTGACCAAGGCCTCAATAGATGCTCATCCTCATCTGGGAAACCTAGGAGAGCAGCAATTACCTTCACCGGCAAAGGCTCGGCATAATCCGCAATTAGGTCAAAGTTGCCGTTTGAGGACAGTTTGTTTTCAGCTTCATCCAATAGCAGGTTGGCAATTCTCTCAACTTCTGGTCTGAGGGCTTCGATTCTGGATCTTGAGAAAGCCTTTCCCACAAGAGAACGAAGTCTGGTGTGCTTAGGAGGCTCGGAATCCAGGAGGCTATCTGAGTGCAACCAGTTGAATTCATTCCACTGACTCTCAGGCTCTTTAGGAGTAAAGATACGACCTAAGGTCTTGGTTCTTAGGACAGCATTCGCATCGTTGTATCGAGCTGCCAGAAAAATACCAAGCTCTTCATGCCAGACAGGTTTACCGTGCTGCCTTAGCTCTTTGAGAGCTGGATATGGATTAGCAACAAAGTCTGGATCTGAGAAGTTGATCATGTAACAAGGCTAAGTCAGCAAAAAGACTTATTTACCGATTTTGGCGATGGCCTTCTGTGCAGGTAACAAACCAACCGCCAACACAATAAAGAATGCTGCAATAGTCAAAATCCACTGCGCCATAGTAGCCACACCATACTGAGGGTCAATAAACCAGTAAGCCCACCACTCGGTGATGAACCCTCTGGTAATTGCGAAGGCTAGCCAGGTAAGTGGATAGACCAGAACCCAGAAAGCGGACTTTAACTTCAATGGAACAGCGGTGCGAACAATCAACCATTCCAGAAGAACAAAGATAGGCATCCAAGTGTGCAATATCTGGTTAGGAAGCTCTGGCCAGTCGTAGCCAATGTCACGAGGGTCAATTTCAGCATCCACAAGAAGGGCGTTATAGATAACACCAACAATGACCATAGATGCAGCCATGGTTAGACGGAAAAGAGTTAGGAACTTAGTCTCAGGCTGGTTTCTTAGAACCCTAAGTCCACCTATTACTAGGACAACACCGGTAAGCAAGCTAGAGGTAATAGTAAAGAATGAGAAGTATTCGGTAGGGCGGAATAGGTTGTGCGCAACGCGGTCACTAATCTGCCAGAAGATGCTTCCGAATAGGGCTAACGCCATAAGGATTCGAATAAAACCAAGACCCATAGATGTATTTAGCATTAGAAAAGCCTAATCAGAGTGACCACCTCATCAAGGGCTCAAAATGCACCTGATGCGAAAGTGTTATAGATAGTTAGAATTGGGCCATGCTCAAGGTTTTGCTTACTGGATTCGAGCCTTTCAATGGTGCTCGACTAAATCCAAGCGAGCAGCTCGTTACCAGAATGAAATCTGACTCTGTTCCTGGGGCACAAATCATGACTGCAGTTCTCCCAGTTGTTTATGGCGAAGCAGCAAGTCATCTTCTGGCTCTCGTTGAAGAACACAATCCTGATGTTGTGATTTCCTTTGGTCAGGCCGAAGGCAGAATTTCAATCACCCCTGAACGTTTCGCAGTCAACCTCAATGATGCATCCATCGCGGACAACAAGGGGCATATCAGAGTTGATCAACTAATTCACCCAAACTCCCCAACAGCGTATGAATCAACGCTTCCGGTCAAAGAACTAGTAGCTGCTCTCAAAGCAGAAGGAATCCCTGCAGCCTTGTCGCTAACAGCAGGCGCATTTGTCTGTAATCACATCTTTTATGAATTACAGAATGCACTCAAAGACAAAGACAATAAATCTGGTTTCGTTCACGTTCCCCTAATGACTCAACAACAAGAAGACTTCCCTGGACTTTTCACCATGGATATCGAAACAATGGTTTTGGCAGCGAAGACTATGGTTTCTGTGCTTGTTGCCAAGGCAGACTAATGTCTAAGAACTTCTGGCCAGCACTGACAGCTTCTTTAGCCTTAGTTATGGGTTCGGTAGTTAGCCCCTCCACTGCTAACGATGACATCTACCTTCCAGAGATAGAAACAGTTGCTGAACAAAACCTTTGGGCAGTAAAAGAAATAGCAGTCGATAAAGTAGCTGAACTTGGACTTTATGGAGCTGGCGTAAAAGTTGCTGTTTTAGATTCAGGAATATCATTGTCAACACCGGGTATCAGTAACAAGGTGATTGCATACAAAGACTTCTTACCCTCACAACCACAACTTCCTGATCATGGCACACAAACAGCAGGAATGATTATCAGCGACTTTGATGCGGCCACAGGAATCAGAGGCGTTGCACCAAACGCATCGCTAATTGTTGGCAGAGTGTGCCAGATGAGCTCCTGCGATACCTATGCGATTCGAAAAGCCATAACTTGGGCAGTTGACCAAGGCGCACAAGTTATCAGCATGAGTTTCGTAGGCGGGGGCGATCCATTTATGAATGCAGCTATAACTGCTGCTGTTAATCAAGGAGTGGTTGTTGTAGCTTCAGCTGGTAACAATGGCTGCCAGGCGATGGCCTCTTGGGGAATGAATAGATTTTGCAGACAGGGAGTTATCTCCGAGAAATATTCAGCATCGTTTACTATTCCAGGACTCATCTCTGCTGGTGCAATTGATAAAACTAGAGCACGCGCATCATTTTCAAGCTGGGGTCCAAATCTTGATTTGATGGCACCGGGAGTAAACAACGCAACTTATGATCCAGTTGGACCAACTAATGGTTTTGGCGGAACATCCGCATCCGCGCCACTTGTTGCTGGGGTTGCTGCCCTGGTACTTAGCGTCAACCCAAAACTAACCCCAGCGCAGGTTCAGGCTATCCTGCAGAGCACCACTAAACCTGCGCTCAATGTGAAACCTAAAGTCTGGGATAACTGCACTAAATCAGAAATCACCAACACTTGGACATGCGATAACCAAGTGGATAATGATTTCCCCCAGGAATATTTCACTGGCGCAGGAGTAGTGAATGCCCTTGCTGCTGTGAACCTAGCCCTACAACTAAAAGCAGGATTGCTCCTTCCTAAGCCAACAGCAGTGGCAACTGAAACACAGATCAAACTAACTTGGCCAGGCGGCCCTGCTGCTCTCTACTCAAACAACAAACTTGTGGCACCAAATGCAGCTTCTGGCTTCATCATTACTGGCGACTACCAACAGAGTTACTCTTTCCATCTCAAAAGGACAGGAGTGTTGTCTGAGCCTGAGCTACTAGTGCTCCAAAGCCCAATAGTTCCGCCATCCGTAGTAATTACAGAAGTCAATGCCCGGGCTGATGTTCTCAACATCGGAACAGAAGATCTAACTGATTACAACGATCAGCTACCGATGTACCCTGGCGAAATCGGAGCTATCTTTGAATTTGATTCAGGTAAGCAAATAGCTTGCAGTGGGTATTCCCCAGCTTTACCAGATGCGGAAGACCGCCCATTTAGTTTTACTTGCCCTTTAGTAAATGCCAGTGGGTCATTGAGCGGCAAGTTTAGGTTGGTGAATAAGTATTCAAGAGTTGGGCCAGCAACAGAACTGCAGGTGGCGAACATTGCCCAAGCCCATAAGCTCCTTGAGTTTTCTACCACTTACCTTTCCTCAGACTCGGTGATCTTTGACTGGGAAGATGTTCCAGGAGCTCAAAGCTATGGCTACAGGTATCTTCCAAACGGCGACATGTTCTGCACAACCAAATCTGAATTCGCCCTTTCAGGTAAGTCCAGCCAGCCTTCAGTATTTGGCGTTGAAGCAAGAGAGTTACCTGATTGCCAAGGCGTTCGGATTACAGTTAGTGAATTACTTCCGTTTGTTTTACTTTCGCCAAAACCAGATAAACCGAAGGGCATTACCGTCAAACATAATGAATATCTATATGTTGAGTTTGATGTTCCAAATGCCCAGCCCCAAGATCAATGGAGAATTTATAGATCGGATGGCATGGTCGTAAGAATTGCTCCAGGTCAAAGAATTGCGATGGGGATGCAACCTAACGAGAACATCAACGGCAAAACCTTTAGCTATCGAATCATGCAGGTGATTGCAGATGCCTATGGTGAAGTCTGGAGTGAGCCAAGTGATCCAATAGTAGTTATCACCAAAGAACTTTTAGCCCCCCTTGCTTCAAGCTGTCACACCACAATAAAACGAGAAGTAGTGTGTTCTATAAATCCCAACACCCAAGTCGAATCCACTCTCATTGAGTATCTTGACTTTGATGGTGTGGTTGTTAGATCTACTCGTGTTAGTAACGATTCACAGAAGATAGACCACCTTCAGGCAAATCAAATGTCAGCAGCTTTTGTGAGAGTAAGTGCACTAACTGGGAGAACTAATGAATGGATGCGTCGCGGAAATTCTGTGACCGTGAGAATTCAACCTAGAACCACAAGTCTTGTAACGCACTCAGCGCACTAAACCTTAGGTTTTCTTCCAACTAGGCTCTTATTACTGAGTCAACATATGGTGACCGTGAGCACGTGGCTTCATCTACTGATTTTGAAACTGCCATCAATGAAACTATCGATGGTGGTGGATCAGTTCTTATTCCTGCCTTTGCAGTTGATAGAACTGAAATCATCTTGGTAAGAATCAGAGAACTAATGGAAGCTGGAACTATCAGAAAAGTTCCCGTCTTTGCTGATTCACCGATGGCACTAAAAGCACTAAATTACTATCGTCAAGCAATCAACGAGGGTTCAGCGGAAATCCGCAAAGAGATTATTGATACTTGGGCAGGACGTGATCCTTTTGACCCAGGTTCACTAGTTGAACTTGAAACAGTCGAGCAGTCAAAGACTGTTAATGATCCAAGTGAACCTTGCATCATCATCTCAGCTTCAGGTATGGGAACCGGTGGTCGTGTTGTTCATCACCTAAGACAAATGTTGCCCAACGCTAAACACACAGTGCTCTTCGTTGGCTACCAAGCCATTGGCACTAGAGGCAGATCTCTAGTTGATGGAGCAGAGCAAGTAAAGATGCACGGTGAAATGGTTCCGGTTAGAGCAAGAGTAGAACAGATTGCGGAGTTCTCAGTTCACGCTGATTCAAATGAACTAATTGAATGGTTACGCTCAACATCTGTTGAGCCAGGCCAAGTGTTTGTTGTTCACGGCGAAGGTGGCGTTGCTGAATCATTTAGTGATTCAATCGTTGCCAAGCTGGGCTGGAAATCTAAAGCGCTTAAAGACGGTGAAGAAGTTCTTCTCTAACGAGGAGAGTTATTCTCAATCTTTGGAGCTCTAAATAGTCCAACCAGGTAAGCAAAGCTAAATCCGAAGCCAACAGCCGCATATGCATAGTCAAACCAAGTCAGTGTTTCAACTGGGATCAAAAGCGTTAAGCCACCAAGACCTGCAGCAGAGATAGACATAACTCTTGCTGAGAACATGACTGTTGAATCTTTGCCCTTTAGTGAAACTGAAAACATATTTCCAGCAAGAGCAACAAGGGTAAGCCCAATCATTCTCATGGCCCACTCAAGTTCAGGAGTTGAACTGATACCCAGTAATTCATTGAAGAGAGATGGGCTAATAAGTAGCAGTAGTGCGCTGAAGCCAAAAACTGTTGCTCCGGTGAATAGGACTCTGCGTAGGTATTTGAAGTTATCCATGTCTTTCATAATGGCAGAACCAAGGTAAAACTCTGAGTTCCTAAAGGCATAAGTTCTGTATTTACTTCTAGGCTTGACTCGTGGCGGCCACAAGCCAAACCCACGTCAACGGCGACGAAAGATCAATGATGCGCGCATTAGTAAAGCAAGTAGCAGGACCAGGGCTAGAGATGGTTGAAAGACCAGAGCCAATCATGGGGGAGAACGATGTTCTCATCAAAGTTTTACGAACAGGTATCTGTGGAACAGATCTGCATATTGAAAGCTGGGACCACTGGGCCCAGGAAACACTAAAGACCCCAATCATTCCAGGCCATGAATTCTTTGGTGAAGTAGTTTCCATTGGCTCTCGAGTCCATGAAGTTGAAGTTGGCGCACAGGTCTCAGGCGAGGGACACATTGTTTGTGGGCTATGCCGTAACTGCCGAGCTGGCAGAAGACAGATGTGTATCAAGACTCTAGGTATTGGCGTCAACCGTGATGGGGCATTTGCTGAATACATTGTTATTCCTGAATCAAACGTTTGGGTTCATCATGATCTAATCGATCCAGACTTAGGCGCAATCTTCGATCCTTTTGGTAACGCTGTCCACACGGCCATGGCATTTAGTTTGGTTGGTGAGGATGTTCTAATCACAGGAGCGGGACCTATTGGTCTAATGGCCAGTGCTGTTGCCAGACACTTAGGCGCAAGATTCATTGTGGTAACAGATGTGAGCGAACCAAGACTAGAACTTGCTAGAAACATGGGAGCAGATATTGCTCTGAATGTCTCTAAGACAAGAATCAGCGAATCACAAAAACAACTTGGTATGCGCGAAGGTTTTGATGTTGGTTTCGAAATGTCAGGCCATAAGAGTGCTCTACCTGAGATGATTGACAACCTCAACCACGGTGGTCGGGTGGCAATGCTCGGCTTGCCATCAGAACCAATAGACATTGACTGGTCAAAGGTAGTCACACACATGCTCACTCTCAAAGGAATCTATGGCCGCGAAATGTATGAGAGCTGGACAGCGATGAGCTCTATGTTGAAATCAAGTGAAACGCTAAGACAAAGAATCTCATCTGTGATAACCGATAGATTGCCTGCATCCAAGTGGCAAGAAGGGTTTAATATCGCTAGAACTGCCTCTGGTGGAAAAGTAGTTTTGGATTGGACTCAACTCTGATGTATGAATCACTAAAGCAACAGCTTCAAGGAACACTAGATGAAATACGTTCTGCTGGACTATATAAAGGTGAACGTGAAATAGATTCTGCCCAAGGTTCTCACATCCTATCTAACCAAGAGAACCTATTGAACTTTTGTGCGAATAACTATCTAGGCCTTGCCAATGATTCAAGGATTATCAATGCAGCCAAACAAGTCCTAGATGACAGGGGCTTTGGAGTTGCCAGTGTCAGGTTTATCTGTGGAACCCAGGATATTCATAAAGAACTAGAAGATGAAGTGTCTAAGTTCCTAGGCACCGATGACACCATTCTGTTTAGCTCCTGCTTTGATGCTAACGGTGGAGTATTTGAATCTCTCTTCGATGATCGTGATGCAATCATCAGCGATGAACTAAATCACGCAAGCATCATCGACGGCATCAGATTATCCAAGGCTGCCAGGTTCAGATACAAGAACAGAGACATGGCAGATCTTGAAAGATGCCTTGAAGAAGCAAAAGATGCCAGGCAGCGCATTATTGTTACCGATGGTGTTTTCAGTATGGATGGATATCTTGCTCCTCTTCAAGAGATCTGTGATTTAGCAGAGCGTTACGGGGCAGTTGTGATGGTCGATGATTCGCACGCTGTTGGACTAATCGGAGCAGGTGGAAAAGGAACTCCAGAGCTTGCTGGAGTTGGCGAACGCGTTGACATTTATACCGGAACATTTGGTAAGGCTCTTGGTGGTGCTGCTGGAGGATATGTTTCTGGTCGCAAAGAGATAGTTGAAATCCTAAGACAAAAGGCAAGACCTTATCTTTTCTCAAACTCATTAGCTCCAGCTATCGTTGCAGGTTCCCTCGAGGCAATAAAGATTGCAGGGTCAAGTGAAGGCGTCAAACTCAGAGAGCAGCTGCACTCAAACGCAAAGCGCTTCAGAACTCGAATGGGTGAAGCAGGGTTCACCCTTCTTGAAGGTGAACACCCAATCATTCCGGTGATGCTAGGTGATGCTGTGTTAGCTGCCAATCTGGCAAAAGCCATGTTTACTAATGGTGTCTATGTCACAGCATTTAGCTTCCCTGTTGTTCCTAAAGAGAAGGCAAGAATCAGGGTTCAACTCTCTGCTTCACACAGCTCTGAGGATATCGATGCTTGTGTTGCTGCGTTCATAAAATCGCGCAGTGACATTAGTGTTTGAGAATGGCAGAACCAGTAAAAGGACCTAAGAGTTACTTCCCTTCCATTGAAGCTAAGTACGGGAAACCAATTACCTTTTGGATGAAAGAACTCAAAAACGTCAAAGAACTAAAGCACTTGGAACAGGTGAAATTCCTCAAAGAAACTCATGAAATGGGGCATGGCCACGCTAATGCCTTGGTAGCAGTGTTTAGGGCAGAGAACCCTTAGCCCCCTAGACCTCAGATTTAAAGTCACGGTTAGACTTGTCCAATGGCAATGAAAGTAACTGTTATCGGACTCGGCTATCTAGGAGCAACTCATTGCGTTGCCATGTCCAAGCTAGGCCACACAGTAATAGGTATCGAGCCAAACCAAGCCAAGATTGAGAGCCTCAAATCAGGCCACGCTGGCTTCTTTGAACCAGGTCTCGATGAAGAGCTTGCTAAACAAATTGCCTCAGGCCGTCTAACTTTCCAAAGTTCACACGATGAAGGCTCAAGAGATGTCGATGTTCACTTCATTTGTGTTGGAACACCGCAGAAAGATGGATCTCTTGCAGCGGACACTTCTTATCTGCACTCAGCAATCAAAGACCTAGCACCTTACCTTTCCAAAGACGCAATTGTTGCAGGTAAGTCAACAGTTCCGGTTGGCACAGCAGCGCTTCTGACAATAGAGCTAACCAACCTTGTTGGCTTCGCTCCAAACCTTGCTTGGAATCCAGAGTTCCTAAGAGAAGGAACAGCGCTTGAGGATTCACTAAATCCTGATCGACTGGTTGTTGGTGTAACTAACCAACATTCTGAAGACAAGCTTCGTGAAGTATTCGCTCCGATGATTTCATCGGGTATTCCATTTATCGTGACAGACCTGGCAACAGCAGAATTAGTAAAAGCTGCTGCTAATGCGTTTTTGGCAACCAAAATCTCATTTATTAACGCGATGGCTGAGATTGCTGAAGTTTCAGGGGCAGATGCGACTCAACTAGCAACCGCTATTGGCTACGACGAACGTATCGGTAACAAGTTCCTACGCAACGGTGTTGGCTTTGGTGGGGGATGTCTACCTAAAGACATTAGAGCGCTCATGGCTAGAGCTGAAGAACTTGGTGTTGGTCAATCGGTTGCGTACCTAAAGGAAATTGACAAGATCAACATTCGTAGGCGTGATCGGGTAATTGACATGCTCACTAAAGAACTTGGAACCCTAAAGGGGAAGAAGGTGTTGGTCTTAGGAGCAGCTTTCAAGCCTGACAGCGATGACGTTCGAGATTCTCCAGCGTTAGAGATCGCATTGCTAATTCAAGGAGCTGGCGCAACCGCTGTTGTTCATGACCCAATTGCTTTACCTGGTGTGAACAAGAAGCATCCTGAACTAACAACTAATGAAAATCTGTTGGCTGCATTCGATGGTGTTGATGCAACAGTGCTGGCCACAGAGTGGCAAGAGTATCGCCAGCTAGATCCATCAACTATCGCTGGGGCAGCAAACAAGTTCGTCATCGATGGAAGAAATGTTCTAGATGTTACTAAATGGCAACAAGCAGGATTCAAAGTATTAGCCCTGGGTAAAACCATAAAAAACTAAGGAAGAACCATGACCATAGTCATGCATTTCATCAACGGCAAACAAGTTGCCAACTCATCACCTAGAACCGGCAATGTCTTTAATCCTGCAAAGGGTGAAATTACAAAACATGTTGCACTGGCTGAAACCAAAGATGCTAAAGCAGCTATTCAAGCAGCAGTTGATGCGTATCCTGCTTGGCGAGACACATCTCTTACTAAGCGTCAACAGATCATGTTTAACTTCAGAGAGATTCTGAATGCTAACAAAGAAGAACTTGCAGCCATTGTCACTGAAGAACACGGCAAGACCCTGCCTGATGCTCTAGGTGAAGTAACCAGAGGTCTTGAAGTTGTGGAGTATGCAACTTCTATGGCTAGTCACCTGAAGGGTTCTTATAGCGAGCAGGTTTCAACTTCTATTGATGTTTACTCAATAAAGCAATCACTCGGTGTCGTTGGCATTATTAGCCCATTTAACTTTCCAGCTATGGTGCCAATGTGGTTCTTCCCTATCGCTCTAGCAGCAGGCAACACAGTGGTTCTAAAACCTTCAGAGAAGAATCCTTCAGCTGCCATGTGGATGGCAGAAAAACTAAAGCAAGCAGGTTTACCCGATGGTGTATTCAACGTTCTTCAAGGTGACAAAGTTGCCGTTGATGAACTACTAACCAACAGCTATGTTCAAGCCATCAGCTTCGTTGGTTCAACACCTATTGCTAAATATGTTTACGAAACAGGAACTGCTCACGGCAAGAGAGTTCAAGCGTTAGGTGGAGCGAAGAACCACATGCTAGTTCTACCTGATGCAGATCTAGAACTAGTTGCTGACTCTGCTATCAACGCAGGCTTCGGTTCTGCAGGAGAGCGCTGCATGGCAATTTCTGTTGTTATTGCTGTGGAACCTATAGCCGATGCACTGATTGAAAAGATTAAGACCAGAATGAGCTCTCTCAAGGTAGGAGACGGAACTCGTAACTGTGACATGGGCCCACTGGTAACTAGAGAACACAGAGACAAGGTTGCTTCATACATCGACATTGCTATTGCTGATAAAGCGACAGTGGTTGTTGATGGTAGAGGTATTGAAGTTGATGGCGATGCTAATGGTTTCTGGCTTGGCCCAACACTGATTGATAAGGTCCCAACCAGTTCTAGGGTTTATAAAGATGAAATCTTTGGCCCTGTGCTTTCTGTTGTAAGGGTTGCTAGTTACGAAGAAGGCTTGAAGCTCATCAATGATGGTGCCTATGGCAATGGAACAGCTATCTTCACTAATGACGGTGGAGCAGCTAGAAGATTCCAGAATGAAGTTGAAGTGGGCATGATCGGAATCAATGTTCCTATTCCAGTCCCAGTTGCTTATTACTCATTCGGTGGTTTCAAGAGTTCACTCTTTGGTGACACTAAAGCCCACGGCATGCAGGGTGTTCACTTTTATACCAGGGAAAAGACAGTTACCAGCAGGTGGCTTGACCCTAGCCATGGCGGCATAAACCTAGGCTTCCCTCAGAACTAACCCCTCGGGAATAAATCACATCTAGCTAGTGTTCCATTACTGGATTAGGAGATATTAATATGTGGATTTTTACCAAGAATGGTTTTGTAAGTGCAGTAAGAAAGAACGCTCACCCAGATGTTCTAACCATCAGGGCTAGAGACAAAGAATCATTAGCCGAACTCATTGATCTAACCGGAGCAGAATTAGCTAAATCACCGGATGGCGATTATCCGTATCGCATATTTGTGAAGCCAGAAGTTTTTGCAGAATGGCTATCAACCTCAGCACTGGATGTCGATTACGACAACTTCAAGAGTAAAGTCGCAAAGGTTCGCGGTAATGCTTTTACAGCATCACTACACAATGTTTGGTCAGCCATGCTGAACGTTGAAGACGAAGATGCTAGAGACGGTGAAGCACACTACGTGGATCCAAACAACTAGTCAGTAGTAGGAGCTGATCCGTATCCACTGACGCTGTAGTAACGAACGTAATCAATGTCGAACATAGCCTTGCCGTAACCACTGGCAATCTTGCCACCGTAGGTTCCACCCATAGCCAGGTTCAAGATCAAATACATCTTTGGAGTAACTCCAGTTGAGCTAGGACCAAATGGCCAGTTAGCTAAACCTGTCTGACTCTTCTTCAACACAAATGTTGTTTTTCCATTGAATGTGAAAGTAACTTCGTTAGGCAGCCAAAGCATTCCATAGGTGTGGAAGTCGTTTGAGAGTGCTGCAGTGTGGTTGTGTCCACCGCTCTTGTACTCGTGGAAACCTAAGTTGTTTTGGTAGTGAGCAGCAGAAGTTGATCTCGTTGGGTTATTTCCCGCGAACTCCATGATGTCCAGCTCACCAGATCTTGGCCAAGGAACTGTTCCGATGTTGCTGCCTAGCGTCCAGAAGGCTGGCCAGGTTCCGCCACCAACAGGCATCTTCATTTTTGCTTCGAAGTATCCGTAGGTGAAGTGCTTCTTGCCCTGAGTAGTGAACTTTCCAGAAGTCCAGTTTCTGTGGTTGAAGGTGCAGTTAGGCTCTGCAAGTTTTGTTGACGCAGTGATAGTCATGATTCCGTTACCATCCTGCTTAATGGCACAAGCAGCGTAGGACTGTGATTCTTGGTTACCCCAACCACAACCCGGTGGCAGTCCACAACCATCACCGGTTTCGATCACCCAGTTGTCAGTAGAAGGACCTGCACCTGCCGCACCATCAAATTCTTCTGACCAAAGTAGAGTCTTCTCCAGTGAGTCAATCGGTATTGTGATCGATACGTTTCGAGTTTCATTTGGAGCTGCAGCATACTGAGCGTCCCCAGGGCTACTCGCGACGACGACGCAGTCTCCAATCGCAATAGCCTTCAGATAGTTGCCGTTCACAATTTCACAAACAGTAGGTGTAGTTGTGCCGAAGAAGACGTCGCCACCAGCTGGAAGAGCAAAAAGTTTCTGATCGGCTTCACCAATCATCATGTCATCAGGTTGGCCAAAGAAGATTGAGTTCTCAAACATAAGAACTTTAGTTTTAGCTCTAACTACGACAGCTGCTGATGCGCGAGTTCCCTTCATTCCATAAACACTGAATGCATAGGAAGTGTTTTGTCTAAGACCGGTAAAGCGGAAAGACTTTGCTGTTGCAGATGCAGTTTTGGTAATTTTCTGTGAACCAGCAGAAGCAACAATCTTGACGCCAGTGACTTTGCCTTTAGCGAAAGCAGTCCAAGTGATTGTGGCTGTAGTAGGTGTAGTGACAACAGCTACCTTGGTTGGTTTAGAAACTGCGGTTACCGCACTTGCGTCTATACCAAGAATTCCGATGGTTAGAGCTGCAAGTAAAAGGGAAGCGGATGCTTTCTTAGTTGTTTTCATTTTCCATACCTAACTAGTGACCACGAGAAACTAAAAGTGTTTGACCTAAGTTATGCACTAGATGGGGCGAATTCAGTGCGAAACATGAGGTCCTTTGAAAGCAAAGCGTTTCGCACAAAACGCAAGGTTTATAGAAGTCTAACTGTATGAAAAGGAAATCAAGGAGGCTCAATGACGATTATTAGCCAAGGCTTTCAGCCTTCTATCAGATTGGTTCTAGCGCTTGAAGATGAACTTGAGCCAGGTCCCGAAGGTAAAGCCTTTGCCTATTTTCCTGAATCCAAAGGCTGCTCTGACCATGTAAGGCAGAGTCCTATTGCCCTTGAAGGCTCGATCAAAGATGAGTGCTCTAGCCTTACGGTCACGTTCAGTTCCCCAGCCACTACCTGAGCTATCGGTTGGGTGAGTAGCCAACACTATTGGCACATAATCACAGCGAACCCCGGCCACTACTAAATCGCAGATAAAGATGTATTCATCACCCAGATAGGTAACCTCAGCCCCAGCCCCAAAGTCTTCATCGAAAAGCACTCCAGCGCTTCTCACCTGCTCAAGGTTCACAATCATCTCGTAGGTTGCAGCTTTAGCGCTGTTGATCTTGTTTAGAGATTCAACATTTGCTGGGTAAGACTTTCTAAGCTTGCCTGTTTCATCTACTGCTTGGCCTAGCAGTAGGCCTGCTCCAGTGCTCTCTAGGTAAGAAATTGCTTCTTCAAGACCTGCCTTGTTGAAAGTGATGTCATCATCCGAAAAGACAACGTATTTACCTTTGGCATTTTTCAATACCTGGTTACGCATCTTGGTGACCCCAGCACCTGCAAAGGAAAGAAGTTCAACGTTGTGACCAGTGGGTGCTTTGGTTAATTGCTCTGCTGTTGGTAGTTCGTCATTTCCGCTTTGAACAGTGATTAGAACATCCCAGTCAGGATGATTAGCTAGATCAGGTAATTGAATGTTAGACAAACGGCTAGCAAGAGTGCTGTATCCGAAAGTTAGTGCGGGCATTAACGTTTAGCCCAGTTCGTCTTCATCGTCGGTCTTTACAGGCTTACCCTTGTTGCCGTTCTCACTCAAAGTCTTTGCTCGAGCAAAGCGCATGAGAGATCCACTGGTTTGACCTAGGTTGTTGTTCTGCATTCTGAAACCAAGGAACAGCATGACGGCATCAGCAGGGCCGAGAGCACCTTGCAAGCTAAATATAAGAAGTGCACTTAGTGAAATCACAAAAGCAGCGTTGGCAACTAAAGTTCCCATTTCAGCTGATTTGATTCTGGCGGCGACTTTGGCAAAGGCAGTTACCGGTTCTTTGTTTCTCTGAGCTAGAGCAAAAGCTTCTTGAGTTGCTGTCTGCTTGATGAACATGTATTTGATAATCACCATCGTGGTTAGGATCAACAAAACATTGACTAAACCTGACTGCCAATTCACAATAATGAAGAATGTTCCTAGAACAAGAATCTGAGTGAAGGTGTGGAGTAGGTTGTTGGTCTCAAAGGTAAGAGCCCAGTCCCATGACTCACTCATCTTGCTTCTAGTGCCTGGTCTTGAATTTAGTGCTTCGTTAAATACCTTCACGCGGTAAGTCTTCTGCCAGTAGGTGGCAATGTGTGAAACACCAAACAAACTTAGGAACAGAACGAAGTTCACAACCAGAGTTTCAAAAGGTAAGTTCTTACCATCCAAAATCAAGCTGCTGAAGATACGAATTACAAACAGCTGAGAAAGCGGAACGATGGTTGCAATTGCAGCAAGGCCAATAGCTTGCTTGCGGTGCTTTCCCTTAGGAAATAGCGCAAGAAAAGTTTTGAGGACTATGCGCACTAAATAAAACATTTATTTCCTTCGCTTAAAGCTTCTGGTCTAAAGGTAACTTAGACCCTTAATAATTGCTGCTTCAACTTCATCTAACTTTTCATTGGAAATCTTGTGATCTGTGGTTATGTTCTCAAAGTCGATCTTTTGGAAGTCCAAACCAACAGGCACTGGGTTGATGGAATCAAGCCCAACTCCCTGAGCGTAGTCACCATACTTGATGCCATTACCGTGCACCGAATCTTCGAAGCCTTCGAAAGTAACCAGCGCACAAGGAATTCCGTATGACTGGCAGGTAATAAAGATGTGCATTGCAGAGGTAACAACTCTGTCGTATGTGTTGAGTGCTTCAACTAAAGCTTTGATGTCATCTGGGTGTGACATAAAGATATCTAGCTCATCCATGTTTGCATCAAGAGACAGTGGAATTGGCTTGTGGGTGAAGTGACGAACAAGAGCAACGCGACCATTGGTCTTGGTTCTTTCCACTGGGAAAATTCTTGAGATTAGAACCCCTGGGTCACCAAAGCTATCAACAGTCGGGCCACCAGATTCTTTGACAACTCGAGCGGTAACAGGTCCTCGTACCGAAACATATTTCGCACTCTTAGCAAGAGTCAGTTCATCAGTTGAGATACCGGTACCAACAACAACAGAGTTTGGCTTGATGAACCTGCCGATAGAGCCAAGACCAATCATGTGATCTTTAATTGCTAGACGAACAGGTGACTGGAATATAACTTTCTTATCTGTGTAGTGGCTAACAATCAAAGGCGAAAGCCAGTCACCAAAGTTACCTGGGAATGGCTTAGCCCACCAGGCAAGATTGATCGAAGAGCTAGATGGCTTACTTGCATAGTGCAAGAAACTGATTGAAGCAGAAACAGAGTTCATCTCTGCTTGGGTAAGAAGATACTTCTCTTCAAATAGGTTCTTCATCTGATTGAACTTCTCAACCTGACCGGCTTGAGCAGCTAGCTGAAGATCATCAGAGATTTTCTTGCGCTTTTGAAACTCAGGGTTTGAGGTGACAGCAGTTAGCTTGCCGGTGATACCTAGAGTGTCGGCAAGTAGGCGAATTCGGTTTGAAGTTCTTGGTGGTAGCTTGCGTTCAATCTTTTTAGCAAGATTAAGCGCTTTCTTGCGAAGACCTGAGTTGTTGGCTTTGTGTTGTTCAACTTTGCCCTTGAAGTCTTCAACGTTTCCGCTGGCACCAAACTTGAAGAACGCATTTCTTGAAGCATCACTAGTGGTTCCCATGCCAACAACAGCGTTAGAAGGAATGATTTGGAAAGTCATGTTGTCGCAGTTAGCTTTCCAAGCTTCTTCCATGAAGTAATCGTCGGTTGCCTTGATTGTTGAAACTTTTTCTAGTTCAGCAGCTTCTGCAATCATTTTGCGAGCAAGAGGAGTTGTGTTAACACCCCAGAATGAAGGCTCCCAGAATCTTGAACGTCTTTCATAGCCAATCGTTAGTGGGGAAGAGTAACCTCTTTGGAAACCAACAATATCTGCTGAAGTATTGAAGATGTAATCAGGTAGCTCCAAGATCATGCAGTCAACATCCATCCAGAAAACTTTCTTATCTGGATTAGCTGCACAAACTTCAGCTAGGAAGGGAACTTTCTTACGGCAGATATCTGCCCAGTCCTCGCCCTCTTTCTTTTCAATCTCACGAAGCACATATTCAACACCTAGCTCTTCAAGGTTCTTGGCTAGACGTTCACCGTGAGCGCGGTAGTAATCATCGGCTGTGTAAAAAGAGCAGACAACTACATTGAGGTTTGAAGCCATTGAAGAATTCCTTGCTTACTTTAGATTTCGTTGTTGAACTCGTGGAGCCAAGTGCGTAGGTCTTCACCAATGTCTTCACGATCAACCCCTAGACGAAGAGTTGCCTTGATGAAGTCCAGTTTGTCACCGGTGTCGTAACGTCTTCCCTTGAAGACAACCCCTAGAACACCGCCTGCTCGTTGTGGGTTCTGGGCAGCAGTCATTAGAGCATCAGTCAGTTGAATCTCGCCACCACGACCTGGCTGAGTTTCTTCAAGAATTTCAAAGATCTCTGGACGTAGAACGTATCTACCAATCACAGCAAGGTTTGATGGTGCTTCATCGTTCTTAGGCTTTTCAACAAGTCCGGTAATTCGAACAACACCGTCTTCAACTTCACCATCGGTAACAGCACAACCATATAGATGTATTTGTGATGGATCTACTTCCATCAGAGCCACAACGTTCTCACCAGTTGACTCGTGAACTTCAAGCATCTTAGAAAGTAAAACATCTCTTGAATCCATTACGTCATCACCTAGAAGTAAAGCGAAAGAGTGATCAGCAATGTGTGCTTTACCTCTTAGCACTGCGTGACCTAGACCTCTAGGGTCTCCCTGTCTTACGTAGTGAATGTTTGCAAGTTCTGAAGAAGCCATAACTTTGGCTAGACGATCCTTGTCACCTTTTAGCTCAAGGTTCATTTCAAGTTCCGCTACACGGTCGAAGTGATTCTCAAGAGCGTTCTTGTTACGACCTGTGATCATCAAGATATCTTGTAGTCCAGCTTCAACAGCTTCCTCGACTACGTATTGAATAACTGGCTTATCAATCAGCGGCAACATCTCTTTAGGCATGGCCTTAGTTGCAGGTAGGAAACGAGTACCTAATCCGGCTACCGGAATAACGGCTTTAGTTACTTTGTATTTAGACATGGGGATAAGTGTTCCAATCGGTTCAACACAAGTCTAGTTTCAACGCCTAAAGAACAGACCCGCAATAAAACCAGAACCCCAACTAAAGTGCATGGCAGGCAAAGCGACCATTAGAGCCAACTTTGCCTTCAAACCAAGAGATAAAGAGGAGATGCTAATCAAAAGCACCCCGCTTAGGTATGAAATAAGAGGTATGAGTCCTAAAGTTCCAAAAACTCCTGTAATTGTGCCCACCAATCCTGCAGTTACCCCCAAAACCAATACCGGTGGAGCAAAATACCTCAGATTTACTCTATTTATATGCTCTTTGGTTAGTTGAGCACGCCAAGCCCCAGTATCAAAGAACTGTCTAGTAAGTCTCCTTAGCGAGCTTCTTGGGTAGTAGGTAACCTCAAGGCGAGGGTCAAACCAGACTTGTTCCCCGGATTCCCTAATCCTCAGGTTTAGCTCCCAGTCCTGGCCTCGAATCATCTTTTCGTCAAAACCACCCAGTTTTTCAAGGATTTCTTTGCGGAATACCCCTAAATAGACCGAATCGCTAGGTCCAGCTGATCCACCCACGTGATAAGCCCCACCACCTAGACCAAACCTGCTGCCATAAGCCCAAGCAACAGCCTGTTGAAAAGGGGTCTCGCCTAGGGCTTTCATTACTCCACCAACATTGGCAGCCCCAGTTTCATTGAGGATCTGAAGAGCCAGGCTTGTATATTCAGGGGACAGCTGGCTGTGAGCATCAACTCGGACAATTACATCGTTTTTGGCAGCTTTGATTGCCAAATTCAGTCCAGCAGGAGTCTTACCGGTTGGATTGGAGACTATAGTCACCGGAAACTCAAGCTTTAGGCTCTCAGCGACCTCTTTTGTCTTGTCAGTGGAGGGACCTATGGCCAAAATGACCTCAATTTGGCCTTTTTCAAAGCCTTTTTGCTCAAAAATGCTGGAAACTGCTGTGCGCAGGTGTTTTTCCTCGTTAAGGACGGGCATAACGAAGGATATTGAGGTCAGGGGCTGTCTTGGGCTCACACATAAACCATACCCAATTAGATTCGCTAGAAAGGCTTCGGCTATCGGCGCAAAAGCTGTGTTTGGATCAAATTTGCTTCTGTGAAGCGAGGTTACACAAAGATTACGTTTTTAGACCAATCTGCCTAATTTGTTGTATTTACCTATGAAATGGCTTGACAACAGTGGCATACTGTAAATCTAGTTTTATCCTGTTTTAGGACTCCTGAGAGGGGAGAGCCTTGAGCTTATCAATTAACCGCGTACGTGGCTTCGTGGCAATTCTTGCTGCCGCCGTACTATTCATCCTTCCAATCCAGGCGACTGCAGCTAATGCAAACACTGGTACAGATACATCGCTATCTGTATTTACTGTCAATGGTGTGGCGGTGGTCGACAAACAAACTGTTCCAGTTCTAGCTGGTGTGTTTGAAGTTGATGTAGTCGCTACTCCTACTGATCCAACTGCCACTCGAACCATCGATGGCAACGTTGGATTAGTTCCTGGCAATAACCCTCTCGTCGTCGAAGTCACTGCAGGTGATGGAATCACAAAGCAAACTTATGAAATTAACTTGGACGTTGCGAATAGTCCTAACGACACTGGTGCAACAATCACCATTGATGGCACCGAGTTTGTTGAAGGAACAATTGAACTTCCTGCATTGACTACATCTGTCCAAGTTGGCGTTGTTACTCGTGATGAGAGTGCAACATTTGAAGTCACCGGTGGAACAGATCTTAACCCAGGTCTAAACGTCATCACTGTTGAAGTAACAGCTTTTGATGGAACTATTGGCACTTACACAATTAATGTGAACGTTGCACTGAACACAGATACCTCTCTATCTACTTTCACTGTTAACGGCATCGATGTAATCGATGGTGAAGTTGTAGAACTTCCTTCAGGCACTGAGTCTGTTGAAGTTGAAGCAATTGCCTCTGATGCTGATGCTGATTTTGTTGTTACAGGAGCAACAGATCTAGTAACTGGCCAGAACGAACTAAAGGTAACTGTTACCGCTGCTGATGGCGTAACTGTTGAAGAGATCACCGTCATTCTTGACGTACTAGTAAACAACGACACAAGCCTTGCTGTGTTTGAAGTCAACGGAGAAGCCGTTGAGGATCAATCAGAAGTAACGCTTGAGCCACTAGTTAACGAAGTTGAAGTTGTTGTTGAAACAACTGACATAGACGCTACTTACGAGATCACAGGCGACACAAACCTTGAGCCTGGTCTAAACATTTTGACCGTTACTGTGACAGCTGCAGACGGAACAACCGCTGACTACAACGTCACTTTGAACGTTGCATTCAACACCGACACAAGCTTGCTTTCAGTTCTAGTCAACGGTGTCGACACAGCTGTTGGAGAAGTTGTTGAACTTGCTCCATACACAGAATCAGTTGACGTTGATGTGCAGACTTCTGACCCAGAAGCTAACATCGAAATCTCTGGTGATGCAGATCTAGCACCTGGCGACAACTTACTTTTGATCACTGTTACCGCTGCTGATGGCGAGACCGTTGAAGAGTTCGAAATCACATTGAATGTTCTATTCAACAACGACACATCCCTATCTTCATTCAAGGTAAACGGAGCAGATGTTGAAGACGGTTCAGTAATCGATCTTCCTGCTTTCACAAGCTCAGTTGATGTTGTTGCTTTGACAACTGATTCAGATGCAACCGTTGTTATCGATGGTGACACTGAACTTGCTGCTGGCGAGAACACTCTTACAGTTACAGTTACTGCAGCTGATGACAGCACACTTGAGTACTTTGTAACTTTGAACGTTGCATTCAACGATGATGCAACTGTCAAGCAGATCACTATCAACGATGTTGTAGTTACCTCAGGTGCTGTAATCAACCTTGAGTACCTAACCGAGACCGTTGATGTTGCCGTTGAGACAACAGATGCTGATGCAACTGTTTCTATCTCAGGTGACACTGACCTAGTTTCTGGTGAGAACGAATTGGTTGTAACAGTTATTGCGGCTGATGAAACAACCAGCATCGACTACATCTTTACTCTTGTCGTTGCGCTAAGCAACGAAACTGCTTTGAGCGTCTTCCAAGTAAATGGAGCAGATGTTGAAGACGGTGCAGTAATCGAACTTGAGGCTGGAACTACTTCAGTCGAAGTTATTGCTGAAACTTTGGATGCCGATGCAACCTTCGTTGTCTCTGGTGACCAAGACCTAGTAACCGGTAACAACGACCTGATCGTGACCGTTACAGCTGCTGATGAGCAGAGCTTCTACGAGTACCTAGTTACTTTGGTTGTTGCTCCAGGCACCAACACTGACCTAGCAACCTTGACCGTAAACGGTACCGAGGTCTTCTACGGTGATGAAGTTGAACTTGAAGCCGGTACTACCGATGTCGAGGTTGAAGTTGAAACCCAAGACCCAGACGCTACATTCTCAGTGGAAGGTGACTCAGGTCTTCTTCCTGGAGATAACTTCCTAGTTGTAACTGTTCTTGCTGCTGATGGTGAGACCTCTTCTGAGTACGTAGTAATTCTGAAAGTTCTATCTGGAATTGACACCTCAATTGCGTCTCTTCTAATTGATGGCAACGAAGCATCTCCGGATGACGTAGTTGATCTAGCTGAAGACACCACCGAGGTTGAGGTTCAGGTAGAGACAACTGACCCAGACGCTACTTTCGAAGTATTTGGTGACAGCGAACTTGTTGTTGGCGAGAACGAACTAACCATTACAGTTCTAGCTGCCGATGGTGAAACATTCGAAGACTTCATCGTTATCTTGGTTGTTCCAGCAAGCACAAACACTGAGCTAGCTGTATTCAAGATCAATGGAACAGATGTTGCTGATGGCGACACCTTCGAGACTGAACCAGGTGTAACTTCTGTTGAGCTAACTATTGAGCCACAGAGAATCGAATCAACATTTGAAGTTGCTGGTGGAGCTGACCTTGTTGTTGGCGAGAACGAACTAACTGTTACCGTTACTGCTCCAGATGGTGAAACCACTGCTGAATACAAGGTAATCATTCTTGTTCCTTCAAGCGACAGTTCTGTAATTGGAATCTTCGTTGACGGCTTGCTAACCGCTGCTGGTGACATTGTTACCGTGGACAAGGAAGCAACTTCAGTTGACGTTTCTGTTGAGACCACTAACGAATTTGCAACCTCGGTCGTCCGCGGTGCAGATGAATTGGTTGTTGGAGACAACACAGTAACAGTTATTGTTACTGCCCAGGATGGAACCACAACCGAATACGTATTTACAGTTCGTGTTGGTGGAGCTTCTGCTGACACTGCTCTTGAGACACTCACACTAAATGGTGCTGAGGTAGTTGACGGGCAGACTGTTCAGTTGCCGTCTAGAACAACTTCTGTAAACGTAGTTGCGATTACTCGTGACCCATCAGCTAGTGCCAAGATCACTGGCCGTACCGGTCTAGTAGTGGGAAGCAACGATGTTGTAGTAACTGTTACTGCAGCTGACCTAAAGACAGTTCGTGTAATCACAATCAAGGCAGTTGTTGCTCCTTTGAGCTCTAACACTGATCTATCAACATTCACTGTGAACGGTTTGGCAGCAGTAGACCAGGGAACTCTTGCTCTTCCTCCGCTAACTCGTGTTGTGAATGTTGTTGCAACTCCTGCGGATGCTGAATCTGTAGTTGTGATCACTGGACGCTCAAACCTTGTTGACGGTGCAAACACATTGACCGTTAACGTTACTGCTGCGAATGGAACAGTAAAGACTTACACAGTTACTTTGAACGTTCGCGTTCTTTCAACTGATGTGACTCTGTCTGCTTTCACTGTCAACGGAATCGCACCGGTTGATGGAGTCGTAACCCTAGCTCCTGGAACAACCACCGCGACTGTTGTTGCAACACCTAACTCTCCAACTTCGTTGGTTGTAGTTTCAGGTGCAACTGGTCTACGTACTGGTGATAACGCTCTTGCTGTTCTAGTAACTGCTGAGAGCGGTGCTACAAGAACTTACCGAGTGACCATGAAGGTTCCTGCTTCTAACAACACTGATCTCGGAATCTTGACAATCAATGCTGTAACAACTGCGACTGGTTCAACTGTGAACCTCCCTCGTGGAACAACGGGTGTGGCTGTAAGAGTTGCAACTGCTGATCCACTTGCTCAGTTCGTTGTAACAGGCGCGACTGGCCTGGTTGCTGGTTCAAACACACTTTCAGTGAAGGTTACAGCTGCTAACGGAACTACAGAGTTCACTCACACAGTGACACTATTCGTAGCCCTTCCTTCAGCTGACGCTGCTGTGAAGAACATCAAGATCAACGGAACAACAGTTGAAGATCAAGGCACCATAACTGTTCCTGCTCTGACTGCGTCTGTAGTGGTAGACGTTCAGACAAATGATCCTGAAGCTAAGGCGGTTGTCACAGGTAGAACTGGTCTAGTTGGTGGAAACAACACAGTAAGCATCGCGGTTACTGCTGCTAACGGAACCACAGTAAAGAACTACTCTGTGACCGTTCGTGTTCTTGTTCTTTCTAGTGATGTGACTTTGAAGTCCTTTACTGTGAATACTCAGGCGTTTGTTGATGGTTTGACTTTGAGTGTTCCGTTTGGTACTCGTTCAGTTGATGTTGCTGCTGAGACTAATGATGCTGGTGCGAGGTTCGCGGTTATTGGTAATGGTGGACTTAAGACTGGAAGCAACAATGTGACTTTGAAGGTTACTGCGGCTAATGGAACTTCTAAGGATTATGTAGTTGTTGTTAATGTTTTGAAGTCAACTAGCACTGCTCTTAATGCTTTGTTTGTAAATGGTCAGGATGCTTTGTCTGGTGCGACTATTACTGTTCCGGCTAGAACTAATCTTGCTCAGGTGAAGGCTGCGACTGCTGATGCGGAAGCTACTGTTGCGATTTCTGGTACTACTTTGACAACTGGTTCTAACACTGTTGTTGTGGTTGTTACTGCTGCTGATGGCACTACTAAGAGAACTGTGAATGTGACTGTTGTTGTTACAGCGCTTTCTTCTGATTCAACTTTGAAGAGCTTGACTGCTAATGGTGTTGCTTACACTTCTCGTGTTGAGCTTCCTATTGGTTCTAAGGCAATGCCTGTTGTTGCTGTTGCAAACGACTCAGGTGCGAGTGTTGAGATCACTGGTAACACTAATTTGGCTGCTGGTCTAAACAACATTCGTGTGAGAGTTACTGCTGCTAATGGCACTTTCACTGACACAACTGTTGAAGCGTTTGTTCTATCTAGAAGCACTAACACTGGTATCTCTACTGTTGCTGGCACCTGGTTGATTAATGGTGTTGATGTTGCTGTTGAGGGAACTGTTGTTGATTTGGCTGCCGGTAGAACTGCTGTTGCTGCTAGCGCTAAGCCTGCTGATGCTAAGGCGACTATCGCGGTTACTGGTACTTCTGGTTTGGTTGCTGGTCTAAACACTGTGACATTTACTGTTACTGCTGAAGATGGCACAAGCACAGCTTCATACACAAGAAGCGTCCGTGTTCTTGTTCTTTCTAGTGATGTGACTTTGAAGTCCTTTACTGTGAATACTCAGGCGTTTGTTGATGGTTTGACTTTGAGTGTTCCGTTTGGTACTCGTTCAGTTGATGTTGCTGCTGAGACTAATGATGCTGGTGCGAGGTTCGCGGTTATTGGTAATGGTGGACTTAAGACTGGAAGCAACAATGTGACTTTGAAGGTTACTGCGGCTAATGGAACTTCTAAGGATTATGTAGTTGTTGTTAATGTTTTGAAGTCAACTAGCACTGCTCTTAATGCTTTGTTTGTAAATGGTCAGGATGCTTTGTCTGGTGCGACTATTACTGTTCCGGCTAGAACTAATCTTGCTCAGGTGAAGGCTGCGACTGCTGATGCGGAAGCTACTGTTGCGATTTCTGGTACTACTTTGACAACTGGTTCTAACACTGTTGTTGTGGTTGTTACTGCTGCTGATGGCACTACTAAGAGAACTGTGAATGTGACTGTTGTTGTTACAGCGCTTTCTTCTGATTCAACTTTGAAGAGCTTGACTGCTAATGGTGTTGCTTACACTTCTCGTGTTGAGCTTCCTATTGGTTCTAAGGCAATGCCTGTTGTTGCTGTTGCAAACGACTCAGGTGCGAGTGTTGAGATCACTGGTAACACTAATTTGGCTGCTGGTCTAAACAACATTCGTGTGAGAGTTACTGCTGCTAATGGCACTTTCACTGACACAACTGTTGAAGCGTTTGTTCTATCTAGAAGCACTAACACTGGTATCTCTACTGTTGCTGGCACCTGGTTGATTAATGGTGTTGATGTTGCTGTTGAGGGAACTGTTGTTGATTTGGCTGCCGGTAGAACTGCTGTTGCTGCTAGCGCTAAGCCTGCTGATGCTAAGGCGACTATCGCGGTTACTGGTACTTCTGGTTTGGTTGCTGGTCTAAACACTGTGACATTTACTGTTACTGCTGAAGATGGCACAAGCACAGCTTCATACACAAGAAGCGTCCGTGTTGCAGCACTTTCAAGCAACTCATCACTAACTTCTCTAACCGTTGCTGACTCAGTCGTGGTTTCTGGTGACACTGTGAACGTTCCGTTCGGAACAACCCGTGTCTCAGTTATCCCGGTTGTTGCCTCATCGGAAGCTAAGTTCACAGTCAGTGGAAACACAGGATTGAACACTGGATCTAACTCAGTGGTTGTAACAGTTACTGCCCCAAGCGGAGCACAGACTGTAAACACCGTGACTGTTCTGGTTGCGGCTGCTGCTGCAAACACTGGTTTGAGCACATTCACAATCAATGATCAAGCAGTAACCGACGGAGCAACTCTAAGTGTGGCTGCCGGTACTACTCGAGTTCGTGTTTCAGCTATCGCAGATGACGCCGCGGCCTCCGTAGAGATCGTTGGTAAGTCTGGTTTGGGTGCTGGAAACAACACTTTGACCGTGACAGTGACAGCACTAAGCGGAGCATCAACAACTTACACAGTGACAGTAAACGTAGGGAACTAACAAAGAAAATGAAGAAGATAGCCATGACTAAGAACGCATACAACGCACTAGCCCTCAGAGTGACCACAATTGTGGCCGCGATGCTGCTGGTACTACTTCCTGCTACCGGGTTTGGCAGCTTTGCGAGTGTAGCTAACGCTACCGAGGCAAGCTCAGTCACCTCGCTATCAACCTTCACCATCGATGGCCAGGCGGTCACCGATGGAGCAACAGTTAGTGCCCCTTATGGAACTGATTCAGTCGAGGTGGTGGCTACCCCTACAGCT
>JBIIXN010000068.1:0-4150 GCA_044347325.1 Rhodoluna sp. | reverse complement strand
ACTTCAGCAACAGTTCTTGCAACTCTTTCAAGCCCATTCGCTAGCTACGCAGTTACTGGAGCATCTTCACTAAACCCAGGTGCTAACACAGTAACCATTACAGTTACTGCTCAGGACGGCTCAACAGCTGCTACTGACATCACAGTCACCGTTGCTCAGCCTTCAACCGTCAACACTCTAAGCAGCATCACTGTTGATGGAGCGACTGTTGTTGCAGGCGACACTGTAAACAAGACTTTCGGAACAACTTCTGTAGTTGTTGTTGCAACTCCAACTTCTAACCTTGCAACTGCTGTTGTTACAGGCGACACCGACTTGGTCTCTGGTCTAAACACAGTTACCGTAAGCGTTACAGCTGAAAGCGGTGCTGTTGCGAACTACACCTTGACCATCAATGTTGCTAAGTCATCAGACAAGACACTTGCATCTATCACTGCTAACGGTCAGACCGTTACAGCTGGTGGAACCGTGAACCTTGCTTCTGGAACAACCAGCGTGAACGTAGTTGCTTTGGCTACTAGCCCAGATGCAACAGTTGCAGTTTCTGGCAACACAGGGCTGGTTGCTGGTGCAAACACCGTTACAGTAACCGTTACAGCAGGAGATCTAACGACTCAGGCTTACACCTTTACTGCGAACGTATTGACACTTTCTGAGGACACTTCTCTAGCGCTATTCACCATCAACGGTCAGGATGCGCTTACCAACTCAACAATCACCGTTGGTAACGAAGTAACTGAGATCTTCGTTGTCGCTCAGACAACAAGCTCAGCAGCTACCTTCCTAGCTCTGAACTCACCGTTTGTTTCTCACACCGGTCCACGTCTATTCCAGTTCCGCGTAACAGCAGAGAACACAGCATTCACTCGACTAATTGAAATCACAGTTATTCGTGAGGCTGCTGTTTCTGACAACGCAAACCTAGGAACCATCACAGTAAATGGAACTGCAACAGCTGCAGGTTCAACTGTGAACGTAGCTGCTGGAACAACTTCAGTAACAGTTGTTGCAACAGCTGAAGATGCTGGAGCATCTACAACAGTTGATGGTGATACCGACCTAAAGACCGGAAACAACACCGTAACCGTATTCGTAACAGCTGCTAGCTCGAGAGTTGTTAGCTACACCTTTACTGTGAACGTACCTGCTTCTAATAACACCAACTTGACTGGAATTACAGTCAACGGTCAGTCAGTTGCCCTAAACGATCTAGTCTTCAATGTTCCAGCAATCACTACTTCTGTAGTTGTTGCTGCAAGCACAGAAGACGTTGACGCAACCTTCGCTGTTACAGGTGAAGACGCTCTCGTAACAGGTGACAACGAAGTTGTGATCACAGTAACTGCTGCCGATGGCACAACAACTCGTGAATACAAGCTAAACGTTATTCGTGCAGCTGTATCTTCAAACACTGCCCTTGGAACAATCACCTTGAACGGTGCGACTGTAGCTGATGGAGCAACAGTGAACGTTCCATTCGGAACTACTGAAGTATTCGTAACCGCTACTGGTGCAGATGCAGAAGCAACCACTGAAGTAACCGGGACAACTGAACTTGTGACTGGAACTAACGAAATTACTATCGTGGTAACAGCTCCTTCAGGTGCGACTGCAACTTACACAGTGACCGTAAACGTTCTAGCCCTATCAAGCGACACTTCCCTTGCTGTGTTCACAGCTGATGGTGTTGCTGTTGTTGATGGTGGAGTTCTGAACCTAGATGGAATCAACAACTTCGTAGCTGTTGTTGCCCAGGCCACAAGCCCAGCTGCAACTGTTGAGATCACAGGTTCTGCTGACATCCCAGTTGGCGAAAGCGAAATCGTTGTAGTGGTAACTGCTGAAGACGGCACAACCGCTACTTACACATTGACTGTGAACCTAAGAGACAGAACAATCGCTACTCTTTCAACCTTCACAGTAAATGGTGTTGAGGTTATCGATGGTGAAACCGTTGACTTCCCATCAGGAACAGAAGAGGCAGAGATTGTTGCTCTTCCAACTGACGAGGAAGCTCTTGTTGAAATCGAAGGTGGAACCGGCCTAGAGCCAGGTGAGAACGTTGTAACAATTACCGTTACCGCGGTTGATGAGGTAACAGTAGAGGTTTACACAGTAATCCTTGACGTAGCCTTATCTGCAGACACCTCTCTTTCAGAGTTCACAGCTAACGGTGAAGTTGTTGAAGATGGTTCAGAAATTGAACTTCCTGCAAACACAACCGAGATTGAGATTGTAGCTGTACCAACTGACGAAAACGCCAACGTTGAAATCATTGGTGCTGACGCTCTAGTTCCTGGTGACAACACAATTGAAGTTATTGTTACTGCAGCTAACGGCGACACATTGATTTACAGCTTGTTCGTTCTTGTGGTTCTATCTGCAGACAACAGCGTTAGCGACATCACAGTTGGTGGCGAATCTGTTCAGGATGGCGACGTAGTTTTGACTACTGACCTAGAAATCACAGAAATTGATGTTGAAGTAACTACCAACGACGAGAATGCAACTGTTGAGATCACTGGTAACACCGAGCTAGTGCTAGGTGACAACCTAATCACAATCGTTGTTACTGCAGCTAACTTCGAGTCTCGTGAAATCAGGGTAACCTTCCGTATCGGTGGTCTGGCTGGAAACACAAGACTTGAGTCACTAAACGTTGGTGGAGTGAAACTAAACCTAGAAGAAGCGCCATTCAGTGTCAACCTTCCTGCTGGAACCAAGACTGCTCCAGTTATTGCATTCGCTGTCGACGACAGTTCAAAGATCAAGGTTGAAGGCAACAAGGACCTAGTTGCTGGCGCAAACACTGTAACAGTTACAGTTACTGCTGCTGACAGCATCACAGTCCGTACCTACACAGTCACAGTGAATGTTGCTGCTCTATCAAGCAACAGCAACATTTCTTCTCTGAAGGTAAACGGAACAAGTGTTGCTAATGGTGCAACATTCCAGCTACCTGCCGGTTCTGGATTTGCTGACTGCATTGCCGTTCCTGAAGATGCAGGTTCAATAGTTACCTACACAGGTAACAAGAACCTAGTCACTGGAAACAACCCTGTTGTTGTAAAGGTAACTGCTGCTGATGGCACACACACCAACTACACAATGACTTTGGTTGTGCCTGCGCTATCAAGCGACAAGAGCCTGAGCACCTTCACTATCCAAGGATTCAATGTTCTTGGTAAGTCAAGAATCAACGTTCTTCCAGGTACCACCAAGCTGAAGGTTACTGCGATTGCTGCAGCTGCAGGATCATCTGTAACCATCGTTGGCCGTGACATTCAGCCAGGACTAAACGATGTAGTAGTAACAGTTACTGCAGCGGATGGAACTAGCCAGACTTACACAGTGAGGGTTAAGGCGTAATGAGAAGCGTAGAGACAAACAAGGAAACGAAAACTATGACAGTCAAAAAGTTGCTCACAGCGTTGATTACTACGCTACTGATTGTTGTTCCGATGCAGGGACTTGGCGTCTCTGCGGCTAACGCTAACGGAGTAACAACCACGCTAGCTACATTCACTATCGATGGCAGCGATGTCGAAGATGGTGACGTGCTGGTTGTTCCGGCAGGGACAACTTCTGTAACTGTGGTTGCTATCCCAACAGATGGCGGGGCTTCAGTTGACATCACAGGTGAGACAGGTTTGGTGACCGGTGAAAACGATGTTGAGGTGCTAGTTACGTCCTCTAACACCACTGTCACTCAGACATACACAGTGACAGTCTTCGTAACCAATGAATCAACAGAGTTCTCGACTGATGCGACATTGTCAGCGCTTTCTGTAAATGGAACTGTGATCACAGCAGGTCAAACTGTTGAGGTAGCTCCGTTGACCAGTGCGGTTACCGTTATTGCCACTACTTCAAACGTAAACGCTACAAGTGTTGTAACTGGGGCTCTAAACCTTGTTACAGGTTTGAACGATGTATCTGTTACTGTCACAGCTCAAGATGGCACTAGCACTCGTGTTTACGCATTCAAGGTTAGAGTTCTTGCTCTTCCTTCAGACGTTGCCCTAGCTACTTTCACTGTGAATGGTCAAGCTGTAAGAAATGGTGGACGAGTATTCCTAGAGCCAGGCACTCAGTCAGTTGCTGTAGTGGCAACACCTAGCGATGCTTCATCTTCTGTAGTGATCACAGG
>JBIIXN010000018.1:0-23822 GCA_044347325.1 Rhodoluna sp. | reverse complement strand
TTCCTAGAGCCAGGCACTCAGTCAGTTGCTGTAGTGGCAACACCTAGCGATGCTTCATCTTCTGTAGTGATCACAGGTAGAACTGGCCTAAGCGCTGGAGCAAACACTCTTTCTGTTCTAGTAACAGCTCAGTCTGGGGCAACAGCAACTTATGAAGTAACCCTGAATGTTCAGGTACCTTCAAACAACAGCTCTCTAGTTGTGTTCAAGGTTTCAGGTGCAAGAGTTGCTGATGGAACAACAATCTTCATTCCTTCAGGCACAACTTCTGTAGCAGTGACAGCTATTCCTAGCGACTCTGCTGCATCTGTGGTTGTAACAGGAGCTACAAACCTAGTTCTAGGTGACAACACTCTTTCTGTTGTTGTAACAGCTGAAGATGGCACCACCACTACTTCAACAGTTACCTTGAATGTTCTAGCTAACGACGACACCAGCCTGGCCACCTTTGAGTACGACGGCAGTGAAGTTGCAAATGGCGATGAATTTGAATTGGAAAGCGATGTAACTTCTGTTGACATCACTGCAGTGCCAACCACAAACCTTTCAACTGTTGAGATCATCGGAGCAGACGATCTAGTTCCTGGTCGTAACATCGTTAAGGTTCAGGTAACAGCTCAGGACACATCAGTTGCAACTTACAGATTGTTCTTCAACGTTGCTGCTGCCGTGGACACTTCTCTAGAGGTCTTCTTGGTAAATGGCGTTGACGCAACTACCAACGACTCAATTGACCTTCCTTACGGAACTACAAGAGTGAACGTAAAGGTAACTACTACTGACCCAACAGCTTCATTCATTGTTACTGGAGACGGACGTCTAACACCTCTAGAAGAGGGTGACAACGAACTATCTCTTATCGTTACTGCTTCAAGTGGTGACAGTGAAACTTACACAATCAACCTAAACGTTCTTCCAATTAGCGAAAGCAATGCAATTGCTGAAGACGGTGGCCTACTGGTAAATGACGAAGCAGTTGATCTAGCTCTTTTAGACAACGAAACAGGTTTCATTAACCTTCCAGTTACAGCGACAACAATGAAGCTTCAGGTCAAGGCTGAAAGCGCTACATCTGATGTAGTTGCCAACGGAAAGACTCTGCTTCCTACAGTTGGACGCTTCTTCGGAGTGGAGAAGGGTGTCAACGAGATTGATATCCAGGTCATTCCAGAAGCAGGTTTGGACTTCGCAAAGACATACAAGCTAAAGGTTTATGTCGGTGGTGCAGATGCAACTCTAAAGACTGTAAAGGTAAACACAACTACCCTTACTGTTGGAGAAGATGGCACAGCCACTCTTCAGACACCTCTTGCTAACGGAACAACAACTGCAACTATCTTTGTTGAGCCAACTGTGGCTGAAAAGATTGGTCTCGGAGACGGAACCAAACTTGAATTCGATGGTGGTGAAGCTACAGTAACCAAGGCAACAGTTGCTAACACTTGGAACGTTGCTGGACTTGTAACTGGTGAGAACATTATCTCTCTTACCGTTACTCCTGGTGACGAAACTGCTGAAGCCGGTAGCTACAGCATCGTAATCCCAGTTGCGCTTTCACCAGACAAGAGACTAAAGACCTTCCTAGTAAATGGAAAGGCCGTTGTCGTTGGCTCAAAGATTTTGTTGGCCAAGGGTGCAACCTCTGCTGAAATCGATGGTGTTCCAGAGAGCCTAGTAGCAACCTACGAAGTTTCTGGCGGAGATTCACTTGTAAAGGGACCTAACACCTTGACTATTACTGTTACAGCTGAAGATGAAACAACTCAGGCTTACACAGTAACTGCAATAGTGCCTAACCTAGTGACCGTTATCGTGATTCCATTCCCTAAGGTAGGTGTTCTTACAGTTGACAAGAAGACCAACGCTAAGGGTAACGCAGCGATTCTTGCAGGACTAAAGAAGGTCAAGGGAACTGTTGGTGTTGTAACCATTACAAACAACTACTTGATCGCCAAAGACAAGACCACTGCAGGTCCTGCTCGTGCGTCTAACACCCAGAAGTTACTTGTTGCGTTGAAGACAAACAGCTTCAAGACTGCCCTTTACCAGCTAATCCCTGGCGCCAAGTCACAAAAGGGAACCACAGTAACTATCTACTCTTACTAATCAAACAGTAAAGATGCCCCTGGTAATCCAGGGGCATCTTTGTTTAAGAAAGATTACTTTGTGTAGGTGGCGGTTATCTGAAGTGCATTCACTGAGCCAGAAGAGGTAATGCTCTGATTGACCTTGATGGGTTTGATGCCTCGAGCTTCTAGCGCTGTTAGGAGGTGCTTCACCCTGGCAGCCATAATTGCTTTGGCTCTGGTGGTCGTTGTGGTCTTGGCCTTTGCCATCTTCACATTGAGGGTTAGGTTGGTAGCGCCAAGAACTGCTGTTCCTAGCAAGCCAATACTTGAGGTTCCAGCAAATGTTGGGACAGAAGAGTTCTTGTTGTAAACAGGAGTGCTTCTAGTAGTTAAGTTTGTGTAGACATAAAGCATGATCATGGTTGTGTTCACGTGCTTCTTATTTGCGGACGTGACAACCACTGAAGCGCTATTGAGGCCAGGTCTAAGAGTTCCTATCGTCTGGACTACTGCCTTTGCAGAAGACTGAGATGTAGTTACCTGAAGGTCAGCGGTGCGTGTTCCAGCCTCAAGGAAGACTTGCTGACCTGGCTCATAGATACGACCGTTGACCTTGAAGTTAGCTATCGTCGTGTCAAAAGGCTGGACGATTGATCGCAATACAGTTTGCTGGTCGCTGATGTGCCAAACTAGGTTGTTTTGGTAGTTAGTGGCATTGTTGATGCCTTGACCAAATGGGTCGCTAATGATGTCAGCGCGAATTGCTGTTGCCACGTCCCTGGCCATGGTTTGTAAGTTCAGGTTCTTAGCAACTCTAGAAACTTTAGCCATGGACTGTCTGTATAGCTCAAGGCATGGGGCATACTCCCAGCATTTGTTAGGCATGATGCCTCTTGATTCTGTGTAGCCAAGAGACCCATCCCAGGTTTGGTCAACACCCCAAGGCAGAATCATAACTTTGCCATTCTTGTCAAAGTTCACAAAGTAATTATTGAGGTTTAGAACATAACCGTCCCAGTGACCTGAATAGAGTTCAGAAGCCCAACTCACTGTTAGTAACTCCATGTCCATTCTTAGAGAGATGGCATCCCACCAAGCCTTACCGCTTAGTTCATTGATTGCCATGAAGTTGGTTAGTTGAGAGGTGTCGTCCTTGTTGCCTGACTCAATAGCAAACATGTCCTCACTGCCTCGCCATAGGTCTGGGAACCATGGGACCGCACCTTTAAACAATTGATCACTTGTGTGCCCCCAACGCTTGAGCATTTGCTTATTCATGGTTTCAACGTTTAGGTGCAGACCATAATCAATACCGTTAAGGCTCACGTTGGCATAACCAGTCCTTGGCGAAGGAATACCTAAGTTTCGATAAAGCCTGTAGCTAATCGTTTCCCTTAGATAGCTTGGGTCTTGAACCATGTTGTTTAGGGTGATGCGACTGATGCCTAGAAGAGTCTGTCCTGGAACGAAGGCATCCATCTTGATCTTGAAGGCTGCCTTTCCTGAGATATCTCGCCAAGAGCCCCAAGCACCTTTGAGGTGAACTCCAACCACGTATGGCCCATAGCGTTTACCGGCCATAGTTAGGCTCATTCGGGTTTCACGCCATTCACCCTCGTTATCCCAGCTAACGTTCGGGTATCGAAGAGACTCGTAGTCTTTATGGGTCATTTGCAAAGAAAAGTTGCCTACCTCAAGGGGATTGAACATCACTGCTGCAGGATCTGTTCCTTCAACGTAAGAAGTTGCAGCTGATGAAGCCGAGGAGTTCAGGAAACTACCAGTCAGGGACAGCAGAATTAGAGCCATTACAAGGCTTGATTTCTTCTTCCTAAACATATTTCAAGCCTACCCAGTACTTGTTATAGTCTGAAGGTTCTATGAAAAAGCATCAGGTTTCATCCAGAAAAAAAGTAGTAAAGACTACTTCTTTCGTCATCGCTACCCTGTTTGCTCTTTCAACAGCAGTGCCGATGGCAGCAGCTCAAGCAGGTTGTATTTACACTCCACCTCTCGATAAGGCTCACCAAGTAACCGACAAGGCTCTGGGTTTTGGTGTCAAGGCTCTAGCCTGGCAGTTTGAGCCAGGTAGCGATGCTAGCGGAGCATCACTATCTCCTCTAGGGGCTAAGGTCTCGGTTGTCACGGGTAACCTTCGTCACATTACTTTCGGAGTTTTGCATCAAGGTATCCCACGAGAGCAAAACCTTAAGGTTCTCGCAGATTCAAACCCTAAGACCTTGGCTAGCCTCAACGGGGACTATTTTGACAGCAGCGGACCTTGGAACGCCATGGTTGAAGGTGGGAAAATAATCTATTCCCCACCTGGTGAATCAGGCGTTATCGGGCTTTCTCGATACAGGGTAAGTGATGCTAGGGGATACCGAAGCACTGGAACCCTGACCATTGGTACCAGAAAGTTCAACATCACCGGTGTGAACCAGCTTGAGCCAGGAGCAACTTCTCTGGTTGTCTATAGATCAAACTTCATTAGGCCGCTCACTCCTAAGGGGCAGGTCACCTTCCAGATCAAATCAGGAAAGATTAGCAAGATCTATCCAGCAGGTGCAGCTATTTCCTCAAAGGCAGGAACGGTTGTTCAGGTTAGAGGATACCTAGCACCAATCATCGCCAAGATGAAAGCTAAGACAACTGTTCGCATCAGTTTGCCACCGGTTCCGCAATACGAAGACAGAATGTCAGCGGATAACGTAACCAGCGCTGGAAGCATTTCAAGTAAAAGCAATACCTTGGTCTTTGATTCCGTGAACTTCCCAAACCTAAGCACCACCGGTTCAACACTGTTTGATTCAAACTATGTTGGAACCACTCGTGCAGGCAGAACAACTATAAGAATCTCTCCTGATGCCCAAGGAAATCAAATAGTAAGAAGTGTGCGCTCTGGAATCGCAACGAAAGTTGATCTAGGTGGCTTCGTGATACAAGCTAAGAGCAGCAGTGCTTCACTAACCGCATCAAGATTTAGGGTCGGCGATGTTGTCACAGTATCTAGATCTTTTATCTCTGAATCAAAATCGCAGTTTGTGAGTGCTGCTGGTCGTGGTCCAAGAATTGTTCAAGGTAGCAAAATGGTTTGGGTTTGTGCTCTACACAACAAAGAACACAGACCAAGATCTGCCATTGGCTGGAATCAAGATGGACAGGTCTGGCTAATAACTTCTAGCCGAGGCTACGATGCTTTTGACTTTGGATACCGACAGGGTGGCTCAACTTCAAGCCAGATGGCTCAATGGTTACTTTCACTTGGAGCAACGGATGCTGTTCTGCTTGATGGTGGTGGCTCAACAACAATGCAGATAAATCTTCCTGATGTTGGTTCTCAAAGATTTGATTTACCTGATGTTGCTTGGTGGCGTGAATTAGCCAACGCGTTCAGCATTGAAAGAAAGAACTAGTCCTTCTTCTTACTTGGCATCATAACTTTCGCTGAAATCTTGATAGAAGTTTTTCTGGTGAAGAACCTGCTTGATAGTGCAGTGATCTTGTTTAGTGGACCATCAACGACAGCTGCAGGAGACTTTTCCTTGCTAAGTGCCATAAAGGTTGTGTTTATAACATCTTCAGAAGAACGAATAAATCTGCCAAGAGCAGGTTTAGTTCCATTTGAATCAAAGAACTCAGTAGCTGTAGGTCCTGGGCATACGGCTAGAACCTTGACTCCAGTGTCACGAGTTTCACCCCATAGAGCTTCAGTGAAGGATAGAACAAAGGCCTTAGTAGCGCCATAAACAGCCATGTATGGCAGTGACTGGAAGGCAGCGGTTGAAGCAATGTTTATAACTATGCCGTCCTTGCGCTCAACCATGCCAGGCAAGAATGCGTGGGTTAGTTCAACCAGAGTGTGAATGTTCACATTTAGCTCATCAACAATAAAGCTGTTATCTTCTTCAACGAACTTTATGGTCTGACCAAAGCCAGCGTTATTGATAAGAATGTCAATCTGTGTTCCGCGACCTTTAAGAATCTTGGCAAGGGTTGAACCAGCATCTCTAGCGCTTAGGTCCATCGGTAGCGCGCTAGCGGCATATATGCCGTGCTCAGTCGTGATGCGATCAGCGAGTGCTCTTAGACGGTCGGCACGTCTGGCGACCAAGATTACTTTGACTCCGAGGCTGGCTAATTTAAGAGCATAGGCCTCACCTAGACCCGAGCTCGCTCCGGTGATTAGGGCTGTTTTTCCTGCTAAATCTTTCATCACAGACTATTCTGCCAGTTACTTTAGGGTCTTTGGGGCATTCTCAGGGCTAGGCTTAATCCCAAGTTCATCTAGGAGATTCAAGTGATAGATCGTATAAGGCACTTCAGGGCGGGCCTGCTCTTAGCCCTAGGTTCAGCAGTAGTTTTCTGGCCAATCAGCTACTGGTTCCCGTTACCTGAGTATTTAGGGGTGTTGGCTAGCGAAGAGTATGCCGACTATCAGCTAGCCCTTAGAAGCATTGTCATCATCTACTTTGTCTTCTTCCTGCTAAATCTTGTTACCGCAGGGTTATCGGCTACCAAACTCAACTCCACCGTCAAGTTCTATCTGGCACTGGTGCCGGCAGCAGTTCTTTTAGTTGTTCCTTTTCTACTAATAATCCCAACAGCACTAAGTTTCCAAGATCGCAGTTACTTTGAAATATTCCAAGCGATGTATCGGCTATTGAGATTTACCTCTCCTCTGCTACTTGCCTTAGTTTTGCTTTGCACAGCAATTGCGATCGCTTTGAACGTAAAAGCAGCTTTAGTATTCAGGTCAGCAAAAGACCCAGGCGATGTTGTCTCACAGGTTAAGAGAAGATACTTTATCTACGGTGGTGTTGCTTTACTAGTTTTCGCAATCATTGTTCCGCTAGGAGCTTTCAACGGTTCACTAAGGTCACTCGATAGAGCAGCTTGCAATAAATATGCAGAGCTAGCCCTTCCAGAACTTGACGACGATGTTCCAATCTTCTTGTCTGAGATTAGGGTGATTGGCGAATCAGCTGGAAACGCTTCGCTTCAGAAAGCTTTCATCAACTTCTCTGATCTTTCTAGACAGTATTTTGCTCTGACCAACACCGAACCCGTGGGCTCTCTTATCCTTAAGGATGCCGAGAAGATAACCGCGACCGCTAAAGATGAGGTCATCAAAGCCTGCTCTGATTACGCGGTTAGATAGACATTTTTAGGGCTTTTGGCCTTAGAAAAAAGTTACGCAAAAGCGTATATTTCTAGTCGGTCTGGCTAGTCTGCGAAATAAAATGGGAATCAAACGCAGGACACCGAGGTAGGTTTCGAGATGAGCAGAGCACTGAGGAAACTCACGAACTCTTTTCTAGCACTCTCGTTAGGCGTTGGCTTTAGTCTTGCAGCTAGCCCTCTAGCTCATGCCGCCGAAGATTGCATTCCTGGTTTCACACTCGTTGGAGAAGTGTGCGAAAAAACCTATTCGTATTCCGATGGCGCTAAAGCTTTTGCAGTTCCTAAGGGGCTAGGCGAAATTGAAATTGAAGTTTTTGGAGCTGCAGGTGGAGCGGGTGGACTTGATGGTGGCGCTTGTGCCAGATCAAATGGTGGCGATGCAGGATATCTCTTTATTCAATCTCCAGACTTATCCAACAGAACTTTGTATTTCTACCCAGGTGAAAAAGGTGCAGAAGGTGCCAGCAATAGAAACTCATCAGGTGGAGGCATCGGCGGTAAATCTCTATTAGGAGATATTTACAACGGTGGGCGAGGTGGCAATACTGGCCCGGTTGGTTCCTCTGGCGGTGGCGGTGGTGGCGGAGCAGCCACAGTGCTTGATATCGATAAAGAGAGATTCATCGCAGCAGGTGCAGGAGCTGGTGGTGGTTGTGCTGCAGCAGCAAACGGATCTACAAGAGGAACAACTAATTCTGATTACTCAGATAATTCAGCAGGTGGGGTAGGAACTTCAACCGCGGGTAACCCCAACCAAGATGGTGGTGGCGCTGGTGGCGGCGGTGGTGGAGTGGTCGGTGGTTTAGGTGGAACACTATTCAATGCCTCTTCAAATGAATCCGGTGGCCGAGGTGGTAACGCTGGAAAGAACACTGCAGCAGGTGGAAAAGTGGCGGTCAGCACTTATCGGGATTCTTCTACCTCAGGCAAGATCTTAGTTAGATACTTTCCTGTTCTAGGAGCTAAATCGCTTGAGGTGCTTGGAAGTAACCCGACATCTGCAAACATCATTCAATACAAACTGACCTTGAAATCCAAGAGAGCATTTGCAGAGCAGGATATTCTTTTCAGCGGCTCGGCTTTGCAGGGTCTTAAGGTAACAATCACAGGGGATAAGCCGCTCAAACCCCCTTACATTTATTACTTCAACGCCACACCAAGGGATACAAAATCTAAGCTCAACGGGACACTTGTGGCAACGGTGTTTGGCACTAGTTCTGTGCCCGTAGTTATTGATTCGGCAGGACCCGAAGCAAAGATCAATCTAGTAAACGCAACGAAAGATCTGCCAACAAGAGTATTTGATGTGAACTTCAATGAAGCTGTTCAGGGGCTATCTAAAGACAGTTTTGCTCTCTCTTCAGGAACAGCCTCAGGCTGTATTATCAGCTCGCTGACCGGCGAAGGATTAAATTATCAAGTCGCAGTTACCAACTGCTCGACTGGCACTTTTGGTTTATCTCTAAAACAAAACAGCGTCATGGATTCATCTGGTAATGCAGGGCCACGATTTGCTAATCTATCTCCAATCTATGGCAAGGTCGAGATCAAAGACGATGTGGCACCTGAAGCAACGGTTCTTTTGCAGCCAGGTAGCTTGCAGAGCAACAGTCATGTTTTTGATGTGAGATTTGATGAGGTTGTTACGGGTGTATCTGCTAATAGCTTCACTCCATCAGCTGGCACAGCTAAGCTCTGCAAAGTCGGCTACGTAATTGGTAGTGGAAAGTATTTCCAGGTCAGTTTGGATAACTGCACCGATGGAACATTTGGTCTAACGCTTCTAGCTGGTTCGGCAAGAGATGCTGCTGGCAATAAAGGCCCATACGACGACACAGTTTCTGCTTTAGCCGAGCAGTCGACAAAAGCAACAACGGTTACTGTTTCTCCTGGTCAAGTACCGGAATCGCTTGATCCAAATCCTGTTGCTAGAGTCTTCTCAGATTTAGATGCAGACACTCAGAATGCAATGAAGGAAGTCGGAATATATGCACCAACTCCAGGTGCACCAACAGTTACAGTTCTAACAGATCTAACTAACTCAAGTGTTGATGAACAAATACAGCTTGTTTCAACTCAGCAGGTTGAAGTTGGCTCCTCTGTTCGTCTAACGCTCAATGTTAGTGCTGAGATGGCTGCGGTTTCAGATGTCGTTGCGTTTATGGAAACAGGAACTCTTTGGCAGTACCTAGGTAGAACATCCTTTACAGGTAACTCTGCAAACTCTGCTGATTTCACAATCGCCCAACTAGGTGAATACAAGATCAGGCTTGTGATTATTGGTAAAGATGTGATCACTAACATGTCGCTGCCTAAGGTGGCCGGATTCGGTAAAGGCCTAGGTAGCTATTCAAGGGCCGTAAACGCTGAAGAAACCTTATTGAGCTCGCAGCAAGTAGACCTCACCCTCACCGGGATTGCAGGCCCTAATGGCCTTCCTGAGGTCATTGATCCTGAGGTTCCTGAAGTAATCGAGCCAGTGACCGACACACCAGGGGCTCAGACGGACGAGAACGCTCCTAGCCAGCCTTATGACCCACTAGCTAGCCCAGAGGGCATAAAAGCAGTAGCAGAAGCCGTGGGAACCGCAGTTGTTGTAGCAGGTGCCGTAGCCGGTGCTGTGGCTGGAGCAGCAGCTGGAGGCGGAGGAGGATCTAGCGGTGGAGCTAGGGCAGCCTCTTCAGAGGGTGGCTCTAGTTCTCAAAACACCGAATCATCAGATGGAGAAATTTCTACCCTTGATGCTGAGGTCGAATCCTTCACAACGGCCAAGGTCAGTTGGGGAGATCAGATACCGATCTTCAGACTCAAGATCTTTACATTCCTCGATCGCTTCACTCACGATCTCACGGTGGGACTTGCCAAGTTCTCACCAGTGATTTCAAAGATAGTGAACGATGGAGCATATCTTCGATCGATCTTTGGCTCGATGTGGTTAGCCGCACCAATCACAGGTGTTGTTCTAGCAGCAGTTTCTCTTGCGCAACCATCTATTGAACTTAGACCACCAACTTGGGAGCTGTTCTTAGCCATAGCGATCCTAGGTATGTTTGACGCATTCTCTGGAATGCTCGCAACCGTTATCTACTCAATTGGAATGATCAGCATCTATGGCATCAGCGACCTATCTGATGTTCGTTTGATGCTTGGCGTTCTTCTACTAGGTTTTGGTCCAGCACTTATTGGTGTTGCCTTCAGAGCGATCAGAAAACAGTTTGAAACTAGTTTTGCTTATCTCTGGGATCGATTAGTTGATATAGCTGTTCTAACCTTCTTCGTCGGTTGGTCAGTATCAGCTATGGTTGCTACCCTGCCTGCTCTGGCTGGAAGAACTCTTGTTGTTGCCAACTACACCAACGAGTTCGCAATCTTCCTAGCAGTTGCTATTGCAATTCGTATTCTGCTTGAAGAGTTAGCTGCCAGAGGTTTCTCTAAGCGTTTGGACACCATCAACCCGACTGAAGTTCCTTCAACCTCTCAGGTTCAGAAAGTTATTTCAACCGGTGTGAGATTGTTCCTGTTCATATTTGTAACAGCTGCGTTCATGGGTAACGTGTGGCAAGTCTGGGTTGGTAGCTTCATCTTTATCTTGCCTAACATCTTGAGCTGGTTCCAAGATCGCTTCCCTAACTACCCTTGGCTATGGAGAGTATTGCCTCAAGGTGTTCCTGGCCTTGCGTTGACTTTGATTGTCTCTAGCGTTAGCGGAAGCATCATCGGTAGCTGGCTAGAAGGAAACCCTGAGTATCCTCAGTACCTATTCATGCTGCTACCTATTCCAGTGTTCTTGCTAGGTCTAATAGGTATGTTTGGCCGCGAAGGTAATGAAGATGAAGAGCGCCCAATCATGGCGCATAAGTGGCGTTGGGTTTACCGTATCGGTGGAATTGGAATGTTAGCGCTAACGATGAACCTAGCTGGAGTGCTAGTTATTTAATCTTGTATTTCTTTACCAAGGCTGCAACTTCTTTTTGCCTTGTAGTAATGAATTTCAGAGTACTTGCTTGCTCCAAAGCAATGATTTCCATCTGATCTGAATTGTTTTTAGCAACCAGAGTTGGTCTAATCACATTGGTAGCAGATTTCATCAAAGTTGAAAGCTTCATCTTGGTAGCCATAGCTGAAACAGCTTTGAGCTGAGATAGGTAAGCATTGCGGCACGGCACATAAGCGATGCACTTGGTATACATCATGCCTCTTACGGTTTCTTTCGGAAGCCATGGATGAGTAGAAGTTCTTGAAAGCATTGGTGTCATGAAGGTGTCACCAAAGTCTCTAGTTGTGGCCCTGTTTTCCCCAAATGTCTGGTCAACACCCCAAGGAATAAAGGTGAACTTATTTCTGGTATTACTTCTAATGAAGTAGTTGTTTACGTTTGGTCCGGTGTATCCATCCCAGTGACCCAGGAAGTTTTCAACTGCCATGAACTTTAGTAGAGCTGTTCTGTCGGTAACACCATCAAGAGCTTTATACCAATTAGCGGGGTCTTTGTAGTTAGCTGCCGAAATCAGTTTGGTTAGGTCACTCTTGTTGGCGGTTACCTTCCAACCATGATCGACTGGGAATGCCCCGGTTATGTTATCGCCATTGTCATTACCTGGCTTGAAATCTTTTAGAGCAACACCTTCATAAATGTGCTGTGTGATGTCCTTGAATCTTTTCGCCGCAAAGTTCTCATCAGGCTGTTCAACATTTGCATATAGCCCTTTATCAAGACCGTTAACATAAACTCTTGCCCAACCAGTCTTTGAAGCTGGGACACCCATGGCATTGAACAGGGCATATGCTCCATACTCATGAATCTTGCTACCATCTTGGGTCATAGCGTTTAGGGTCAATCTCCTTTGACCCAGGTAACCGGTTCCAGCAGGACCGTTAGGGAACTTGATCTTGAAGCTAGGGGTGTCTCTCAGTCTTGATATAGAGGTGGAACCCTTTAGGCGGATATCCATCTCTAAGGCACCGCTGGTGCGGCCATCAACAGACATAGTGACGGTCCCTGGGACATAGATCCTGTAACGGCTTCTATCATTTAGGGCATCTACGGTGTCCTGAGGCAAATCTAGGTCAACCCTGAGGATCTTTTGAGGGTTGAAGAAGTCACTCGACTTGAGGGTGCTAGCAGCCTGAGCAGGGGAAACTAGCAGCACTGAGCCCATAATCAGCGCTGTTGAGGCCCCTAGAAGCCTTCTTACGCCTTTGTTTATAACCATGTGGGCTAATCTATCATTATGACCCCAATTGATTACCCGCTTCTGCTGGCCACTCTCAGCATTAACCTAGTTTTGCTGTTCCTAGTGTCCTACGTGTTCTTCTATAGAAGACACAAGCGCAGAGACGTATTCGTGGCCATTTGCCTCATCAATATCACCCTCTTTGTCCTAGGTGGAGCCCTTGGAACATTCACCATCTCTATTGGTGTTGGTTTTGCCCTATTCAGCGTTATTTCAATCTTCAGACTTAGATCCACTACCCTTGGCTGGACTGAGATTGTCTACCTATTGGTAGCTCTAGCCATGGGACTCACCCTGGGTCTTCCTGCCTACGACCTACCGGTTCAGACTCTTTACGCAGTCCTTCTAGTAGTGGCTGTTTATGTAGTGGATCACCCAAGGATTCTGCCGCAACGAGTGAACCAGAAATTTAGTCTTTCCACCGACTATGTCGAGATTGAACCAGTAGCTCTAAAGCAGAAGGTTGAAGAGCAACTAGGACACACAGTCCAAAGAGTTCAGGTTAGAGCGGTCACCACAGCACCGGTTGGAATGAAGCTAGAAATAGAGTCCTAAATGGCACTTCATGCTCCTAAGGCAAAGTTTGACTACGAACCGCATCCACACATAGCTAGACGCAAGAAACACAAAGCAGACAATGCTGAGCAGATTCTTTCTGAAGTTGGACCTAGAACTCTCAATCAGAAACTAGGTCTCTTCATTACAAAGAGTGTTGGAACCATGTGGGCAGCATATGTATTCTTTGGACTTACCCTAGTGAGCCTGCCTGCTGTAATCATGACTGGAGATCCAGTTCTGATTGTTGCCTGGGTGGCCCAAACCTTTTTGCAATTAGTTTTACTACCAATCATCATCGTTGGTCAAAACATTCAAGCAGCAGCTGCTGAAAAGCGAGCAGTAATGACGTATGAAGATGCAGCTGCTGTATTAGATGAAGCAGTCAAGATTCAAAAGCACCTAGATCATCAAGACGAGTCCCTTGCTCATTTAGTTACTCGACTCGAACAAATCGAAGAGAAGCTTTCTAAAAGGTAGTTATGCGTTTAGTTATTGCTGACTGCTCAGTTGACTACGCCGGCAGACTAACTGCCCACCTGCCTAAAGCAAGAAGACTACTGATGCTCAAAGGTGATGGCAGCATCCTTATTCATAGTGAAACAGGCTCTTATAAGCCTTTGAACTGGATGAACCCACCATGTAATTACTCGGTGCATGAACCAGATGAAGAGCAACTAGGTAATGGAATCAAAGAGATTTGGCGAGTAAGCCAAGCTAAGACAGCAGACATTCTTTGGATTCAAATCTTTGAAATACACAACGAAATTAACCATGAACTAGGCAAAGACCCAGGCCTAATCAAAGATGGTGTTGAAGCTCACCTTCAAGAACTAATGGCTGCTCAGATAGATATCATCGGTGAAGGAGCGAAGTTAGTCCGAAGAGAATACATGACACCTATTGGACCAGTCGATATTCTTGCTAAAGATAAGAACGGTCAGAGCGTTGCTATTGAAATCAAACGTCGAGGTGAGATAGATGGCGTTGAACAGCTAACGAGATATCTAGAACTTATGAATAGAGATGCTGCTCTTGCACCGGTAAGAGGAATATTTGCGGCTCAAGAGATAAAACCTCAGGCAAGAACACTTGCTGAAGATAGAGGTATTGAATGTCTAATACTTGATTATGAACAGCTCAGAGAAGCTTCAATAGATCCAGACTCTTTATTCTGGTAAACCAGCAGCCTTGACGAATTCTCTAACAGCAATAACGCGAGCACTAGTCTTTGACTGAACATCAATACCAGCAGCTGCAACAGCTCTGTTAACTAGGTTCTCAACTGCACGAAGTGTTGTTCCACGCTCCTGAGCGATCTGCTGATTTGAATAACCTTTAGCAATCATACGTAGAACTTCGAACTGAGTTCTTGAAACATTTACCAGTGAGTGTGAAGGCTTTAGATCATCTCTGAACTCTTCGCCAACCTTGTCACGAAGTGCAGCTTCAATAGCTTGGTTTAGAACACCTGGGTCAGATAGACGACTCTTTAGAAGGTATGCAGCGTTTTTAGGAACACCCTTAACATCAAAACCAAACAGTCTTGGTTCTGCTACGTGAGTTAGAAATACTAAAGCCATCTCTGGGTGCAGTTTGCTCATTGCAACTGCAAAGTCCAAACCATTAGGACCAGCACCTAGATCAATGTCCAGAATTACAACATCAACATCTTCAGCGTCTGTGATTTTTCTGGCCTCGCGTGCGTTAGCTGCAACCTGAACCTTAAAACCATCGTTAACTAGTTTGTCGGAAACAAGCGCTCTGATGAACGGCTCGTCTTCAACAACGAGAACTGATCTTTGGTACATAGTCATGACACCACCCTTACGTCGCGTCCTATTGTTTCACCTAGTTCTAATTAAACGACTTAACTGTTCTAATTTACGAATAGGGGTATAGGGCAATATAGAGTTGTAAAACCACTAAAGCAGGAGCAAAAATGGCCCTAGAAGACCGCAAGGTATGGCGAGGATTCGCTAGCGATAACTACGCAGGAGTTCACCCAAGCCTGTTTGAGCTCATGAAGAGCGTCAATGAGGGCCATGAACAGGCCTATGGTGACGACTTTGTCACAGCAGAACTAAAGAAGATCTTCAAAGACACCTTTGGCCCCGATGCAGAGGTCTTCCCTGTCTTTAATGGAACAGGTGCAAACGTCATAGCCCTATCTTCTGTGGTTAGAAGGTGGGAGTCGGTGATATGTGCTGAGACTGCTCACATCAATAGCGATGAGGGAGGAGCCCCAGAGAAGATGGCAGGGCTCAAGCTCTGGACCATCCCAACCCCTGATGGCAAGCTAACCCCAGAACTAATCGAGCCACACCTATTTGACATAGGCTCAGTGCACAGATCCCAGGTGGCAGTAATCAGCATTACCCAGACCACAGAGATGGGAACCCTTTATTCAATACCTGAAATCAAAGCACTGGCTGATTTTGCTCATGAGAATAACCTCAAGTTACACATGGATGGAGCAAGACTCTCTAATGCAGCAGCTGCTCTAAACGCTTCCTTCAAAGAGTTCACAACCGATGCAGGTGTTGACCTGGTTAGCTTTGGTGGAACCAAGATAGGTGCTCTTGCTGCTGAGGCGGTAGTTGTCATCAACTCTAAAGAACTAGCCCACAGCATGCCTTTCCTACGCAAAACATCGATGCAGTTACCTAGCAAGATGAGATTCGTCAGCATCCAGCTCATCGGACTACTAAAAGATGATCTAGCTATTAATAGTGCAAAGCACGCTAACGCTATGGCCAAAGCCCTAGATGCTGGAGTTAGAGAATTAGCAGAAAAATCTAATGGCAGAGTAAGTGTTCCTAACCCAACTCAAGCCAACGCAGTATTTCCAATTATTCCGATGGAACTAATCCCTGAGATGCAAAAGGAATACTGGTTCTATGTCTGGGATTACAGCAAGAGCCAAGTTCGTTGGATGTGTGCCTGGGATACCACGCAAGAGGATGTTGACGGTTTACTCAAGGCTTTGGCCAAAGCCCTTGGGGTTTAGACTAGGAACATGCAACCAAACAAAATCGCGATTACCGCTGCCCCTATTGCCCCTGTTCTAGCAGAACGCTGGAGCCCAAGATCTTTCAACCGTGAGTATTTACTAACTCAGCAAGAAGCCCTTTCTATTCTTGAAGCAGGACGCTGGGCACCATCAGCTAACAACCTTCAGCCATGGAGATTTGCCTTCATTAGCCGTAACGATGAAATGCACGCTGAACTTTGTGAAAAGGGTCTAACTGGATTCAACCAAGCCTGGGCTCCAGACGCCTCAGCACTTATAGTGATGGCAGTTCAAAAGACACTGCCAGATGGCAAAGAGATTACTGGCCGTAAGTATGACGCAGGTCTTGCAGCATCACTAATGGTTGTTCAGGCTCAGGAACTTGGTCTTCACACTCACCACATCGGTGGAATCGTTAGAGAAGAAATCGAATCTCTGCTGAAGCTTGATGACAACCACGAAGTTCTAGTTGTTATTGCTGTTGGCAAGGTAGCACCTGCAGAGCAGCTTGAAGGCCCTGCATACGAGCGTGAAATTGCTCCAAGAGTTCGACTAAGCCTCGATGAAATCATGTTGTACGGAAAGCCGTAATTGCCAACCACATTTCACACATCTATCGCTGAAGAAATAGCTGGCTGGTTTCCTTCCTTAGGTGCAACCCTGTTCTACCTAGTTGTTTGGGGTCTAGTCTTTGCAGGCACTGGCTTACTTATTGGAGCATTCATACCCTTTATTACCGGTGACTCTCTAGTCTTTGCAGCAGGCCTAATTGCAGCTGCTAATGCAGCAGATGTAAACATCGTAGTGATGGCAACAGGTGTCGGTATCGCAGCTTGGTTAGGCGACCAGGTTGGTTACACACTAGGCCGTCACTATGGCAGACCCTATCTCGATAAAAGAAAAGGTAAGTGGATCAAAACTGGAATAGAAAAGAGCGAAGCGCTATTTCTAGCCTGGGGTTGGTGGGCTGTTGTTATAGCTAGATTCATGCCTTGGGCAAGAGTGTTTGTACCGGTAGTAGCGGGTATTTCTAACATGAACTATTACAAGTTCTTTAGCGCTAACCTGGTTGGCGCTTTAGCTTGGGGAGTTGGCCTAACCATGGCTGGTTACTTCTCAGCCAGCATTCCATTGGTCAAGAATGCTTCTTACCTTATTGCAGGAATCTTTATCTCAGCAAGCATTATTGCAGGCCTTCGAATCTGGCTAATGAATAGAAGAGCTAGCTAACCCAAACTGAGCAAACTCAGGGGATTTCTCTCTAGCAATAAAGTCCAGTTCTTGGGCTGCCCACATATCAAAGTATTGGTCAAAGATGTGACCATCTCTTTCTAGCCAACGCTTCTTTCTTATTTCTTCAGGAACATCAAGCCAAACAGCCAAATGCGCAACCGTACTGGTGTATCTATTCAGAGAGCCACAGCCTTCAATAATCAAGGGCGTGCCACCAGAGAACTCTCTCCATCTATCTCGTTGTTCTTCTTCCCAGTTGTATTCCTGCCAAGAAGAAGTACCAGTTGAAAGAAGTGGACCTAGAACCACTCTTTGTAGATACTCAGCTCCGAGAGACAAACCATTCCAACCCTCATACAGATCATCCATATGAATAACTCTTGGCAAAGATTCACCAGCCCTAAAGAGCTCATTCTGAAGATCTAAAGCAAGGGTTGATTTACCTGAACCAGCACGACCATCAATAACAATGATTGGCATAGCAACACCTCGGTCAATCAACGAAAAGGTCTCATCCGTAAGAGCGTCGAGTAACTCTTCATAAACCAGTTGTTCAGGCATGGAATCAGCCTACTTTTTATATTCCCTCAATCAGAACATCTGGGTGCTTGTCGAAGCGGTAGCCTTCACCACGAATAGTTCTAACGATATCTTCGTTACCAACTAAACCTGCTCGAAGTCTTCTAACATGAACGTCTATGGTTCTTCCGTAAACTTCAGTGCCACCTGCGCAATTCCAAAGCGTCTTTATTAATTCTTCTCTGGAGATTGTTATTCCTTGGTGCTTAACAAGGTATTCAAGCAAGCAAAACTCTTTGCCAGTCAGATCAGCCTTAGCTCCATCAATAAATACTTTTCTTCTCTGCAGGTCAATAACAACTCCCTTAGCAGCGTTCTCAGTACTCTTATCAACAAGACGCTCTAGGGCTCTAGGGTCAGACAGAGCAGCTCTAACTACATCTACGTTTTTACCTCCAGAACCAGCCTTAGCAAGCGCCACAGAGGCAAAAGTCTCTGCCGCTAGCCCTGGAGCAATTGATTCAAGAGTGTCTCGTAAAGCAGCAACAATTGCTCCTAGGGAAGTGCCATTAGCCTTAGCAGTAGCCTCATCGATGCCTACGTACAGTGCGAAGCCTCTAGCTTCAGTTTCAGTGATCTCAGTTCTTACAAATGGGTTTACAGTGGTGGTCATTTTTCTAATCCTTTGGGTTGTGTATGCGGGAAGGGTATGCCTAATTAGGACTTATTGCTGGGGTGTTGGTGTCGTAACTCGCTGTGAAAAAGAGGGCTTAGCCGGCTCTAAGAGTTAGCGACACATTCGCATACACATAACAACGCTCATCATGACAGGGCGAGTTAAAGTCGCCTCCGACATGGTGTTTGAAATAGCGGTGTTGTACATGTTCTAAACTTTAGGTCTAATAGCAACTTTCGTCAAGTTGCGAAACACCAAAGGTGGAATTTTTGAGGAAACCCCTCGCTCTTCTAGCTCTAGCTTGCTACCTGATTATTCTGGTAGCGACATCGATTTGGCCTAAGCCAGTCGATGGCGAGGGCATCCTCTCAATAATCACGAGTGAACTACTTCAATTCACAGCCAGAACCCCAGCCCTTGACTGGATCCAATACAACGAGCTTGAAGCCATTGGCAACGTGCTTCTATACATTCCCCTAGGTATCTTCCTGGTGGTCTTTGCCCCTAGAACCAAGACAATACTTGTAGCGCTAGTGCCAGTATTAGTTTCTTTGCTAGCTGAAGGCGTTCAGAGACTGTTCTTACCTGACCGCTACGCAACCATCAATGACGTTGTATACAACGCCTTGGGTGGACTACTAGGAATTCTTATTGCAAAGAGCATTGCCCGTTTGAGGAAGAACTCAAAGTAGGGGCATTTAGCATCACAGGACCGGTAAGAATCTGCTTAGGCGGAACTGGCTCCATGTTGTCATCGTTGATTGGTTCAACGAGGTTCAAAACAATTGTTCTAGTGGTTCCTGCAAGCATCTGAAGATCAAAGATCCATAGCGGTCTGTTTCTGTCCATACCGTTGATAACAAAATCTTCAACGCCATCAACGGTTAGGCTCTCAGCCTCTGAACCAACCGGGCCATAGATGGTCACTAGGTTACGGTTAGAACCCTTAGGCCTAGCTTCACCAAAGCTGTCATCAAGCCTCATGTCAACATAGGCAGGCAGACCCTTAGGAGCACTGTTGGTGACTTCAATAGTCACACGGCTCTTACGACCCTGGTATCCGGTGTAGGTGTCAACATTACAGATACCTAGCAGGTAATCTGCCTTCACGGTTGTGTAAGCATCTAGCTTGTTACCACCAGCATTGTTTAGAGTAACCAGAACGTGAGGACCAAAGGCTGTAGGAACTTCTCCTGCGATCTGGTACTTACTAAAGATCTGCTGAGTTTTCTTATCTCTTGACCAAGCCATGAGACGATCCCCAGTCTTATCTGCAGCAGCTGCAGCAAATAAACCAGATCCACTTACTTTGCCGGAGAGAAGCTTCTGGAACATCTGCTTAGCCAGTTCACCAACAACATCGTCTTTGTCTTTTACCTTAGTAAAACGGGCATAGATATCTTTAGCAAAGAAATCAACAGCGTTATCTTTATCTACAGTCACGCCACGAGTCTCAATAGGACCAACAGCACCAGAGATCTGGCTAACAATTCCTTGGCCGATGTAAATAACTCCATCAACTTTGTTGCCTCTTAGCTGCTCCCAACCTTCAGCAAATAGCTGTGCACCATAAGGTGCGTGAGCTGAAGCATTGATGTCTCTCCAGTCAGAAAAATCAACACCCCATAGATCTCTTAGGTCCTCAGGGTAACTTGAGTAACCAATACGACCGTAGTTAAACAAAACCTTGTTCGAACCATACTCTTCAAGCTTTAGCTTGCCGTCGTCGGTTGTAATAACCGCAAAGCCACCATTGATACCCCCGGTACCACGAAGCTCAGCTAGGTTCTGAATAGAAACGAACCAACGCTTCTTCCCGGTCTGTTCAAGAACTGTAGTGCCAACTTGAACTAGGGGAGTAAGACGAGAAGTTGCTGTAGCAAAAGCTGAAACAGTTTCTTTAGCTGATTTAATACGTTCATCTAAACCAAAGTGCAGTTGGGTCTCATCGACACCCTGGAGACGTGTATTCAAATTTTGAACTGCAGAATCCAGCTGGCTCATACCATCTCGCAAGGAAGCAACAAGCGTGCTGTCTGTAAGAGGCTTCTTTCCAATGTCTGCCTTGAGTAGTTGAGAAGCAACCATAGACACTTCTTCAGCAGCAAGTAAAACCATGCGACCATCAGATGCAACAACTGATGCAGCCTTGATGTCGTTACCGATGATAGGAGTGTTAGAGAACAGTTGAACTAGGGGATCTTTAGCAGAAGCGTCAGCCATCTCAATAGCGTCAGCTGCTTTACCAATACTTACACTCAGAGCACCAAGATCTTTATCAGCAGCCGCAGCTCTTAGGTTGTCGACTTCAGCAAGAGTTCCTTGAAGAGAAACAACCATTAACACAACACGGATTACCGCATAGAGGATGCATAAAACTAATGCCATCACTCCAAGAGCGATGGCATTTCGTTTATTTTTTGAAAGTTGCAAAACTTAAAAATTATCTAAGTTTTAGAACCGCGGTTGTTGAGTTTTTTGCAGCATAAGTTGCATCAGCTACGAATGAAACAACAGCAGTGTATGAACCTGCAGTGTAAGTAGTTCCAGTGAAGTTAGCTGTGAATACACCTGAACCGTTAGTAGTTGCGGTTACAGTCTTTACTTCGCTACCTGAAAGTCTTAGTGAAACTGAGACTGACTTGCTAGCAACTGCAACTGAACCTGACTTAACTGTTCCAGTGATAGAAACTGTTGGGCTCTTTGAAACGTAACCACTAGTTGTTCTTAGCTTTGCGGTAACGCTTGCAAGCTTTCCAACTGTGATCGCACGAGAAAGAGTAACTGCAGATCCACCTGAACAAGTTGATGAGATCTGGTTTGTTGTAAGAGTGTAAGTTCCAGCGGTAGTTGGAGTAGCAATTGTCATAACAGGAGTTCTACCTCTGCTGCTTACAGTTGCGCTCTCAGTAGCACCGCTACCTGAAACCCATGAAAGAGAAACAGTACATGCGCTCTTCACACGTGCAACAACAACAGAGACGTTGGCACCAGGAGTTAGGCGGCTAACAGATGAAAGACTTAGTGTCGGAGCTTGACCAGCTGGGTATGCCATAGCAGGAGCAACGGTTCCTAGAGATAGAACTGCAACTGCTGAGATAGCTAAAAGTGACTTTTTCATAGTTTCCTCTTATGTAGGTAAGTACCGACTTAGTTTATACGGGTTGGCGCACATTTCACTAGTTTTTTCAAGATTTTTGTAACAAATTGGCATATTGGCCAAAAAGGGAGATATTGGGCCGAAACCCCCAAAAAGTACCCAAAATCGGCTAGTTTAGAGTTCTAACCAGATTTAGGGGTTCTTTTGAGATTTAACGAATATTTACTAGTAGTTCGCAAGCGCTTTGTGCTCTTTACCTCTATTTTCTTGGTGTCAGTGGTTGCAGCCTTTACAGTGACTTCTCTAACCACCCCTACTTATGAGTCAACAACGAGACTTTTCGTCTCAACCAGCGCTAACGACTCAGCCTCAGATCTTCTAACTGGTAACTCCTTCACCCAGCAAAGAGTGAAGTCTTATGCTGATATCGTGACTTCTCCAGCAGTTTTGGACGCTGTGGTAGCTGAATTGAACCTCCAGGAGTTCCAAGACAAGCTCCCAGGCCAGATCACCGCAACCGTACCTTTAAATACAGTCATCCTAGAGATCACAGTTACTGACCCATCTCCATATAGAGCAGCCAACATCGCTAACGCCGTGGCTAACTCTCTAGAGCAGGTAGTAACCAACCTAGAAACCATTGACCCTACCCTTGCATCCCCTGTGAAGCTAAGCGTTATTCAGCCAGGACAAGCAGCTAAAGCACCTGCAGCACCAAGACCTTTACTAAACCTTGCTCTTGGAGCACTAATTGGTTTGGCTCTAGGTTTTGGCGCAGCTCTTCTTAGAGAATCACTAGATCTAAGAATTAGAAGCGTTGAAGATGTGCCAGATAAAGATGGTGTCATCAACGTTCTTGGTGGAATCGTGTTTGACCCTAACGCAGACTCAAACCCTCTTATTGTCCACACCAGCCCTAAGAGCACTAGAGCAGAAGCATTCAGACAGCTAAGAACAAACATTCAATTTATTGAAGCTGCCGAAGGCAGAAAGTCTATTGTTCTTACCTCTTCTATTCCTTCAGAAGGAAAGTCTTCAACAATTGCCAACCTAGCTATCGCTATGGCTGACACTGGAGCCAAAGTACTTCTTATTGACTGTGACCTTAGAAAACCAAAGATGCACAAGTACTTCTCTATTGAAGGTGCAGTGGGTCTAACTAACCTTCTTATTGGTCAAGTAAAGCCAAACGATGTTATTCAGCGTTGGGGTAGAAAGAACCTAGACCTGCTTCCAGCAGGTCAGGTGCCACCTAACCCATCAGAGCTTCTAGGAAGCGTTGCTATGAAGAAGTTCCTAATCAAAGCAGAGAAAGACTACGACGTAGTTCTTATTGACTCAGCTCCACTACTTCCAGTAACCGATGCTGCGATTCTTTCAAAGCTAACCGGTGGTGTTGCTCTAGTTGTTGCTGTTGGCAAAACAACTAAGCCTCAACTATCAGCTGCCCTAGGTCACGTTGAAAACGTGGGCGGTCGTGTTCTAGGTTTCATCATGAACAAGATCCCAACCAAGGGTGTTGACGCTTACCGTTACCGTTACTCATACAAGTACGGCTCCTATGGCAACTACGGGGCTTACGGCAAGTACGGTAACTACGGAGCATATGGTTCATATACCCAGGCTTATGGCGAAGAAGCAGAGACTGTGGCAAAACTAGAATCTAAGCCAGCGACTAAGACTCCTCGTAAAACCACTAAAAAGGCCTAACCATGTCTGCCTCAAAGGCAACATTCAAAGTCATATTTGTCTGCACAGGCAATATCTGTAGATCTCCTATGGCTGAGCAGATACTTGAGCAAAGAGCAGATAAAGAGAAACTTCCTATAACAGTTGTCTCTGCAGGAGTCATGGCCATGACCGGAGATCCAATGACTCCTCAGTCAGCAGATGCCATGACCAAAAGAGGCTTCACACCAACTAAGCACATCTCTCAAGATCTAACACCAAAGCTTCTCGAAGAAGCAGATCTAGTTCTTACAGCAACTCTTGATCACAGAAGTGCAATAGCAAGGATGCTGCCTAAGGCAAGTAAGTACTCCTTCACGATTGATGAGTTTGCAAGATTAACTTCATTCCTAAGAGCAGACCCTGAGTTCCAGGAAGAGTTTAAGAAGAAGCCTAAAGAAACTAGAGACCAGTATCTAAAAAGAGCAATGCACGAAGCTGTATTGCTTAGAGGAATGGTTCCAACTAACCTTGACCCTAAAGATGTAATCGACCCATACGGGGAAAGCAT
>JBIIXN010000050.1:0-4984 GCA_044347325.1 Rhodoluna sp. | reverse complement strand
GATACCTTGCATGAGTATGGCTTACACCAAGTACCTCAGTTACTGAGAAGAATTCTTGGCAGAGTCTATGAAGATGAAACTCAGAACTTTCTAACCATAGATCTAGTCACAGTCTTCTATTGGGCATGCCTAGCTCAAGTAGCAGATGACTATGTTTGGAGAGAACCAAGGCTTGCCGAATGGTCAGAGTATTTGAGTTATCCAGTTAGATCGGTGTTTGGGTTAACTGAATTGTTCCGCTTAGAGCAGTGAACCTATTCCGGCATATTCTTTTCAGCCCGAATAGATAGCGGGCTGTATAGCATCGCCGGCTTACCAGCTCTGCTCTTGTCAGTCTTACCAGTTTCACGAAGGAACCTATCATCAGACATCATCTGTCTTCTGAATAGGTCTTTCTGGATACGTTCACCTCGGCAAACTTCTGTGAATTCATGGAGATCACTTATCCTGAACTCCCCACCCAAAGGATTGTTACCAAGGTAGCGGAATGGATCTACGCGACCGTCAAAAGCGTGCCTTAGCTTTCGCCAGGCAAAGAAGACCATTTCATCGTGATCTAGGCCAAGAATCTGTCCTTCAGGTAAGTCTTTACTCAAAGTTTTGAAGTGTGCTCTAAATGAACTTGGTGAAGGCATAGTTCTATTTCCAAAGCGGCAAACTCCGTCGAACATTTCAAGAGGTCCCATATCTTGTTCGAACTTATCCATATATGGAATGGAATTCACGAGTTCAAGACCAACTTGCTCGCGACCACCTAGGTATTTTCTGAGCAGGTTGAACTCAACCATGGCCCAATATGCCAAGGAGATGATGCGCTCCTTGGGCTCTCGGATATCTCGGTCAAGAGCGTCAAATGCTTTTACTTCCCAAAGCCACTTTTTGAGGTCTAACCCAAGTTGTTCTTTTACGATTCTGTGGGAAGATTCGGCCAGTGTTTCGGTTTTCTTTAAGTGCCCACCTGGTAATAGTCTTCGGTTCTTCAGTTCTGGATGGGTGTCATCGTTAGCGGGAACAGTTACAACGAAAAGGGCATATCCGGAACGAGGCCGCTCAGCGTAGTTGCCAAGGGATAAGAGTGAATCGTCCCAGAGGCTCTCAGAAAGGCTCTGGGCGTCCACCACCGTGAATAGCACCAGATCCAAGGATACGGAGCTCACAATGTCGGGGGTCATGTTCATACTTCATCTTATACAGGAATTTTTCTGCTAGATTTACCCAAACTCGGGAATAATTAGAGCACTTCCGCAGTTACTTATTATGTAGGGCAAAACCCACAGAAAGCGAAGACATGATCCAACTAAGAAAAGAACACGACAAGTGCCAGCAGGGCAAGCCAACACAGCTTGGCATCATGCTGGAAATCACAGCACCGGCTGCCCCAGTGCTAGCAGCAACCCAGCACAAGACCAAGTCATTGGTCTTTGTAATCGACAGATCTGGCTCAATGGCAGGCGGTCGCCTTGAAGTTGTCATCAACACCATCCTGGAGACCCTTCCTAGATTGCACCCAGAAGACTACATCGCAGTAGTCAGCTTTGACGACCAAGCAATCGTCAACGTTGCGCTAAACCAAGTCAAGAACCACAACATGGCTGAGGTTATCAAGAGCGTCAAGAACATTAGCGCTGGCGGTAGCACCAACCTTGAAGCTGGATACCGTCTTGGTCTTGAGCAAGCTAAATCTGCACCGAGCGGCATCGAAACCACCATCATCTTGCTTAGCGATGGTCAGGCTAACCAGGGAGTCACAGATCCAGTAGCTCTAGGTCAACTAGCTACTCAGGCAACCGAGCACCTAGTTGTAACAACAACTATGGGTATTGGTAGTGGCTATGACGAGAACATCTTGAGCGCTATGGCTGATGGTGGCAATGGAAACCACATTGCCGCAGTCAAGCAGGGTGAAGCTCTTGATGGTCTTCAGGCTGAGATTGATGGTCTGCTACTAAAGACAATGCTCGAAGTGAACTTCGAGATCACCATTGGTCCTGACTTCTTAGGAAGCAAGACAAACATCATTGCAGGAAGACGCATGAAGAAGTGGAACAAGACTCATGGTCACGTTCAGACACTTCTTGGTGATGTTGCTGGTGGCGAAGAAAAGAATGTGGTCTTTGATCTAATTCTTGATGGTCACGACATGGCAGCTCCTGGCATCAAGCAAGGTGTCAAAGTCGCTTGGGAGTACATCGATGCACTTACCGGTGACAAGATTTCAAACTCAGAAACATTTGAGGTTGAACTAGTTGCAGCCGATAAGTGGGTCGAGCCTAAGCGCGACAACGACATCGTCGGTGAGCTAAAGGCAGTTCGTTTGCAGCAGATCTGGGATGAAGCTGAGCGCTTGTTCGACGAAGGTCGGATGGCTGAAGCGAATGCATTACTGGAAGCAGCAGGCAAGGACCTGCAGGACTTCATGGCTAGAAACCACCTTGGAGATAGAACATCGATGCGACTTATGCAGTCAAGCGAGATGTTTATGAACATGGCTTACGAAGGTGACATTAACTACAAGCGCAAGATGATGAAGGAATTTAAGAATCGTCAGATGCGTGATCGTAAGCCTAGAGATCAGGAAGGTAACTAAATATGTGGATATTTACTGACACCGGATTCATCTCAGCAGTTCGTAAACCAGAATACCCAGGCGTTGTGACAGTACGTTCGAGAGACAGAGAGTCTCTCGAACTACTGGCTGCAAAAGCTCAAGTAGAGGTCAAGCGTTCACCGCACGGCGATTACCCATACAGGGTTTTCGTGACCGATGGACCTTTCATCGAATGGTTCTTGGATCGCGGTAGTGAACTTAGCTATTCGAACTTCAAGAATCGCGTTGTTCAAACCAGAGGTAAGAAATTTGCTTCTGCACTGAACCAGGTGTGGGCGGCAATGCTTTCTGTTGAAGATGATGAGGCACGTAGTCCACTTCTAGATGCAGATGGCAACTCGCTATCTCACTCAGATGCTGAACCTAGATCAACTCAGAAGAAGCCCTTGACTGATGTTCCAGAGGACTTATCAGAGCAAGAGCAAATCGCTTGGGCCGAAAAAGCAGCTGAAGAGCTGCGTCAACGTGTTTTTCAGTCTGAGGCAAGAGAAGTCAACTGGTCGGAAGAAGAGAAGAACTAGTGGGCGATGAAGAAAAGAAGCCGGTGGTGTTTGAGCTGAACGCTGAGAAGTGGAAAGCAATGACACCAGCTGAACGGCTTGCACACGTAAACCAATTGCATAAGCAAATGGTGGAAGCAATGAAAGAAGAGGACTCGTCCGACGAAGAAAAGGAATAAAGAAGTGAACACAATCAAAAACCAACTAGCAATCGTATACAGCGACCTATACCTTAACTGGTTACTAGGTCCGGGCGATGGCTCGCACCCAACCAACCCAATCAGAGCGAAGAATGCCCTAAACCTTCTTGTGAAAGCTCTTGGTTCAAAAGCGGTGATCGTTGATCCTGTTGATGAGGCCAAGGAAGCATCTGACATGAAAGCTCTAGAGGCTACTCACGACTCAGGGTTTATCAAGAGCGTGTTGGCAGGCGTCTGCGGCCAGTGGTCAGGTACCAAGCCGATCATGGGTCAGACAGCGTATGTGATGTTCAAAGGAACTATCCGAGCAGTTGAGCTGATCCTGGCAGGGGCAGCAAAGGTTGTGTTCAATCCTCAAGGTGCTAAGCATCACGCAAAGTACAGCTCAGCATCCGGCTTCTGTGTCTTCAACGACATGGCGTATGCCGCCATTGCTTTGAAAAAAGCAGGACTCAAGGTTCTATACCTGGACTGGGACATTCACGCAGGTGATGGTGTTGCCGAGATGCTAGAAGGTTCTGGCATCCCTAGAATCTCTATTCACAATGGCAGCATCTTTCCTAGCGGCTACAAATTCCAAACCACATTCGGCGCTATTCACGATGAAGCAGATCACTGCTACAACTTCTGTGTCAGATCCGGAGACGGTGATGAAGTTTTCATGGACGCTATCGACAGAGCTAAAGAGATCATCGACGAATATCAGCCAGATGTGATCTTGCTTGCTGCTGGTGCTGATGGCCACACCGGGCCAAACAGTATCGGGGTGGACAACAACTACACCGCAAAGGGCTTCAAGTATGCAGCTGAGATGGTTGCAGAGATGGCAATCAAGCACTCAGAGGGAAGAGTTCTAATTGGTGGAGCCGGTGGTTACCAGCCTGAAAAGGAAACTCCAGAGACTTGGGCATTGGTTGTTGAAACCATCTACAACGAGGTCAGTGCAGCTTTTGGTTCGGAGGAAAGCGACCAACGAAATGCAGCCTAAGCAAATCGAAAGCCTTGACAAAACTTTCCTTGAAATAGTTTTCAACGTTGAAGGCTTAGATGAGAAAGACAGGCCATGTGAGTGGGAGACATGCAGGAAACCAGCAGCCTTTTGGTTGATCTGTCCTGTGTGCTCCGCTCGCGAGGTACAGTGCGAAGAACACTCACTGATGATTCGCAAAGCTCCAATAGGTGAGGTTGTGATCTTTGATCGCAGTTGCAATCACAGCGTGCAACAGTCCCAATGCTCAACCGAACCAATTACAAAAGTTTAGAAATAGAAAGATAAAGAAAATGAATACTAATTACTATCCAGTAGAACTCTGGAACGAAGTTTGCCCAGGCCTTTACCAAGGCGGAACTGACGACAGTGACACCATGGGTGCTTACCTGAGGGAGAGCGGAAGCTCATTCGACTACGCTCGCAACTTCCCTGCGATTTCAACAGGCCAAGTTACCAAGAAGCACTTTGACACAGTCGCTACCCTTTATTCTGCAGCTAATGCAGTTGGCAGAAGCGTGAAGGAAATGCGCTTTGCCTTCCACGATGGTGACATGTCTGATCTGGACCCTGAGAGAGACTTATTCTTCATGGTTAGAGAAGTCCACGCTGACTGGAAGAGCGGCAAGAAGGTTCTTGTGCGTTGCCAAGCGGGGATAAATAGGTCAGGATTAGTCACAGCATTAGT
>JBIIXN010000048.1:0-5459 GCA_044347325.1 Rhodoluna sp. | reverse complement strand
TGCTTGACGAATCAACCTCAAGCCTTGATGGTCTAAATGAGCAGCGTATGCGTGAAGCCATTGATGCTGTTGCTAAAAACAGAACAATGATTGTGATCGCTCACCGACTCTCAACGGTTATTGATAGCGATCAAATCATTGTGATTGATGGCGGCAAGGTAATTGGGTCTGGAACCCATAAGCAGCTTCTCAAGAGCACCCCTCTTTATAAGGAACTGGCCGCTACTCAGATGCTCTCCTAGCCAATGTCGTAGCTTGGGGTTAGTGTTGAAACAACACCTACCCCAATTGGAGACGAAATGGCTAACAAGAGCATGATTGAACGACTAGCCCTACCGATGTTTGTCTGTGGCATTATTGCCATGGTCTCATCGGCTGGCATTTCCCTAGGAGCAGCTGCTAACGCTTCTAGCCCTATTGAATACAAGAAGGTCACCTTGACCTATTTGAGCACTGGATATTCAACTAGCGACAGCGGATGTGGATCTAGCCAGGACCTTTACTCGGCTAGCCGCAGTAGCTCCTCATTTAGGGCTAGAAACCTGAGTAATTCCAGCAGTGACAAGACTTTTGAGTGCACAGCGACCTTCTACATGGTGACCAATGTCACTATCCCTACACCGAAACCGGTGCCTACGGTGACCATTATTCATAAACCCCAGCCAACCAGCGTTCCTAGGCCAACAAAGACCTCTAGGCCCACTCCAACCCCTACCAGGACCTCTTTCCCAGTGCCTACCTTTGAGCCAACCCCTGTTCCTAGACCAAATTGGTGGCAAAGACCTGCGCCAACCCCTACAAAAGTACCCAGACCCTAGATTTTCGTGAGAAACTATTACTTAGACGGTTTTCCTAAGTAAACAGACCCTCAGAACGGAACTAAAGTGAAGAAATTTGTTTTCCCTGGCATCATGGCAATTGCTGGTGTCTTGGCAATTTTTGTGGTTTTCACCAACGTAAGCGCAAACACATCCACCAAGCTAACCTCGATTAGAGTCGGCGATGGAACCACCTTCACTGACGTTGTTGCAGGCGACACCTACGAACTTCCTACTGGAACAATTGAACTTACAGTTGAGGCTCTTCCAGAAGATCCAGATGCTGAAGTTAGCATCGAGGGAACCTCAGGGTTCGTTCCTGGGGATAACACACTGACCATCACTGTAAAGGGTTCAGATGGTAAGTCATCAGAGACTTACACCATCACTTTGGTTCAGCCAGAACTATCTGGTTGGTGTGAAGAGAACGCAGAGAAGATCAAGCTATACAACGATGACTTCGAGCTAGCAGATATTTACCAAGACATGTCTCTTGCGTATCTAGACGAACGTCTTCCTGAAATTGAAGCGAACCTATCTTGCTTCAGCCAGTTGATTCAGGACTACGTAGCAGCAAACTAGTTCTCGAACTAAAGATTAGCTAAAGGCTGTCAATCGCTTAGCGGTTGGCAGCCTTTACTACATTACGAACAAGCATTGCTCTGGTCATCGGCCCCACTCCACCTGGGTTAGGTGAAAGGTAACCAGCAACTTCAGAAACCAAAGGATCAACATCGCCAACCAATGTAGTTTCGCCGTCTTTATCGACTCTGGTAATTCCAACATCCAATACAACAGCACCTGGCTTTATCCAATCAGGCTTAACAAAGTGAGCGACTCCAAGAGCAGCCACGACTATATCTGCTTGCCTGATTGAACCCGCAATATCTTCAGAAGCAGAGTGAAGGGATGTAACTGTTGCATCGACTCCCCTCTTGTTTAGAAGTAGACCTAACGGTCTTCCTACTGTTACCCCACGGCCTATGACAGCAACCTGCGCACCTTTTAACTTGATGTCATAGCGGTGCAAGAGTTCAAGAATTCCAGCAGGTGTGCAAGGTAGTGGAGAGGTTATATCTTCAGAACCAGCAAGCACTAATCTGCCCAAGTTGATCGGATGTAAGCCATCAGCATCTTTACTTGGATCAATCATTTCCAGCATGGAATTGGTATCAAAACCAAAAGGCAGAGGTAACTGAAGGATGTACCCGGTGACGTCAGTTGCTTCATTTAGGTCTCTAATGGCAGCCATTAGATCTGCTTGCTTAGCGTTGGCAGGTAGGTCAATACGAACTGAGTGAACCCCAACTTCAGCACAGTCCCTGTGTTTACCTGCTACATAGCTGTGTGAACCTGGGTCATCGCCAACTAGCAATGTGCCAAGTCCTGGGGTTATCCCCTTTTGCTTGAGCTCAATAACTTCCTTAGCAAGCTCTGCCTTTATTTCCTTAGCAACAGCCTTGCCATCTAGTAATACAGCAGTCAATGACTTACCAGTTCTCTAGGCCGTTATAAAGAGGGAAAGCACTAGTCAATGCTCTAACACGATCAGCTAGTGCATCAATGTCAGGGTTTGCCATTACAACGTGAGCAATGATGTCCGCTACCTCTGTGAATTCAACATCTCCAAAACCACGGGTCGCTAGAGCAGGAGTTCCAATACGAACACCTGATGTTGTTAGTGGTGGTCTTGGATCATTAGGAACAGAGTTTCTGTTCACGGTGATACCAACATCGTGAAGTAAATCTTCACAAGTCTTACCGTCAATCGGAGAGTTACGAAGATCAACTAGAACTAGGTGAACATCAGTTCCACCGGTGAGAACATCAACACCGTTGGCTCTAACATCCGCCTGCATCAATCGCTCCGCAATAATCTGAGCACCTCGGATTGTTCTGCGCTGTCTTTCCTTGAACTCTTCGCTCATGGCAGCTTTGAAGGCAACAGCCTTACCTGCAATAACGTGCATTAGCGGCCCACCCTGTTGACCTGGGAATACAGCAGAGTCAATCTTCTTGGCATACTCTTCTTTACAAAGAATCAAACCTGATCTTGGCCCACCAAGAGTCTTGTGAACAGTTGTTGAAACAACATCTGCATATGGAACTGGGTTTGGGTGAACTCCAGCTGCAACTAAACCAGCGATGTGTGCCATGTCAACCCAGAGGATTGCACCTACTTCATCAGCAATCTTTCTAAACTCTGCAAAGTCAATGTGACGAGAATAAGCTGACCAACCAGCGATGAGTACCTTCGGCATTACCTCGTGAGCACGCTTACGAACAATGTCCATGTCCATCAAGAAAGTTTCCGCGTTTAGTTCATAAGCGTGAGCTTCATAGGTTTTACCGGAGAAGTTCAACTTCATACCGTGAGTTAGGTGTCCACCGTGGGCTAGCTCTAGACCTAGAATGCGATCGCCTGGCTTACAGAAAGCCTGCAGAACTGCAGCGTTAGCTGTTGCTCCTGAGTGGGGCTGAACGTTAGCGTGCTCAGCCCCAAAAAGTTCCTTTGCTCTATCGCGAGCTAGGTTCTCAGCTACGTCTACTGCTTCACAGCCACCGTAGTAACGCTTGCCTGGGTAGCCTTCTGCATACTTATTTGTAAGAACTGACCCTTGAGTTTCTAGAACTGCTCTTGAGACAAAGTTTTCACTGGCAATCATCTCTAGGAAGTTGCGCTGGCGATCTAACTCAGCCTGCAGAACAGCAGCAATCTCAGGATCGGTAGCTGAAAGTGGCGAGTTGAAATCTACTGGTAATTGGGACATTGGGAACTCCTTAACGGCTTGTGCTGGTTTGGCCCAGGCGTACGACCAAAATGCCTTCGCTCCCTGATGGCAATCCATCTTTAACGCCAGTTGCGATAAAGCAATTCTAGTGCAGAGCCAAAATATGGCTTAACCAGACCATTTGCGACACGACTGCCAAGTAAACAATCGGTGAACTGAACGTTGATTACCCTTACATTAGGTAAATCGAATATAAACGAGGGAGTTCACGTGCCAGTAGGAACAATCATCGGAATCAGCATGGTAGCTGCAGGTATCATCTTTGGAGGCGGAGTTATTTGGCGAGGGGTTAGCTATCAACGTCACCAAAGAGACCTCCAGCGCGGTCTAGACGACTAGCGAAGCCTAAACTTGACCCTATGAATACGCCTACCAATCACTGGGTCCTAACCTTTGTCTGCACCGATCAACCAGGTATCGTCCACACCATTTCAGGCGCTATTGTGCAAGCTCAGGGAAACATCACCGAGAGCCAGCAGTTCACCAGTACTGAATCAGGCAAGTTCTTCATGCGCCTCCAGGTTGAGGCCAAAGCCTCCAAGAAAGAGTTCTCAGACAAAATTGCAGAGGTAGCTGCCAAGTATGGAGCGGCTTTCCATATCGATGCCGTTGATCGCAAAATCAAGGCAGTTATTTTAGTCAGTAAGAGCGCTCACTGTCTCAATGACCTTTTGTTCAACCAAAGATCTGGTCAAATCCCAATTGAGGTTCCAGCTGTATTTGGTAACCACCCGGACCTAGCTGAGCTCGCAGGTTTCTATGGCATTCATTTTGAGTCACACAACATCTCAGATGGTTCAAGTAAGCAAGCCTTCGAAAAGATGCTTCGTGAATACATTTTGAAAAATGACATTGAAGTCATTGTGCTTGCGAGATTTATGCAAATTCTGAGCCCTGAATTCTGTCGTGAATTCGAAGGCAAGATCATCAACATTCACCATTCCTTCTTACCTGGCTTCAAGGGTGCCAACCCTTACGCCCAAGCTCACAACCGTGGTGTGAAACTAATTGGTGCCACCGCTCACTTTGTAACAGCTGATCTTGATGAAGGTCCAATCATCGAACAGAACGTTATTCGTGTTGATCACGGTAAGTCAAAGCAAGACCTTGTTGCTATGGGTCAAGACGTAGAGTCAAAAACCCTCGCCCAAGCGGTTAGATGGTTTGCTGAACATCGAGTATTACTCGATAACGAGCGCACCATCATCTTCCACTAAGACGAGGGTTCTCTTAACCTCTAGTGCCTTCTTCTCCTACTCCGCATAGAGTTACCTGCTGCAAATGCACTCAAGGCAATGGCAAAGGTAAGAAGACCAATCACCATAAACATCGGCTGAGCCTGTGTTTCTGTGAGCAGGAACTTCTTAGCTGCCTCTTCTTTGAGTTCCTTGGTCACAGGCTTTTGCTCTTTAGCAACTCCTCCACTTGGAGTGTTAAGACCTTGTGAGTTCTTTTCTGCCAAGAGCTTTTCTGTATCAAGGGTTTTCTGTGGTTTTCTGACCACAGGCTTTTTAATCACTGCACCAGTTGGTTGACCCGATGCATTGAGGTTTTGATTGACAATCTCATCAGGGGTGATGTTGATCACATTAGAGGCCAGAGCCGCTGTTGGACCGGTGTTACCCGCTGTGTCAGTAATCGCATTAGCAGCAAGGGTTACCTGAGTAGAACCAATGCCACACCCAGTCAAAGCCACCTGCCAACCAAGTCCTGCTCTAAGCACTGTGTAATTCATTACACAGGAGGTGGCAGTACCCGAGAAGGTGAACTTATTAGCAGCCATACCCGTTGTTGGCTCTTCGCTATCAAAGACCCAGATCGGTAAACCACCAACACCTGGAGCTGTAAC
>JBIIXN010000023.1:0-15444 GCA_044347325.1 Rhodoluna sp. | reverse complement strand
GTTGAAACAGTTCTGACTGGACCAATAGCATTTCCAAACACCGTATCTGCTTTCAATGTCAAAACAATAGTTCCGTCAGAACATCCCGATACTGTTGCTGCATAGTTAGCGCCGCTGCCAGTCAAAGTTGAGATGTAACATCCAGTCACTGTTCCAGAAATAGTAAAGTCATCAGCAGTTAGACCAGTAACAGATTGACCAAACTTAATGTTAAACACCGGTGCTGCTAGTTTGCTTGGAGAAGTAGGAGCAGTGAATGATGTAACGCTTGGACCAAAGTTATAGGTAATACTTGCGGCACCATTAGCAGGCTGCCAAGCGGCTGTGTAAACAACAGACTGGAATTTAGTTGCGTTGGTGAAGCTAGATCCACCACCGCCACCACCACCGTCAACGCCTGAAGCTTCAGTGTCAGCGCCACCGCCACCGCCGCCGAAGTAGCCGCCTCCACCGCCTCCGCCACCTGCAACAAAGCTAGATGGAGTATTAGCGCTACCTCCAGCGCCACCTACTCCTAGAGCGCCTGCAGCGCCTGGGGTTGTCAAAGCACCGTTAGAGGTTCCACCGATACCACCAGCGGTTGGAGTTCCCCCACCACCTCCGAGACCTTGACCATTACCACCAGGGTTACCTGTTGTTGATGATGCTGAACCACCAGCTCCACCAACCCAACCACCGGTTCCACCACCGCCACCGGCAACAGCTATACGATCAGCAATTGCTGTGCTGGTTCTGATATCTGTAGCACCGCCACCAGAACCTTCATCGTTGTGGCCCGATCCTGCAGCACCACCACCGTTATAACCACCGGCTGCTCCGTTACCAGAAGAGCCTTGACCACCAACATAGATGTATAGCGGAGCTGTTGAAACAGATCTAAAGGTTGCAGTTGTCTTTGAACCATTACCTCCAGATCTTCCACCTTGAGCACCGGCAATCGAAATAGTCATACTTCGAACATCGGCAGGCGGGCTCCAGATGTAGTGATCACCTGAGTAGGGAAAGCTGACAGTGCAGCTAGTTCCAGTTGTGTTACACACTGGAGTTGGATTAGTTGCTACCGCCTGAACGGATGGAACAACAACAGCACCAAGGACTATTGAGAAAGAGCTTGCCAAAAGGATTACCTTTGGCAAGCGTGATTTGTTTTTTGTTTGCATGCAGATAAAAGTAAAACTCCAGCAGAAATCCTGCTGGAGTTTTACACAGCCAAAGAAATTCTTTGACTTATCAACAATTAACCTAGGCGAGCCTGAAGGTTGGTAGCCAATGAACTCATGAACTCATCGGTAGTTTGGTAAGCCTGTTCTTTACCAATAAGTAAAGCTAGGTCTTTAGTCATGTGACCTGACTCAACAGTCTTGATCACGACATCTTCCAACGTCTCAGCAAATTTTGCTACCTCAGGAGTGCCATCTAGTTCTGCACGGTGCATAAGCGCTCTAGTCCATGCATAGATAGAAGCAATCGGGTTAGTGCTGGTCTTCTTACCTGCCTGGTGCTCACGGTAGTGTCTAGTAACTGTTCCGTGAGCAGCTTCAGCCAACGCAGTCTTGCCATCAGGAGTTGTTAGAACAGAAGTCATTAGTCCAAGAGAACCAAAGCCTTGAGCCACTGTGTCACTCTGTACGTCACCGTCATAGTTCTTACAAGCCCAAACGTAGCCACCCTCCCACTTCAAAGCAGCAGCAACCATGTCATCGATTAGACGGTGCTCATAGGTTAGGCCTGCAGCTTCGAACTTAGCTTTGTATTCAGCTTCAAATACTTCCTGGAACGCATCCTTGAAAGCACCATCGTAAGCCTTCAAGATTGTGTTCTTGGTTGAAAGATAAACCGGGTAGTTACGCGCAAGTCCGTAGTTGAAAGATGCTCTAGCGAAGTCACGAATAGAGTCCGTGTAGTTATACATACCCATCGCTACCCCTCCGTGCTCTGGATAGTCAGCAACAGTCATGGTGGTTGGCTCTGAGCCATCAGCAGGAGCCCAAGTCATTGTTACGCGGCCTGCTCCTGGCACCTTGAAGTCAGTTGCCTTGTACTGATCTCCGTGAGCGTGACGACCAATGATGATTGGCTTAGTCCAGCCAGGCACCAGTCTTGGCACGTTAGAGATAATGATTGGCTCACGGAAAACAACACCGTCAAGAATGTTTCTAATAGTTCCGTTAGGAGACTTCCACATCTTCTTAAGACCAAACTCAGTTACACGAGCTTCATCAGGAGTAATAGTTGCGCACTTAACACCAACACCGTGCTTCTTGATTGCATTAGCTGCATCAATGGTCACCTGGTCATCGGTAGCATCACGGTTCTCAATAGATAGGTCGTAGTATTCGATGTCGATATCAAGAAAAGGCATAATCAAAGAATCTTTGATGTTTTGCCAAATGATACGAGTCATTTCGTCGCCGTCAAGATCAACTACCTTGCCAACTACCTTGATTTTTTCCATGAGAGTGCTATTTCCTTAACTGTTTGTTTGTTTTCCTAATAAGCCTAAACGAGTGAGTCGCGCCAAGCCTTGTGCATCTTGGCAAACTTGCCAGTTCCAGCAATCAGAGCTGCTGGGGTGTCATCTTCAATGATTTGACCGTGCTCCATTACTACGACTCGGTCAGCAATTGAGACTGTTGAAAGCCTGTGCGCAATGATGATGGCTGTTCTACCAGCCAACAGGGTCTGTAGACCCTTCTGAACCATACGCTCGCTTGGGATATCCAATGAGCTGGTTGCCTCATCCAGAATCAAGACTGTTGGGTCAGCGATGAATGCTCTAGCAAAGGAAATCAGCTGACGCTGTCCTGCAGATACTCTTCCACCACGCTTGTTCACATCTGTGTCATAACCATCAGGCAGACTCAAGATGAACTCGTGAGCACCAACAGCCTTAGCTGACTGCTCAATCTCTTCCCTAGTTGCCTCAGGTTTACCCAAAGCAATGTTCTCTGCAACAGTTCCACTGAAGAGGTAAGCCTCTTGGGTTACCATGACAACGGCCTTACGAAGATCATCATCAGTAAGTTGACGCAGGTCAACACCATCAAGTTCAACAGTTCCGGCAGATGGGTCATAGAAGCGGCCAATCAACTTCGCAAGAGTTGACTTACCTGCACCGGTTGTTCCAACCAGAGCAATAGTTTGACCTGCTGGAATGTCCATGTTGAACTTAGGCAAAACAACCTTGCCGTTTGAGTAAGCAAACTGAACTGTATTGAAGTTGATATTCCCCTTACGTTCTGCAAGTGGAGTTGGGTTCTCGGCTTCTGGAACTGAAGGTTCTTCTTCTAGAACACCTGAGATCTTCTCCAAAGCGGAGTTAGCTGACTGGTAAGAGTTATAGAACATAGCCAGGTTTTCCATTGGCTCATAGAAGCTTCTCGCATACAAAATACAAGAGATAAGAACACCGATACCAAGATCGCCGTCCATGACCCTAAAGCCACCCCAAAGCAATACGAAGGCAACAGTGATGTTACCAATCATGATTAAGCCTGGATCGTAAATACCAAAGAGTTGAATAACCTTCGCGTTTACAGAACGGTAATCTTCAACTAGATCCTTATAGGTATCTTCGTTTCTCTTTTCCTTGCGGAAAGCCTTGACTGCACGAATACCAGTCATTGACTCAACGAAGTGAACAATCAACTTAGCTGAAGCAACTCGGGTCTTACGGTAACTAATGCGAGTGTTCTTCTGGAACCATCTGGTTAAGAAGAACAGCGGAATAAAGCTCACCAACATAATCAAGAATGAGGATGCATCCAGGGTTACCAGAGCGATAGCGGTGAATAGCATGAACAAGATACCCGAGATCATTTCAGAACCACCTGAATCAAGTAGTTCCTTGATTGAATCAAGGTCGCTAGTCTGACGAGCAATCACACGACCAGAGGTGTATGTCTCATGGAACTCAACAGAGAGTCTTTGGGTGTGACGGAAGAGCCTCTTGCGAAGTCCAAACATGATGTCTTGGCTCACTCTTGCTGCAAATCTTAAGAAATAGGCAATTGTGAATCCAGCTAGGACAGCTGTAGTTACATAGCCACCAACAGTCCAGTACAAAAGAGATAGGTCTCCTTCGAGAGCAGCAGGAAGAGCATAGTCAACAGTCGCGGCAATAAGCCAAGGACCAGAAACTCTAAGTGCCTGGCTAGTGATAACCAAAGCCAGAGAAACGAAAAGCCTGTTCTTAACCGGCCTGATGATTTCACCAAGTAACTTCAAACTACGTTCGCGAACACGAGCCTGCTCTTCTTTGCTTAGCTCAATCTTTTCTTCGTTCTTTACACCCTGCATGCTCATTATTTGTTCACCTCAATCATTTTTCCTGCAGCATCTAGGCTGCTGATGACATATCGGTAGTGATCGTTGGTTGCAATTAAATCGCTGTGTTTACCAAAGGCAGTTATCTTGCCATCTTGCAAGAGAGCAACCTTGTCAGCAAGCTGAACAGTTGAAGGACGGTGAGCAACGATTAGTGCCGTAGTTGCCTTCAATACCGTTCTAAGCGCATCTTCAACCATTGCTTCAGTATCAACATCAAGTGCCGATAGTGGGTCGTCAAGGACTAGAACTGCAGGCTGAGCCGCTACTGCCCTAGCCAGAGCAATACGCTGTCTTTGCCCTCCGGAAAGAGAAAGCCCCTCTTCACCAATCTTGGTATCCAATCCATCAGGAAGGTCATAGACGAAACCTGCTTGAGCAATCTCGAGAGCCTGCACTAACTCTGCTTCTGTGCTCTCAGGTCTACCCAGCAACACGTTGTTACGGATGGTGTCACTAAACAGTGTTGAATCTTCAAAAGCCATAGCGATATGCGCTCTGAGTTCTTCACGGGAAAGATCTCTAATGTCAACGCCATCAAGCTTCACTGAACCACCTGTTACTTCATAAAGTCTTGTAGCAAGTGCTGTGAGGGAAGTTTTACCTGATCCTGTAATACCAATAAGAGCAACTGATTCACCTGGCTCGATAACTAAATCAACACCATCTATCAAGTCTTTCTGCGTTTGAGGTGCATCTGCATATCTAAAGTGAACTTTCTCGAACACTAAGCGGCCCTTAGGTTCTTTGATGCTCTTAGGCTCTGCCGGATCAGAGATGTCAACCTTGGTATCAATAACTTCAAAGAAACGCTCAACAGCGGATCTAGCATCAATAGTCATAGACAACAGGAAACCCAGTGAGTCAATAGGCCAGTGCAGAATACGTGTTGTCAGGATGAATGAAAGTAGGAGACCAATGGTCATGTTTCCTTCAACAATTTGCCAGACACCTAGTGGCAGATAAATAGCAGTTGCGATAGAAGGAATTGTTGAGAAGTAGAACCAGAGGTTTGCCTCCATCTTTGCTTTATTTAGCTCTGTGCCCCTTAGCTTCAATGCATCTCTGGCAAACTTCTCAGTCATGAATGAACCACGGCCAAATGACTTGATCACGCGAATACCGTGAACACTTTCCTCAACAGAGGTTGCTAGATCTCCAGCTTGATCCTGGCTCATACGAGCAATGACGTGGTACTCCTTTTCGAATCTAAACCCAAGAATCCATAGTGGCGACATAACAACGAAGAACACTGACGCAAGTAACCAGTTGTATGAGAACAGAAGAGTGAAACCAACCACGATGGTGAAAAGGTTAGCTACCAAAAGAACAAGACCAAAAGATAACCATCGTCTAATCATGCTCAAATCACTAGAGGCTCTAGAGAGTAGCTGTCCGCTAGGCCACTTGTCGTGGAAAGCCACCTCAAGATCTTGAAGCTTTGCATAAAGAGCTCTTCTGAGTCCTGCTTCAACGTGTGTGCCAGGAGTTAGGACCAGCCATCTACGAAGGAGAACCATCACGGCTTCTAACAGACCCATGCCTAGAACCGCGAATACTGCAAACAGCAGGGTGTCAAATGTGGTGTTGCTTTCCAAGGTGTCAAAAAGGCTTCTCAGATAGCCAGGGATTGCCAAAGCAAACATGTGGCCTAAGATTGCAGCAATAGTTCCTAGAACGATGCGTGGTAGTGCCTTTTTAGCGTAAGGGAAAATTCGGAGCAAGGTCCGAACTGTACCGAGTTTCTTCGTTTCCAAAAAAGTACCTAAATCTGTAAGTGGGCTTTCACCGGGGGTAAGTTACTGCCTTACCAAAGCCTTTCAGTCTATCTAAAGTTGTAGGCTATACATTGAAATATACCTTCTCAACACCATCATTCAGCCCACAAGGAGCAAATGCATCATGGCCCGCCACGGTAAAGTCTCAGTAATTGGTTCAGGTTTCTACGGAACCACAACAGCCCAGCGCCTAGCTGAATATGACATCTTCGACACCGTTGTCCTAACCGACATCCTTGAAGGTAAGCCAGAGGGCATCGCCCTAGACATCAACCAGTCTCGCTCAATTGAGGGCTATGAGACCAAGGTCGTAGGAGCTACTACCCAGCCTGATGGCTCAGGCTACGAAGCAATCGCAGACAGCGACATCGTCATCATCACAGCAGGTCTTCCTCGTAAGCCAGGCATGAGCCGTATGGATCTTCTTGAGGTTAACGCTGGCATCGTTGGAGGAGTTGCTAAGAACATTGCTAAGTATGCTCCGAATTCAGTAATTCTTGTAGTTTCAAACCCACTAGATGAAATGACAGCTCTTGCTCAAAAGGCATCTGGCTTCCCTAAGGAAAGAGTCATCGGTCAGGCTGGAATTCTAGACACCGCTCGTTTTACTAACTTTGTGGCTGAAGCAACCGGATCGAACATCGCAGATGTAAAGACACTTACTCTTGGTTCACACGGTGAAACCATGGTTCCAGTTCCATCTGTTTCAACAGTTAATGGAAAGCCAATCGTTGAGGTTCTTGGAGCAGAAAAAGTTGCAGAGCTAGTAGACAAGACCCGTAACGGTGGAGCAGAGATAGTTGCTTTACTAAAGACCGGTTCTGCTTACTATGCACCAAGTGCAGCTGTTGCTCGTATGGCAAAAGCTGTGCATGAAGACAGTGGAATGGTATTCCCTGTTTGTGCATGGGTTGATGGTGAGTTTGGCATCTCAGGTGTTTACCTAGGTGTTGAGGCAAAACTAGGTAAGGGTGGAATCAAGCAAATCGTTGAGACTCCACTTGATGCTGAAGAACTAGAAGCACTAAAGGTTGCTGCTGAAGCTGTTAGAGCAAAGCAAGCAGATATCTCTAACCTCTAGTGATAGAAGTGACGCTCACCTGTGAAGAACATGGTGAGCTTCGCTTGCTTAGCTGCAGCAATAACTTCTTCATCTCTAAGTGATCCACCAGGCTGAACAACAGCCTTTACTCCAGCATCAATTAGAACCTGCAATCCATCAGCAAACGGGAAGAAAGCGTCGCTAGCGGCAACGGAACCCCTAACTCTCAGATCTCCCCTACTCACCGCCAACTTACAAGAGTCCACTCGGTTCACCTGCCCCATACCAATACCAATGGACGATCCTTCTTTAGCAAGCAGAATTCCATTTGATTTCACTGCTCGAACTGCTCGCCAAGCAAAGACCAGATCAGCCATGGTGTTTTCATCTGGCTTTGCTCCGCTAACTAACTTCCAGTTAGTTGCCGAGAAGTTCATAAAGGTATCTGGTTCCTGAATTAGGAAACCCCCAGAAACTTGTCTAATCTCATGTGACTCACGACTGTAATTCTTAGGCAGTTCAAGAATCCTTAGATTCTTTCTGTTCTCAATAAGCATGCGAAGTGCTTCTAGTTCATACCCAGGGGCGATTAGAACCTCAGTGAACACTTCCATGATGTTCTTAGCCATCTCCATAGTCACGGTTCTATTGGCCGCAACAACTCCACCGAATGCACTAACCGAATCACAAAGGAAAGCAGCTGAGTGAGCAGCAGCGATTGAATCTGTTGCATCCTTAGGTGCAACTGCAATCCCGCAAGGGTTAGCGTGCTTAATAATTGCTACAGCAGGCTCATCAAAGTCATAGGCAGTTCTAACTGCAGCATCAGCATCAACGTAGTTGTTATAAGACATCTCTTTGCCGTTATGCAGTTTCGCTTGAGCAATACCCGAGACGGCTAGAGGGCTAGTGTTCTTATAAATAGCAGCTGCCTGATGCGAGTTCTCACCGTATCTCAGAACACTCATCAAATCTGCTTCAAGTTCGATGTGTTGTGGGAAACCTGGGTTCTTGAGTGCAGTTGTCTTAGTTTGATTCGGCAGAGCTGCTGCCTTTACTTCATCTTCAAACCAGCTAGCAACAGCAGTGTCGTATCTAGCAGTATGAGCAAAGGCAATCGCTGCTAGTTCTTTTCTTTGAGCAAGCAGAGTTCCACCGGCTTCAAGACTTGAAACAATCTCAGAGTATTTGCTTGGATCAACAACAATGGCTACGTTGGCATAGTTCTTAGCAGCTGCACGAACCATTGCAGGTCCACCGATATCAATCTGCTCAACAACAGCATCGCCTTTAGCGCCAGAGGCAACAGTAGACATGAATGGATATAGGTTCACAACAACTAGTTCAAACGGTTCAATTTCAAGATCTCTAAGTTGTTCTTCGTGATTCACAAGACGAAGATCAGCCAATAACCCACCGTGAATCTTAGGGTGCAGAGTCTTCACTCGACCATCTAGAGCTTCAGCAAAGCCAGTAACCTCAACTACCTCAGTGACTTCAATGCCCGCATTTCTAATAGTGCTGGCAGTTGAACCAGTAGACACGATAGAAACTCCTGCTGAGGCTAGAGCAGTTGCTAATTCAATAAGGCCTGTCTTATCGCTTACTGAGATTAGAGCCCTTTTGATTGCAACGCGATCACGGTGACGGTAGTCCGCAGGGGTGTATTCATTTTGTGCTGACACGTTAGTCCCTTTACTTTAGGCCTTGGTTGCTGGCAGTTGTTTATAAGCAAGTTGTTCGATTGTTGAAGCAAGTAGTTCGTGCTCAGTCTTCTTGATTCTTTCATGAAGACTGTGCTCGGTATCTCCCTGCTCAATCATGACTTCGCTTTGAACAATGATTTCACCAGTGTCAACGCCTTCGTCAACGTAGTGAATGGTGACTCCGGTCTTTGCGGCTCCTGCTGCCAGTGCATCACGAACAGCGTGAGCTCCTTTGAAATCAGGCAGCAGACTTGGGTGAATGTTGATGAGCTTTCCCTTTAGTGCGGATACAAAGTTGGCTGGCAAAATCTTCATGAACCCTGCCAAGACAACTAGATCAGGCTGATGATGCAGCACGTTAGCTAGAAGTGTTTCTGCCCACTTTTCTTTAGAAGTGAACCTTTCAGGATTAACAACAAAAGTGTCAACCTCATAGAGCTCTGCATGCTCTAAGCCAGGTGCATCTTTATCTGATCCAACCGCAACAATCTTTGCTGGATATAAAGGGTTTTCACTTTTCTGAAGCAAAGAAAGAAGGTTGGATCCGCTGCCTGAGATGAGAACAACAACAGATATCATTTGGCTATTTTACCGTTCGAGTTTCTTCGAATCAGCTCAGTGTCAGCAGCCTCTGGTCTTGCACTAAAGAATGCAGCCAAGATCGAGGCAATGCTCACTTCGATAAAGGTAACTCCAGCAACAAGCCAAGAGTTAGCACCTACTAAGCTCATTCGACCTGGACCTATAGAACCACTAGCTAACTCAACCAAAATAAACATCTGAACTGCAGCTACAAAACCAATAGCCAGTCCAAGAGAGATTGCAGCAGTAGTAGCCGATGCATAGTTGAACCTAAGTTCAGCTGTGTGTGATTTGACCAACAGAGTTGCAAAAAACGCTGCTAGCAGAGGAACAAGAATAAAGAGAATTCCAAGGCTCGACCCCGATACCGGTAGAGCCCCTAGTAAAGGAATAGCAGGAAGAGGTCCAAGCTCTGTGACCATTGGGCTAACCATAGAACCCTGCCCAACAGAGAAGCCAACACCTGTTAGCCAAGAGTTACCAAAAGCAATCAGGTTTGGAAGCACAGCCATCTGCCCTGCACTAACAGTCAAGGTTCCTAGGAAGGTTAGCTGAAGTGATTGGTAGAGCTTGATTATCTCAATCCAGTTCACCGCAAGCATTGCTGAAATCATGATTGCGCTGACAAAGCTCATGGTCGCAACAACACCGGTACCAGCTCTAAGTGCAGGAGAAATCAAAGGCTTTATAGCCCAAGGTAATCTATCTACTAAATCAAGAAAGAAATTCCTGATTCGATCTCTAAGGGCACTAGGTTCTGAGTCTTCATAAAGAATTGGGCTACCAACTACTGAGCCAACAATTACCAACACAGTCAGAAGAGCAACTGGAATAAACACTCCCTGCCACTGCACAACATAAATGGCTTTGGTAACGGCAAGGCTGGTAACTAACACTGCAACTGCTAGATAGGAAAGCACTGCTCCAAGCCAAGCTAAGCTCAAATACTTTTCACCGCTTAGCTTCTTGCCTGTTCGATACATTGCCCAGCAGATCAGAATTGAAAAACCTAGTGGGATGAAATCAAAAATGTAAGCAGGAACTTTTAGCCCAGCAACTTTACCTTCAGCAAACAAGACTGCAACACCGTGAGCACTAAGCCAAGTTCGAGAAGTGTCTTGAAGAACGCTTTGAAAAGTTGCGCCCTGAGTTTGTTCAACTAACCAGGTAATAACGTTCAGGGCAAAGATGCTAACGAAGCCTAGGGCAACAACAAATGCTGACCCCAGTGCACCTCTAGCAAATGCCTTTATACGCATGAACTAAAGGCTAGCGATAACACCGCGCATTAGGGCAGCAGTCTCACTAGGAGTCTTGCCAACCTTCACACCGACTAGTTCAAAAGCTTCTTTTTTAGCCTGAGCAGTTCCAGCAGAACCTGAAACGATAGCCCCAGCGTGACCCATGGTCTTACCTTCAGGAGCAGTGAATCCTGCAACGTAGGCAACAACTGGCTTAGTCACATTGTCCTTGATGTATGCGGCAGCTTTCTCTTCGCTGTCACCACCAATTTCACCAATAAGAACAATTGCCTTAGTTTCTGGATCTGCTTCGAAAGCTGCAAGGGCATCAATATGTGTGGTTCCAATAACTGGATCTCCACCGATACCAATAGCAGTTGAAATACCAATGTCACGGAGCTCAAACATCATCTGGTAGGTCAGGGTACCTGACTTACTTACCAATCCGATAGGCCCAGCACCTGAGATATCAGATGGTGTGATTCCAGCGTTAGATTTTCCTGGGCTGATGATACCTGGGCAGTTAGGGCCAATGATTCTGGTCTTGTTGCCCTTTGAAACGCTGTATGCCCAGAAGCTTGCTGAGTCGTGAACAGGAATACCTTCGGTGATAACAACTGCTAGTTCAATGCCAGCATCGATAGCTTCGATAACTGCTGACTTAGCGAATGCAGGTGGCACGAAGATTACAGATACGTTTGCGCCTGTTTCCTTCATCGCATCTGCAACAGTTCCGAAAACTGGCATCGCAGTGCCGTCAACATCAACGCTCTCACCAGCTTTCTTAGGGTTAACACCACCAACGATGTTTGATCCACCCTTAAGCATTCTTCTGGTGTGCTTCATACCTTCAGAACCAGTCATTCCCTGAACAATGATTCTGCTGTTCTTATCTAGAAAAATAGACATTTATAAATCTCTCTTTAGCGGTTAGCGAGTTCAGCAGCTTTATCAGCAGCTTCATCCATAGTGTCAACGACGGTTACTAGTGGGTGATTTGCATCAGCCAGAATCTTGCGTCCTTCATTTACGTTGTTACCATCTAGGCGAACAACCAGAGGCTTAGTAGCAGAAGAGCCAAGAGTTGCAAGAGCACCAACAATTCCGTTAGCAACAGCATCACAAGCAGTAATTCCACCGAAGACGTTAACAAACACGCTCTTCACCTGTGGGTCACCAAGAATAACGTCTAGACCTGCGGCCATAACCTCAGCAGAAGCTCCACCGCCAATGTCCAAGAAGTTAGCTGGCTTCACTCCACCGTGACGCTCTCCTGCGTACGCGACAACATCAAGTGTCGACATAACCAAACCTGCACCGTTACCGATGATTCCAACTTCACCATCAAGCTTGACGTAGTTCAAATCGGATTCTTTAGCCTTAGCCTCTAGAGGATCTAGCTGGTCACGCTCCATTGTTTCTCTCTGGTGACGGAACTCAGCGTTGTCATCTAGAGAGACCTTGCCATCGAGGGCAATAATCTCGCCTGACTTAGAAAGAATTAGTGGGTTTACTTCGACCAGGGTTGCATCTTCTTTAACGAAGACTTCGTAAAGCTTCACAAACACTGGAGCGACCTTAGCTGCAATCTCATCGCTGAATCCACCAGCCTTAGCAATCTCTAGAGCCTTAGCAAGATCAATTCCCTTAGTTGCATCAATAGCGATCTTGGCTAGAGCATCTGGACGCTCCTCAGCTAGTTGCTCAATTTCCATTCCACCTTCAACACTGCAAAGAGACAGGAATGTTCTGTTACTTCTATCGAGCAGTACTGAGAAGTAATACTCCTTATCGATAGCTGCACCTTCAGCGATCATCACTCGGTTGACTGGAAGATCCTTGATGGTTAGCTTCAAGATCGCTTCAGCAGCAGCCTTAGCTTCTTCAGGGCTATGAACTACCTTCACACCACCGGCTTTGCCTCGACCACCAGCTTTAACCTGAGCTTTAACAACAACGGTGCCGCCAATCTTGGCTGCTGCTGCCTCTGCTTCTTCTGGGGTGTCTGCGGTTATTCCCTGTAGAACTGGGACTCCGTGTGCCTCGAACATGTCTCGCGCTTGATATTCAAATAAATCCACTTATGTTTCCATTCACAAAAAGGGCACTCAGAACGTGCACCAACGTATAGTTTAGAGCCTCTCGATAGGTGCCACTCGCACCATCAAGCGCTTGGTGCCGACCTTTTCAAACCTGATTTCAGCAGTCTGTCTAGCACCTTCCCCAGTTGTCTCAAGAACTGTCCCCACCCCAAAAGCCTCATGTTTGACCTTGTCGCCAACTGCCAAGACAAGTCCTTCATTATTTCTGACAGTAGTTATGGCGTTATCCCAAACCTTCTTCTCTCGAACTGGTCTGTCATAACCACTGCCAACAGCTCTCGGCTGATACCTAGGGGTTTCACGTTCAGCCCCTCGCTGATCTATGAGCTCAACAGGAATATCCAAAAGGAAGTTCGAAGGCATAGTTGAGTTCAACTGACCAAATAGAGTTCTCTGCATTGCAATGGTCAAATACAACAAGCGCATTGCTCTAGTGATACCGACATAGAACAATCTGCGTTCTTCAGCCAAGCCACCGACCTCTTCAAAAGATCTCATGTGTGGCAAAGTTCCCTGCTCTAAACCAGCGATAAAGACAACCGGGTATTCCAAGCCTTTAGCAGTGTGCAGAGTCATTAGTGAGACCTGCCCTGAACCGTCATCAATCTCATCGGCTGCTGCAGCCAAAGTAATCTCAGCGAGATAGTCCGCCAAAGTAGCTTCCGGGTTACGAAGTTGATACTCAACTACCTGACCTACAAGAGCATCAAGGTTTTCTACTCTTGCTTCATCCTGAGGATCCCGACTCATCTCGAGAGCATATCTATATCCAGATCGAACTAGAGCCTCAATCAAAACATCACTGATCTTGGTGGTGTGTGACATCTGCTCTAGGGAATCAAGCAGATTTGCAAACTTAGTAATCGCTTCAGTGAGCTTTGGTCCAAGACCTAATTCAGTTGAGTAAGACAGTGCTTCCCTGAAGCTGATGTTGTTATTTCTAGCCAACTGGGCAATCTTGAGTTCAGTCTTATCGCCAATACCTCGACCAGGCTCATTGATAACTCTGCGAACAGCCTCATCGTTACGACCATTAGAAACAGCAGTTAGATAGGCAAGTGCATCTTTGATTTCTTTACGCTCATAGAACTTCAAACCACCAATAACTGCGTAAGGAACTCTTTGAGACTTGAGCTCCGCTTCAATACTTGGAGTTAGCGCGTTAGTTCTATAAAGAATTGCCATCTGTGAATAGGCAACGCCATCGCCATGGTGCTCTTTGATTTGATCAACAATAAATCCTGCTTCATGTCTTTCATCAACTGCTGTGAACTGAACGATCTTTTCGCCAGCTCCAGCATCGGTCCAAAGATTCTTATCTGGTCGATCAAAGTTCTTAGCAATAACTGCGTTAGCTGCAGAAAGAATATTCTGTGTTGAACGGTAGTTCTGCTCAAGCAGGATTGTGTGAGCACCTCTAAAGTCTTTGCTGAATTCAGAAATGTTTCTAATGTCCGCCCCGCGGAACGCATAAATAGATTGGTCGCTGTCACCAACAACAGTTAGTGAGGCAGGACCAACTAACTCTCCTGTTTTCGGATCAGGAGTATTGAACATAGGATCAACACCTTTAGTTAGTTCACGAATCAGAGCGTATTGAGCATGGTTGGTGTCTTGATACTCGTCAACCAAGACATGTCTGAACTTCCTCTGGTAGTTAGCTGCCACCTCAGGGAATGCTCTAAGCAGGAAAACTGTCTCACCGATTAGATCATCAAAGTCGAATGCGTTATTGCGCTTCTTCTCTGCTTCATAAGCCAAGAAGATTTCGGCAATAGCTTGAGACTTAGGGTTCTTGGTATCAATGTTGGCTGCGAAATCTTCTGCTGTTTGTAATTCGTTCTTGGCCTTACTAATTACTGAGGCAACCACCTGGGCTTTGAGGCTATCTATGTCATGGCCACCAGCCTTAATTAGCCTCTTGATTAGAGCCCTTGAGTCCCCTGTGTCATAGACGGTGAAGTTTGAGTTATGCCCTAGACGCTCTGCTTCTCTTCTAAGTATCTGCAGGCAAGCAGAGTGAAAAGTCCTAATCCACATACCCTCAGGGTCGCCAACTAGGAGTTTGATACGCTCACGCATCTCAGCTGCAGCCTTGTTAGTGAAGGTAATGGCCAGGATCTGGGAAGGCCAGGCTTCTCTTTGCTCCATAAGATGGGCAATGCGGTGGGTCAGCACCTTGGTCTTACCTGAACCTGCTCCAGCCACAATCAATAGAGCCGGCCCTCTATACAGGACGGCCTCAGCTTGCTGAGGGTTTAGGCCTTCAAGTAGCTTTGATGGGTTTGCAGGTTCAATCCAAGTCATGACTTAGCCATTTTAGGTTGAAGAACTGACAGATTAGCCACGCTCGTCCAACACACGCCGCAAAAGATCTGGCTGGTCAGCAAATATGCCGTCAACTCCTGTTTGGATAAGTTCTTCGTAATACGCCTCGACGGTGGTTGTGGCATTCTCAACTCGAGCTGTATAGACCCAGACCTCAAGCCCTAGCTCATGGCAAGATTTCACCCAAGTATCACTTGAGAGCAGCATGTGGGTTGCAATAGATAAACCATCAAACTCTTTTGCCAACTTCACTAAATCAACATCAACGATTTTTGTTGAATCAATTGCAAAAAAGTATTTAGCACTGATGCCATTTAATTCAAATTCGGATTTTGCATC
>JBIIXN010000049.1:0-5069 GCA_044347325.1 Rhodoluna sp. | reverse complement strand
CTTTCAGCTGCAAACTACAACGGTGCGGGTCAGATTGTTGCAGCTGGATCAAAAGCAGGAATAGACAAACTAGTTGCTGAAGGACCTCAGGGAAGTAAGGTCATCCCACTGAGTGTTGCTGGAGCTTTCCACACTTCTTACATGCTTCCAGCAGTTAGCGAACTTGAAACATTTACCTGCTCTCTAGATATCACTAACCCTGGGATAAATCTTTGGTCGAACCAAAACGGTCAGCTCGTAAAAGATGGTAAAGAGTTCATAAGCCTTCTTGTTGGCCAAGTTGCTAACTCTGTTCGCTGGGATCTCTGCATGGAATCAATGGTCCAATCTGGTGTTACGTCAGTTATTGAAGTCTCCCCTGCTGGAACCTTGGCAGGGCTTGCTAAACGAGGTATGCCTGGAGTTGAAATAGTTGCACTAAAAGAACCTAAGGACTTAGAAGCAGCTCAAGATTTACTAAACCGCTCAACAAGGAAAGCGTAAAGATGCAACCAACTCTGAATCAATACAAAACAACACAATTCAGTCGCATCTACTCCATTGGAGCATCTCGCGGAGATTTAGTTGTCACAAATGATGATATTGCGGGACCAATCGATTCAAGTGATGAATGGATTCGTCAACGCACCGGCATCATCACTAGAAGAAGAGCTAGCAAAGATCAATCACTGATGGACATGGCTGTTGAAGCTTCGAATCAAGCAATCAAAAGAGCTGGCATCAATCCTCATGAGATAGGTGCTGTAATCTTTAGCACTATTTCTCACCCGTATCAGACTCCATCGGCGGCAACGATGTTAGCTGAAAAGATTGGTGCTAACCCAGCACCAGCTTTCGACATCTCAGCTGCGTGTGCCGGTTACTGCTACGGCATTGCTCAAGCAGATGCCCTTGTGCGATCAGGAGTAGCCAAGTACGTCTTAGTTGTTGGTGGCGAAAAGCTAAGTGACTTTATTGACCCAACAGATCGCTCAATCTCATTCCTATTAGCCGATGGTGCAGGAGCGGCTATTGTCGGCCCATCAGACACTCCAGGCATTTCCCCCACAGTTTGGGGCTCAGATGGCTCTAAATGGGAGTCAGTCAGCATGACCGACTCTTTGCTCGACTTCAGAGATGGACTCGTCAGCTGGCCAACCATTCGCCAAGATGGTCTGACGGTTTTCAAATGGGCTGTCTGGGAAATGGTCAAGGTTGCCAAGGAAGCCCTTCAGGTTGCTGGCGTAAAAGCTGAAGAACTCTCTGCTCTAGTTACCCACCAGGCAAACATTCGCATTATCGATGAGCTCGTCAAACAGCTCCAATTGCCAGACAACGTTGTGGTTGCGAGGGACATCATCAACACCGGAAACACCTCAGCAGCGAGTGTCCCATTGGCTATGGACCAGATACTTCAAGACGGTTTGGTCAAATCTGGAGGTTTAGCCTTACAGATCGGCTTTGGAGCAGGCCTTGCCTTCGCAGCTCAGGTCGTAGTTCTGCCCTAAACTTTACCTAGTAAATCAAACAACCAAGGAGTAACACATGGCACTATCACAGAACGAAGTTCTAACAGGATTGGCAGAGATCGTTAACGAAGAGACTGGTATCGACACTGAATCAGTGAAGATGGAAAAGTCTTTCGTAGACGACCTGGACATTGACTCAATCTCAATGATGACCATCGTCGTCAACGCAGAAGAGAAGTTCAGCGTAAAGATTCCAGATGATGAGGTAAAGAACCTTATTACTGTTGGTGATGCTGTTAACTTCATCACCCAAGCACAGGACTAATCAATCTTGAGCAGCAAAATTGTTGTCACCGGGATAGGCGCTACCACGCCTCTCGGTGGTGACGCGCAATCGACTTGGAAAGCTCTGCTAGCCGGTGAATCTGGCATTAGCACCATGGAGCAAGAGTGGGTTGCACGCTATGAACTGCCAGTCACATTCGCAGGTCAAGCAAAGATTAATGCTGCCGACATACTGACTCTTCAGGAAATCAAGAGACTGGATCCATCCAGCCAATTTGCCCTAATCTCTGCGAGAGAAGCTTGGGCGGATGCTGGCATTACAGAGTTTGACCCGGAAAGACTTTCAGTTGAGTTTGCAACCGGTATCGGTGGTGTTTGGACTCTCCTTGACGCTTTTGAAACTCTAAAAGAGAAGGGTTCGCGCAGAGTGCTGCCAATGACAGTTCCAATGCTCATGCCTAACGGCCCAGCAGCTGCCATCGGCATGGACATCTCTGCTCGAGGTGGAGTTAGAACCTCAGTATCTGCTTGTGCTTCTGGAACCGAAGCTATCGCTAACGCAATCACTAGGCTCCGTTCAGGCGAGATTGACATCGTAGTTGCCGGCGGCTGTGAAGCCGCCATGCATCCACTACCTATTGCAGCTTTCGCATCTATGCACGCTCTCTCAAGACGCAATGAAGAGCCTGCAAGAGCAAGCCGTCCATACGACATAAATCGTGACGGTTTCGTCATGGGTGAAGGTGCTGGAGCACTTGTTCTTGAAACTGAAGAGCACGCTCTTGCTCGAGGTGCAAAGATTTACGCAGAACTAGCCGGAGGCTATGTAACCAGCGACGCTCATCACATCACTGCACCAGATCCTGAAGGTGCTGCTGCTGCAAGAGCGGTCATTGGCGCTCTAAAGATGGCTAACGCAGAAGTCACTGATGTAAACCACATCAACGCTCACGCAACCAGCACACCTGTTGGTGACATCGCTGAATACACAGCCCTAAAGCGAGTATTCGGAGATCACCTCAAGAACATTGCAGTTTCTGCTACCAAGTCTTCAACAGGACATCTATTAGGTGGTGCAGGAGCTATCGAAGCTATCTTCACTGTGCTTGCTGTTCAGACTAGAACCGCTCCTCCAACAATCAACCTGGATGATCCAGATCCAGCAATCGAACTTGATGTCGTAACTTCGCCTAGAGACCTAGGTGAGAACATTCTTGCTATCTCGAACTCTTTTGGTTTCGGTGGACACAACGCTGTTGTGGCATTCCGCTCATACAACAAATAACTAACCTGCTTTAGTTAGCAACACCACGTTGTTGCTGAACTTCGCTCCCCTAAATGGCTCCATGATGTCATCCCACGATTGACCCAGACTGACCCGCAGTAGTCTCATAAACTCTCTGTGATTACCCGCAGCGTTATCAACCATCTGGTTGATTCTGTCCTCACTGAGCATGATTGATCCCGAATCATTGAGTTCTCCTCGAAAAACACCCAAACCAGGAACTCCCATGAACAGAACTCCAGTTCTTCCGATTCTTTGATTCATCTCAAAATAGATGGGGCCTAGGGCATAAAGGTTTGAAGCTAGTTCGGCAGCCTCATCTTCGGTTAGCTTGAACGAGAAGGAGGCAGAGAGGTTATCTGGAATAAGGTTTTGCTCAAGCCAACTTGAAGTACCTGACAGCGAGGCTAAAAGAGCGTCTATTTGAGCCACCAGACCCCTAGGGCAGGCGTGAATCGCCAGGGTCAAGACAAATTGACCTCTACGCATAGCAAACCTCCGAATCTAAAGCTAGGTGCGTCTTCCCCAACGTCCTGGCAATTCAGAGAGTTCCAGATTACGACTGCAAGCCAATTAGCGCAATTCCTAGGCACTCGCTGGCTAGCATTGTTATAGAGAATTGAAGACCCAGAAAGGTCCAAAATGGCTAAGTTGTATTTCCGCTACGGAGCGATGAATAGCGGCAAAAGCACTGCCCTGCTGCAGGTTGCGCACAACTACGAAGAGCGCAGCCAACAGATTCTGATTGCTAAACCAGCGGTTGATACTAAGGGCGATTCAACAATAGTTTCAAGGCTTGGCGTTGATAGACACGTGGATTTCCTAGTTACGCCTAATCAAAACCTTCGAGAACTTGCTCACGAAAACGCCAACAACGGACTAATCATTCCTGGTATCAAGAACCTAGCTTGTCTACTAATCGACGAGGCACAGTTCCTAACTCGCGAGCAAGTAGATCAGGCCTTTGAACTTGCTGTCCTAGATGGGGTCCCAGTACTTGCATATGGAATCAGAACTGATTTTCTAACTGTTGGTTTCCCCGGTTCAATCAGACTCATGGAACTAGCCCACTCACTTGAAGAACTCAAGACAATTTGTCGCTGTGGACGTAAGGCTATGTTCAATGGTCGAAAGTTCGACGGTGAGTTCATCTTCGTGGGTGACCAAGTTGCCATTGACGGCGTAGAGGTTACCTACGAGTCACTCTGTGGAGTTTGCTACCTAAACGAACGTGGCTAACAGAATCTAGAGTATTAGCCCTTTACAGCCCCACCGGTAAGACCTGAAGTGATGTACTTCTGCAAACCTAGGAACAATGCAACGCTAGGAAGCGCAGAGAGCACCGCACCGGCAGCAAACATGGACCAGTCTTTGGAATACGGATCGCTAATGAACTGTTGAAGACCAGTTGCCAGAGTCAAGCTGTTCGGATCGCTCAGCAGGATGGATGCAAGTATGAAGTCGCTTGTCACACCAATGTAGCTAAGTAGCATCTGTACGGCAAGAATAGGGGCTACCAATCTCAAGATAATTGAGAAGAAGATGCGCGCATGGCTCGCACCGTCAATGGTTGCGGCTTCATCAATTTCCTTAGGAACAGTGTTGAAGAATCCATACATTAGATAAGTTCCAGCACCCAGTGAACCACCAAGGTAGACCATCATTAGACCAATCTGGCTGTTTAAACCAAGTATTGGGAAGACTCGGCCAACATCAGATAGCAGGCTGTAGATAGCTACGAGACCCAAGATTGAAGGGAACATTTGCATCAAGATCAAAGACAAAAGACCTGGTCTGCGACCCTTGAATCTAAGTCTTGAGAATGCGAAAGCTGCAAGCGCGCTCAAGAACACCGAACCAACCGAGGTCACGATACCGATGTAAACAGTATTCAGGTACCAGCGACCGAAAGGTCTGGACTCTTGATCAAACAATGAGATGTAGTTAGCTGGCGAGATGTCTGCAAACAGCGCTGTGGTGTTGTTGATGTCGTTGTTCGGGTAGAGAGAGGTCGACAAGATGTACAGAATTGGGAAAATCGCAAAAGTACA
>JBIIXN010000009.1:0-37402 GCA_044347325.1 Rhodoluna sp. | reverse complement strand
TAAATATCACAGGATCAGCAAAATGAATGTCAAACTCTGGCTGTGATTGAGACATTGCCCAACACTACAAAGCCCCCGTTGTTTATGCTCGACTTCTCGACAGCCTCACAACACCTCCAAGACGAACTTCTCTGGCAAACTAGCACCATGACTGAACTAGACAAACTAATCCAAACAGCTAACACTCTTAGATCTCCTGGAGGTTGTCCTTGGGATGCTGAACAAACCCATGAGTCTCTAGTTCAATACCTTCTTGAAGAAACCTATGAGCTTATTGATGCCTTAGAGTCCGGCACTAGAGAAGATGTATTAGAAGAACTAGGTGATGTTTTATACCAAGTGGTCTTTCACTCAGATCTAGCTCAAACCGGTTCTCTAGGAGAATCATTCAACATCGAAGATGTTGCTAAGTTCACTAGAGAAAAGATGGAGGGGAGACACCCTCACGTATTTGGCACCCCTGAAGAACTAGAGAAATACAAAGCCAACACCGGTGATGATGTGATGCTCAACTGGGATAACCACAAACAAAAAGAGAAGCCTGAAAGAGCATCAGTATTAGACGGCATTCCACCAGCACTACCTGCTCTAGCACTAGCTAGCAAAGTAATAGGTAAGGCCCAGAAGATTAACCTCTTAGACGCAGACACCCAGTCACCCATCCAACTAGAAGATGAAGAACAACTAGGAGCATTACTCCTAGCAATAGTTCAAGCAGCTAAGACCAACAACCTAGACCCTGAAAGAGCCCTAAGAACAGCAGTTAGAGACCTCTCAGATGACATCAGGAAAGCAGAAGTACTTTCTGCCAGTGATGCTGGGGTTATTGGGGTTGAGGACTAGTAGTTAGTTCGCAAGATTTAGGAATTCTTGTGAAACACTTGACCCATGGCTAAAGACATAAACCCACCTAGAGGTATGAGGGACTTTCTGCCTGCCGAGAAGGCTAAGCGGGAGAGTGTTTTAGGGGTTATTAAAGGTGTTTATAGCTCTTTTGGGTTCCAGGAGGTTGAAACACCTGCTTTGGAGAACCTAGATCGTTTGACCTCAGGTCAGGGTGGGGATAACGAGAAGCTTGCCTACCGGGTTATGAAACGCGGGGCTGAACTTGATAGCGCTTTAGAGTCTTTGGAATCTGTTGATGTCTTGGCAGATCTTGGTCTTCGCTTTGATCTAACTGTTCCTCTAACTAGGTTCTATGCAACTAACAGATCTTCTCTACCTACTGTGTTCAAAGCTATTCAGATGGGTCCAGTATGGAGAGCAGAAAGACCACAAAAGGGTAGATACCGTCAGTTCGTTCAGTGTGATATCGACATCATTGGTGATGACTCTGTTCTTGCCGAGATTGAACTATTGAATGCTTCTCTTTCTGCTTTAGATGCTCTTGGTTTATCCAAGGCAGTAATAAGAGTGAATCATCGAGAACTGCTTCTTTCTTTGCTTGATTCATTTGGTGTGAAAGAAGTTGATAGATCTTCTGCTCTTATTACCTTGGACAAGCTAGACAAGATTGAAGTAACAGGTGTTGTTACTGAATTACGTGAGCGTCTAGGGGATTCAGTTGCTGATAAAGCTAATGCTTGGCTACTAGCTGCTGACCTAACTGTTCCTTCAGTGCTGTCTTCTTTGTTCTCTGCGGTTGATGCAGGACGTTTACGCTTTGATCCAACGCTTGTTAGAGGCATGGGTTATTACACCGGAACCATCTTTGAGATTGAAATGCCAGGTGAAGGTTCTGCTATTGGTGGCGGTGGACGCTATGACGGCATGGTGGGTAAGTGGCTAGGAACAGATGTTCCTGCAGTTGGTATTTCTATTGGCTTTGAAAGAGTAGTGGACCTAGTGGCTACTACTGCTCCTACTAATGGAGTGCTACTAGTTCTAGAAGACTCAAGTGTTGAATGCATAAAGAATGCAGTTAGGTTCCAGAAGGAGCTCATTGCGGAAGGTAAGTCAGTTCGTCTTGAACTAAAGCCTAAGAAGCTCAACATCCTGCTAGATAGCATGTTGGAGGCTGGTTTCAGCCAGTTTGCCCTTGTTGGTAGCGACACTGCCGAACTGAGCTTTAAGGCCATCGGCAACTAAACTTAGAACTAACCCCAAAGGCGTGAATTTTAGAGGCTAAGGCCTTATTTCAAGAGATAAATAACTAGGAGAACAATGTCCATCATCGACGCAATCGGCGCAAGAGAAATCCTTGACTCAAGAGGTAACCCAACTATTGAGGTTGAAGTTTTACTTACAGATGGATCATTTGGTAGAGCAGCTGTTCCATCAGGTGCTTCAACCGGTGCTTTTGAAGCTCACGAATCCCGTGATGGTGACAAGAAGCGTTACATGGGTAAAGGTGTTCTAAATGCAGTGAAGGCTGTTGTTGATGAGATTGGTCACGATGAGACTGGTTTGATTGACTTTGATTCACTAGATCAGAGACTTGTTGATGCCGCTCTAATCCGTATGGATGGAACTGCAACTAAGTCAAAGCTGGGTGCTAACGCAATCCTTGGTGTTTCTCTTGCTAACGCGCGTGCAGCTGCTGAGTCAACTGGTCAGCCGCTATACCGTTACCTAGGTGGACCTAACGCTTACACACTTCCTGTTCCACTAATGAACATCATCAACGGTGGATCTCACGCTGACAACGGTGTTGACATTCAAGAGTTCATGATTGTTCCAATTGGGTTTGATTCTTTCTCAGAAGCACTTCGTGCTGGTACTGAGGTTTACCACTCACTAAAGGCCCTATTGAACTCTAAGAACCTAGCAACAGGTCTTGGTGATGAGGGTGGCTTTGCTCCTGATCTACCGACTAACCGTGCAGCTCTAGAACTTATTTCAGAAGCTATTGGTCAGGCTGGTTTCGTTCTAGGTAAGCACTTTGGTCTTGCACTGGACGTTGCAGCTACCGAGTTCTTTGATGAGAAGACTGGTAAGTACAGCTTCGAAGGTAAAGAGCTAACTGGCGATGAAATGATTGCTTACTACGAGACACTGGTAGCTGACTTCCCTCTAGTTTCTATCGAAGACCCACTAGCTGAAGATGACTGGGCTGGTTGGACAAAGATTACGTCTGTATTGGGTAAGAAGGTTCAACTTGTTGGCGATGACTTGTATGTAACCAACCCTGCTCGTTTGCAGAAGGGTATTGATGAACTAGCAGGTAACGCGATCTTGGTAAAGGTTAACCAGATTGGAACTCTTACCGAGACTCTAGATGCAGTAGCACTTGCTCAGCGCTCAGGTATGAAGGCAATCATCTCTCACCGTTCAGGTGAAACAGAAGATACCTTCATTGCTGACCTAGCTGTTGCTACCAACGCTGGACAGATCAAGACCGGTGCTCCTGCTAGAAGTGAAAGAGTTGCTAAATACAACCAGTTACTTCGTATCGAAGAAGAGCTACAAGATGCTGCTTACTACCCAGGAGCAGCCGCTTTCCCTCGTTACAAGGCCTAAGTAAATAATGGCAACTAGAAATCCAAACAGGAAGGTCAATGTTCGAGCATCTGCTCAAACAAAGGTCGGCACTGTTAGGCAGAGAGTTGCCAGCAGATTCTCTTGGACTCCTTCGACTTTAATAACCATCGTCCTAGTTGTCTTTGGTGTTAGTTCTATCGGGCCTCGACTGAGTGATTACTTTGTGATGCAGACACAGATTGCTCAACTAGAGGCAAAACTAGAAGAAGCTAAGCAGAACCTAGAGAACATCACTGAAGAGAAGAAGCGCTGGGATGACCCGGTATACATCAGAGCTCAGGCTAGAGACAGATTGTTTTATGTTGTTCCTGGTGAAATCAGCTACCTAGTTCTAGATGCTGATGGCCTAAACCTTTCTGACACCAGTGGAACAGTTGGAGCATTACTTGCTCAAAAGAAGAACAGCTCTGACTTCTCCCAAACCATTGGCACAACTAAGAAAGACTGGGCCAAAGGCCTAGTTCAATCGGTCATTAGAGCAGGCCTAGATCAACCAGTTTCCGAAACCAAAACCTCAGCTAGTAAATAATGCCAATAACTCAAGCAACCGAAGCTGATCTTCAAGAGATGCAAGCTCAGCTGGGTCGACCTATGCGAGATGTCCTAGGTATTGCAGCCAGATGCGTTTGTGGAAAGCCTATGGTTGTGCAAACCTCACCAAGACTTGCTCACGGTGAACCTTTCCCTACCTTTTACTACCTAACCCATCCACACACCTCAGCTGCTCTAAGCGGTTTAGAAGCCGAAGGCTTCATGGTCACCTTGGCTGAAAGACTTGCTGAGGATAAGGCACTAGCTGAGAACTACAAACAGGCTCATGAGTCCTATATAGAGGAACGTGAAGCTATCGAGTTTGTTGAGGAATTGGCTGGGATTAGTGCTGGGGGAATGCCTACCAGAGTCAAGTGTTTGCATGCATTAGCTGCCCATTCACTGGCTAAAGGCCCTGGTTTCAACCTAATTGGGGATTTGAGCCTAGAAGCGGCCGGCATTGATGCGAACAAGTGCAGATGTAAGGTTTCAACCCAGTAAAATCAAAGGAGCGCACAGTTGCTCTCAAACAAAAGTCAAAAACTTAGGAAATACCAGCATGCAAAAAATCTTGATCATTGGTGGCGGTTACGCCGGTTTCTACACAGCATTCAAACTAGAGAAACTCCTAGGTAAAGGTGAAGCAGAGGTCACCTTAGTTGACCCACTTCCATATATGACTTACCAGCCGTTCTTGCCAGAAGTTGTTGCAGGTTCGATTGAGGCTAGACACACAGTTGTCTCACACAGAAGACACCTAAAGAACACCAACATCATTAACGGCACCATGACTAACGTTGATCACGCCAACAAGGTTGCCACCTTGGTACTTCCAGGTGTTGGTGAAACTAAGAAGTCATACGATCACATAGTTATGACAGCGGGAGCTGTTTCAAGAACTTTCCCTATTCCAGGTGTTGCTGAGCACGCTATTGGTCTAAAGACTGTTGAAGAAGCAGTTGAGATTCGTAACACCATTCTTACTAACTTCGATAAGGCAGCTAACCTGCCAGAAGGTCCAGCAAGAGACAGACTATTGACCTTCATAGTTGTTGGTGGAGGGTTCGCGGGTATCGAAGTATTCGCTGAAATGCGTAACCTAGCTTCTTACCTACTTCGTTACTACCCAACCCTTGAGTTCAAAGATGTTCACTTCCACCTAATCGAAGCTATGGGCAGGATCATGCCTGAGGTTTCACAGAAGACTTCAGAGTGGGTTCTTTCAGATCTAGATCGTCGTGGCGCAAAGATTCACCTAAACACTCAGTTAGTTTCAGCTACTGATGGTGTTGTTGAACTTTCTACTGGTGAGAAGTTTGAGAGCGATGTAATCGTTTGGACTGCCGGTGTTATGGCATCTCCTTTTGTAAAGAACACAGACCTTCCTCTAGATGACAGAGGAAGAATCTCGGCTCTTCCAACACTTCAGGTGAATAAAGATGGTCAAGCACTTGAGGGTGCTTGGACAGCTGGAGATGTTGCTGCAGTTCCAGATCTATCTGGTGGCGGTGTTGGTGGTTTCTGTGTTCCTAACGCACAGCACGCTGTTCGTCAGGGCAAGCTACTTGCTAAGAACCTAGTTTCTACTCTTCGTAACGAAGGCATCTTGGAATACAAGCACAAGAACGCAGGAGCTGTCGCAGGTCTTGGTCTATACAACGGTGTCTTCCAGTCAGGAAACATTGTTCTAAAGGGTCTACTAGCTTGGTTTGCTCACCGTGTCTACCATGGTCTAGCTATGCCTATGTTTGAGCGTAAGCACAGAGTAATCATGGGCTGGATTTCAAACTTCGTATTCAAGCGCGACATTGTTTCAATTGCGGCTACCGAGAACCCTCGCCAGATCTTTGAGACCTGGGCCTCACGCCCTAAGGTCTAACTAGAACTAAAAGGTGCGCCCCCATAGCCCAATGGCAGAGGCAGACGACTTAAAATCGTCCCAGTGTGGGTTCGAGTCCCACTGGGGGCACCGTAACAGTTCGCTTAGAGATTACTGGGATTAGAGCGCAATTGCCCCTAAAAACCTTAGGCTTAATCCAATACCGCTTGCTGCGGTTCTAACAAGGAGATGTAATGGTAGAAGTTCTGTTGGTTGTATTGGCTGTAGTAGTAATTGGCGGCATCTGGTTTGTCGCAATGCGAAACGGACTTGTCCGTCTAAACGTTCGCGTTGATGAGGCGTGGAGCGATATCACTGTTCAGCTAAAAAGAAGAGCAGATCTAATCCCTAACCTGATTGAAGCTGTTAAGGGTTATGCCAAGCACGAGCAGCAGGTTTTTGAAAACGTTACCAAGGCAAGAGCAGCAACCATTTCAGGTGCAGCTCTAGCCGACCCAGCTCAGGCAGCAGAAGCAGAGAACATGCTGCAAGGCGCATTGAAGTCTCTATTCGCAGTTGCAGAAGCATATCCAGCTCTACAGGCAAGCCAGAACTTCCTATCTCTTCAGGCAGAACTATCTGACACTGAAGACAAGATCATGGCAGCTCGTCGTTTCTATAACGGTGGAGTTCGTGAACTAAACACCAAGATCTTGGTATGGCCTAACTCATTCTTTGCTAAGGGTCTTGGATTTGTTGAGCGTGCATTCTATGAAGTTGCAGATCTAGCAGCTATCCAGAACGCACCTCAGGTTAAGTTCTAAAACCTTTTTAGGAATTACTAAATGTATTCAGCGATAGCTGCTAATAAGCGCAACACTGTCTTCATAATCATATTCTTCGTATTACTAATCGGAGGACTAGCAACCTGGGCTGGTTATGCAACCGGCTATGGTTCTTCAGCTTTTATGATTATTGGCTTTGTTGCTCTTTATGCTCTCATCCAGTACTACGCAGCAGGAGCATTTGCTGTTGCTGCCTCAGGAGCTGTTGAGATCACTAAAGCAGATAACCCAAGACTTTGGCGAACAGTTGAAAACATTGCAATCTCAGAAGGTATGCCAATGCCTAAGGTGTATCTAATCAAAGATGAAGCACCTAATGCCTTTGCCTCAGGAAGAGATCCTAAGCATGCAGTGGTAGCAGCAACAACAGGATTACTTGCCATCATGGATGACAATGAACTTCAAGGTGTAATGGCCCATGAGATGGCTCACGTCAAGAACTATGACATCAGAGTCTCAACCATTGTCTTTGGTCTAGTTAGCGCAGTTGGTATCTTGGCTGACTTCTTCCTAAGAATGGCTTTCTATTCAGGTAACTCAAGAAGCAAGGACAGCGGCCAGCTAGCACTTGTACTGATTGCTTTTGGAATTGTTGCCTGGATCGTCTCAGCACTTATTGGCCCTATTGTTAGTGCAGCTGTTTCAAGACAAAGAGAATACCTAGCTGATGCATCAGGTGCTGAGATCACTAGATTCCCTGAAGGTTTACAGGGTGCTCTAGGCAAGCTAAGAGACTACGGAAGACCTATGAGAAAAGCTTCTTCATCTATGGCTCACATGTATATCAGCGACCCAATCAAGCCTTCTGTTGCTGAGAGACTATTCTCAACCCACCCACCACTAGATAAGAGAATTGAACGTTTGGGAACAATCGGTGGTAAATTCTAGGTAGTTTTCTTAGAAGGGGGAACCTATGTTGGAAGAAAGATTCCAAGAAGAGCTAGTTCGTTGGGAAGAACAACTCAAGGTAAGAAGAGAACACGGTGATCGATTAGATCAGCCTAGACAAGTTGAGCATTTTGCCTATTTCCGTAAACTCGATAATGCCAAGAAGGTAGCAGAAGACCTAAGCAACATTGGCTATGAAGTATCTGTAGCAAAGGCAGGTCTATTCAAGTTCAGCCTTCTAGCTACTAGAGAAGATGCTCTAGATGAGCACTTCGTTCAAGCCTTCAAAGCAGTCCTGTTTGTAGTTGAAGGTAATGGCGGAACTTATGACGGCTTCGGGGCAGAAGTAGTTGAGTAAAAAATCTTCTAAACCGTAAAGTTCCCTTTACCTTTAGATTCAACTGAATCTAGCCCCTGCCATTTCCTAACATCCACTAAGTGCTTAGCTATGGCTTTGGAAGATGTTTCGACTTCTTTAGGGGTTAGGTGTAATTCATGCCAGGCAGATTGAACTAAGAGGGTTTTGTTTTGTCTGTCTGACTTGAGATCTATTCGAGCAACCAGGTTGTCCTTATGTAGTGTTGGAAGGCTGTAATAGCCGTAGATTCTCTTTGGTTCAGGAGTGTAAATCTCAATACGGTAATCAAAGTTGAAGATTCTAAGAGCTCTTTCTCTTTGCCAGGTTAGAGGATCAAAGGGGGAGAGCACTGTGGTTAGAGATGGCTTTATCTCTTTGAAGTTGTAATCAATAAAGTCTTTATGAATAAAGGCTTTATCTTTCCAGTTCTCAACTGTTACCTCTTGGATGATTCCTTTATCTAAAAGTGAACTAAGTATTGGCTTTACTTCAGTTGCTGTTTGGCAGTAAACATTAGCTATGTCTTTAACTGTGCCAACACCCATGAGTCTTGCAGCATTGCCTAATAGCTGTTCTTGAGCTTTAGTGTGGTCAACTGTTTTGTTGAGAATCTTGTTTGAAAGCACTTGTTCGGGAAGAGCATAGATTCTGCTGAAGTTAGTTCTTCCAGCAGCAATTAGAACGCCTTGGTCAATCATTCGCTCTAGAGCTCTTTTGACGTTACTCCAACCCCACCAAGAGCCTTGTCTCCTGTTTTCATCATGTTCAAACTGACTTGAAGTCATAGGACCATTAGCCTTGAGTTCTGCTTTGATCCAAGCAATGAGTTTCTTGTTCTCATTCTCAAAGCTATCTTTTTGACTGGCTCTATCGCGATACCACTGCATACGCCAGTCAAAAAGAGGGAAGTCTTCTGCTTTGATGAAACTAGCCTGGTGAGCCCAATACTCAATGAGAGTAGGGTTCTTACCTCCGGTAAGAGAATCTAGCTCAGACTTATCAAAAGCCCCTAGCCTGCTAAACAGGGGCATGTAATGGGCTCTCTCAAACACATTCACACTGTCGATCTGTAACATCCCAAATCTAGTGATTACATCCAGGACACTCTTATCCTGCCTAGAGTCCAGCCCACAGGCATGTAGAGCCAATAGCTTGGCCTCTTTAGCGCTTAGGGATTCCATGGGTTTACCGATCATCGAGTTCCTTTCAATTATTCCGTCCGAGGCTTGAAAATCACAAAAAGTGAAAAGAAAGGAGACTCAGGGTAGGCTCTAGTTCTAGATGACAAAGGTGTCTTGAGCCCAGCTCGGCGCCAACATGAGCCGAACTGCAAAAGGCTCACCTCCCCTAAACTCTTATAAAACAAGCAAGAGAGAACAAATGCCTGATCAAACTCCAGTGGTTAGCCCCACTCTAGAAGACTTTGAATTAGCAGCGCTCAACGTTGCTGCTGTTGCTAAAAAGACTCCTCTGTTGGCAAGCAGTTACCTAACAGAGATTACTGGCGGTCAAGTCTTTCTAAAGGCAGAGAACATGCAACGAACTGGTGCTTATAAGGTTCGTGGTGCTTATAACCGCATGTCAAAGTTGACTGCTCAAGAACGTAAGCGTGGAGTGGTTGCAGCTAGTGCTGGTAACCATGCTCAAGGTGTTGCTCTAGCAGCTAGAGAACTTGGCATCAAAGCAAAGATCTTTATGCCAGTAGGAGCATCTCTTCCCAAGGTTTCAGCTACCAAAGGTTATGGAGCAGAAGTTGTTCTTACTGGAGAAACTTTTGCTGATTGTCTAAAGGCAGCTAAAGAATATGCAGAGAAGAAGCATGCTGTCTTTATTCCACCATTTGATCACATTGATGTTGTCATAGGTCAAGGAACCGTTGGTCTTGAAATCTTGGATGAACTACCGGAGGTTGACAACATTGTTGTTGCTATCGGTGGTGGAGGTCTAGCTGCTGGTGTTGCAGTTGCAGCAAAGCTAAAGGCTAAAGCTAATGGTAGAAAAGTAAAGATCTACGGTGTTCAGTCTGAACATGCTGCACCTTATGTAACATCTTTGAAAAAGGGCAAGCTAACTGAAGTTGCTATTACTCCAACTATTGCCGATGGTATTGCTGTCTCTAAACCAGGTCGTGTTCCTTTTGAGCTAATCAAGCAGAACATAGACAAGGTTGTAACTGTTAGTGAAAACGAGATTGCTAAAGCAATCTTGGTATTACTTGAACGAGCTAAGCAGGTTGTTGAACCTGCAGGTGCTGTTGGTGTTGCAGCAATTCTTGCAGGCAAACTAAAACTCAAGGGAACTACAGTAGTTATTCTCTCTGGTGGAAACATGGACCCACTACTACTTCAGAGAGTAGTCAGACATGGTCTAGCAGCTGCTGAGCGTTACACAACTATCTCTGTAATGCTTCCTGACCGTCCAGGTCAGCTAGCTCTAACAGCAGAAGTTATCGCTAAGGCAAATGCCAACGTTGTTGAAGTTCTACACACCAGACACGGTTTAGGACTCAAGATCTCAGAAGTTGAACTAAACCTCTCTGTTGAAACCTCAGGTCATGAACACACGCTAGAAGTAATCAAGGCTCTAAAAGAAGCAGGCCTAAAGCCTAGAATCATTGAAGCTCGAGAAGACTAACCTTCGAAGTGTTTGACGGAAACTATCTTCACAGTCAAGGTCTTGCCATTAGGTGCAGTGTATGAAACTGATTCACCGATCTTGGCTCCCATGATTGCTATTCCCATTGGGCTATCAGGGGAGTAAACACTCATGTCTGTGTTCTCTGCCATTTCAGCTGAACCTAGTAAGAATTCCATCTTCTTTTCATTTAGTTCAATGGTGATTACCATGCCTTGGGCAACAGTGTCACTGGCTTCTTGTGATTCTCCAACAACAGAGTTGGCAAGGATTTGGGTAAGCCTGGCAATACGGGCTTCAATGATGCCCTGCTGGTCTTTAGCTGCGTGGTAACCACCGTTTTCCTTGAGGTCACCTTCTTCACGAGCATCCTGGATCTTCTTTGAAATGGCAGCACGCTCAACGTTGATGAGGTTATCTAGCTCAGCCATTAGACGGTCAAAGGCCTCTTGGGTTAGCCAAGTTGGGCTGTTATTCATAGGTTGCTCCAAAGTAATAAAAGAGCCCGGCCTTAGGGCCGAGCAGGTGTTTATCTAAGTCTATTCATACCAGCAGCGGTCCACTAGACCTGTTACTGCTAGCTCTGTGCTTCTGAGGCTTACCTTGACCGGAACATCGGTTATTGAGCCATCTTCAGGGCTTGTTGCTGGGATTTTGACCTCTTTGTAGGCAACAATCCCATAATCCTCTTTCATGGCCTGAACGGCACAAATAGCGGTGGAATTGGCCGGTTTCGTAAGGACAAAGCTAACGCTTAGGTTCTGCTGGTCAACGATCTCAAATGAGCTGGTTTTGAAGGTTGGTTCATTCTTAGCAGTTAGGTTGGCCCAGACTGCCCAGGCTGCAAATAGGGCTGTTATGAGGCTGGCAGTGATGATTATGGCTCGACGTCTTTGAGCCTCCTGCTTAGGGCTCTTGCCATAACGCTGGGCTATTTGCTCTGGTAACTGCTGCACAGGTTAAGGTTAACTCATGAACTTCAATACTTTGATACTTAGAGCCGAAGAGGAAGCTGAAGCTATTGCAGCTAGCCCTGGCACACTTGGTTGGATCTTCACCTTTGCTATGGCTATTGGTGCAGGTTTTCTAATCTTCGACATGGTCAGAAGAATCCGCAAGGTTAGATACCGTGACGAGATTCAACAAGAAATATCTGAAGAGCAAGCAGCAATTGAAGAAGCAGCTGAACTAGCTAAACAGCGTAATCAGAAGAACTAGTTTCCTATTGAACCAACTAGTGGGTTAAGGCTCACTAGTAACACTGCTACCCAGTGACACATAAAAGCAATCACTGTTAGTGAATGAAATATTTCATGGAAACCAAAGTGTCCTGGAAATGGGTTAGGCCTTTTCATTCCATAGAACACAGCTCCTGCTGTGTAGCAAAGTCCTCCAGCAATAATCAACAGCATTGCAACTAGGTTGAAGTTTAAGAAGTCAACGATATAGAACATTGCTGCCCAACCAAGCCCAACATAAAGCGGAACATATAACCATCTAGGGGCATTGATCCAGAACACTCTGAATCCAACTCCAACAAACGCACCTATCCAAACACTGACTAAAAGAATTACTCCCTTATCTCTTTCAAGAGCAAGCATTGCCATTGGAGTGTAGCTGCCAGCTATGAGTAAGAAGATGTTGGCATGGTCAATTCTTTTTAGAGTAACTCTCATCTTTGACTTCCAGTTGAAGCGGTGATACAAAGCAGAGTTACCAAAGAGTAAGAAAGAGCAAGCAAAGAAGATAGCTGCAGCAACCTTAGGAATAACACCATCAGCTAGGACTAGAAGGATGATTCCACCGGCAATAACTATTGGTAGCACTCCAGTGTGAATCCAGCCTCGCCAGGATGGCTTAGGGTCTAAGGCTGTCTCGGGAATAGTTTCGGTTAATGGAAGATATAGGGGATCTGGCTGCTGATTGCTCATACCTAAACCCTACCTGTAGGTCCAATACACAAGGTTTGGCAGGTAACCTAGAAACTATGCGTAAGTTGATCTATCGGCTCTATGAGCGGGGCATCCTAGGGGGACTAACCTCAGTAGACCTCCCTAAGCACGTAGCTGTGATGCTTGATGGCAATAGACGCTGGGCAGAGCGAAACTTTGGGGCTAAAGCAAAGATTGGTCACACAGCAGGCGGCAAGAAGATTCATGAGTTTCTGGGCTGGTGTGATGAGCTAGAGATTCCCGTTGTGACTTTGTATATGCTCTCCATTGAAAACCTAACCAAGAGATCAACTGATGAGCTAGATGACTTACTTGGCATCATCGGAGATGTTGCAACAGAACTAGCAGAAGCTAAGAAGTGGCGAGTAAGGCTAGTGGGAGATAGAGATGCTCTTCCAGCTGCTCTTAGAGAAAGAATAGAGATCGCTGAGAAGGCAACAGCAGATCTCAAGGGATTAGATGTGAACCTTGCTGTTGCCTATGGTGGGCGCAATGAGATTGCTGAAGCTATGAAGCAGATTCTTCGTAAGCACTCAGAAGCCGGAAGCAGTATTGAAGCTTTAGCAGAACTACTTTCTCCTGAACTAATTACAGAACATCTTTATACTGGGGGACAGCCTGACCCTGATTTGATTATTAGAACTTCAGGAGAACAAAGACTAAGTGGCTTCTTGCTTTGGCAAAGTAGCAACAGCGAGCTCTACTTTGAAGAAGCACTATGGCCTGACTTCAGAAGAGTTGACTTCCTTCGTGCCCTTAGAGCATTTGCTAAGCGACACAGACGCTTCGGGGCTTAGGTTAACTAAAGGTAACGGCTTAGAAACACTAAGCGTGTTGACGCACCAATTTCAGTTAGAAGTTCTAACATAAATCCAATAAATGAATTGGAGCATAAATGGCCGCTAATAGCAGTTCTACGACCAAGACCACAAAGACCACTGCTAAGGCCAAACCAGTCAAGCCGGATACGGCAATCAAGACCTTCATCATAGACACATCAGTTTTTCTAGCTGACCCTAGAGCTATGTTCAGGTTCAAAGAGCATGAACTTGTAATTCCAATCATCGTTATCAACGAACTAGAGAAAAAGCGTCACGACCCGGAGATTGGTTACTTCGCTAGACAGGCTCTTAGAAACCTTGATGATCTTCGTATCAAACACGAAAGACTAGATTTCCCTGTTCCAGTTGGAGATGGTGGAACTCTAAGAGTTGAACTAAACCACATCAACCCTGATGTTCTTCCAGTTGGCTTCCAACTAGGTGACAACGATTCAAGAATCCTTGCAGTAGCAGCCAACCTAGCCAATGAAGGTTTTGATGTCACGGTGGTCTCTAAAGACCTGCCACTTCGTGTGAAGGCATCAGCACTTGGTTTACTAGCTGATGAATACAAAGCAGAGATGGCTGTTGACTCTGGTTACACAGGAATCGCTGAGATTGCTCTTAGTGCTGAACAGATGAGTGATTTCTATGATGGTGAGATCTATGACCACCCTCAGGTTAAAGACCTGCCTGCTAACTGTGGTCTTGTTATCACTAGCGAAAGAGGCAGTGCTCTAGGTCGTGTAACGCCGGATAAGAGAATCAAGCTGGTTAGGGGAGATAGAGACCTATTTGGTGTTCATGGTCGTTCGGCAGAGCAGAGACTGGCTATTGATGTTCTGCTAGATCCAGAAGTTGGCATTGTTTCTCTAGGTGGTCGTGCAGGAACCGGTAAATCTGCCTTGGCTTTATGTGCTGGTTTAGAAGCAGTTCTAGAAAGACGTGCTCACAAAAAGATTATGGTCTTTAGACCTTTGTATGCAGTTGGTGGTCAAGAACTAGGTTTCTTACCTGGTACAGAAGCAGAGAAGATGAACCCTTGGGCTCAAGCAGTCTTTGACACTCTAGGACCACTAGTTAGCAAAGAAGTAATCGAGCATGTCATGGATAGAAATCTTCTAGAAGTACTTCCTCTTACACACATCAGAGGTAGATCACTTCATGACACTTTCGTAATTGTTGATGAAGCTCAATCACTTGAGAGAAATGTTCTTCTAACAGTTCTAAGCCGTATCGGACAGAACTCAAGAGTGATTATGACTCACGATGTTGCTCAAAGAGATAACCTCCGAGTTGGTAGACACGATGGTGTTGCATCAGTTATTGAAGCACTCAAAGGACAGTCACTGTTTGCTCATCTGACTCTGACTAGATCAGAGCGTTCACCAATTGCAGATATGGTTACTAGCCTTCTAGATAACTAGGCTGTGAATAACTTAAGAAGCATTCTTGTTTCTTGACTAACTTGGGTTGGTGCCCAGTCCATCAGAAGCCCTAGCTCTAATACCCGCCCTGTATTTGCTAGCGGTGGCATGGCCACTAGCTGTAATAGATCTAAGAGAGCATCGTCTTCCAAATAGGTTAGTCTTGCCCACCTATCCGATTGCTCTCTTGTCGCAGTTAGTTGCCACCATGCTCTCGATGGACTGGGCACGCTTTCTCTTTGCTTTTCTTTGTTGCATAAGCGTTTTAGTAATTGGAATAGCCGCTAACTACTTTGATGTTCTAGGTATGGGGGATGTGAAGTTAGCAGGAGCACTAGCTCTGGTGCTTGGATACTTCAATTTCTATCTGCCGATAGTGGCAATAGGTTTAGCTTTTGTCTTAGCCTTTGGAGTAATCATTGTTTTGATGTTCAGGGGAAAAGTAGAGATAGGGACAAGCATTCCGCTTGGCCCTTATCTTTTACTTAGCTTTATAGGGACAACTAGCTATTGGCTAGTTACTCACTCGGTTTAGTCATAGAAAGAACATCCAGAGCTTTATCTAGCTGTTCCATGGTTAGCTTCTCGCCATCGACGTAACCCAATTCAATGGTTGCCTCACGGATAGTTACACCCTTAGCAACAGCATGCTTAGCAATCTTGGCTGCTGACTCGTAGCCAATGTACTTGTTTAGCGGGGTAACAATAGAAGGAGAAGACTCAGCTAGCGCTCTTGATCTTTCAACGTTTGCTTCAAGACCATCAATGGTCTTATCGGCTAGTAGTACCAATGAGTTAGAGAGCAATCTAATTGACTCAAGTAAAGCGTTACCCATTACAGGGATTGCTACGTTGAGTTCGAAGTTACCGGTAGCTCCTGCCCAAGCAACCGTTGCATCGTTACCGATTACTCGGGCAACAACCATCATTACGGCTTCTGGGATAACTGGGTTAACCTTGCCAGGCATGATTGAAGATCCTGGTTGTAGATCTGGGATTGATAGTTCTCCGATACCAGCGTTAGGTCCTGAACCCATCCAACGAAGGTCGTTACAAATCTTAGTAACACCAACAGAAAGAGTTCTAAGAGCACCTGATGCCTCAACTAGAGCATCTCTAGCTCCTTGGGCTTCAAAGTGGTTTCTAGCTTCTGTAACTGGAAGCTTTGTCTCTGCTGCAAGTAGACGAATAACTTCCTGAGGAAAACCTTTAGGAGTGTTGATACCAGTGCCAACTGCAGTTCCACCTAGAGGAACTTCAGCAACACGAGCGATAGTTGATTCAACTCTCTCAATGCCGTATCTAATTTGAGCTGCATAGCCACCAAACTCTTGACCAAGGGTTACAGGTGTTGCATCCATCAGGTGTGTACGGCCTGCCTTTACAACTGACTCCCAAGCCTTTGCTTTTACTTCTAGTGCTTTAGCTAGGTGATCTAGGGCTGGAAGGAGGTTATGAATAAGAGCAGAGGTAACAGCTAGGTGCACTGATGTAGGGAAGACATCGTTAGATGACTGCGAAGCGTTCACGTGATCGTTAGGGTGAACTTTGCTACCAAGCTTTGCTGTTGCAAGGGTTGCTAGAACTTCATTCATGTTCATGTTCGATGAAGTTCCTGAACCAGTCTGGAAAACATCCACTGGGAATTCTCCATCGTGCTTACCGGAGATAACCTCATCGGCTGCATAGGCGATGGCATCCGCAATGTTCTTATCTAGAACACCGAGGGAAGCGTTAGCAAGAGCTGCTGACTTCTTGATTTGAGCAAGAGCTGCGATGTGTGCTCGTTCTAGAGTGGTACCGCTAATAGGGAAGTTCTCTACTGCTCTTGCAGTTTGAGCTGCGTATAGAGCGTTTACTGGGACTTTGACTTCACCCATGGTGTCGTGTTCAATGCGGTATTCCATTTACTTGCCTTATCTATCTAGTCTGGCCGATGGTTGCGATTTCTTGAATCTCACCAAGGGCTAGCTTGTAATTTGCTCCTACAACTGCCAATTTACCCGATTCAATTCGCTCAGCGATGAGGGTTGATCTTGCAATAAGTTCATCTATGGTGTGTTTGATGTGAACAGCAGTTATTTCGTCGATTTCGTTAAGGCCATAAGCTTTAGCCGCCAAAACAGTAGGGGTAATTCTCTCAACCAGGTTGTGGATGAATTCGCCTTTAGGCATTGGTTGCCCTTCAGTTGAATTCATGGTGGCTCTAATAGCTCCACACTCGTCGTGACCTAGAACCAGGATTAGTGGGACACCTAATACTTCAACTGCATATTCCAAAGAGCCAAGAATGGTTTCAGCAATAACCTGGCCTGCGTTACGAACAACGAATAAATCGCCTAGCCCAACATCGAAGATAATTTCCGCAGATAGTCTTGAGTCCGCGCAACCAAACAATGCCGCAAACGGCTTCTGTTCCTTAGCTAGCTCTTGCCTAAGCCCGAAGTCTTGTCTAACGTGAGCAGGCTTATCGGTAACAAATCTTTGGTTGCCTTCAAGAATTGCGGCCCATGCTTCTGCAGGAGTGTGAGGTCTATTTGATTTAGTCAATTTGAGGCACTCCATTCAGTTCTTTATCGATTGAATCTACAAATGACTTGAACTCAGCCTGGTCAGCAACGCCATAGAGCAGAAGGTAATCCTGATCTTTGTAATTTAGAACCATGATGTAATCCATAGTCTTTTTTGGGTTGTTTTCAACAACAGATTCGTAAACATCCCAGGTGTAATGCTTAGAAGAATATTGTTCGGTTAGCACTTTGCCATTGAGTGATAATGCTAACCAGGTTGGGTTGGCATTGAAGGCTTGGGTGTATCCGACGTATTTGATATCGCTACCAACAAAGCCAGCTTTGAAAACTGGAACGGTATCAATGTTGTTGGTGGTGAGCATTGCATTATTTGACCACCAGTTTTCCGGGGGAGTAATGGTGATCACATCAAAGCCTGAATCTTCTTGAGCTTTTTGTGAGATTGCAGTGTAATCAATTTCCCTTATGCGAGATGAGTCGTCACGAGGAACGATAAGAACTAGTGTGACCACTAAGCCGATAGATGCTCCTAGTGCCAGAATCAGGTTGATTACTGTTTGGCGAGCTCTGTGTCTAGCGGCTGAATCACTCAAGGTGTACTTAGTCCTTCTTCTTTAGTACTTCATCAAGTTTTGCTCTAGCTCCAGTGAGCCACTCTTCACACTTCTGAGCTAATACTTCTCCACGCTGCCATAGCGCCATGCTCTGATCTAGGGTTACTGAACCCTGCTCTAGTTGGTTGAGCACCTTGGTAAGTTCATCGCGAGCCTGCTCATAGGTCATTTCAGCGATATCTGCGTTTGGGTTCTTCTCGGCCATTGTCTCTCCAGTTTAATAGTTGATTAGTTAGCGGTTGCATCCAGGTCGCCCTTGGCAACCCTAAGTTTCAGTAAAGTTCCAGATTTAGCCATCTTGGGGTCAGTAATAACGTTGCCTTCAGCATCTCTAATTACCGCATAGCCCCTGTCTAGGGTGCTTTGAGGGGAGAGGGATCTAAGTAGGTTCCTCTTATTAGCCAGATCAGTTGACTGCTTATCTAGCTTGTAATCAAGGTCATCTCTAAGTTCTCCTAGAGCTCTAGCTAGGTCATCGGTTCTCTGGATTAGGTAGGCGTGAGGGTCTTTTAGAAGGGGATGCTGTCTAATCTGTTGAATCAAAGTAACTTGGTGACCTAGGTATGAACCAATGATTTGCTTCATTCTCTCTAGCGAATCTTTAATCTTTTTGCGCTCTTCAACTACATCAGGAACTACTCGCTTTGCTGCATCGGTAGGGGTAGAGGCTCTAAGGTCAGAAACATCATCGATGATAGGTCTGTCGTTTTCGTGACCGATAGCCGAGATAACTGGAGTCTCACAAGCAGCAACTGCTCGAACTAATGCTTCATCGCTAAAGCCAACAAGATCTAAGAATCCACCACCACCTCGGGTTATGATGATTACTTCAACCTCAGGGTCGGCATCCATTTTCTTTAGAGCTGCAATAACACTAGGAGCACACTCAGCACCTTGAACAGAAACGTTAGCCATTCGAATGACAGCCTCTGGCCATCTAAGTAACACGTTTTGTCTGACATCTTTTTCTGCATCTGAGTTCTCAGCAGTAATAAGACCAATCACGCCAGGTAAGAAAGGAAGTTTCTTCTTCTTTGAAGGATCAGCTAGTCCTTCGGCATAAATCTTTGCTCTTCTGGCTTCAATCTCTGCCATGAGAACACCAAGGCCTACCTTCTTGATAGAAGATACTTTGAGGCTGAGAGTTCCTCTGGCTACGTAGTAGTCCATGTTTCCTGAAACTAGGACGCGGTCGCCGTCTTTGAACTCTTCGCCAGCTGAAACTAGAACGCCATTGAAGATAACTAGTGAAATGGTTGAACCGGTAGCTAGATCTCTTAGCTGAGGGTAAGCGTGTCCTCCTGCTTTGGCTTGGAACTTGATGATTTCGCCTTCAACCCAAGCATTGCCCCAGCCTTTGACCGCATTAGCGACTCTTTCGCTTAGTTGTTGGACCGTGAAAGGGTGATCTGGGTCTTTACCTATGTTGATTAGGTCGTTCATGACCAGTTACCTTTCCCTTGCGTTTAGAATTGCCTTGTGACTATCTCCCAGAATACTTCCGACCTAGGACTTAAAGCTTCGGCTAAGCGAGTTCTTTTGGCTGCTCCCCGTGGATACTGTGCTGGAGTGGACAGAGCCGTTATTGCTGTCGAAAAGGCCCTAGACCTTCATGGGTCACCAGTTTATGTCCGTAAAGAGATCGTTCATAACAAGCACGTGGTTTCAAGCCTTGAAAGACGTGGAGCCATCTTCGTTAACGAAGTTGACGAAGTGCCTGAAGGCAGCATCTTGGTCTTCTCAGCTCATGGAGTTAGCCCAGCAGTTATCAAAGCCTCTGAAGATAGAAACCTAAACACCATTGATGCAACCTGCCCATTGGTTACCAAGGTGCATAGAGAAGTTCAAAGATTTGCTAGCGAAGACTATGACATTCTTCTAATCGGTCACGAAGGTCACGAAGAAGTAGAAGGAACAGCAGGAGAGGCTCCTGATCACGTTCAACTAGTTGATGGTCGTCACGGAATCCTAAACGTAACAGTTAGAGACCCAGAGAAAGTTGTCTGGCTTTCACAGACAACTCTTTCAGTTGATGAAACTTACGAAACAGTTGAAGCACTTCGAGAGAGATTCCCAACTCTTCAAAACCCACCAAGCGATGACATCTGTTATGCAACTCAGAACAGACAGGTGGCTATCAAGAAGGTAGCTCAGGATGCTGAGCTAGTTATTGTGGTTGGTTCTGCTAACTCTTCTAACACAGTGAGACTAGTTGAAGTAGCCCTTGAAGCAGGGGCCAAGGCTTCTTACCGAGTGGATTACGCATCAGAGATTCAGGATGAATGGTTTGAGGGTGTGGCAACAGTTGGTGTTACTTCAGGAGCATCTGTTCCAGAAGTTCTAGTTGATGAAGTTCTTCAGTATTTAGCTCAACGCGGATACGGCGATGTTGACATTGTTCAGACTGCTGAAGAGGATGTTCAGTTCTCATTACCTAAGGAACTAAGAAAAGATCTAAAGGCTGCTGGTGAAGACACCAGCAACAAGCAGAAGAGAAGCTCAGACAATCACTAACTAAAACTAGTTTCTTTTACTAGCTTTCCAGTTCTGTCAAAGGTCTTCCAAACACCTGTTTGTTTACCTTCATCAAAAGAACCTGATCTCATAAGAGATCCATCTTTTCTAAAGAACTCCCAGAAGCCATGCATTTCATTGTTCTTATATGAACCTTTGAAACGGGGATTCCCGTTGTCGTAGAAAGGGTCTACACCCAGCATTTACAAGCTCATTGATTTAGAAGCTGAACCCAACTCTTGAGTTGCAAGAACAACACGCTTAGCCATATCAGCTTCAGCAACCTTGCCCCAGGCACGTGGGTCATAAGCCTTCTTGTCGCCAACTTCGCCGTCAACTTTTAGAACCTTGTCGTAGTTAGAAAGCATGTGACCGGCAATAGATCTGGTGAATGCATACTGAGTGTCAGTGTCGATGTTCATCTTCACAACACCAAAGCGAACTGCATCGGCAATCTCCTGAGGAGTTGAACCAGAACCACCGTGGAAGACAAGATCAAATGGCATATCCTTGCCATACTTGTCACCAACTGCACGCTGAATATCATTTAGTAGTTCTGGTCTAAGCACCACGTTTCCTGCCTTGTAAACACCGTGGACGTTACCAAAGGTAAGTGCAGTTAGGTATCTACCGTTTTCGCCTAGACCTAGAGCTTCAGCAGTTAGTAGCCCATCTTCAATAGTTGAGTAAAGGTGATCACCTTCACCACCTTCAACGCCATCTTCTTCTCCACCAACAACACCAATCTCAACTTCCAAGATGATGCCTAGGTTCTTAGTCTGAGCAAGCAGGTCCTTAGAGATCTGAAGGTTCTCAGTTAGAGAGACAGCTGAACCATCCCACATCTGTGAGTTGAATAGTGGTTCCTGGTGGTTACGAACTCTTTCCTTGCTTAGTTCAAGTAGAGGAAGAAGGAAGGTTTCTAGGTGAGGCTTTGAACAATGGTCGGTGTGGATACCAACGGTGATTGGATAGTTCTTAGCAACTTCTCTTACGAAGTTAGCCATAGCAGCAGCGCCGGTTGCCATGTGCTTGACCGATGAACCTGACCAGTAATCGCCACCACCTGTAGTCACCTGAAGGATGCCATCAGAGCCAGCTTCAGTTAGTCCCTGCAGAACAGCGTTAACTGTTTGTGAACTAGATACGTTAATAGCAGGGTAAGCAAATCCACCTTTCTTAGCGCGGTCAATCATTTCTGCGTATTGATCAGGTGATGCTACTGGCACTTGTTACTCCTATGGTTTGGCTATTTCTTCGAGTGGAACATTTAGGTTTGGTTCAGAATCTACTGTTGCTGGAGGCATGTTCTCTAGGTTCTCAAGACCTGAGGTTGGTTGGGTAACAGCAATAGCTCCCCAGCGAACAGCTGTCTGCACACCCAGTGGAACATTGAAGCCAACACCGTAATCATCTTCACCTTCAGCAATTGGGTTAGAAACAACAGCTGACAGGAAACCAGCAAGGGTTGCATCTCCAGCACCAACAGTGTTGATTACTTTAACTGGAGGAGTTCTTGCTGCCCAGTGACCTTCTAGAGTCACAGCTATCATTCCATCAGCACCCATAGATGCAAGCACTACTTCAATACCGTGCTCACAAAGTTCACGAGCTGCCTCAACAACATCACCCACGGTTGCTAGTTCTCTACCAACAGCTGAAGCTAGTTCTTCAGCATTTGGTTTGATAACTGTTACACAGCCCTTACGAGCCCAATAAGAAAGAGGTTCACCTGAAGTATCAAGAGCAACTTTGACACCCATAGCCTTCATAGAATCAAAGATTGGCTGCAAATCAACATAAACACCGGTTGATTTATATGTTGGAAGAGCTCCAGCAATAACTAACCACTTAGCTCCAGTGTTTCTAACCTCAGCTTCAGTTAGATCAATAACTTTCTGCCAGTCTTCTTCACTTAGTGATCTAGGGGACTCGTTGACCTTGGTGGTTGTGCCATGCATGTCAACGATTGTTGTTGAAACTCGAAGGTTCCCTTCAACCCATAGGGGCACTAGGAAAGAAGAACCGGTTCTTTCTAAAACACTTGGATCAGCGTTACCGATAGGAACAACGCCTGGGGCATGAATGTTGGCAAGGGTAAGACCACGAGAAACGTTGATACCTTTACCAGCTAGTTCTTCACGAACATCATCAGCTCGGTTGACTCCACCTGGGTGGAGGTTATTTACGAAGTAAGTTCTGTCTAGAGTGGGGGCAGGTGTCAATGTGACAACGGGAGCACCAAAGTGTCCTTGCGACATGTGTTTCTCCTACTCACTCGTATTTATATAAGTGCCCAATGTTTCTGGCTAATTAGAGCAAACTACACTGTCGGCTAACTCTCAAAAGTATAACAAATGCCTAGATTTAGGCAGATTCGGGCCTAAGTGACTTGATTTTATGGTTGGTGAGTTCAGCTAGTTCATCAAGGCTAGAAACCCCATGTCTATCAGCCATATGAATGACAATCCTGGCGCAGGCATCACTATCGGCAAGGGCATCATGATGACTAAACTCCTCATGGCCTATGGCATAGGCCACCTGGTTCAAGCGATAGCTCTCTAAGTTATAGGTCTTTCTGGCCATCAGTAGCGAACAGCCATATCTAAGATCAGGTAGTTCAGCCTCAATAAGGGCAGCACTAGATCTCAAAACCCCCATATCAAAGCTGGCATTATGGGCTATCAGGTCATCCATTCCTATAAACCCAAGCATCTGTTCCAAGGCTTCGGCCCAGTTAGGTGCATCAATAACATCTTGAGGGTGGATGCCATGGACACCTATGTTTCCTGTGGCAAACCAGTCATTTGGGTAAGGTGGCTTTATCAAAGTCGAGAAGGTATCAACTATTTGACCTTCAAGCACCTTGACTAATCCAACAGCACAGGGACTAGCTGAAGACCCATTAGCGGTCTCAAAGTCTATTGCTGTGAAATTTAGGGGCATGCTTCAATCTAACCTAAGGCCAAGACAAAGCCCTGAGCCAAGTAAACTTGCTTGAATGGCTCTAACAATCGGTATCGTCGGACTACCAAACGTCGGCAAATCAACTCTCTTCAACGCCCTAACTAAGAACAATGTGTTGGCAGCGAACTATCCCTTCGCAACCATTGAACCTAACATCGGTGTTGTAAACCTTCCAGACCCAAGACTCCAGAAACTAGCTGAGATCTTTAGTAGCGAGAAGCTACTACCTGCTCCAGTGTCCTTTGTTGACATTGCTGGAATTGTTAAGGGTGCATCTTTGGGTGAAGGCCTAGGAAACAAGTTCCTAGCTAACATCCGCGAGGCAGATGCTATTGCTCAAGTAGTTAGAGGATTCATTGACCCTGATGTTATTCACGTTGATGGCAAGGTAGATGCCTCAAGTGATATCGAAACCATCAACACAGAGTTGATTCTTGCGGATCTAGAAACCCTAGATAAAGCCAGAGTAAGAATTGAAAAAGAAGTTAAGGGCAAGAAGGTTGAACCAGCTGTCCTTGACACAGTAGATGAAGCACTTGCTTTCCTAAATGCAGGCAAGCCACTATCTATCTCAAATATTGATTTACTTCCAATCAAAGAACTAGGTCTACTCACCGCGAAACCTATTCTTTATGTCTTTAACGTTGATGAATCAGTCCTAAGTGATGCTTCTAAGCGTAAGCAGTTAGCAGATCTTGTTGCTCCTGCTGAAGCTGTGTTCTTAGATGCCAAGGTTGAGTCAGAACTAATTGATTTATCTCCTGAAGAAGCCAACGAACTACTAGCATCTTTAGGTCAAGAAGAATCAGGTCTCGACCAGCTTGCTCGTATCGGTTTCAACACTCTTGGTCTTCAGACTTACCTAACAGCAGGTCCTAAAGAAACTAGAGCCTGGACAATCAAGAAGGGTGCAACAGCACCTCAGGCTGCTGGTGTTATTCACACTGATTTCCAAAGAGGTTTCATCAAAGCTGAAATTGTTTCCTTTGATGATCTAATCGCAGCTGGTTCAATCAACGATGCTAAAGCAGCAGGTAAAGTCCGCATGGAAGGCAAAGACTATGTCATGCGCGATGGAGATGTTGTTGAGTTTAGGTTCAACGTCTAACTGCTTGAACTTATCCCCATATTCGCTTTCAACGTGTAAGACTTCAAGAACAAGCTCAGTAAGAGGAGGTGTGATTGTGTTGGAAGACAAGGAATGTAACTGTGGCGAAGGCTGCAAGTGTTCAGGTAACTCAAACGACTAGTAGCTACGCCTCGGCAAAGCCGTTGAACTAGAACTCGGTGCTAGGTATTAGTGCTTTGCCTTCTTTGATTCCTGAAAGCAATACGGTCACTACGTGAGCTGCAGTCATTCCCTCTGGGAATGCTGGTGCTGTTCCAAATATGGCTCTTGAAGCTAGTCCTGTTTCAGTGTGACCAGGCTTGGCGTCAGTTACCTGAATCTTGTCTCTGCGGAACTCTTGAGCGATGGTGGCTAGGTAGCTGGCGTGAGCTGTCTTGGAAACTGTGTATGCAGACATACCAGGGAAGACCTTCTCTGAAACAACTCCTGTAATACCTGCAACAAATACTCCAGCATCTTTATCTAGTGATAGAAGAGGATGCAGAGCAGAGATGATGGCTGCTGGTCCAAGGTTATTGATCTGCATTAGCTTTGTGGCATCGGCTGCTGATGTTTCAGTTGCCTTAGCAAAGCCAACAACACCGGCAGCATTGATGATGCCGTGGATTGGGCTGTTTAGGTTTAGCAGGTAGTCGGTAAAAGTCTTTATGCTCTCGGGGCTTTCAAGGTCAACAACTAGTTTGAGTGTTGCTTCATTAGGTATCTTGGCTGCTGTTTCAGCATTTCTGGCTGTTGCCATGACGTTCGCCCCTTGAGCGGTCAGCTGCCTAACCAGTTCAGCTCCTAATACTCCTGAGCCACCGATAACCAATATGTTCTTGCCCGCTAATTCCATATCTTTATTATGCCGTTATCTAGTGACCGAGTTAAATCCCTGTAATTCCCCTAGATTTGAGCAATGGAAATATCAAGACAGAAGTTTCTCATTGGAGCCAGTGCAGCCTTGCTAATCCCTGGTGCGCAGGAGGCTGATGCTCGTTCAAAGATTATTACCAGATTGCCGGCGAGTAAAACCAAACGATTTGCGTGGACCATTGATGATGGAGTTAGCTCACCTGCTGTTGCCTCATATCTTGACATTGCAGAAGAAGGCGTGCATCACCTGACTTTGTTTATCACAAGTGGGTATGACTCTTGGCGTACTAATTCCAAGCAGATAGCTAGATTGTTAGAGGCTGGCAGCATTCAGCTAGGAAACCACACAGTCCGGCATAAAGATTTGACCACATTAAGTTCACAACAAGTGAAGAAAGAACTCTTAGATTGCCACAACTTTATGATGAATCAATTTGGTTATGACGCGAGACCATACTTCAGACCACCGTACGGAATTTCAAACAGTAAAGTTCGATCAGTTGCAGCAGATATCGGCTACACAGTTCCAACTATGTGGTACGGAAGCTTTGGTGACAACTTCGGTGTATCTGATGAGCGGATTGTTCAATTCGCCAAGAAGTGGATCGCAGATGGTCGAATTGTGATTGACCACTGTAACAGGTTGAAATCCAAAAAGGCACTTACCCAGATTCAACAAATTATGAAGTCTAGAGGGTTGCAATCGGTAACCCTTAGGGAGGCCTTCGGCCCTAACTTCAAATAGTTCGCCATAATAGGCACATGAAAACACATCGTGGAGTCGTTTACTCAAGAAATGGTGGCGCAGCTGCTAGCCAGCCTTTAGCTGTTTCAGCGGCATTAGAGATCCTTAGAGCAGGTGGCTCATTTATTGATGCTGGTATCGCACTCAGTGCTGTGATCTCCGTAGTTGAGCCGGGAGCTTCTCAACTGGGTGGCGATGCGTTCATGATTACCCATCACGCTAAAACCAAAGAGAACTTAGCCTTCAACGGAAGTGGTGAAGCCGGTCACTCAGCGACTAGAGACAAGTTCGAAGACACAATTGATCACCACGGGTATAGATCTGCAACTGTGCCAGGCACGGTTGCTGCTTGGTTTGCCGCTCACGATAGATACGGCAAGTTACCAATGGCTGAGATTCTCGCTCCTGCGATTAGATATGCAGAGCAGGGCTTCCCAGCATCTAGAGACTTTGTTCTTCGTATTCAGAAGTTCTTAGAACAGTTCCCAGGTTCAACATTCTTTGCAGACATGGGTATTGATGTCTCTCTAGCCATCGGTGATGTTGTTATCCAAAAGGACTTGGCTAACACTTTGAAGCTGATTGCAGCCAATGGCCGTGATGGCTTCTATAAGGGTGAGGTAGCGGACAAGATTGTTTCAGGAACTGATGGTTGGTTCAACCATGAAGATCTGGCTAACCATGAAACTCGTGTTGAAGCGCCTCTAACAGCTACCTACCGTGGTTACTCAGTTCATGGTCAACCACCGCCAACCCAAGGAATGATTCTTCTTGAAGAACTTCTTCTGGTTGAAGATCAAGACCTAGCATCATTGTCTGAAGCAGAGCGTATTCACCTAATGGTTGAGGCTAAGAAGATTGGCTTTATGGACCGCAACGAGATTATTGCTGATCCTGAGTTTGTTCCAGTTGATACTCAAAGAATTCTTTCTCCAGAACACATTGCTATGCGCCGAAAGCAGATAAATCTAGCTCAGGCTTATAACGGCCCTGAAGGTAACACTCAGGAGGGTAGTGACACCACATACTTCATCGTGGCTGATGGTGAAGGTAATGCAGTGTCATGGATTCAAAGTGTGTTTCATGGTTTTGGAGCAGCATTTGTCCCTAAGGGAACTGGCGTTCTACTAAATAACCGTGGAACTGGATTTAGTTTGGAAGCCGATTCACCGAACCTGATTGAACCAGGTAAGCGTCCAGCTCACACCTTGAACGCTTGGACTATTACTAAGGCTGATGGATCACTTGCCTATGTTGGTGGAACACCTGGCGCTAACATCCAAGTGCAGACTAACTTCCAGTTGATAGTCGGACTAATTGATCTAGGTATGAGTGTTCAAGAAGCTTGTGAAGCAGCTAGATGGCAGCACCTAATTGGTGATTCATCAGCCTTTGAAACAGGTGCAGGAAAGCTTCAGATTGAATCAAGAATTTCTGAAGAAGTATTTGCTGAACTCAAAGCTAAGGGTCACGATGTGATGATGTTGCCAGACTATGGTCATGGCTCAGCTGTTCAGTTATTGAAGATTCTTGATAATGGCACTCAAGCCTGGGGTAGCGATGTTCGTGTAGACGGACAAGCGGCAGGTATTTAGCGAAGATTATTGATTCATTCGCCTTAGTTGGCTTGTTCAATGAGTAATCTGGCTAGGCTAGGGGCGACTAGAAGTTGGATGTCTTTACCCATGGGGAGAAGTAGTTGTTTTTCAAGCACAAATTAGCCAAGCGATTTACAGTATTGGTTTTGTCTATAGGGCTGGTTCTAGGGGTAGTTCTATCAACTAGTTCAGGGGTAAATCTTCAGACACAGCAGGCAGAGAAGATTCCTCTAGTCTCATCATTTGATCTAGTTGTTTATGGGGGAACTCCTGGTGGAGTTATCGCAGCTATTGCTGCAAGTCGAAGAGGTTTGAATGTTGCTCTGCTAGCTCAAGGCCCAACAGTTGGTGGAACTAAGTCCAATGGACTCGGCGCAACAGATTTGATTGTTCCAGCCAACGTATCGGGTATTCCTTTGGAGTTCTTCAGAGCTGTTCAGAAAGCATCTGGAAGTAAGGAAACTTGGCGAGTGACCTCAGGGTTAGCTGAAAGCATCTTCAGGAATATGCTTCGTGAATCTAGGGTGAGCACTTGGACTAATCAGGTGGCAGTTGATGCAACTGTTGTTGCTGGTGTGATTACCTGTTTATCTCTAAAGTCAAAAGCAAAGATTTGTGGCAAGCAGTTTATTGATGCTTCTTACACAGCAGACCTACTGCCTATGACTAACACTGCATTCAAGTTAGGCAAAGAAGATCTCTTTGATTACGGCGATGATGCTGGCATTAAGATATCTGTTGAAGCTAGAGTTCCTCTTCCAGAGAAGATGACACCGGAGCAAGAGAAGAGCCTTGCTCTTCTCCCATACATGCAGCACGTTGAGGACTTCAAGGTTTCAAAGGTAAAGCTAACTGACGGTATGCCTTCATACACCTATCGTCTTTGTGTTACTAAGGAGAACAAACGTCCGTTCAAGTTGGCTAAGCAGGATTTCAAATACATTCCAGCCTGGCGAATGATTGCTCAAGCCTCAGGAAAAATTCCTTGCCCTGATTGTCAAGAAACTAAGCAGCGAGTGCTTACAAGGTTCTGGAGAATCGCCAACCTTGACGATAAGAAGTGGGATCTAAACTCGTTCAATTCATTCACTAACTTGATCTTGCCTAAGTCTTACTTCACCGACCAGTCATCAAGAGCTAAAACTAATGCTGATGCGGCTAGGTACATTGAATCCTTCATCGCCTTCTTGCAAACTGATTCTCAGGTTCCAGCGGCTGAGCAGAAGGCTATTGCTGGCTTCGGTATGTGTGCTGATGAGTTTAAGGACAATAACAATGTTCCGTACGAACCTTACATCCGAGAAGGTCGAAGAGTAGTTGGTAAGACGGTGTTACTGACAACTGATCTGAAGACCAACTTACTTAAGTGGGACAGTATTGGTATTGCGAAGTATCACATTGATAACAAGCTTTCTATTCGTATCCGTCACAAGAACAAGCTCTATCGCGATTACACCACTTTCCAGAAGTCGATGATTTATCAGATTCCGTTCTCAATCACTGTTCCAAAATATGGACCTAAGAACCTGTTGGTAGCTGTTGGGGTTTCTACTTCACCTCTTGCATACGGTTCGATTCGAATGGAGCCGCACTACATGCTCATCGGTCAGGCAACAGGTATTGCCAGCGCTCTGGCTATCAGGGATAAGAAATCGGTCTGGGATATTTCTGTTCCAGAATTACAGAACATCTTGCGTAGCTGGGGCCAGAAACTAACTATTAAGGACTAGTTCTTGATGTTTGGGTGTCTAAAGTGCTCAGCTACTGTTCTGTGAAGAATTCCATTAGTAGCTAGAACACTTGAGCTTGTCGTAGTCAGTTCACCATCAAGATCTGAAATGATTCCACCTGCTTGTTCAACAATTGGAACGAGGGCGGCTATGTCATAAATCTGTAGGTTGTGTTCTGCTGTTATCTCTAGGGCTCCTTCAGCTAGGAGCATGTATGACCAGAAGTCGCCAAAGGCTCTGGTTCGCCAAATCTTTCTAGAGAGTTCAATAAGTTGATCTAGTTGGCCAATCTGATCCCATAGCTTTAGGTTGTTATAACTAAGTGATGCGTTTTCAAGGTTATTGATTTTAGAAACTGAAATAGATGTTTCTCTGCCATCTATGTGACGAGTGTGTGCTCCAACTCCTGGTGCTGCCCACCAACGTCTACCCATGGCAGGAGCACTAACTACGCTCACTGTTGGTTTGCCATCAATGGCTAGTGCAATAAGAGTTGCCCAAACTGGAACTCCACGCATGAAGTTAGCCGTTCCATCGATAGGGTCAATGATCCATGTTCTGCTTCCTTGCCCATGTAAGTTTTCACCAACAGTTCCATACTCTTCACCAATTAGGGAATCGTTTGGTCTCTCAGCTTGAAGCTTGGCCTTGAGGGCAGCCTCAACACTTCTATCTGCATCTGTTACCGGTGTTGAGTCTGGCTTAGTTTCAACTACGAGGTCTTGAGCATAGAAGCGCTGTAAAGAGATACGGTCAGCGATGTCTGCCATCTCGAGGGCAAGAGCTAAATCTTTGGTTGCGTCCATGTATAAAACTTACTCGTTAGATGAGTTAGCCAGAGAAGACATCAGTCTTCTGAGTGAATCCACTCGACCTGACTGAATCGCTCCAGTGGTAACTGCCTCATCCAATAGACAGTCAGGGGAGTCTGCTAGGTGTGAGCAGTCCCTGGGGCAGTCAACAGCAATAGCCCATAGGTCTTCAAAGCTCTTGAGTAGGTTCTCTAGTTTGATGTGACCTAAGCCGAAGGATCTAACCCCTGGGGTATCGATGATCCAGGTGTTGGTTTCTTGGTTGAGGTTGATAGCTCTAACAGAGCTACTGGTGTGTCGACCTCTACCGGTAACAGCATTTACACCACCGGTTGAACGAAGGGCTCCAGGGGAGACTGCATTTACCAGAGTGGACTTACCAACACCACTGTGTCCAACTACGACTGTTATCTCGTTAGCTAGGAAGTCGTTGAGTTCTGCAAGGGATGGGCTTTCCTGTTTATTGAGAATTACAGGAATTGATAGTCCAGAGAAGTTTGCTAGAAAATCAGTTGGGTCAGCTAAATCAACCTTGGTAATACAAAGTGCTGGTCTAAGCCCAGCATCAAAAGCTGCCGCTAGATATCTATCAATCAACCTTGTTCTAGGTTCTGGGTTCGCTATTGCAACAACGATGAGCATCTGGGTTGCATTAGCAACCATTACTCGCTCAACCTGATCGCTATCATCAGCGCTTCTTCTAAGTAGTGATGTTCTAGGTTCGACTCGAACAATACGAGAAAGAGCACCAACTGTGTCAGAGGTGTCACCGGCTAGGGCAACTAGGTCGCCTACGGCAACTCCTTCTTTTCTAAGTTCTTTACCAAGAGTTGCTGTTATCTCTCTAGAGTCATCAACGATTACTGTGTAACGACCTTTATCTACCTGAATGACCATGCCGATAGGAGCGTCTTTATATGTTGGTCTTGTTTTAGTTCTTGGCTTATTGCCTTTAGGGTTTGGTCTGAACTTAATATCACTCTCATCGATATCGTGCTGCCCAGGCTCAGGCTCATACAGCCAACTCAAGAGTTAGTTCCTAACAGGTCTGTCCATAGTGAAACAAACTCAGGCATGGTTTTACTAACAACACTCACATCTTCAATTGTTATGCCTGGAACTCTAAGTCCGATGATTGCTCCAGCAGTTGCCATGCGGTGATCTTCGTAGGTTCCCCAAGTTCCACCGTGAAGTTCATTGCTAGGTTCTATGGCAATGCCATCTTCTAGTTCTGTTGCTTTGCCACCGATGCTATTGATTTCATTAGTTAGAGCTGCAAGACGATCTGTCTCATGTCCACGAAGGTGAGCAATTCCTGTAATTCTTGATGAACTATTAGCTAGAACTGCAAGAGCAATGACTACCGGTGCAAGTTCGCCACCAATAGATAGGTCGATATCTATTCCCTTTATAGTTCCAGTTCCAGTGATGACAAGATCGTCACCAGAGCGACTGTAGCTAGCACCCATTTGGGTAAGAATCTCAACAAAGTGTTTGCCAACCTGAGTGGTAGTCTCTGGCCAGTTTCTAATGGTTACTGAACCACCTAGAACTAGAGCAGCTGCTAGGAAAGGTCCAGCATTAGATAGGTCTGGTTCAATACTTACTTCGCCACCGTTGATTGGACCCGGCTCAACCACCCAATGAGTTTCTTCAGGTTGGGATACCTTTACACCTCTTTGTCTCAGACACTCTAGGGTCATCTCAATGTGAGGAAGACTTGGCAGATCCTTCCCGACATGCCTAAGTGATAGCCCCTTGGTGAACCTAGGTGCAGCTAGTAAGAGTCCTGAAACGAACTGGCTTGATGCGCTGGCATCTATTTCTAGGTAGCCTCCCTCAATTACTCCTGAGCTATTGATAGTAAATGGGAGTGATCCTGTCCCATGATCTTCAACTGAGACCCCTAGGGCTCTTAGAGACTCGATGGTGGTCCTCATTGGTCTTCTACGGGCTGCTTCATCCCCATCAAAGGTGATAACACCTGCAAATAGGGCAGCCATTGGAGGAACGAATCTCATCACCGTACCGGCTAAACCGCAGTCAATACGGGCATTTAGGGGTGCTCCGGAGTCAATGTCAGTGGTAGGTGACACTATAAGGATGTCACTCCTTTCGCTGACGTTGATTTGAGTCCCTAGCTTGATCAGGGACTCAATCATCAGCGAGGAATCCCTTGACTCTAAGGGGTTTCTAAGGTGAGTGGGTGATGTAGCAAGGGCAGACAGCACAAATTCTCGGTTGGTTAGGGATTTGGAGCCTGGCAATGAGACAGATCCAGAGATGGCATGTTGAATTGTTGGGGCAAGCCAAGAACTTTTCGCCGGGCGGGAATAAATGTGGTCCGTCATGTGTTTCTTAGTCTAGCGGCATGCTCTAGCGGTGCCCCAGGCCAAATAAGCAGTTCAAAGAAGAACAAACCGACAAGAAGGAAGATACTTATTTACATAACTCAAAACCCAGTAAACCTAGCACCTCGCCGCCATGTCTATGGCTCAGCTGCACGAATTAGCAGCAATCACATGTCAGAACTACTAAACTCACAATCGATGAGTAACCAAATGGGAACCCCCGAAGAACGAGCTGAAGCACTAGCTGCCTTCGAATTGGCTTGTTCTCCGTATTTCGAGCGCGTCCGCAAATACTGCATGGCAAACGCAGAAAACATCAGCTACGCCGAAGACGTTGCCCAGGAAGTAATCGTCAAGGCATTCAGATCTTGGCACACATTTTCTGACCTAGGAGCTGGACCTTGGCCTTGGCTAAAGAAGATTGCCTACAACGCATTGAAAACTGCGGATGGGAAATACTTTGACGTTGAAAATAAGCGAGAGTTTGTTCGTCAGGGAGAAGAAGGCGAAGTCGACTTCGGATACAACAAGTTTGATCTGAAGAACTGGGGCGATTCCCCTGAATTCCTAATGTTCGAGCAATTGGGTATGAACGAAATTGAAGCAGCCATCAAGGCTCTCGACGAAGAGTTCAGAGAAGTAGCTTGGCAGAAATTTGTTGTTGGGCTAGATAACATTGAAATCGCCGAACTTCTAGGGATTAACCAAAACACTATTGGAACCAGAGTTTCCCGTGCACGTGCCAAGCTGCACAATGCGCTGAAAGACATCGCTGCTAGTTACGGCATCGGTTTAGACAAAGACAAGAAAAAGTAAAGGGTTATTGAATGTCAGAGAACAACTGCAACGACACTCTAGGAAAAGTATTTGATTTCCTCGCAAATGAACTTGAAGAATCAGATCGAAAGAATGTCCTAGACCACCTAGAAGATTGCCAGGCTTGCCAGAAAGAGTACGCAATCGAAAGCAAGATTTCCAAAATTATTACTAGTTCCTCAATGGAGGCTCAGACGAGTTTTGCATCAAAACTGCAAAGCCGATTACAGTCCGAGATTTGAAAAAGAAATCCCCGTCCTAGTGGCGGGGATTTTGGTTTAAATCTCTTGCTCAGGAAGTTCGAGCCAGGTGTACCAGCCTTGGTTTAGAACAAGCCAGGCTAGAAGTCCGTGGCCTAGTTGTCCAGGCAAACCAAACTGAGAGTTCTTTATTTCTTCGTTAAAACCTGGGTGATCAACCAGAGGTCTGAATGCATCAACAAAAGGCAAGCTTCTTCTTGATGCAACATCTTCGAATCCTGCTGCTAGGTGCTCAATGTCATAGTTCAGCTGAGGGTTGCGACTTGGGATAGGGGAGAGCACGAATGGTTTCACATCTTTGCTTATTGCAGTGTCCAAGATGTTGGCTAAGTTCAAACGTGATCTTGACATTGTGATTCCAGCGTTGATGTCGTTTGAATTCAGAGCAACAATCAATCTGTTATCGGTATCTGCAGCAAAGCGCTTAGATGCTTCTTCTAGCCACTGGTCACTCATCTGAGCTGTTGTTATCTCAGGAGTTGAAAGAACATAGAAGTCTATTCTTGGGTAATCGCTCTGGGTCTTAGCGATAACGCGTCCTACCCAACCAAGACCTTTAGGGTCGCCACCTGCACCAACGATGTCGTCACCTAGGATTACGACTCGTATGTTACGACGTGGCTCTTCCATGATTTAGTTGAATGCTCTTTCAACTAGGTCTGCTTGTTCAACAGCGTGACGCTTAGCTGAACCGGTTGCAGGCGATGCGCTAGCAGGTCTTGACACAAGCTGAGCTACCTGACCGCCCATGTACTTAGGCAGGAATAGACCAATGTATGTCCAAGGACCTTGGTTGGCTGGTTCATCTTGAACCCAGAACAACTCAGCCCCTGGGTACTGAGCGTAGGTTGCTTTGATTTCATCAACCGGTGTTGGGTATAGTTGCTCAACTCGAACGATAGCTGTGTGCTGGTCGTTACGCTTTTCAGCTTCAGCTAATAGATCCCAATAGATCTTTCCTGAACAGAAAAGGACTCTCTTCACGTTTGCCTTGTTTAGACCACGCTCATCATCAATTACTGGCTGGAAGCTTCCGGTAGTAAAGTCTTCAACCTTAGATGAAGCAGCCTTTAGTCTCAGCATCGACTTAGGCGTGAAGACAATGAGAGGTCTTCTAGGTCTTGCATATGCTTGACGACGTAGAAGGTGGAAGTGGTTAGCCGGTGTTGAAGGCTGAGCCACAGTCATGTTGTTTTCAGCACATAGCTGTAGGTAGCGCTCTATTCGTGCTGAAGAGTGATCTGGCCCCTGTCCTTCGTAACCGTGAGGAAGAAGTAGAACTAGAGAAGAGTGCTGCCCCCACTTCTGCTCAGCAGAAGAGATGAACTCATCGAGGATGGTTTGTGCTCCGTTAGCAAAGTCACCGAACTGAGCCTCCCAAAGAACAAGAGCATCCTTACGCTCAACTGAGTAGCCATACTCAAAGCCCATAGCTGCATACTCGCTTAGAAGTGAGTCATAGATATAGAACTTGGATTGCTGAGTTGAGAGGTTTCTAAGCGGCATCCACTCTTGACCGTTCTCACGATCGTGGAAGACAGCGTGACGCTGAACGAAGGTTCCACGTCTAGTGTCTTGACCTGACATACGAACGTTTACACCTTCAACAAGCAGTGAACCTAGAGCTAGAAGCTCTCCGAAGCCCCAGTCAATGCCACCTTCTCTAGACATCTCCAATCGCTTAGCCAGTAACTGCTGCAGCTTAGGGTGGACGTTGAATCCCGGTGGTATGTTGCTGTGAGCGTTACCGATAAGTTCAACAATGTCCTTGGCGATACGAGTCTCGTGGTTGATCTCTGGGTGATCGCTAGCAGTAGTTCCAATACCTTGAGGTCTTGAAACTAGTTCAATAGGCTGAGCCATTGCTTCGTGAACATCAGTGAATGCCTTCTCAAGCTTGGCTTGAAGGTCAGCGTTTGACTGCTCGAACTCTTCACGTGTGATGTCTCCTCGACCAACTAGAGACTCTAGGTACAAAGTTCTAACTGAACGCTTAGCTTCAATCAAGTTATACATCAATGGCTGTGTCATCGAAGGATCATCACCTTCGTTATGACCACGACGACGGTAACAAACTAGGTCAATGACCGCATCCTTACCGAAGGTTTGACGGTATTCGAAGGCAAGGGATGCAACTCTGAATACTGCTTCTGGGTCGTCACCGTTCACGTGGAAGATAGGAACCTGGATTCCCTTAGCAATGTCAGTCGAATAAACAGTTGAACGAGACATGTTTGGTGGGGTAGTGAAACCAACCTGGTTGTTGATCACAATGTGAACAGTTCCACCGGTCTTGTATCCTCTAAGGCTCATCATGTTTAGAGTCTCTGGAACAACTCCCTGACCTGCGAATGCGGCATCACCGTGAATAAGGATTGGTAATACTGGATACTCTTCAGGCGACTTGTTGATTCGATCAAGCTTTGCTCGAACGATACCTTCAAGAACTGGGTTCACAGCTTCTAGGTGAGAAGGGTTAGCTGCAAGATAAACCTTTGTGGTGTTACCTGTTGCACTTGTGAACACACCAGATGTACCTAGGTGATACTTCACATCTCCTGAACCTTGAACAGTCTTCACATCGGTGTTGCCTTCGAACTCTCTGAAGACTTGACCATATGTCTTGCCAGCGATGTTGGTTAGAACGTTTAGACGACCACGGTGAGCCATACCAATAGCTACCTCATCCAGGTGATGATCAGCAGCTGCCTGCAAGATTGCATCAAGGGCAGCAATGGTTGATTCTCCACCTTCAAGGCTGAAACGCTTTTGCCCTACAAACTTGGTTTGTAGGAAAGTCTCGAAAGCTTCTGCTTCGTTTAGTTTTTCTAGAATACGAAGCTGAGCTTCTCTAGAAGGCTTTACGTAAGGAACCTCTAGGCGATCCTGCATCCACTTGCGCTCTGCTGGGTTGTGGATGTGCATGTATTCAATACCGACTGTTCGGCAGTAAGAATCACGAAGAATCTTTAGAACATCTCTAACCATCATCTTTGACTTACCGCCAAAGCCTCCGGTCTTATAGGTTCTATCTAGATCCCAAAGGCTTAGGCCGTGGGTTAGCACATCTAGGTCAGGGTGTGATCTCTGCTGGTATTCCAGTGGATCAATGTCAGCCATTAGGTGACCGCGAACACGGTAAGCGTTGATTAGCTCCTGAACACGTGTCTCTTTACTTCTACTGTCAGCGTCAGTTGTTTCAAAGTCAGTTGCCCAACGAATTGGTTCGTAAGGGATACGTAGGTCAGCAAAGATCTCATCGTAGAAACCACGTTCACCAAGAAGTAGTTCATTAATCTTTCTTAGGAACTCTCCCGATCCTGCACCTTGGATTACTCTGTGGTCATAGGTAGAGGTAAGAGTAATAACCTTGCTTACACCAATCTTGGCTAGGTGTTCTTCGCTCATACCCTGGAACTCTGCTGGGTAATCAAGTGCTCCTGCACCTACGATGCAACCCTGACCCTTAGTAAGTCTTGGCACAGAGTGAACTGTTCCAATTCCACCTGGGTTAGTTAGTGAAACAGTTGTTCCAGCAAAATCTTCAGCAGTTAGTTTGTTATCTCTTGCACGCTTAACTAGATCTTCATAAGCCTTGAGATAGGTAGCGAAGTTGAGTCGCTGAGCCTTCTTGATGTTAGGAACTAAAAGTGCACGGGTCCCATCAGGCTTAGGAATGTCGATAGCAAGACCGAAGTTAATGTTCGCAGGGGAGACAGCAGCTG
>JBIIXN010000017.1:0-25603 GCA_044347325.1 Rhodoluna sp. | reverse complement strand
AAGTGCACGGGTCCCATCAGGCTTAGGAATGTCGATAGCAAGACCGAAGTTAATGTTCGCAGGGGAGACAGCAGCTGGCTTGCCATCAATCTCTTCGTAGTAAACATTCTGGCTTGGGAACTCTTTGAGAGCTCTAACAATTGCGTAGCCAATGATGTGGGTGAAAGATACTTTGCCGCCACGAGTTCTACCAAGGTGAGAGTTAATCACAATACGGTTATCGATTAGAAGCTTGGCAGGAATTGCTCTAACGCTTGTTGCGGTTGGAATAGTTAGAGAGGCATCCATGTTGGCTGCCAAAGTCTTAGCCATACCTTTTAGAACATTGACTTGGTCTTCAGCTTCTTCATCAGCCTCAGCAAGATCAACTACCGGGGCTTGAGCAGGAATAGGTTGGGCCTGAGGTTCAACACGAGTGGTTTTAGCAACTAGTGGAAGTGAGCCGGTGTTTGTTGAAGGGGTCTGCGGAGTAATTGGTGTAACTGGTGCGGAAGTCATCGGGGTTACCGGTGCTGACTGCTGGTTACCCTGCTTGAGCTGATGATAACGCTCGAGGATCGGTTGCCATTCCTTGTCGATTGAATCTGGGTTGGCTAGCCATTGGCTATACATTTCATCTACAAGCCACTCGTTAGCGCCGAATTCTTGTCCAGATTGTGAGTTGTCGTTGGACAACGGATCACCTCTTACTTTCACGGAAACAATGCCTTCCAAGCCTACCAAGCCCCTAAAGGTTGGATATTCAGGGTTATCCCCATCTGGATAGGGTTCTTGAGGGTCTTGTATGCTTTAAGGGCTATGGATTATGACCCCTATCCTTCACTAACTGAAGCGTTGCCCCGATGACCGAGTGGTATTTACTTGGACTGGCTGTTCTTCTAACTATCGGCACAGGTTTCTTTGTTGCCAGCGAATTCTCCCTAATCAACCTTGAAAGATCAGAGCTTGAGAAACGTCAAGACCAGGGTGAGCGAGGACTAGCTCCTACTATTAGAGCGCTGAAGCGCTCCAGCACTCATCTATCTAGTGCTCAAATCGGTATTACCGTAACCACCATGCTTACCGGTTTCTTGGCCGAGCCATCGCTTGCCAAAATCATTGAGCCATCGCTCGCCGGTTTCGACCTAGAACCAAGCACAGTAAGTGCTATTTCTATTGGTATCTCTCTAACCGCTGCAACAGTTTTCTCGTTCCTTATTGGTGAGCTAATTCCTAAGAATGCTGCCATTGCCTCTCCTCTACCAATCAACAAGTTCGTCATTCGTTTTCAACTGGCTTTCACCTTTATCTTCGGATGGTTGGTTTGGGCGCTAAACACCACTGGAAACAAAATTATTAGAGCAATGGGAATTGAGCCTAAGGAAGAACTAAGTTCTTCAAGAACTGCTGAGGAACTGAGCTCTTTGGTTCAAAGATCAGCAAGCCTAGGTGCTCTTGAGCAAAGAACTGCTGACCTTATAACTAAGACTCTTGAACTATCTCAACTAACTGCAGCAGAAGTCATGACTCCAAGAACTAAGTTGACTTCGCTTGATGCTTCAGCAACCGTGCAGGATGTTATTGCTCTATCTCACACCACAGGATTCTCAAGGTTCCCGGTATTTACTGGTTCAACCGATGATGTTGATGGCATTGTTCACGTGAAAGCTGCAGCATCTGTGCCTAGAGAAAAGCGTAGCAGTGTTCCAGCTACTGCTTTGATGGTTGAACCGTTTAGAGTTCCTGAGACTATGTCACTTGAGAAGCTAATGGGTGTTCTTAGATCCCATGGTCTGCAGCTAGCAATTGTTGTTGATGAGTATGGTGGCACCGCTGGAATTGTTACCCTCGAGGATCTAATTGAAGAACTCGTTGGTGAACTAGGCGATGAGCACGATAGAGCCAAGGTTGAAATTACCGGTGGTAAAGACAAGTCCTATTCCTTCCCAGGCATGTATCGACCTGATGAAGTGCTAGAGAAGCTAGCGGTCAAGGTTCCTGAAGATGGTTCCTACGAAACAGTTGCAGGATTCCTTATGGCTCAACTGGGCCGCGTTGCTGAAGTTGGCGATGAGGTTGAAATCGATGGCGGCACACTAAGAGTTGAGCGTATGGATGGTCGTCGAGTAGATCGAATTCGCTTTGTTCCAGATGTGGTTATCCCACAGGAAGGAGAGAAAGATGAATGATCTACTAGTCGCACTTCTTTCCTTCATCGGACTATTAGTAGGTAGTGCTTTCTTCGTGGCTTCAGAGTTTGCTATCTTCTCTGCAAGAAGAGCGCAGATTGAACCTAGAGCAGAAGCAGGTTCAAGACCAGCCCAGCTAACCATCAAGGGCATGGAGAACGTAAGTCTTATTGTTGCTACCTGTCAGCTTGGTATTACTATCTGTGCTCTATTGATTCTTATCGTTGTTGAGCCAAGCATTCAGAAGGTATTGAAATCTCCTCTAGCAGCTTTGGGCCTAGGTGAAGATGCGGCATACATCACGTCTTTCATCATTGCTCTAGTGGTAGTTACCTTCCTGCACGTTCTAATTGGTGAGATGGTTCCTAAGAACATCGCCTTCTCTATTCCTGAGCGTGCAGCACTTGTTCTAGTTCCAATCGCTTATGGTTTGTCACTGTTTTTGAAGCCTGTGGTTGGAATCTTGAACGGTATTGCAAACTTTGCTCTTCGTCTAATGGGTATCAAGCCGGTGAACGAAGCGAACAGCGCATACACGCTGGATCAGGTTGAAACCATCGTTGAGCACTCAACTCGTGAAGGTGTATTAGTTGATGCCACCGGTGCTATTGGTAATACTTTTGAATTCACTGACAAGAAGGTCCAAGACATCCTTGTTCCAATCGATAGCTTGATTACCTTCAAGTTAGATGTCACACCGAGAGATATTGAACAGGCTGTTGCTAAGCACGGCTTCAGTCGATACATCATCCTGGATGATCTAGGTGAGATGGAAGGTTATCTTCACCTCAAAGATGTTATTGATAGTGATGAAGAAGAAGCCGATCAGCCAGTTCCGCGCAAGCTAATCAGAACTGTGAAGTCTATTGGCGGAACAGTTGAACTTGAAGATGCTCTTGCACTAATGAAGAGAGATAGACAGCACCTAATGGCTAACTTCAACGACGATGGCAAACTAGTTGGTTTGCTATTCCTTGAAGATATCTTGGAAGAACTTGTTGGCGAAGTGAAAGACGCAACCAGGCGCGACTAAGCAGGGTACGTCCCTCTGACATATTGGTTAGGCCAGTAGTCGACCTCAACACCGAGTTCATGAGCTGCACGAAGTGGCCAGTATGGATCTCTGAGTGAGAGTCTGCCAATCATGATGATTTCAACATCAGTACTCTGCAAGATTTCTTCAGCCTGCTTTGAATCGGCAATCAATCCAACTGCTGCAACTGGTGAATCAACTTCGCCGGCAACCTCGTCAGCCATCGGAACTTGGTAGCCAGGACCAAAAGGAATCTTGACCCCTAGAACAAGACCACCACTTGAAATATCAAACACATCTGCGCCAACTTCTTCACAGAGCTTGGCAACCTGAGCACAATCTGAAACAGTAAAGCCATCTTCGCGATAATCAGTTGCTGAGAATCTAACAATGATCGGAATCTCTTCACCAACTGCTTGTCTAATGCCACTCACGATATCCACCAAATACTTAGCTCTCTTTTCTAGAGAGCCACCAAACTCATCTGTTCTTTGGTTGGTGATAGGGGATAGGAACTGGTGAACAAGGTAACCGTGAGCTGAGTGTATTTCTAGAACATCGAAGCCAGCAGCTACTGATCTAATGCCCGCATCAATCCAGTCCTGGATAGATGCATAAACCTCTTCGGTAGTTAGTTCATGAGGAGTATTACAATCAGGGAAAGCTTCACTGGTTGCCGATACAGGCTCCCAACCACCATCTGCTACTGATACAGCGCCTTGACCTGACCAAGATCTGTAATTACTTGCCTTACGGCCTGCGTGGGCTAACTGAATAGCCGATAGTGCGCCATGTTCTCTAATGAACTCAGTAACGTCTTTCCAAGCATTAGCCTGATCATCGTTCCAGATACCGGTATCCCAAGGGCTAATTCTTCCTTCAGGGCTTACAGCGGTTGCCTCACACATCACAAGACCTGCGCCACCAACAGCTCTTGAACCTAGGTGAACAACATGCCATGAGGATGGCATTCCATCCTTGTTTTCGCATGAGTACTGACACATCGGGGCTATCCAAATGCGGTTTCTAGAAGTTTTGCCACGAATAGTTAAGGGTTCGAAGAGCTTTGTCATAGCCCCAGCCTAGTCAAGGCTCTAAGTCTTCACGCCTAGACTTGCGAAAGGGACAATTTCTAGGAGAACACTTTTGCTAACTTCACTTATGCCACGCATCAGGGCTCTGCCGGCAAAGTTTTGGTTTATTCTCGCAGCTGCACTTGTAGCTCAGTTGACCTTGATTTGGCTAGGAACAGCAAGCGGAGATCCTTACGGTGATGTTAGATACACATACTCAGCGTGGGTAACCACAAGTATTCAAAACGGATTCATCCTAGGTATCAATGAGCCTTGGGTTTATCCATACATTGCAAACATTCCGGTTTGGTTAGCAAGTTGGATATGGCCTGCTGATTACATGACCGGTTGGTTCATACTCTGTGTGAATGTGAACATGCTACTTATCGCCTACCTTCTTGGTTGGGGTAAGCAAATGAAACAATCAAAGGCAGCTTGGTTTTTCATCGGTGCAATATTTCTCTGTGGTCCAGTAGCTCTTGGTCGACTAGAAGTATTCAGCCTGGCACTTACTGTTCTTGCTGCTATTTCTTTCGTGAAACAAAGAGAATCCTCCTCAATGCAGTTCTTCAACTTTGCTACCTGGATCAAGGTTTCACCGGTAGCAGGTATCTTCACTGGTTTTATTGTGTCTGACAAGAAGATCAGATTTGTTTTGCACCTGGCAATAGCAACAGTGATCCTTGTTCTCATTGGATTACTGCTCGGGGGTAACGAAAGCATGTTTAGTTTTATTGGTTTGCAGTCAGGTCGAGGCATACAGGTTGAATCAACTGTTGCCATTATCTGGTTAGTGCAGATGCTCTTTGGAATTGGTGGAGCAGATGTTTACTACGACAACACCATCCTGACTTTCCAGGTGTCAGGATTCGGTGTCACTGAGATTGCTAGCGTGATGACTCTGATTCAGTTTGGTGCTTTAGCTATCACAATGTTCCTAGGGTTCAGAGCTAAACGTAACGGTGTTGATGCGAACACCTTGTTTGCTTGGATGTTCCTAACTGCGACCATGGACTTACTTGTTTTCAATAAAGTAGGTTCACCCCAGTATCACCTGTGGGTAATTGGCGCAGTGATGTTCGGACTAATTGCTGGAACAGCAAAGTGGAAGCTAGTTGCTTGGATCACGCTAGCAACCTCAGCAGTGTCTTGGCTACTATTCCCAATCTTCTATGGATCACTTCTAAATGGGGCACCACTAGGAGTGACACTTACAATCTTGAAGAACCTAGGATTTGTTGCGATTCTGGTGATTGGAAATATCCAGCTAACGAAGTTGGGTAATAAAACTAAGAGCGCAGCAGCTTAGCTAATAGCGGTCCCACTGTTTTGTGTTCGATTAGGAACCCATCGTGACCGTATTCACTTTTGATGGTTTGGAGCTTGCCACCAACCAACTCGGAAGAAATGTTCTCTGCAATGAAGCGCTGATTCTCAATAGGGAATAGTCGATCACTATCGATACCGATAACCAAGGTCTTGGCTCTGATTTTGTTGAGTGCGACTTTGGCTGACTTTCTGCCACGACCAATGTCGTGTGAGTTCATCGCTTCTAGCAGTGTGATGTATGAATTGGCATCAAATCTTCTTGTGAATTTATTACCGTGAAAATCTAGGTAAGAGACAACAGCAAAGCGACCACCATCACCCAATGGGCTAATCTCACTCTGCCAACTTCTATCGAATCTCTCATTGAGTTCACTAGGGGAGCGATAGTTCAATAGAGCCATTCTTCTAGCCAGTGCAAGACCAGCATGAGGACCAAGACCTGCTTTAGCGTCGTAGTAGTTACCCTTAGCAAAGTTAGGGTCTGACTTGATGGCTTCAATCTGAACAGAGTTCAAAGCAATTTGATCTGCTGAAGTAACAGCAGGAGCTGCTATCACAGCAATACGGTTTACTCGCTTGGCATAGGTGATAGCCCACTCCAAGACATGCATTCCACCCATAGAGCCACCGATAATGGCATGCCATGAATCAATCTGAAGTAAATCACTGAGCGCTACCTGCGCGCTAACCTGGTCTCTAATACTTAAGTAAGGAAATCTTGAACCATACTCTTTACCTGACTTATCTAAAGATGCAGGACCGGTTGAACCTTGGCAGCCACCTAGAACATTAGGTGCAACAACAAAGTACTTATCTGTATCGATAGCAAGGCCAGGACCTATGAGTTCACTCCACCAACCTTCGGTTGGATGCTCCTTGCTGGCTTTGCCAACAGCGTGGGAGTCTCCAGTTAACGCATGCAGAACCAAAACAGCATTTGAGGCATCTTCATTTAGTGTTCCCCAAGATTCAAAAGCTAGTTTGACTTGGCTAAGTTCTTTGCCTGATTCCAACAAAAGAGTTCCGAGGTTGGCAAAGGATCTATCACCTGTTGGATCACCGTCCCGCCAAGCACCAGTTGCCTTAGGCTTGCCCACTAGTTGTCGGGCAAGCTCTTCGGTAATGAGCTCGGAGGGAACGGTGTCCTCAGGTGTTTGGAATTCCATTTATTGTGTGTGGTTGGCTTTCCTATTTAGCTGCAGCAAATCCTGTTTCTAGATCAGCAAGCAAGTCTTCGATTGACTCTAAACCTACAGACAATCTGATAAGCCCAGGGGTAACACCAGCGGTTAGCTGCTGCTCTGGAGTTAGCTGAGAGTGTGTAGTTGAGGCTGGATGAATCACAAGAGATCTAACGTCACCAATGTTGGCTACGTGTGAGAAGAGTTGCAGTGAGTCAACGAAGTTGGCTCCCTTTTCTCTGCCACCCTTGATTTCGAATGAGACGATGGCACCTGGCCCCTTAGGGGCATACTTCTTAGCTGCTTCAAACCAAGGGGAGGTAGGCAGAGCTGCGTAGTTCACTGATTCAACCTGTGGGTGAGCATCTAGCCAGTTAGCAACCTTCTTAGCGTTCTCAACATGTCTTTCAACTCTTAGGCTAAGAGTTTCAATTCCCTGAAGTAACTGCCAAGCGCTTGCTGGAGCAATAGATGAACCTAGGTCACGAAGTAGTTGAACTCTTGCCTTGATGATGTAAGCAATGCCATCGCCTAGAGCTGCTGTGTAGTTCACTCCGTGGTAAGACTCGTCTGGGGTAGTAAGTCCAGGGAACTTATCTGATTTAGACCATTCGAACTTTCCACCGTCAACGATTGCACCAGCAACAACTGTGCCGTGACCACCTAGGAACTTAGTAGCAGAGTGAATAACAATGTCTGCTCCATGCTCAAGTGGTCTTACTAGGTATGGGGTAGCAACAGTGTTATCAACGATTAGTGGAACACCTGCTTTGTGTGCAGCATCGGCAACCTTCTGAATGTCCAGAATGTTGACCTTAGGGTTTCCAATAGTTTCAGCAAAGAAAGCTTTGGTGTTAGGTCTAACTGCAGCAGCCCAAGCTTCTGCATCATCCTGATCTTCAACGAAAGTAGTTTCAATACCTAGCTTTGGCAAGGTGTATTTAAACAGGTTGTATGTTCCACCATAAATAGATGATGAGGAAACAATGTGATCTCCTGCTTGAGCAATGTTTAGAATTGCAAAAGTTTCAGCGGCTTGACCAGAGGATAGAAGCAGCGCAGCTGTTCCACCTTCCAAAGCAGCGATGCGCTTTTCAGCAACATCCTGAGTTGGGTTCATGATGCGGGTATAGATATTTCCAAACTCAGCTAGTCCAAACAACTTAGCCGCATGCTCAGATGAGTTGAAGACGTAGGCGGTGGTGTTATAGATAGGTGTGACTACAGCGTTGGTTGTTGGATCAGGGGTAGCGCCAGCGTGAATCTGTGCTGTTTCGAATCCCCAGTTTTCAGGTAAGTTGCTCATTGGTTGTTTGCTCTCTTTGTTGGTTTGAAGTGTGTTCTAAGGGTAAGTAGTAACCAGTTTCAGGCCAAGTTAGGCCTGAAACTTTATGTAACCTTTGTTTACCTGGACTTCATTGACCAGAGCAGAATTACTTGGCAGCAGCCTCATCAAGAGTGTCAAAGGCCAATGCTGCTAGTAGAGCAGCTCCATCGGCTAGAACACTTTCATCGAACTTGGCCTTATTGCTGTGGTTAGCCTCACGCTCTTCAGGCTTAGTGCCTGGGAAGGCTGCTCCTAGGAAGACGAATGCTCCTGGGATTACCTCAACAATGCTGGCAAAGTCTTCTCCACCTGGGATTGGCTGCTGCATTGTGATGTAGCGGGCATCTCCGAAGAGCTCCTTTGTTACACGCTCAACACGGTCAACTGATGGGTGGTCATTGATAAGCACCTTGGTTGCTGGAGTGAATTCAATCTCAGCATCTAGCTCGAATGCTGCTGCCATGGACTTGATGAAAGCAGGAATCTTGGTGCGAGTGTCGTCATAGCCCTTCTTGGAGAATGATCTAACAGTTGCACCGAAGCTCACTGTCTCAGGAACGATGTTGGTGGTGTGATCATTACCTGCCTTGATCCAACCAACGTTTAGAACGATAGGGTCTAGGGCATCAAAGTTCTTTGCGATGTAAGACTGTAGTGAACTAAGGATTTCTACCATTCCTGTGATTGGGTCTTTAGCGGTCCAAGGCATAGAGCCGTGACCACCACGACCTTTAAGTGTTACCAAGATATCTCCTGCAGAGGCCATCATGGTTCCCTTACGAGATAGGAACAAACCTGGTTCAGGAATAGAGAACACGTGCAAACCAAATGCAGCAATAGGCATTTCTCCTGATGCTAGGTGCATATCTTGAGCAAGCATTAGACCTGCTCCATCGTGACCTTCTTCACCTGGTTGGAAGAACATAACGACATTACCTTTGAGCTTGTCTTTGTTTTCTGCAATTAGATGAGCAGCACCGATACCCATAGCCATGTGTAGATCGTGGCCACAAGCGTGCATGTATCCGTTAGTTGATGCGAAATCTAAACCGGTGTCTTCTTCAACAGCTAGTGCATCCATGTCTGCTCTTAGAAGAACTGTTGGGCCAGGTTGGCTACCTCTGATAACAACTGCAGCTGCAGTCATGTCCTTACCTAGGGTTAGTTCACCTAAGCCTTCAACTTCTTTGAGGACAATAGCCAAGGTCTTAGGAAGATCCAAACCAAATTCAGGAACTTGATGCAAAGCACGTCTAATGGAAACTAGGTGCTCTTGCTTAGCGTTAGCTTGGGCTTTGAGTTCGTTCTGGTCCATGACTTCTTCTTTCTCGGAGGTATACCTATTTTGCCACTTGGTATCCATAAGTTTATGCCTACCATTTACTTATGTTCTTTGAAGCGATGCACCCTACTTGGCAAGCCTGGCTTGCGCAGTTAGAACCTGTGCTCAGACAGATAGAGGGCAAGGTAAGCAAGGAAATTGAGGTTACCCCTGATTCGCCTTCTGTTATGAAGGCTTTTGAGCAAGATCCAAGCACGATAAAGGTTGTGATTATTGGGCAAGACCCATATCCAACCAAAGGCGATGCAATTGGTCTGGCTTTTGCAATGAACGCAGGTAGCAAGATGCCTAGAAGCTTGGTCAACATCGTGAAAGAACTTGAGAGTGATTTAGGTATAGAGACTAAGGCCCATGCCGATCTTTCTAAGTGGACAGAACAAGGGGTATTGCTGCTAAACAGAACCCTCACTACTCAGATTGGTAAAGCCGGGGCTCACTCTAAGTTGGGTTGGGATGAGTTCACTTCAGCAGCACTTAGTGAACTAGCCAATCGTAATGATCTGGTGTTTATTCTTTGGGGAACACCAGCTATTGAGCTTGGCAGACAAATAGCTGCAGGGGCTGATAAGAGATGTGTATTGATAGAGTCGACTCACCCATCTCCACTGTCTGCCTACCGAGGGTTCTTTGGTTCAAAGCCGTTCAGTAAAACTAATGAACATTTAGTTGCTCTAGGTTTAGAGCCAGTAGATTGGTCCCTATAAGGAAGTGATGATTTGCCTCTAGATTCAGAATCGCGTTGGCGTTTAGTTAAGTTACTAAAGTCCAAGGGTAGCCAAGAGATATCCGTTGAGGACTCTACTTTGCGACCTGCCACTAAAGACGATGTCAAAGAGATCACTGATATCTATAACTACTACGTGATCAACTCTGTGGTCACCTTTGATATTGAAAAGACCACAGAGGCAACCTGGCTAGACAAGCTTGAATACCTCAATGGATTAGATCTACCTTTTATAGTTGCCCAATCAGCTTCTGGAGATGTGCTGGGGTTTGCTTATGTGGCTCCATGGCGGGCAAAGGCTGCTTATCGAAGAACAGTTGAAAACACTATCTATCTAAGGCCTGCAGCTATTGGTAAGCGTCTTGGCACTAAGTTGCTTGCTGAACTAATTGTTCAATCTAAGGCAGCCGGAGTTAGAGAAATCGTTGCTGTTATCAGTGACAAAGGGGCAGATACCTCAATTGCTTTGCATGAGGCCTTTGGCTTCAAGAAGCAGGGACACCTAGCCAAAGTTGGCTTCAAGTTCAATCGCTGGTTGGGAACAGTCCTTTTACAGAAAAGTCTGTGATTAACTTCAGGCTCCTCTCAGACGTTGGGTTTAGAGTAAGAGCATGAAGCGGGGTACGAAGATAACTGCTGTAGCACTAGTGCTGCTACTAGCTCTCGGCTACCTAACCGCCTTGGTTTCTTCAGTTGGCACTGCAACCGTTTCAAGTGATCCTGCTTATAAAGATGAGCCAGTCGTTGGCTTAGTGATCAAATACCGTGCTGGTGTTGTGCCACTAGACATGTTTGGTAAACAAGTTGCTCTGAACTTAGCTAAAGAGAAACTAATCCCTGGTGAAGATATTGGTTTGGGGATGCATTCTGCAAAGTTTGAAAAACAACTAACCGAAGTTGAGGCTTTGGAGGTTGCTAACCAGGTTGCCAAAAGCCCAAGTGTTGAAGCGGTTTATCTAGATCACTTTCTAACCAAAGCGAGATACAACTTGTCAACACCAAAGCTTGCAGTTCTAAAAGCAAGCCCTGCTCCAACCAAGGTTGTTGCAAAAGATGGCTGGTCGGCAAGTTTTCCTGATAAGGCAAGAGTCACTCTAAGTTGGACTGCTCCTACAAAACTTAGCGGTGGCTTTATATGGGGATACCGAATTAGTCGTTACGACAAAGTTTTAGAAAAGTATGTGGTCATTGTTAGTAACACCAAAAGTAGAGCAACTTCTAGACTCATTACTACAGGCCTTCTCGCAGGTGAAGAAGCTCGATTCAAAGTTGCAACCATTACCAAGACCAGCAATTCCAAATACATGGCAATCAGCAAGGACTCTTTGGTTGCTAAAACTATTCCAACCGGATTGCCTAACGCTCCAATCCTGCAGTCAGCAGGAAACATAACTTCAGCAAACACGCTTGTTTCTTGGGTAACCCAGAGTTTGGTCGATCGTGGTGGTTTGCCGGTAACCTACGCAGTCAAAGCAACAGCCCCAGATACTTCTGAAGCGACCTGTTCATCGTCTGGCGTTTCTTGTAATTTGAGCGGGCTGGAGGCAGCCAAGCGGTATCAAGTAGTTGTGACCGCCACAAACAAACGTGGTTCAGCATCATCTCTACCAGTGACTGACACTTTGGATCCGATGATAGGGCAGCAGTGGTATCTGGATGGGGAGTACGGGATCAATGCTTCAGAGGCTTGGAAGATTACTAAGGGTAGCCCGAGCATCGTGGTAGCAGTTTTGGACACAGGCATTACAAGCCATCCAGACTTGGATGCCAACATGCTTGCTGGCTACGACATGATTACCGATCCAACCAACTCTAGAGATGGTAACGGTCGAGATGCAGACGCCTCAGACCCAGGCGATTATGTTGGAACCACAACCCCTAGTTCTTGGCATGGAACCCACGTTGCAGGAATAGTTGCAGCCGAATCTAATGAAATAGGAATCTCAGGTATAGCTCCTAATGTCAAGATCCTGCCAGTTCGAGTGCTTGGAATCAGGGGTGGTTCTGAAAGCGACATTGCCGCTGGAATCAACTGGGCGATGGGAGTGAAGTTAGCTGGTATTCCACTTCCTCCTAAACCAGCTAAAGTCATCAACCTCTCGATTGGCTCATCGTCTTTTTCAACTTGTTCTTCCAATTCACCAACTCAACTAGCTATTGATGAATCAAAGCGCAGAAACGTCACGATTGTTACTTCAGCAGGTAATGACGATAAGTTTGCAACTAGTTCATATCCAGGCAACTGTTTTGGAAACATAACCATCGGAGCAACAGGGATAACTGGTGATCGGTCCTATTACAGCAACTACGGTGGTTACTCAACATCACAAGAAATATTTATCGGCGTTGACATCTCTGCTCCTGGAGGTGATGACAGAGTCGGCATGAACAAAACTGCTGACGGTCTCATTTGGTCAACAATCAACGACGGTAAGACAGCACCAGGGCGTGCCACCTACGGTGGTGAGCAGGGAACCAGCATGGCGTCACCGATAGCTGCTGGTGTTGTTGCTTTGATGTATTCCATCAGGCCAAGCATTACCGTTGATCAAGTTTGGAAGATACTCAGTGGAACGGCTAGTTCATTCAACCCAGACTCTGACTGTGAATATCAGATGGTAGATACACAGATGAACGATGGCTCTATCTTGACTACAGGTGAGTGCGGCATTGGGATTATTGATGCTAAAGCAGCAGTGCTAGCAGTACAGAAGTTAAACAAATAAAGCCAGCCCTAAAGGGCCAGCTTTTATTGTTGCTGGTGCGGAAGGTGGGACTTGAACCCACACGCCAAGGGCGCTAGAACCTAAATCTAGTGCGTCTGCCAATTTCGCCACTCCCGCGAGCCTTCCTATTCTATGCCAAAAATCAATGCTCTGCCTGTGGAGAACAAAAGCAGGTTTTCTAAGGATTTGTAAACATGGGCTATGGCCCGAGAAGCAGTCCTAGGTATCACAGAGCGAGCTCGCTCCATCTTGGTTTCTAGCCCTAATTCCCTCGATGAAGCCATCGCTCAGGCCATCGATGAAGCTTATGAAACTAGCCAAGGTCTAGCTCAGTCCGTGGAGGCAACTCTGGCTGATGAGGTGAGGAGCGCACTGTCTGGCTATGGCCAACTGGATGACTTGATTGCTAATCCAGCCATTGAAGAAATCTGGATCAACGCTCCAGATCAGTTCTTTATCTTTGAAAACTCAAAGACCAGAAGGCTGGATCTGAACCTAACCGCCTTAGATGTCAGGCAAGCTGTTGAGCGAATGCTGCGGGATTCTGGCAGAAGGCTAGATCGCTCTGAACCATTTGTTGATGCAACTTTGCTCAATGGTTCCAGGCTGCATGTTGTTATCCCAGATGTGACCCGCGAGCACTGGTCAGTAAACATTAGAAAGTTTCCTACCAAGGTTTACTCACTTGAGGATCTAGTTCTTCTTGGTTCCATGAGCCAGGCTATGGCTGGTTTTCTCTCTGAACAATTTCGACACGGAATCAACATTCTGGTTTCTGGTGCCACTCAAGCAGGCAAGACAACAATGCTTTGTGCTCTTTTGAATGTTGGTCACCTGAGCGAGCGACTAGTAAGCGTCGAAGAGACCTTTGAGATTAGAACCAACTATGTTGACTGGGTTGCTTTACAGGCAAGACAAGCAAACCTGGAGGGAGTAGGGGAGATAACTCTTCGCAGGTTAGTAAAAGAAGCCTTGCGTATGAGACCAAGTCGATTAGTAATTGGCGAAGTTAGACAAGCAGAGGCACTGGATCTACTTATTGCTTTGAACTCAGGCATCGCTGGTCTCTGCACTATTCACGCTAACTCAGCCTTTGATGCTTTAGAGAAACTCAAGCTCCTTCCACTTCTAGCAGGAGAGAACATACCTTCACTATTCGTATCTCAAACCGTTGAGAGAACAATTGGTTTAGTTGTGCACTGTGAGATGGATAGTTCTGGCAAGAGAAGAGTTGCTCAGGTAATCCAATCTAAAGGAATTGAAACTTGGATTGAGGTGAACCTGTGAGAAAGATAGCCAATAGCCTTAGCGCTGCCGGAATTACAAGAATTCAACCAGCCCAATTCGTTCTTTTGGCCATTGCTGGGCTCCTTCTTTCGCTGACCCTTCTGACTCTGGTTACTGGCTCGCTATTGATTGCCAGCAGTGTTTGTTTCTGTGTTGCGGTTCAACTTGTCGATACCTTCCAAAACCGAATCAAAGCAGAGAGCTTCAAAGCAAATAGCCAATGGCCTAAGTACTTAGATTCCATTCACTCAGCCGCTTGGGCCGGTGCATCACTTGAGCAGGCCATCTTGGATTCAGTGTCCTTCGCCCCTCCCAAGTTAGCGTGGGCTCTCTTGGAATTTGAGAAAGATCAAAGCTCAGGAATTGCCTTTACGCAGAGCCTTGACAACCTCAAAGCTAGGTTGGCTAATCCTGTAGCAGATCGGTTTATCGAGATAACAAGATTGGCTAGTGCTTCAGGAGGCAGAGGGTACCTTAATGCACTAAGAATTCAATCTCTTCAGCTGAGATTAGAGAACGCTACTTGGACTGAGATTCAGGTCAAACAGAACTGGGTCTTAGGAACAGCGAAGTTAGCAGTGTTGGCACCTTGGTTAGTTCTAGTGCTTTTGAGTTTGCGACCTGAGACCGCAATTGCATTTCAAACCGAAGTAGGTATTGCAGTTTTAGTTATCGGGCTTGTCGCATCACTCTTGGCTTTTAGATTGGTCAAAGCTTTAGGAGCTCTTCCTGAACGAGTAAGAACGCTGGGAGTCTGATGCAGTATCTAGCTATTGGCTCAAGTGTTCTAGCAGCTTTTGCTCTCTATTGGAGTTTAGGAAAATCTAGTTCATCGAAACTAACTCGACGACTTTCTCCCAGAGAGGAAGTAACAGAACGAATAACTGTCAAGGGTAAGTTCAATCACTTAGCTGCATTGATGGAGATACCAGATTTTGCTTCCATACTTTGGTTCGCGGTTAGTGCCGGTGAGTCATTAGATGTTTCGCTGAGGATTGCTGTGAGTAGGTCTAGGGGATACGTATCTTCCGAATTTGAACGAGTAATCAGGAATGTTGAGCACGGTGCTCTATTGCAAATCGAGTTATCTAATCTGGCTGTTGAATCAAAGTCAGAGCCAGTTAGAGAGCTCGCGACCAAACTTGCTGTTGCTTTGACCAATGGTTCAGCTTTGTCTGATCTGATGAGCGATTTTGTCCAGTCCACTACAGCGTCCCTCAGAACCGAGCTACTTGCCAAGGCAGGTAAGAACGAAACCAAGATGATGATTCCGATGGTCTTTGTTATCTTGCCCGTCACGGTGATGTTCGCCCTGTATCCAAGTCTTGCCTTAATCCAAGGCAGTTTTCTATAACAAGGAGAGAAATGAAAAACAAAATAATGTCCGAGCAAGGCGATGTGCCAGGTTGGGTTCTAGTAACGCTAATGACAGCTGGACTTGTAGTCCTGCTTTGGGCTGTAGCCGGTCCTGCTCTTAGAACTTTGTTCAATAATGCGGTTTCCAAGGTCGTTGTTATCTAGGTTCAAGGGCGAAAGTGGCTCTGCAGTTTCAGAGTTCGTGTTGCTAGTTGTTCCAGCATCTCTTCTCGCCATTCCTCTGATGGAGGTCTTTGGTTTATACCAATCGGCCATAGTGCAGGAACAGGTGAGTTACGACATAGCTAGATTTGCCGCCTTAGCCGATGTCTCACCAATAGATGCTGAAACCTATAGACAGATGAAGGATCCCAATAGCAAGTTGATAACTGATACTCGCTCTGGTTCTTGCTCTATTCTCACAAGCCTAGAAATTCAGCGCAGTGTTACCTTTTGGCCTGAGCTCATCAAAGTTCCAATTGAAGTTAGGGCAACGTGTGAGAACTAAGAGGCTCCTCGAAGATCAGGGCAGCACACTGATAGAGGTAGTAGCTTTCGCTGTTGCCGCATTTGGTTTAGTGCTGACCCTTGGGTTTCATATGCTTGAGCAAGAACGCAAGGTATTGGAACTTCAGAGCATCGCTAGAAACTCTATGCGTTCGTATCTGCTCTCTAACTCAAATGACATCCTTGGTGAAGTATCTAGGTTGCAGGCATCAAGCAGGTTATGGAATGAAGAGCGAATAGAGGTGCAAGTGAACTGTGTGCCAGCTAACTGTTCTGTTCCAAAGACTCTGATCTGGTTAGAACTGTCTGGATCTGGTTTAGATGCGAAAGCATTTGGTGTTCAAGGTGGTTAGAGATGATGAAGGAACTGCGCTGGTCTGGTTTGTCTTTCTAGTCGCCTTATTGTGTTTAGTTGTTCTTACTCTTGCCACAAGCGTTCATCAGTATCTCTTCGCCAGAGAACTGATTGACTTCACTGAGCAGTTTGCGATAGCCGTGAAAACCCAACTTCAACTTGAAGAAACAGTGCCTGTTACATCTGTTGCTAAGGACTTACTCAGTGCTGTTGCTTCTCAGTATTCATTTCCTAACCTTCAGCTCAGGCAAGTAAGTCTCGAGTCGGGGGACACTGTTCGAGTTTTCTTTTGTGCTGAGTGGGTTTCACCGCTAAGGGAAGTTAGTGCTTCAAGGACTATCTGTGAGATGGCCCTAGCTCGCTAAGGCTTCTTCTTTGGTGTTACTGCGTAAATAGGAATGTATTTATACATAAGTCCTGCTCCTACAAAGCCCAGGATTCCAAAGGCTGCCATGGCTCCTGTTATCCCAACTGCAAGAACCAGCGGGGCTAGAACAAGTGGCGCAGCAGCGTCACCGAAGTCAACAAGCAGTCGGTAGGAGGCTAGGAACTCACTTCGTTTATCAGGTGGGGCAAGATCTGCTCCTAGAACCATGATCACACCGCTACCCATTCCATTAGCTAGTGACATGAGAAGTGCAATTAATAAGAAGGTGTTGGCATCAATTGCGATACCTACTATTAGGTGCGCAAGTCCAAGACCTGCAAGTGTTGGCACTGCAGCAAAGCTTCTACCAAAGCGATCCATAATCTGACCACTTAGGTAGAACATCGCAAAATCTAGTGCTCCAGCGATGCCAATGATTAGTGAAGCTTGTTCAGTTGGAATAGTTAGTGCAACTGCAATAAGTGGAAGACCAATCATTCTGGTTCCACGCAAAGCACTAAGGATAGAAGAAGCAACTCCAAGAGTTGCTAGTTTCTTACCCTCACGTCTGGCAACTGCAAAAGTGTCTTTGAAAGAAGAACTGTTCTTAACAACATCTTCACTGCCTCTAACAAACAGCAGGATTGTTGCAGCCAGTCCACAAAGAATAAGTGGCAGGTAGTAAACAGCTTGAACAGAGAATAAAGCAATAACACCAGCAGCTAATGAAGGACCAACAAATGAGCCTGCTCTAAACATTCCACCAAGAACAGAGAGTGCTCTTGCTCTAATCGCGATAGGAACATGCTCAGTCATCCAAGAGAGTCTTGCTAAACCAAAGACAGCAGACCCTGCTCCAACAATGAACACACCAGCACCGAGCATGAACAAGTTGGCAGCAAAAAGGCTCGGCAGTATTCCAATTGCTCCAGCAGCAGCTGCAACTATCATGGCTCTTCGTTCACCGAGGAAATCAATGAGTTTGGCCGCTGGAAGATCTGCTACCAGTCTTCCAATCATGAGTAAACCGGTGATCAGACCTGCGGTTGCCAGATCTGCTCCTAGTAAAAGTGCGGTGGCAGGGATGCTCGGAATGATTCCAAATTCAGCTGAAGAGAATAGGAAAGATGGCAGGTAAACAGGTAGCACTAACTTGCGTTTAGAGAACTCTGCACTTGAAGCCATTAGCCCATTATCGCCTAGGTCCCAAGCCGAAGGAGTATTGGCCTTGTCACGCCTAAACTAGAGAACATGTCTGACCTTGATCTCTCTGCTGAAATCAAGCAAATCCGTGAAATCTTCCTCACGATTGCTGAGGTTACCGACCTACCTAGGCTAGAAACCGAGATTGATCAGCTAGAGGAAGATGTTCAAGCCCCTAATCTTTGGGATGACCCAGATAAGGCTCAGAAGCTAACTAGTTCACTATCCAGAAAGCAAGCCCAGGTAAACAGAATTAACAGCATCGCTAGCCGTTTAGATGATCTTGAGGTTCTGATTGAACTGGCTAACAGTGAATCTGATAAGTCAGCAGCCACAGAGGCAACCAACGAACTCGAGGCACTTAGAATGCTTGTTGCTGAACAAGAAGTCGAAACCCTTCTCAATGGTGAATATGACTCAAGAGCTGCCATTATCACTATTCGTTCTGGTGCTGGTGGTGATGATGCTACTGACTTTGCCGAGATGCTCATGAGAATGTATTTGAGATATTCCGAGAAGCAGGGTTGGCCTGCTCAAGTTTTGGACATCTCACATGCCGAAGGTGCAGGCATCAAGTCAGCAACATTTGAGATTGATGCTCCTTACGCATACGGTCAACTATCTGTTGAAGCAGGAACTCATCGTCTTGTTCGCATGAGTCCATTCAATGCTGCAGGTAAGAGACAAACTAGCTTTGCAGCTGTTGAAGTTGTTCCACTTATCGAGCAGACAGATGTTATTGACATTCCAGAAAATGACATCAGGGTTGATGTCTTTAGATCATCTGGTCCTGGTGGTCAATCAGTGAACACAACAGACTCTGCTGTTCGTATTACTCACCTTCCAACAGGAACTGTGGTTTCTTGTCAGAACGAAAAATCCCAACTACAGAACAAAGCTTCAGCTATGAGAGTGTTGCAATCAAGACTTCTAGAAATCAGAAGAACAGAAGAAGAAGCAACAAAGAAGCAGCTAGCTGGAGATGCAACTGCTTCTTGGGGTGATCAAATGCGTTCCTATGTTTTAGCTCCCTATCAAATGGTGAAAGACCTTAGAACTAACTTTGAAGTGAATAACCCTGATGCTGTCTTTGATGGAGACCTATCTGGTTTCATTGCTGCAGGCATTAGATGGCGTAAAACAGGCACCATTTAGTAAAGACACACAGCCAATCAGAGCCCTGTAGGGCATTAGTCAATTTAGGCTAAAAACCTAATGATTTCTATTTCTCAAGTAACCAAGGCCTATCGGGGTGCCCCAAGGGCAGCGCTCGATAACGTATCTCTGGAAATAGATAAAGGGGAGTTCGTCTTCCTAGTTGGTTCCTCTGGTTCAGGTAAGTCATCTCTAATGAGAATGATCCTTAGAGAAGATATGCCAACTAGTGGCAGCATCCATGTTTTAGGGGAGAACCTAGTCGGCATACCTTCAAGAAGAGTCCCGCACTTCAGAAGAAAACTAGGCGTAGTCTTCCAAGACTTCAGATTGCTACCAAACAAGACAGCAGCTCAGAACGTAGCCTTCTCACTTGAAGTTATTGGTAAATCAGCGGGCTTCATTTCTGAAGCAGTGCCAGATGTTTTACGTCTTGTTGGATTAGAAGAAAAAGCAAACAGCCTGCCATCTGAACTAAGTGGTGGCGAACAGCAAAGAATCGCTCTAGCTCGAGCAATCGTAAATAAGCCAGCAATTCTTTTAGCCGATGAGCCAACAGGAAACCTCGACCCAGCAACAAGTGAAGGCATCATGGCTTTACTTGAGCGAATCAATCTTTCTGGAACAACCATTGTTATGGCAACCCACGATGTTGGCATCGTGGATAGAGGGCGTCGGCGAGTAATTGAACTAAGTCAAGGCAAGATCGTTAGAGATGAACGCAGTTCAGGTTATGGAATTGACCGATGAGATTTAGTTTTGTGTTTAGTGAAATGGGTATTGCCATCAGGCGTAACCTGAGCATGATTGTCTCAGTAATTTTGGTTACTTTTATATCTCTTACCTTCGTTGGAACTGCAGGGTTATTGCAGCAACAAATCGGTTCCATGAAAACTTACTGGTATGACAAAGCTCAGGTTGCTATCTACCTGTGCACCAAGACATCTCCTCAAGAGATTTGCCCTCAGGGCGAAGCAAGTAAAGATGTTCAAGGAACTATCACTGAAAGACTTGAGTCAGAAACCCTAGCCCCATACATCGAGCAGTATTACTTTGAGAATCATCAGCAGGCCTTTGAAACTTTCCAGAAAGAATTCAAAGACAACTCAGTTGCTAAATACGTTACCCCTGAACAACTAAACGAAACCTTCTGGGTGAACCTCAAAGACCCTAACCAAGCACCAATCATTATTGAAAGCTTCAACGGTCTAGCCGGGGTAGAAGAAGTTAAAGATCAAAGAACTTATCTAGATCAAATCTTCAGCATGCTAAACATCGCTAGCCTTGCAGCCATCTCTATTGCAGGTTTGATGCTCTTCTCAGCAGCTCTTTTGATTTCAACAACCATCAGGCTCTCGGCAGTTATGCGAAGACGTGAGATTGGCATCATGAGATTAGTTGGAGCAAGTAACTTCTACATCCAGCTACCTTTCATACTCGAAGGAGTAGTAGCAGGAGTAATCGGAAGCCTGCTCTCCGGAGCAGCCATCATCGGTATTGTCCAGTTCTTTGTTCAAGGCTTCCTAGCCACCCAGCTACCTTTCACAACCTTCGTTGGCCTAGGTGATGCCCTAGCCCTACTACCTGGCCTTGTCCTAGTAGGAGCAGGGCTAGCCGCAATAGCTGCTGCCACATCCATTAGAAGGTATTTGCGCGTTTAGAGTTAGACTGATTGGCTGTCTTGATATACAAGACATTAATGATCTATTCAGGAGAACATCGTGCCTAGAGAGCGTGGCGAGAAGGTAGTTGCCACTAATCGTAAAGCCCGACACGACTACGCAATTGAAGACGTGTTTGAGGCTGGCATTGTCCTAACCGGAACAGAAGTGAAGTCGCTAAGAGCAGGTCGAGCAAGCCTGGTTGATGGCTATGCGAGCATAGATAACGGTGAAGCCTGGCTTGAGAATGTTCACATCCCTGAATACTTCCAAGGCACTTGGAATAACCACAACACCAGAAGAAAGAGGAAACTCCTTCTTCACAGAACTGAGATCTATAAGCTCTCCGGCAAGATCAAAGAATCAGGTTTCACCCTGATTCCGCTATCCCTTTACTTCAAAGACGGCAGAGCCAAGGTTGAACTAGCTCTTGCCAAGGGTAAGCGTGAATATGACAAGCGTCAGACCCTAAAAGAGCAGCAGGACACCAGAGAAGCTGCCAGAGCAATGTCTACTAAAGGCAAAGACTGGTAATTGTTTGGGAATACGGGAATAAATACCTACTAGCTGTTGTTTCTATAACTAGATGGCTTTAGAGTTGTCTAGCCCGCAAGGGTAATTGGTAACTAAATATGGGGATGATCGGTTTCGACAAGGTATCTTGATGCGAAAAGAAGCGGGTCGTGAATGCAGCGTCAACACGTAAATGTCCGTTGCAAAATATAGGTGCTAAATCTAAAAGCACTGACTTCGCCCTAGCTGCTTAATAGCGCTAGCCCGAAGTCCGTTAGTCCAACATTAGATTTCGTGTTGGGTCCTAGCGTCATTTAGAAATCTAGCTGCGAAGTTGCGCCTTAGGGCTTCGCGGGACTTTTACTCAGGCTGGGCTAGTCGGTTTAGTCGCTTCGTGCAAAAACCGTAGCCGAGAAAATCATTAGTGAAGCTACACCCGTAGAAGAGTTCGTTTCGATGTCATGGACGGGGGTTCGATTCCCCCCATCTCCACCAATTAAGCATTAACCCCTAGAAATAGGGGTTTTTGCGTTTAACCGAACGGCAACAGTAAAATTCAAATAATTATTTCGTATCTCTGATAGGGGCAACTATGGATTTGAGCCTGGTGATTCTTCTTCTCGCCATTGCGGGATTATTTTTGTGTCTTCCACTTATTGGTAGGAAGTGGTCAGCAATCATTTCTTACATAGTCTTTGGATCATGGTTCGGGTTAGGAGCGGTTATCGGATTTGACCTGCTGAGCAGACCTTCCGCTGGTACCAGTCATCAATTCGGTGTTGTCTACGTTGTAATAGCAGGTATTGCAGCAGTGATGATCCTCTTGACTTATTTTGTCTATCGTTACCGCCAACGCAAGAGGGCTTCCCACGCTTCATAGAGAATATCCGCTGAATCCGTTGTCAGATTGACCTAGTCTGGGACATAAGCAATGTGTGAGCTCTATTTCCTTGTTTAGGGGAGTAAAGGATATAGAAAGGTGAATAGCGTGGATCAAGACAAGTTTGTGGCCACCTTTAGATCTCACCTTCAAGATATCTCTAAGTACCTAACTAGGAGAGTAGAGCTAAGCCAGGTAGAGGACTTGGCTAGCGAAATCTTTGAAATAGCTTGGCGTAAGCGTGAGAGTTGCCCTGAAGGCTTTGAACTACCTTGGCTCTACAAGATAGCAGGGTTTGTGGTCTCTAACCACAGAAAGAAGCTCTCGCGAAGAGCCATCACGGTTCCTTTGCTGGATCACGATAGGTCAGCCCCATCGGCTGAAGATGTTGCTTTGGATGGTTCAGCGGTGGCTCAGGCCTTTGATGAACTCTCAGCCAAGGACAGACAGGTGCTAGCACTTCTGGTATTTGAGCAGCTGAGCATCAAAGAGATAGCAGTTGTTCTGGGAACCACTGAGAACAACACCAGTCAGAGACTAAAAAGAGCACGAGAGAGACTTGCCAAGAATCTCAAGCAACAACTGTCAGAAACTAGCGATTAGGGACATAAACCAAGTATGAAGAACAAGTTTGAAGATGATGAGGTACTAGCTCAGTTGAGCAAGGCCGCTCGTAAGACCAAAGCTCCGAAGCTTGACGAGAGCATCATTCAATCTGCCATGTTGAGTAAGCCAAAGTTTGGCCCAAGAAAGTTCTTGACCCCTGCACTCATGTTCAACCTTGCCGGTGGAGCAGCTGTTCTTGCTGGAGTATTTGTCCTAACAGGTCCTCTTAGTCCAACTGCCCAAGAAATGGTTTCCAGTGGAACCATGGATCCATTTTCAAGGATGGAAGGCTCAGCGCTTCTGGTACAAGGTGACGTGAAGATTACTGAGGAAGATCTTTTGGCTCGTGATGGGGTGTCTTTGGCTGAGCATGGTTTGAGTGCTATCGGAAACTATGTTTCAAATAGCCCTGCCGAGTATGTTGATGAGATCTGGACAGGTCAAGGCGGCACTGAAACCGGTAACCTGTGGGTTTTTGTCGTCACAGATGCTGTTTACATTGCTAATGATGAGAACTCTGTTCCTCTGAGTTCTTTCCTTACTAGCGAGAAGCTGGGCTCTGCTATCGGAGAAGATAGTTCACTTGGATATGGCGAACAGCTAGCATCAAGCTCGGATGCCGACGGTATCAGACTTCTTGTCCAAGGCGATAACAATATTCTTTACCCACTAGTCGTTCCAGTGAACGAAGAGCCAGGCAGTTTGTATTCAGAACTCCTAGGCAAAATTGTGAGCGATAAATTCACTAAGGTTCCTACCTTTTAGCCTTCACGCTTCCTAATTTGGTCCCAGCTGACCACTAGCATCTAGGTATGTCTAATTTCACAGATAGATCTTCCTCTGCTCTTTTAGTTGTTGACGTGCAGGTTGGGGTGATGAATGATGCTTATGAGCGTGATTCAAAGATTGCCAACATGCGCCTTGCAGTTGATAAAGCGAGAGCTGCTTCCGTGCCAATAGTTTGGATCCAACACTCTGATGAGGAGTTGGTCCTAGAAAGCCCTGACTGGCAAATAGTTCCTGAACTTGAACCACTTCCAGGTGAGTCTCTAGTTAGAAAAACATTTAGATCTTCTTTCGAAGAAACAAATCTTGAAGAGGTTCTAAGTGGTTTAGGTGTTGCACATCTATATGTATGTGGAGCAGAGACCAATAACTGCATTAGGCATACCTGTCACGCAGCTCTAGAGAGGGGATATGACCTGACTCTGATTGCTGATGCCCACACCACTACAGGCTTTGAGTGGGATGGCTACATCGTTGATGCAGCAAGGGTTATTGATGAGCAAAACACAAACTTTATGGGCTATTCTCTGCCAGGAAGAGAATCTAGAGCGGTTTCTGTTACCGAACTTTCCTTATAGTTCCCAATACACTGAATCAGAACACTATGAAAGGTGAAACAAATGGCTAAAGCCGAAAAGAAAGCTGCCAAGGCAGCAGGAAAAATAAGTGAAAAGGGTCTAACTAGATACAACCTAGTTGCAGGTCTATTGCACTTGTTCTCCGCAATCTCCCTAACTGCAATTCTTGTGCAGGTAGAAGTGCAGGGTTACTTCCCTGTAACAGCCACTTGGATGGATGGCCCTCCGGGATTCAAGCCAGGTCAAACATTTACTCAGGGTGGTCAGACATTCACCTTCCCAGAGCCAAAGACTGTTGAACTGTTCACAATCAACCTAGGTGGAGCAATTATTGCTTTCCTATTGCTATCAGCGATCTTCCATTTCCTGATCATTTCTCCATGGTTCAAGAAGCGTTACTTCGCAGGTCTTGCAAACACTCACAACTACTTCCGTTGGACTGAGTACTCACTTTCTTCTTCAATCATGATTACTTCAATCATGTTGCTGAACGGTTTCACTGACTTCGCAGGTCTTATCGCAGTATTCGCTGTGAACGCAAGCATGATTTTGTTCGGTGCTCTTCAGGAGAAGTACGAGAAGCCAGGTAACGGTAAGGGTCTTCCATTCATCATGGGTTGTATGACCGGTGTTGTTCCTTGGATCATCATCTTTATCTCAGTCTTCCGCCCAGGTTACGAAGGCGCTAACGAGATTCCGGGCTTCGTCTATGGAATCATCGTCACCATCTTCATTGCCTTCAACACATTTGCTATCAACCAGGCTCTGCAGTACAAGCAGGTTGGAAAGTGGAAAGACTACCTATTCGGTGAGCGTGTCTACATCACACTTAGCTTCGTAGCGAAGTCTCTTCTTGCTTGGCAGGTATTCTCAGGAGCTATCATTCCTGCACTAACTGCTCAGTAATACAAAGTATTAACTGTTGGCGGTCGCTTATGCGGCCGCCAACACTTATTTAAGTCCTAGCCTGCGCTCAATTGATGGCCTTATATGTTTGACTCAGGGTTCGCCACAGTCGTGGCATTTTTATTGAAAGGCACCAATGGACATCTTCATCACAATCGCTGCTCTGGCAGCTTCCCTATACGTCGCTTACGCATTTGTAAAAGCAGGCGTTGACAAACTTCGCACATCAGATGCTGCTCTACTAGCTAGAGGCTGGGGATGGGTTGAGAAGTTCCCTAAGGGATCAACTAAGTTCATTGGTCTAGCAGAGCTTCTAGGTGGCCTTGGAGTTATCTTGGCACCGGTTGCAGTAACAGTATTCAACTTTGACTGGGCTAAGCCACTTGGTATTGCTGCAGGCGCTGGTCTTGTTCTAGTAATGGTGCTAGCGAACCTAACTCACATTGTTCGCAAGGAATTCAAGTACACATACAAGTCAGGTCTAATGCTGCTTGCTACAACTATCGTTGCAACAGCTCTACTAGCTATTTACCCGACAGC
>JBIIXN010000013.1:0-28908 GCA_044347325.1 Rhodoluna sp. | reverse complement strand
TACACATACAAGTCAGGTCTAATGCTGCTTGCTACAACTATCGTTGCAACAGCTCTACTAGCTATTTACCCGACAGCCTAAACTTTCCTGCCAACACCAGCTCTGGTTGCTGCCCTCTTAAGGGTAGCGATCAGGGCTGTGCCAGTTAACAGGATTAGTCCTGAGGTAGTGATTGCTCTGCCGGTATCCCAAACAAGTCCACCTGTCACAATCTCGTATTGCAGGAATCTGGTCAAGTTACTCACCAGCGGATCTCCAGCTACGTAGCTAATCTGTGTTCCAGTTCCTGCGAGGTATGGCCAGTTCCATAGAGTCATCAAAGCGCCATAGCCAAATGCAGCTATCACTGCATAGATAACGAGGTAGGTCTTGGTAAGCCAAAATCTCTTCACATGAGGAATAAGTCCGGCACCTAAACCAACAAGAGCAGCAGCCATCATTTGGAAAGGCAGCCAAGGACCAACCCCTCCGGTGATTAGAGCGGATACAAATATGGAACCTGCACCAAGAATGAAACCAAAGCCACTGCCAAAGACATAAGCACCCAAGATGATTAGGAAGAAGGAAGTTTCAATACCTGCAGTTCCAGCCCCCAATAATCTGATCACAGCATTCAGAGCAACTAAGACTCCAAGCAGAGCTAACTGCTTGGAACCAATGTCACCGGTTGCAAACTCAACCAAGATGAGCAGCAAGATTAGCGGCATCAAAACAATAAAGACGCTTTGAGCCAATTGAGTTTCACTGGTGGTGCTTTGAGCAATCAATAACGGCCAGGCAAACATTAGCAGGCTGCCAAATCCAGCCAATGTGATACTAAGTCTTGAAATCAGTATCTTCATAGCTTCACCTGCTCAAGACTTATAAGCCCTGGCTCTTGGGTAATCTCAGCAAGCTGTGATGCAAATGTTTTTCCAAACTCAAGAACTGCTAGAGGAGAGTCATCAATAATCATTGAGCCTTGTTCAAGAACTAATACTCGGTCAGAGACCATGGCAACAAACTCAATGTCATGAGTTGCAATAAGAACAGACCTATCTTCTGATCTAATGCTGTTTAGTTGTTTAGCAAGAGCATGTTTGGCTGAGTAATCCAAACCTCTGGTTGGTTCATCAAGAACAACAATCTTTGCTTGCTTGACTAGTTGTATTGCTAGAACAAGAGAGAGCTGCTGACCGGCAGAGAGATCTCTTGGGTGGATAGATGTGTCGATACGACCAGCAAGATCTCTAAACAGTTTTGCTGTGCTACCAGACTGGACGTTAGCAAATCGATCTGATTCCTCTAACTCAGCACTGAGGGTTGGCAGGAAGAGGAGGTCAGCGGCACGCTGGGGGACCATGGTGAGAACTTCAAGTCTTTCGTTAGAACCTAGTTCTGCGGTGTCTCCCTTGAAGGAGGTAACACTTCCTTTGGTTCTAGTTCCCGATCCTTGAAGTGCCCAGCAAAGAGTTGTCTTACCAGAACCGTTTTCACCCATCAGGGCAGTTATCTGATTTCCATAGAGGCTAAACGAAGTTGGTCGAATCGCTTGAACAGCACCAAAACTAACTTCCAAGTTCTCTATCTTGAGAACCTCTGCTTTTGGTGCAAAGAAGGTTTTCTGCACAAAAGAAGTAGCGCTCTTGTTCCACAATTCAGAGGCATCACTGACTGACACTGGCAGTGGTCTCCAGCCAAGCTTGAGACCCAGTTCAATAATCGGGGGAGCGAACCTAGAGTCATTGAACTGTGTTGTTGGAGCACCTTTAGTTACGCTGCCATCACCGTGAACTACAAGAACTGAATCCACTTCAGCTATTACTCGAGAGATTCTGTGTTCGGCAAGCAGAACTGTTACCCCTTGCTCAGCACTTAGTTTCTTGAGAATTCTTAGAACTTCAGCGGCACCGTCAAGATCTAGTGCTGAAGTTGGTTCGTCAAGTAAAAGTATTTTTTGACCAGCAACAAGCGCTGAAGCAATGGCTACTCTTTGCTGCTGCCCACCGGAGAGAGTTGCCAGTGGTCTTTCAAGAAGGTTGGAGATTTCTAAGATTTCAGAAATGTTTTCAACAGACGTTCTAATCTGTTCGATTGGCAGGCCCAGTTGTTCAGCGCAGTAAACAATTTCATCAATTACTGTGTCGCCAACAAAAGCGTTCTCTGGTTGTTGGTTAACAAAGCCAACCAGGGAAGCAAACTCGTGAGGTTCTGAACCAATAAAGTCCAAACCGTTTATCTTTAGTTCACCAGTGATGACTCCACCCGTGAAACTAGGAGCTAGGCCATTGAGCGCCTTGAGGAATGTCGATTTACCTGAACCAGTTGGGCCACACACTAAAACAAATTCACCTGCACCAATAGCTAGGTTCACGTTGTTTAGCTGTGGGGTTTCAGAAACTTTAGAGCCATCAGATTTGAGATAGCTAAAGGTGAGGTCTTTGAGTTCAATCATCTAGCGAACACCCCACTAAAAGCCAGTAATACAAGCGTTAGTGCTGCAACTAGAAGAACTAGGTCGCCTATACGCCAAGGCTCTTTACGGTATCTAGTAATCGTTGCTCGAGCTGAAGAGAGTTTGACTGATAGGGCAGCTGTGATGATTCCAACTACCAGCAGAGTCAATGGGAATCCTTGATCTTGAGGAGAGAACAGAAGTAAAGCCGAGCCTGTGATGATCAGGCAGATGGCCGCAAAAGCCAACAGCCTTGCACCAACCGTTTGCAGATAGGTTCTGTTACCTTTGCGACCAAAGCCTCTTGCAGACATGCTTGCAGCTAGTCCCATGGACTGATCTATGGTGTCTTCAAGAACTGGAATAACAATTCCAGCCATGGCTTTGATTCCCTTTGACTGGCCTCTAAGCGATCTTGCTCTTCTTACTCTGCCGAGGCTGGCGATGAGTTGCGGGGCTAAGTTAATCGCAATAGATATTGCTGTTGCGATTTCGTAGAGTGCACCAGGAGTTGATTTCAACAGTTTTCTTGGATTAGCCAACGAGTTGGCCATTCCAATAGCCAAAATGATGGCAGCTAATCTAAAGCCGTCTACTAGAGCAAAGCTGAAGGCCTCTTGAGAAATAGGGCCAAACAGTCTCAATGAATTACCAAACCCAAGATTTAGATCTATTGAAGGTAGCAGTAGAAAAGCGTCTTTGGTTGATGTGCCTAAATTGAAGATGATTCGAAACAGAACTCGAAGGGCAACAACGATTGCCGCTAGTTTGATGTAAAAGCCAATTGACTGAGCCCAAGGTGAATCATCACGGCAAAGCCTGATAGTTAAAAGTGAGCTAACGCAGATTGCAATCAGAATAAATACATTGCTGGAGAGTGATGCTGCAACAGCCAGGCTAATTCCAGCTAGCCACCAAGAAAGTGGATTAGTTTTATTTGCAGATAAAATATGAGCTGCTCTAGTTACTGCAGTCATAGGTTCTTGGTGCTACACGCGGGGAAGTTTCAACAGGTTCTCCCGGCAATAGAAAACGCCAACCTTCGCTGACACCGCACTTGGTTTTATGAGTGGAAGCGCCTATTGGGCTGTATTTCCAGGAGCCATCTTGTTCACTTAGGAAATAGGCCCAACTGCCATTTTTAGTGCCAGGGGTGTCGATGCATTTTTCCTGTTCTTCACTAGGGAAGTTTTCAATTCTGCAGACAAAACCAACCGGATACTTTTGCGTTCCTGATAGCTCAATTGATGCTGCTTCGAAAAGATCCCATGAGTAACCTTCAAAGTTTTGAATGCACTTCTCAATTAGCTCTTGAGACTGTCCAGTTCCAAAGTCAATGATCAAACTGGTTCCAACATCCAGACATTGACCACTAGTCACAGTGGGTAAGACTTCGTCCCCGTCGCCATTAGTTTGCTGTTGATTAACAACAAAGCCAATGGCGACGAGTGTGACTAGCCCAATGAGGCTAAATCTGACGAAAGATCTCATGATTTTTGTTTAGCCGTTGCGTCCAGCTTCAACTTTGTCCATCACATCAACAAATGTGACTCTCGAAAGAGGAAGTAACGACTGAACAGTTGTGAAGACATCGCTCGCTTCTCCACTATATGGAGATGGAATACCGGAGTCTTCTTGGCTGACTCTGGCCGCAAGCCAAGCTTCTGGTTTGGTTGAGTCTTGATTAGTTGAAATCAAGGCCATTATTCCAAAAGATGTTCCAGCAATGTCTACGTTTTCCCAGGCTTCAAAGTGATCGTCATCAATCAGATTCTTTAACAACCAATTTCTAGACTTTTCAATCGAGAACTGCTTAGCTGTTTCATCTTCTTCTGTTCCGATACCAAGACTTGCTTGGATAGCCATGAGAGACATAGAAGTCACATCGGCTGACTCAGAGCTTGTGGTGTCACCCTTGGTGTATTTGTAACCACCTGAAATCTCAGCGTTGTTAATCATCTTTAGAGCGACCTGGTTGGCAAGATCATTCTTTTCGCTGGCTAGAAGCGCGAAGAGAACGTAAGCGTAGGAATAGTTGTTGGTGTCTTTCACCGTTCCATCTGCTGCGATTGCATCCTTCATGATTTGAAGTTGAGCAACAACTGATGGGTCTTCTGAGAAACCAGCAACATATGAAGTGAATACATAGTGAGCCTTTAGCCCAGTAGAAGTAAGCAGTTCAGTGTTGGATTTAGCCCAGTTGATTGCGTTCCCTAGGTCAGCTTCGCCATAGCCAAGAGTGCTCAAACTAGTGATTCCCTCCAGAGTTAGGCCCATGTCGGCCTTGCCATCTTCGAATGGGTCTAGGAACTGACCACCCTGGAAGGCATTTAGGACGAATTTGCTTGTCTCAGGGTTCTTATCCAGAACTTGAGGCGCAGGGCTTGAGCAGCCGGTTAGAGCTACTGATATAGAGGTAATTGCTGCTATAAATAGTGCGAAACGGCGCACTTCCTTTGTTTTTGTTGACATCGCAACCCTTTCGGTGTGTGCGATCCTTGTGCGATAGACGGGTAAAAGGTACTTACCCGACTCCACCCGTAGACCACGACGGTTTGTTTTGGAGTCATTGATTTAGGCAGGCATTCCGACTCATCGGGCCTAAACCCCTTATAAACACTGGGTTTAGCCGATTTACGGTTGCGGGTCAGCACTGGGTTTTCACCAGTTTTCCCTGCAAAAAGCAACTTAGCTCGGTTGAGCGTTCCATAACACTAGCACCGAGTTTCCTGATAGGGGCGAACAACGCCAAATGGCTCAAAAAACCTCCAGAATCCTTTGGTTTCAGTTAGGTAAAGAAATGTAACGATTTGACAGAAAAGTATATGTTGGGTGTGTTTTTAGTTATAAAGTTTCATTACCCAAGGAACTTGTGGGCTGAGAGCAATTTTGGCGTACCTGTACCTAAATTAATAAGGAGAAACAATGAAGAAAAACCTGGTCAAGGGCGTAGCCCTAGTCGCAGTTTCTATTCTTGGAGTAACAGGCCTTAGCCTCTCTCCAGCGAATGCAACTGCTGCTAACAAGACCGTGATTGCCCAGTCGGGTAACACACTTTCAGGTCTTAACAGCTCAGTTAACGGAAAGAACCTTGTTACTAACGTAGAAGTAACTGCTCCGACAGGTGCAGGTTTCACTTACTACAACAACAAGACTCAGCTAATCCGTAACACAGCTTTTGGTACCTTCAAGATCACCCAGAACACTTGTGCGACAAACCAAGCGTTCGGATGTTTCAAGGTTACCTACACAATCAAGAAGGGTTTGAAGTACTCTGACGGAACTCTAATTACCGGTCAGGACCTACTTCTAAGTCACGCAGTCTCAAGCACCGATTACTCAATCAAAGCTGGACTAGGTGACCCTAACTCTGACGCTGGTTCAAAGTTTGACTCACTAGGTTTCGGTGGCGCATACGACGAAAACACTCGTGCAACCTCAATGACCCTAAGTGATGACAACTACTCAGTTACCTTGAGCTACGAAAAGTTCATGCCAGACTGGCAGATCATGGGCCCTGGTCCAGGTACTGTTCACGCTCTAGTAGCTCTTGCAAAGGGTAAGAAATCTCTTCAGAGTGCTCGTACAAACGCTTCTTACAAGGCAGCATTCGAAGAGGCTTACTACGGTGCCATCGAAACTCTTCCTCCAACAGATGACGAAGACTACGAAGCCGCGCTAGATGACAGAACTGCAGCTCGTTCACTAATGTCAAAGATGGCAGTGAAGTGGTCTACAGCTTGGAACATCACAACAGTGACTTCAAGCACAAACCCACTATTGCTTATCTCTAATGGTGGATTCAAGATCACTTCATGTGGAGCTTCTTCTTGTACTTTGGACAGAAACCCACTAGCTTCTGTCGGTGGATCACCAAAGAAGACTGGAAACATGGAAAGACTGATCTTCAAGTTCCCTGCTACAGGTACTACCTTCAACCCGAACCTAGTTGGCCAGGCCATCAAGAACGGTGAAGTAGACCTATTCTCAGGTGAAGCAACTGCTGCTTTCTGGTCAACCGTAAATGGTGACCCAGACATCACTGCTTCAAGAACATCAGTTCTTCTATACGAGCACTTCGACATCCGTTCAGGTGACGCTAACAATAAGAACGAAACTGTTAACTCAGATGGAAACTGTGCTGCACCGTACGACGGTCCGTTCAAGGGTTCAACCCAGCGAGCTAAGGATCTTCGTAAGGCGATGATGCTAGTTGTTCCTCGTCAGACAATTGCCAACACATACATTGGTAAGGTCTTCGACCCAGGATTCACTGGTAACTCACCGATGCTAAACAGCTCATTCTCGCTAACAACTGAAGGTGACTACTCTAAGGTTGTTGCTGGTTCAAGCTCATACGTAAACGACTTCACTAAGGACCAGGCCACTAGAAACGCAATGGCTCTTGCTCTTATGAAGAAGTACTACCCGAGTGCAGGTCCAGGCTCTGACAGCATTAGCGTCAAGATGCTTACAAGCACTGCAGCTCGTCGTGTTGACATCGCTCTTCAGATCCAGCTACAGGCAGACAAGGTTGGTATCAAGCTAACTAACACTGCATCAACTGGTTGGTCAGGTCTGATTAACTGTAACAACTACGACGTGATGACATTCGCGTGGTCAAAGTCATCAATCTCTCAGACTGGTTACTACCCACAGTATGCAAGCGATGGTTCTAACAACCGTGCAGGTTGGAACGACCCAGCACTAGACACACTGCTAAGAAAGTTCGAAGACTCTCTAAGCGCGACTCAGCTGATCTCAGCTAAAATCGCTGCTGAGAGACAGCTGTGGTCAAACTACTGGACACTACAGGAATACCAGTGGCCAGGTGTGGCAGCGTGGAACAAGGACGTGAAGAATGTTCTTCCGGCCCCACTGAACCCAAACACCACATGGAACTACTGGCAGCTTGGTTACTAATTCATAACTCTTTAGTTATGGTTTAGAAACCGAAAGCCTAATCTTGGCGGTACTCCGAAAGGGGTGCCGCCAAGATTCTTTTTAACTGGGAATTTTGAACTCAGTTGCCGACGGTCAAGTTTAATTTTTAGTAAACTACTAGTAGGAACTATTGCCTGAAAGAAAAAATAGAACGGACAGCAATTGCTAGCTTTTATTGGTCGAAGAATTTCTCTTGCTCTTTTAATTTTGTTTGGGTCCACGTATCTGACCTACCAGTTGGCAGCTTACTCAGGAGATCCTCTCGCGGGTGTGCGTGAATCCACGGACCCTAACAAGGAAGTAATCATTCGAGAGCTAACTCGTACACTTCAGTTAGATGTCCCACCACCTGCTCGTTACTTCTTGTGGTTGCAAAAGGCTCTTGGTCTTGCCACAGGTACGCCAGATTTTGGAAACACAGTTCTACTTAGATTCCCTGTAATCGATCAAATTGGAGCTGCGATTCCAATTACTATTCGTTTGCTTCTTATCTCAACAATTCTTGCGATTGTTCTAGGAATTACATTCGGTGTTCTAAGCGCGATTCGTCAGTATTCACGTCTTGACTACTCACTTACTTTCCTTTCCTTCCTGCTCTTCTCTCTCCCGATTTTCTGGGTAGCGGTTTTGCTAAAGGAATTCATGGCAATTCAGTTCAACGACTTCCTTGCCCGACCTTCGATAGACCTGGTCAGCAATCTTGTTATAGCCACATTGTTGGCGGTGATTATTACGGGCTTCGTCAGTGGAACTAGAAAACGAGTGCTAATCACCTTCGGTGTTTCATTCTCAACTGTGTTCTTGATTTTCTTTGCAGCCGGTGCAACCGAATGGTTCCGTTACCCAAGCCTAGGTATCTTTGGAATCACCTTGCTGGGTGCTTCTTGTGCTGTTGGATTTACTCACGTGTTCACAGGTCTTGCAAACAAGAAGGCTCTAGGCGCAGGTCTAACATCGGTTGCTCTTGGTGCGGCTGTTTACTACCCATTCGGCGCACTCGCTGGGCCTGGTACAAACTACCCACTCATGCTCGCTATGGCAATCTTGATGCTTTCATCTAGCTACTTTGTCGGTTACTTCTTCACAAAGATCGATAAGGGTCCTGTGATTCGAGTTTCTATGTTGTCTGCGTTCTTCGTGGGTCTGTTCACCGTTCTAGACAAGCTGATGCAGACATGGGACAAATATTATGAGCTGTCCAACGGTCGTCCTATTGAGACCATGGGTTCTTACAACATCACGTTGAAGTCAAACGACTTCTGGATTGTAAACCTTGACCTTCTGACTCACCTAATCTTGCCTACAACAGCGCTGACTCTGATTTCATTCGCTGGTTACCTTCGTTACTCAAGAGCTTCAGTTCTTGAAGTTCTGAGTATGGATTACATCCGAACAGCTCGTGCAAAGGGTATGCCTGAGCGTGAAGTTATTCTGCGTCACGCACTGAGAAACGCGATGATTCCTCTAACTACTTTGATTGCCTTCGATATCGCAGGTCTTCTTGGTGGAGCGATTATCACGGAAGCCGTATTCGGTTGGCGTGGTATGGGAAGCCTTGCAAACGAGGCGATCGTAACTCAAGACCTAAACCTACTGATGGGAACTTTCAGCATCACAGCGTTCCTAGCGGTAATGGCGACTCTTGCAGCCGACCTAATTTACTCAACCCTTGATCCTCGTATCAGAATTAGAAAGTAGAGAATCTGATGGCAACTAATTTCCGTAAAAAGAAAAACACCGCTCCAGTAATGGAAGGCGGCGAGACCGGAAGCGAAAACATTGAGGTTGTTGGTCTAAGCCAAGGTCAGATCATTAGGAAGAGATTCTTCCAGCACAAGCCTGCTATTGCAGGTCTGGTATTCATGATCTTCTTTACAATCTTTGTTTACTCTGCCGCTGGTATTCACCTTGGTACTGAAGCTAACAAGATCAGCATCCCAGGCTGGTGGAAGTACTCACACGAAGACATCCTTCCTCAAGGAAGTTGTGCTGATGGATGTCCAAGTGCTGATCACCCAATGGGTCAGCTACCAAATGGTAGAGACTACTTCTCACTGGTTATGAGAGGTTCTGAAATCTCTCTAATGATCATGGTTGTTATCGGAGGTCTAGCTGGACTTATCGGAACTGTTATGGGTTCTGTTTCAGGATTCTTCGGCGGAATCATTGACGCTGTTATGATGCGTTTCACAGACTTCATCATCACAGTTCCAGTAATTCTTATTGGTGCGGTTATCGGTTACAACGTTGGAAACTTCGGTGTATTGCCGCTGGCTGTGTTCCTAGGTTTGTTCTCGTGGACGGGTCTCACCCGATTGGTTCGTGGAGAGTTCCTAACCCTTCGTGAAAGAGAGTTCGTTGATGCAGCTCGTGTTGCAGGTGCATCTAACCGAAGAATCATCTTCAAGCACATCCTGCCTAACTCTGTCGGTGTAATCATCGTTTCAACCACTTTGCTTCTTTCAAGCTCGATCCTGATTGAAACGGGTCTGTCGTTCTTGGGCTTCGGTGTTCAGCCGCCGGATGTGTCTCTTGGACGTTTGATTAGCGATTACCAGGGTGAGTTTATTTACGCACCATGGTTGTTCTGGTGGCCAGGTGTAATCATTATCGCGATTGCCTTGAGCATCAACTTCATTGGTGATGGTCTTCGCGATGCGTTCGACCCACGTCAGGCTAGAAGAATCAACCGTAAAGATTTCTTAGCTAAGTCCAGCACTCGCGACGCAGTAAACAAGCGCAAGTAATAAAGGAAAGAATCATTGACTAAGGGTAAAGAGCAGAACAGCTACGCTGCTCAGGCACACCGCGATGGCCAACCAGTTCAACTGTTTGACCAGGTGATCGCTAGCCGTACCCTTTTGGATGGCTTCTTGACTGTGCTTGTTAGCAAGGATGAGAGCAACGCCGGATTCGGATTTAGGGGAGTCGCTGGGAGCGATTACCTTTCTGGCTTCCAGTCCGGTACCTCTGTAATCAGTGTTGTGGAATCTTCTGGTAATGAATCTGTTAGCAGCTGGTGCTGCCCAAGCGGAGTATCTGGATTCCTTGACCAAGACGGTGAAAGAGTATTTGGTGACGAAATCATCAGCTCTAAGCCAACCGACTTTGACGGTGCGGAATGGATTATGAATCTCAATTCCGGTAGTGGTGAAAACAACCTTTGGGTGAACGATGAAAACCCAGAAAATCGCAACAACAGCAAGGCTGTTGATGAGGGTGATGTTTCCTTCACTGACCATGCCTGCTGCATAAAAGGATCCAGCAGCAAGTCCAAGGATGGTAACTACCAAAGCAAGGTAAGCCCAGTTAGTTCTAGGGCGATAAACATATTTGTCAGGCATGATGGCCAGACTACAACAAGCAACACCAAAGTTTCAAAAGAAGCAGTCACTAAGGAAGGTATTTAATCTAATGGCAACTAAAGATCCGATTCTAAAAGTCGAGAACTTCAATGTTGAGTTCTGGGTTGAGGGTGTCTGGTATCCAGCAGCTATCGACATGAACTTCGAGGTTGCAGCCGGTGAGGTGCTTGCCATTGTGGGTGAGTCAGGTTCTGGTAAGTCAACCACAGCTATGGGTTTGATGGGTCTTCTTGCCCCTAACGCTCGATCTTCAGGTAGCGTTCTGGTCAAGGGTGTGGAGATGCTGAACCAGCCTTTGCATTTACTGCGCAAGTTCAGAGGTAAGGAAGTTGCTTACATCTTCCAGGAGCCAATGACTGCTCTAAACCCTGTCTACACAGTTGGATTCCAGATCGTTGAGGTTCTTCGTAACCACTTTGAACTGGGACCTAGCGAGGCTAAAGAACGAGCCATTGAACTACTTACCATGGTAGAAATACCAGATCCAGAGAAGTCATTCGACAAGTATCCACACCAGCTTTCAGGTGGTCAGCGTCAACGTGCAATGATTGCACAGTCTTTGGCTTGTGACCCATCACTCTTGATCGCAGATGAGCCGACAACTGCACTTGACGTAACTGTTCAAGCTGAAATTCTTGACCTAATGCGTAACCTAAAGGACAAGTTGAACTCAGCTGTTCTTTTGATTACTCACGACATGGGTGTTGTTGCAGACCTTAGCGACCGAATCCTTGTTATGAAGGATGGCCTAACAGTTGAAGAGAACACCTCAGATATCATCTTCAACAAGCCAAAGCACCCATACACACAGTCACTACTTGCTGCTGTGCCAAAGCTTGGTTCAATCAAGGTTCGTACCCTTGCTCCTGAGGCAACTAAAGCTCAGCCAGTTCTTGAAATCAAGGACCTTGTAATTGAGTATCCAAAGCGTGGACGCATCCCTGCATTCCGTGCTGTTGATGGTGTTTCATTCTCTATCCAGCCAGGTGAAATCCTAGGTCTAGTAGGAGAGTCAGGATCAGGTAAGACAACAGTTGGTCGTGCAGCTATCGGTCTATTGCCGGTTCACTCAGGTTCGATTGAGATCCTTGGTAATGACATTGCCGGTAAGAAAATGAGAGAGCTGAAGGTTATTCGTCGCGACACAGGAATTGTGTTCCAGGACCCTTCTTCATCTCTAAACCCTCGTCTGCCAATCGGTGAGAGCATCGGTGAGCCTCTGCTACTTGCTGGTGAAGCAAGCGGTGAAGAACTAAACAACCGTGTTGAAGAGCTTCTGGACTCTGTTGAACTTCCTCGTTCATACCGTAACCGTTACCCTCACGAGCTATCTGGTGGACAGAAGCAGCGTGTAGGTATTGCTCGTGCTCTAGCGCTATCTCCAAAGCTTTTGATTGCTGATGAGCCAACCTCTGCTCTTGACGTATCAGTGCAGGCTAGATTCCTAGAACTACTGACTGAACTTCAGGACCGCCTAAAGTTTGCTTGTTTGTTCATTACTCACGATATTGGTGTGGTTGATATCTTGGCTCACCGTATTGCTGTTATGCAGTACGGAAAGCTTGTTGAAGTTGGTCCTCGTGACCAGGTTCTAAACAAGCCAACCGAGCTATACACCAAGAGCCTGCTGGCAGCTGTGCCTGTTCCAGATCCTAAGGAACAGAAGAAGCGTCGTGAGGCTAGAGCAAAGCTTTTGGCTTCAATCGGAGAGTAAAACTCACCTAATCACCCTCTTATGTGGGCAGAAAGAACCTTTTGTTCCTGATAGTCAATATCAGGAGTAGGGTTTCAACATGGCTTCAAAGAAGCCGAAACCTACATTAGGAGTAAAGATTATGAAGTTCAAACGCACATCAATGGTCGTTGCAGCAGTTGCTGCAGTGACCACAGCATTGAGTGGTTGTGCAACCGGGGCTAGCGATGTTGTCGCTGGTTCGACCATTTCAGTAGCTTGGAACCAATCGTTCTACTCAGCAAACAGCTCAACCAGCAATGGTAACGCTACTGCTAACGCGAACATTCTGTACCTAGCTAACTCAGGATTCAACTACTACGATTCAGAGCCAAAGCTCATCAAGAACGAGCAGTTCGGAACCTACGAAAAGGTTTCAGACAGCCCACTAACAATCAAGTACACAGTCAAGTCTGGTGTTACTTGGTCAGATGACACTGCAGTTGATGCAGCGGACATGATGCTTGCTTGGGCGGCCAACAGCTGTAACTTCAACAACGTTGAGCCAACCTATGACGAGAACACTGGTGAAATCACAAACCAAGATGAACTAGCTGCCGGAGTATTCTTCGACTCAGCTGCATGTGGTGGAGATCTATCACTAATTACCGAGACCCCAACTATCAGCGATGACGGTCGTTCATTGACACTTGTCTATGACAAGCCAGTTGTTGACTGGGAGTTGAACTTTGGTATTGGTGTATCTGCTCACGTAACTGTTCAGCAGGCATTCAAGGATGAGGCTCTAAGTGCTGCTGATGCAAAGAAGAAGTTGCTTGATGCTATTGCTGCTAATGATTCTGCAGTTCTAGCTCCTATCGCAACTGCTTGGAGCACAGCTTACGACTTCATGGACATGCCTGAAGACACCTCACTATTGGTATCTAACGGTGCTTATGTTGTGACTGATCTAGTGAAGGACCAGTACGTAACTCTTACTGCACGTAAGGGATACAGCTGGGGTCCATCACCAAAGATTGAGAAGATCACAGTTCGTATCATTGCCGATCCTCTAGCAGCTGTAACAGCTCTTGCTAACGGTGAAGTAGATATCATCTCTCCTCAAGCAACTGCGGACATCGTTACTGCACTAGAGGCGTCAGATGTTACTAGCAAGGGAATTACTTTTGCAAGCACACCTGACTCAACCTACGAGCACGTTGACCTAACCTTCAACAACAAGGGTCCATTCGATGCTGCAACATATGGTGGCGACGAAGCTAAGGCTCTAGCGGTTAGACAGGCGTTCTTGAAGACTATTCCTCGTCAGGACATCGTTGACAAGCTAATCAAGCCAATCAACGCCAACGCTAACGTTGTTGATTCACAGACAACTTTGCCTGGTGCTGCTGGTTACGACGACATTGTTGCAGCTAACGGCGCATCTGAGTATGCAGCTGTTGACATTGAAGGCGCGAAGGCTCTTCTGGCTAAGGCTGGAGTTAGCAAGGTTGATGTGAAGTGGCTATACGGATGTTCAAACACTCGTAGAGCAAACACCTTCGCTCTAATCCAGGAATCAGCAAAGAAGGCTGGCTTCAACGTAATCAACAAGTGTGACGAGAACTGGGGATCACTACTAGGTTCTGGTACTTACGACGCAGTTGAGTTTGCGTGGCAGATGACCAGCCTTGGAGTATCAGGTTCAATTTCTACTTTCCAGACTGGAAACGGAAACAACCTAAACGGTTACTCAAACGCAAAGGTTGACGCAGCTTATGAGTCAATCCAGACCGAAATGGATCCTGCGAAGCAGATTGCTCTAAAGCTTGATGCTGAAAAGGAACTATGGGCTGATGCATATGGTGTAACCATCTTCCAGTTCCCAGGCATCACTGCTTGGAACACAAACAAGGTTGATGGCGTTGTGCCTGCTCCACTATCTCCGATGTTCTTCTGGAACTTCTGGGAGTGGACTGCTAAGGGAAATGCTGTTCAAGGCTAGTTACTAGCTGAAGCACTGCAAGGTGGGAAGAAATCAAATGGTTTCTTCCCACCTTGACCCTCCCTAAAGAATAGACAGATCTAAATGAACACCTTTCTAAGTTTTATCCTGAAACGCTTAGGCGTAACACTTTTGGTACTGTTCGCAGCTACCTACTTTATGTATGTGCTAACCGCATACTCAGGAGATCCCCTAGAGGATCTAAGAACCTCGACTGCTAGAAACAAAGAAGAGTTGATTGCTCGTCGAGTTGAACTTCTAAATTTGGATGTGAACCCCTTCCTCAGATACTTCATCTGGCTTGGGGGAGTCCTAAAACTTTTTATCGGCCAATTTGATTTAGGTAAAAACCTAAACGGTCAAGACGTAACTGACCTTGTTGGAGCTGCTATTTCCTCAACTCTTCAGTTGGTTACTACAGCTACTTTTATTGCCATCACTATCGGTATCACCGTTGGCATCTTGACTGCGTTGAGACAGTACAGCAGATTTGACTACAGCGTGACCCTGCTAGCTTTCATCTTCTTCTCATTACCGGTGTTCTGGGTTGCGATTCTGTTGAAGCAGTATCTTGCAATCGGTTTCAACGACTTCCTACAGAACCCCAATATTGGATGGCCAGCGTTACTCGCCATCGGAATAGTTACAGGATTCTTCTGGGCAGGAATCATTCAAGGTAATAGGAAGAAGCTTCTAACGGTCTTCGCAATCGCCTTTGTGGGAAGTATTGCACTTATCCAGACGTTGGTTTGGATTAACTGGTTCAATAACCCAGGTATTGGCATGTTCGCAGGAGCAGTTATAGGGTCAGGGCTTGCTCTGCTAATAACTGCCATTTCTGTAGGTCTTGAAAACAAACGAGCAAGAAATCTAGCTCTAGTTCAGGTAGCAATTGGTTTGGCGATTTGGATTCCATTCAACATGGTTTCGCTGTTTGTGAGTCCTATTCTTCTAGTTCTGATCTTTATTGCGATGACCCTAATTGGCTGGGCCATAGGTTACTACTTTGGTGGCGAAGACAAACACGCAGTTGCTAGAACGGCAGCTCTCGCTGGTTTTGCTATGACAGCGGTAGTTTCTCTAGATCGATTCATGCAGGCTTGGAAGCCTTATTCAGAGAGCTCTTTCATCAACGGCAGACCTTTCGCAACGGTAGGTTCACAGACTCCTAACCTTGTCTCAAGTTTCTGGGTTCAAGGTGTGGACTCTTTCACTCACTTGTTGTTGCCAACCCTTGCGCTGCTACTAATTGGTTTTGCTGGTTATACCCGTTACGCCAGGGCAAGCATGCTAGAAATCATGAACCAAGACTTCATTAGAACCGCTAGGGCGAAGGGTTTGAATGAAAGAACTGTCGTAATGAGACACGCTTTCAGAAACTCTTTGATTCCGATGACCACTCTGGTTGCTTTTGATTTTGCTGGAATTGTTGGAGGCGCTGTTATTACTGAAACAGTCTTTGGCTGGAGCGGTATGGGTTCACTCTTTGTTGAATCACTGAAGAGAGTGGATCTGAATCCTGTTATGGGCTTCTTCCTGGTCACAAGTATTGTGGCGGTTGTTTTCAACCTGATTGCTGACATTGTTTATTCCCTTCTAGACCCAAGAATTCGAGTTAGTTAAGCATGAGTACTAACAATTTGGAAAAGGGCCTAAGCCAAGGGCAATTAGTTCGCAAACGCTTCAGAAAGCACAAAGCTGCGGTCGGCTCAATCGGAGTCTTAGTTTCGGTGATTGTTCTCGCTTTCAGCTCAGTTGGTTTAGATTTTGGAGCTGGCCCATTCGTAGTCAAGCTCAACGGCTGGTGGCCTTACGACTGGATTCAAACCAGTCCAGTAGAGAATTCTGGAAAGCCAACATTTAGTTTGTCTGGTTTGGGAAATCACCCATTCGGTCAAGATGAAATTGGGCGAGATGGCTTTGCCCGCGTTATGCGTGGAACCCAACAGTCCTTGATGGTTATGTTCATCCTCGGTGGAGTGTCAACTCTTATTGGTGTGACCATTGGTTCGATTGCAGGTTTTTACCGTAAGTGGGTAGATGCCCTGCTTATGAGATTCACCGATCTAATCATCACAATCCCTGTAGTTGTTGTTGGTGCGGTCATCGGTCGAGCTGTTGGCAACCTAGGTTCATTCGTGCTTGCAGTTTTCCTAGGTCTCTTTGCTTGGACAGGTTTAGCAAGATTAGTGCGAGGTGAGTTCCTAAGTCTTCGCGAACGGGAGTTCGTTGATGCAGCAAGAGTAGCTGGAGCAAAGAACCCTCGAATAATCTTCAAGCACATTCTGCCTAATGCTTTAGGTGTCGTCATCGTTAGCGCAACGCTACTGATGTCCTCTGCAATCCTTCTTGAAACAGGATTGAGCTTTATTGGATTTGGTGTTCAACTTCCCGATGTTTCTCTAGGGCTTTTGATTTCTGAGAACCAAGCTGCATTTAGCACTAGGCCATGGCTATTTTGGATGCCTGGTGTGTTCATTGTGATTATTGCCTTGAGCATCAACTTTATTGGTGATGGTTTGAGAGATGCCTTTGATCCAAGACAGACTGAACGAATCAAGCGAAGCAAACTTGCTAAAGGTTCAAGTGGCTCAGACAAGGCTGCTGCTTTCGAAGCTAACCAAACTCTTACAAACTCAAATCAAGCAATTCTTGAAGTCAAAAAGTATGAGGTTGATTTCTTAGTTGATGGCGCTTGGTATCCAGCGGTAGTTGACATGAACTTCAGTATCAAATCAGGTGAAGTTCTTGCCATCGTTGGTGAATCGGGATCAGGTAAGAGCTCTTCAGCTCTTGGTTTAATGGGCCTACTTGCTAAAAACGCTAGGACTAGAGGATCTGTTCTTGTTAAAGGAATGGAAATGCAAGGAGCTACTCCTACGACCCTGAGGAAGTTCCGTGGTCGAGAAGTGGCCTACATCTTCCAAGAACCTATGTCGGCTTTGAACCCGGTATACACAATTGGATTCCAGATTGTTGAAACTCTTCGTGCTCACTTGGATATCTCTCCGGCAGCTGCCAAGGAAAGAGCCATTGAACTAATTGGAATGGTTGAAATACCTAATCCTAAAGATTCTTTCAATAAGTATCCTCATCAGTTATCTGGTGGTCAGAGACAGCGAGCAATGATTGCTCAAGCGCTTGCTTGTAATCCTTCGCTACTGGTTGCCGATGAACCAACAACAGCACTTGATGTCACCGTTCAGGCTGAGATATTGGATCTGATCAGAAACCTCAAGGACAAGCTCAACTCAGCTGTCTTGCTTATCACCCATGACATGGGTGTCGTGGCTGACCTAGCCGATCGCATCATGGTGATGAAAGATGGTGTAACGGTTGAAGAGGGAACTGCAGATCAGGTTTTCAATAAGCCAAAGCACGAGTACACGATTTCATTGTTGAGCTCTGTTCCAAAACTTGGTTCAGTTTCAACTCGAATACTTTCAAGAGCAGACAGTAGCTCAGCACCAGTGCTATCCCTTATAGATGTCACCGTTGAATATCCAAAACGAGGCAAAGTAAAAGCCTTTGTTGCTGTTGACTCGGTGAGCCTTGACATCATGCCAGGTGAAGTATTGGGTCTAGTTGGTGAATCTGGTTCAGGTAAGACAACTGTTGGTCGAGCAGCCATTGGCTTACTACCGATCAAGTCAGGTTCGATAAGCATTGATGGCAAAGAAATCGGTGGAGCAAGCCTTAGGGATCTAGCGGATGTTAGAAAGAGCACGGGAATTGTTTTCCAAGACCCTGCATCGTCTTTGAACCCAAGACTGCCTATTGGCGAGAGTATCGGCGAGCCATTGCTTTTGGCTAATGTTGCCAGAGGCGCAGCCTTAGACAAGATGGTTGAAGATCTATTAGACAAGGTTGAACTGCCTCGTTCTTATAGAAACCGCTATCCGCACGAGTTATCTGGTGGACAGAGACAAAGAGTGGGTATTGCTAGAGCACTAGCACTAAGTCCTAACCTGTTGATTGCGGATGAACCAACATCAGCTCTGGATGTGTCTATTCAGGCCAGGTTCCTAGAGTTACTTCAAGAATTACAACAAGAACTCAAGTTTGCCTGCCTGTTTATCAGCCACGATATAGCCGTAGTTGAGATCCTTGCTCACCGAATAGCAGTTATGCAGAACGGTAAGTTAGTTGAAGTTGGTACCCGTGACCAGGTCCTAAACAACCCAACCGAGCTCTATACCAAGAGCCTGTTGGCTGCTGTTCCTGTTCCAGATCCTAAGGAACAGAAGACACGTCGTGAGGCTAGAGCCAAGCTAATGGGCTCTATAGGTAAGTAAATAGTCTCAAGTCTCTTATCTAACCGAAGGCTCACTTTTAGGGCTTACTCGGTTAGACTTGAATAACTAAGGCTCTTGCACCTAATGTGCCCGTAAGCCTAACAATCAAGCGTTGAAGTGATAACTCGTTTTGCGCTGAACAACGCCCTAAAGGACCCAAAGTAATGGCCCAAGTAACAAGAGATGATATCCGTAACGTAGCAATCGTGGCTCACGTTGACCACGGCAAGACCACACTGGTTGATGCCATGCTTCGCCAAACCGGTTCCTTTGGAGACCACGCCAACCTAGGCGAGCGTCTAATGGACTCTGGGGATCTTGAGCGTGAAAAGGGTATTACCATCCTTGCCAAGAACACAGCCATTGCATACAAGGGCCCTGCAGCTAATGGTAAAGAAATCACCATCAACGTAATCGACACCCCAGGTCACGCTGACTTTGGTGGCGAAGTTGAACGTGGTTTATCTATGGTTGATGGAGTTGTTCTTCTAGTTGATGCTTCTGAAGGTCCACTACCGCAGACTCGTTTCGTACTTCGTAAGGCACTTGAGGCTAACCTCACAGTTATTCTTTTGGTCAACAAAACTGACCGTCCTGATGCTCGTATCGATGAGGTTGTTGAAGAAACCCACGATCTACTTCTAGGACTTGCATCAGACATTCATGAAGATGTTCCTGATCTTGATATTGATTCAATTCTTGAGCTTCCTGTTATCTATGCATCTGGTCGTGCCGGCCGTGCTAGCTTGAATAAGCCTGCTGATGGTGCAATGCCAGACAGTGAAGATCTTGAGCCACTATTCGGTGCAATCTTGAAGCACATCCCAGCTCCTACTTATGATGATGAAGCTCCACTGCAGGCTCACGTAACTAACCTAGACGCATCTCCTTTCCTAGGCCGTCTTGCACTTCTTCGTATCTTCAACGGAACTATCCGCAAGGGCCAGCAGGTTGCTTGGGTTCGTCAAGATGGCACCACACAGAATGTGAAGATTACTGAACTTCTAAAGACCAAAGCTCTAGAGCGTTTCCCAACTGAATCAGCTTCTGCTGGTGACATTGTTGCGGTTGCTGGTATTGAAAACATCACCATCGGTGAAACCCTTGCTGATCCAAATGATGTTCGCCCACTACCGATGATCACAGTTGATGACCCAGCTATCTCGATGACTATTGGTATTAACACCTCTCCTATGGCAGGTCGTGTCAAGGGAGCTAAGGTTACTGCTCGTCTAGTGAAGGATCGTCTTGACCGTGAACTTATCGGTAACGTGTCTCTTAAGGTTTTCCCTACTGAGCGTCCAGATGCCTGGGAAGTTCAGGGTCGTGGTGAATTAGCTCTAGCTATCTTGGTTGAGCAGATGCGTCGTGAAGGTTACGAACTAACTGTTGGTAAGCCTCAGGTAGTTACCAAGAAGATTGATGGCAAACTCCACGAGCCAGTTGAAGATCTAACCATTGACGTTCCTGAAGAGTTCCTAGGTGCGATGACCCAGTTGCTAGCAGCTCGTAAGGGCCGCATGAAGAACATGGTTAACCATTCAACCGGTTGGGTTCGTATGGAGTTCCTAGTTCCTTCACGTGGTCTGATTGGTTTCAGAACAGAGTTCCTAACCTCAACCAAGGGAACTGGTATCGCTAACGCCATCTCAGCAGGCTATGAGCCATGGGCAGGAGAGATCGTTACCCGTGTCAATGGATCTCTCATCGCTGACCGTTCAGGAGTTGCAACACCATTTGCAATGATCGCCCTGCAAGAGCGTGGATCATTCTTTGTTGAGCCAACCAGCGAGGTTTACGCAGGTATGGTCGTCGGCGAGAACTCTAGAGCTGATGACATGGATGTGAACATCACCAAGGAAAAGAAGCTCACTAACATGCGTGCTGCTTCAAGCGATGAGTTCCAGTCTCTAACACCTCCTCGCAAGATGTCACTTGAAGAGTGCCTGGAGTTTGCTCGTGAAGACGAGTGTGTTGAGGTTACCCCTGAGGCAACTCGTATTCGTAAGGTCGAACTGGATGCCAACATCCGTGCTCGTAACCTTTCGCAAAAAAAGCGTGCCAACGAAAACGCTGGCTAACTAAGTGCCAAATAAACCCTCAAAGCCTATTGCTTTGGGGGTTTTGGCCTAAATTTAGGGGCTTGTTCGTAGCTGTGGCTAGAACTGAACTAACATTTGTCTATGGCCAAACAATCTTTCAACGCCAAAAGAATCTTCTTAGTTCATGCTCACCCAGATGATGAGACCATTCAGACTGGCCACCTCATGGCCGATGCCGTTTTGCGTGGAGCTGAAGTATTTCTACTCACTCTCACTAGAGGTGAGCGAGGCAGAGCAAAACTTGAGGAGCTAAAGTCTTTAGAAGCTAACCCTTCGGCAATGGGTGCCTTTAGGTCGGGGGAGCTAAAGAATGCAATGGCTGCTCTTGGTGTGAAGAATTACAAGTTTGCAGGAACTAGAGCATATCTAGATAGTGGAATGAGAATGGGAAACCTAGGTGTTCCAACAACTCCGCTAAAGCTAGATCAGATGTCGCTAGCTGCTGTTTCAACTCCTGTTGTTGCGGATGATATTTTCCAGGCAATGGTTGAATTCAAACCTGATGCAGTAATTACTTATAACGCCCAAGGTGGCTACGGTCATCCAGATCACAAGAAGGCTCATGATGCAACAGCCATGGCCATGCGAAGATACCGCAAAAATGTCAGAGGTAGAAAGCCAACCTTTTGGGTAATTGCAGAACCAGGTGAAAGAGCAACAGTTTCTATCGGTGGAGAAGCAACCGCTGATCTAAAGAAAGCAGCTCTCCAAGCTCACGCTAGTCAGGTCACTCTGAAGAGAGATACCTTCTCTGTTTCGCCAGGCATTGAATTCAACTTCACAGACCCTGAGCGTTTACGCCAAGCTAACCCGAACTTCTTACCTTGGTTCAAACCGGCTTTTAGAGCATTGTTTGGTTTGCCATTGGGAATTGTTTTAGGTTACGCAGGAGCTTTTGTGCACAACATCGTGGCAGCCAATGAAAGACAGTCTCCGCTGGGTCTTTATCTGGCATTAGGGGCAACCGCATCGATAGCTTTTGGGCTTAGGACTTGGCGTCACTCAAGAGGCGCTTTATACCTTCTGAATGCCGGGATGATGATCGCTATCTGGTGGCTTTCTCGCAACGAGACCTTTGATGCCTTTATTGCCGATGATAAGTATGGCAACCGCTATGTCCTGTTTGCACTGGCCATTTGTATTGTGGCAGCAGTATTTCCAAAGATTGATGTCGCAAAATGGCGTGCTAGGTCCAAAAGAGTGCACTTCTAGATAGATAATTGAAACTAAGAACTACAAAAGGATTATCTAAGTGACTTACATAATTGCTCTACCTTGTGTTGATGTCAAAGACAAAGCTTGTATAGCTGAGTGCCCAGTTGACTGCATCTATGAAGGTGACCGCATGCTATACATCCACCCAGATGAGTGTGTGGACTGTGGTGCTTGTGAGCCAGTATGTCCTGTAGAAGCTATTTACTATGAAGACGATCTGCCAGCTCAGTGGGCTGACTATTACAAAGCTAACGTTGAGTTCTTCAGTGTTGTTGGTTCTCCTGGTGGAGCTGCAAAGACAGGCCCTATCGAAGGTGACCACGAAGTAATCAAAGTTCTGCCACCTCAGGCCTAGTCCATGTTTAATCGCTTGCCGGAATATCCGTGGCAGAAACTTAAGCCTTATCAAGCGATAGCTGAACAGCATGCCAAAGGCATGGTTGATCTCAGTGTTGGTTCACCAGTTGATCCAACTCCACAGATTATTCAAGACGCAATCAAGAATTCAACCAATGCACCAGGCTACCCATCAACTGCCGGTTCTCTAGAATTCAGAACAGCAGTTGCTGAATGGTTTGGTAGAAGAAGAGGAGTAACACTTACCTCTGATGAAGTCATGCCAACTATTGGTTCTAAAGAGTTCATCTCATTCCTGCCACTAATGCTTGGTCTTGGAAAAGGCGATGTCATTATTCAGCCATCAGTTGCGTATACCGCATACGTTGTTGGTGCTGCTTTGTGTGGAGCTGAAATCATTAGCGAAGATGACCCAGCAAAGTGGCCTGCGAATACAAAACTGATTTGGATTAACTCACCAGGAAATCCTGACGGTCGAGTCTTCGATGTTGATCAGATGAAGGCAAGAGTTATTAGAGCTCGTGAACTAGGAGCAGTTCTTGCAAGCGATGAGTGCTATGCCGAACTTGGCTGGGGTAGATGGGCAGAGACAAGAATCCCATCAGTTTTAGATCCAAGAGTTTGTGATGGTTCTTATGAGAATCTTCTTGCAATCTATTCCTTGAGTAAGCAATCAAACCTTGCTGGTTACCGTGCAGCCTTCGCAGCAGGGCCTAAGGAACTAATCAAAGACCTTGTTAACATCAGAATGCATAGCGGGTTGATCATGCCTGCACCTGTTCAAAAGGCAGTCATTGTTGCCTTGGGCGATGAGGAGCATGTTGCTACAGAGCGAGAGATTTACCGTAAGAGAAGAGAGGTTCTTCTTGAGGCAGTTAAGGCCTATGGCTTTGAGATAGCTGACTCTGAGGCAGGGCTTTATCTTTGGGCAACCTTAGGGGAGGACTGCTGGGCAACCGTCCAAAGGATGGCCGAACTAGGAATCTTGGTCGTGCCAGGGGAGTTCTATGAGGCTGGTGGCAGCAAATACGTAAGGTTCTCTATCACCGCAACCGACGAGAAAATAGCCGAGGGTGCCGCAAGATTGACCAATGCCCTAGGGTTAACTCACTAGCCAAAAGATACACAGGAGCAAGTTTTGTCAGCTGATAACAACTCGAAAGTTACCCTGAACTACCCAGGTGGAACTGCCGAATTCCCTATTATTCAAGCCACCGACGGTGACTCAGTAATTGACTTCTCTAAGCTAAATGCATCTACCGGTCTGAACGCTTTCGACATTGGTTTCGTAAACACAGCAAGCACCAGATCTGCAATCACATACATCGACGGTGATGCTGGAATTCTTAGATACCGTGGTTATCCAATCGAGCAGATTGCCGGATCAAGAAGCTTTGTTGAAACTGCTTACCTTCTTATCTATGGTCAACTACCAAACGCTAAAGAGCTTTCTGATTGGGAAGAGCGTCTAAGTAGACACACTTTGATCCACGAAGATCTAAAGAACATCTTCCACTCAATGCCACAGGCAGCTCACCCAATGTCTGTGCTTTCAGCAAGCGTTTCAGCGCTATCAACTTTTTACCAAGACTCACTAAACCCACACGATGACTACCAGGTTGAACTATCAACTGTTCGTCTTCTAGCAAAGCTGCCAACTCTTGTTGCTTACTCGCACAAGAACGCATTGGGTCAGGCACTTCTATACCCAGATAACTCACTGAGCTATGTTGAAAACTTCTTGCGCATGAGCTTTGGCAACATGGCTGAACCTTTTGTGCAGAACCCAGTTGTTACTAAGGCCCTAGACACACTCCTAGTTCTTCACGCAGATCACGAGCAGAACTGTTCAACATCAACTGTTCGTTTGGTTGGTTCATCTCAGGCAAACCTGTTCGCTTCTGTTTCAGCTGGAGTTTCCGCACTGTTTGGTCCACTACACGGTGGCGCTAACGAAGCTGTTCTTGAAATGCTTGCTGAGATTAGAGACTCTGGTGAATCAGTTCAGAAGTTCATTGAACGAGTAAAGAACAAAGAAGATGGCATCAAGCTCATGGGCTTTGGTCACCGTGTTTATAAGAACATGGACCCGCGTGCAACCATCGTCAAAGCAACTGCAGATAAGGTGCTCGCTGATCTTGGTGTTAGTGATCCACTACTAGACATTGCTAAGGAACTAGAAGCAGCTGCACTTGCTGATGAATACTTCATCTCTAGAAAGCTCTATCCAAACGTTGACTTCTATACCGGTGTTATTTACAAGGCAATGGGCTTCCCAACCAGAATGTTCACCACTTTGTTTGCTATGGGTCGTCTGCCTGGTTGGATTGCGCACTGGCGTGAAATGAACCACGATTCTTCAACCAAGATTGGTCGCCCTCAGCAGCTATACATTGGTGAGACTGTTAGAGATCTGAACTAGCCTTAATAATCTTCATCTGTTCTTTGTAAACAGTTGGGAATAGCAGCAAAAAGGCAACACCTGCGGCAATACCTGCAGCCACGAATACTTCTCTAACTCCAAAGGCTCCAACAGCCAGTCCTGCTATACCCATAGAGCTAATGCTGGCAACAGAAATGAGTGCACCAAAGGCTGCGAACACACGACCCTGCACCTCATGTGGAGTTTCCTTGATCATCATTCCAACGCCATAGCTGTTGATGGTTGCGTTAGCAGCCCCTGCGATAAACCAGATAACCATGACTACCCAGTAGTTAGGTGAGATACCTACGAACGCACCAGACACCGAAAGTATTCCCATGCCAATGCCTAGAATCTGTAGTTCCTTGGTAAGTGTGACTTTGGTCTTACCAATCAGCACGTTAGATAGCAGCATGCCAACTGCGAAGCTGGTTCCAACCAAGCCATAGATGAAAGCATTTCCGCCCATTTCTTCGGTAATCAGGAACACATCGCCAACATTGATAACAGAAACACAGAAGACAAGTCCGAAGACCAAGATCACTAGAGAGCGTAGCAGAGGGCTTTTCATGAGGAAGCGGAATCCATCGGTCGTTCTAGTCTTTTCACCGGCAGCCAGTTCTTCAGGCTCGTGGTTCAGATTCAAGACAAAAGGAATGAATGCGATCATCACTGTGAGGGCCGCATCAATCATGAAGGTGATAACGAATCCAGTTCTATCAACCAGAATTCCTGCAATAAAAGGACCAGCAAGACCTGCTAGAGCAAAGTAACTCTGGATGGTTCCCATCGCTCGACCAATGTCTTCTTTCATCGCAAGAATAGGAGTGAGCTTTCCCCAGGTTGGGCCAATGATTGACTGACAGGTGTTTGCAACAAACAACAGCGCCAACATCAACCAGTGATTGACATCCTGACTCAAGGTGAAGATAGCGCTAGCACCAATTACTGAAAATAATGGAACTACCTGCTTAGTACTAAAGCGGTCAGCGATGGTTCCAGCCCATGGGGCAAAGAGGATAACTGGAAGAGTACCAACGATGAATAGGGTTGCAATCGCTGCAGGTCCTGCTTCTTTTTCTCTAAAGACCAGAGTAAAAACCGTTAGTTGGCTACCAAGGATGCTGAATGCTCGAGCTAGAGCGAGAGCTTGTATCTTTCCCCATTGTGTTTTAGTTGGTGCAATCACTTTTACTTACTTTCTAGCCAGTAGACGACAGTGTCTCCGTATGACTTTTCTTCTGTTACGTGTAGCTCTTCGGGTAATTCAGGAATCGGGGTTCTTGAAGATCTCTCCAAGATAATCACTGCATTTTCCTTCAGGTGAGGAAGTAGAGCAATTAGATTTTCATTGATGTCTGTATTTGATACTTCATAAGGAGGGTCAATGAAAACCAAGTCAAATTTACTGGAGAAGGTGGCTAGGTAGCTAGCAACAGTCTTACCTTCAGCCCTAATGTCACAGTCAAGTTCTTCCTTCTGAAGAGCAGCCTTGATCATTCGCTGGTTTGTGATGATGCCACCTAGAGCCTGCTTGTTGTTTTCAACCAGCAGCAGTGACCTGGCTCCTCGGCTAGCGGCTTCAAAACCTAGGGCACCAGTTCCTGCATATAGATCTAGTACATCTGCACCATCAATTAGGTCCAAAGCCTCTAGTCGATTGAAGATACTCTCACGAATACGGTCGCTTGTTGGCCTCGTAACTTTTGCTGGAGAGGCTAGGGTTCTTGATCCGGCGATGCCGCCAATGATTCTGGTCATAGTGTCCCTAGCCTAACTTGTCCTTGGCTTCGGCGAAGATTGACTCATGCTGTTACCGCTAACGCCCTTAGACCGCCTGATAGGCGACAAGACAGCTAAGGCTATGGCTAAGAACTTAGGGCTCAAGACAGCAGCCGATTTACTGCAGCATTACCCTCGCAGATACTCCTCAAGGGGAGAACTAACCCCAATCAAAGAGATACCGGTTGGTGAGACAGTCACCCTGGTAGCCGATGTGGTCGAGGTTTATGAGCGACGCATGAAGGGTAAATCTGGCGTCATCTTAGAAGTGAAACTCACAGATGGCGAAGGATTCGTTACAGCCACCTTCTTCAACCAAGCATGGCGTGCTCAGAAACTAAGACCAGGGGTAAGAGGTCTCTGGGCTGGAAAGATTGGCAGCTACCAAAACAAACTTCAGCTAGCCCATCCTGACTATGAACTCTTCGGTGATGAAATCGAAGATGAGGTTGCTAAAGCTTGGGCTGAGTTACCTATTCCTATTTATCCAGCATCATCAACCTGTTCAACTTGGATGATTCAAAGAGCCATGCGAGTAGTACTTGATGTCATTCCAACTATTGAAGATGAAGTCCCAGAAGAGCTTAGAAAGAAGCATGATCTTCTAGATTTGCACGATGCCATAGTGAAGATTCATCAACCTGCCAACATGGGGGATTGGATGGCAGCTAGAGATACCTTGAGGTATCACGAAGCATTCATCCTGCAATCAACGTTGGTGAAAAGAAGACTTGAGAATAAACACCAAAAGAGCACCAGCCGTGTTTCCAAGGAAAAGGGTTACCTTTCACAGTTCGATGAAGCTCTACCTTTCACTTTGACCAATGGTCAGATTTCTATTGGACGAGACATAGCCGAAGATCTTTCGCAGTCTCACCCGATGAATCGCCTTCTTCAAGGTGAAGTTGGTTCTGGTAAAACTCTTGTTGCAGTTAGAGCGATGCTAACTGTTGCAGATAGTGATGGACAGTCAGCTCTACTTGCTCCAACCGAAGTGTTGGCTGCTCAGCATTACAAATCAATTGAGCGAACACTTGGACCAAAGTTAGCCAAAGAATTAGGTCTTACTCTGTTGACCGGTCAACTGAATGCAGCAGATAGAAAGACCGCGCTCTTGAACCTGATTTCAGGTAAAGCCAAGATAGTCGTTGGAACACATGCTTTGTTTGCTAGCAAGGTCGAGTTCTTTGATTTAGGGCTAATTGTGGTTGACGAGCAGCACAGGTTTGGCGTAGATCAGAGAGAAGCTCTAAGGCTCAAGGGCAAGTTACCACCACATGTTTTGACAATGACTGCAACGCCTATCCCTAGAACACTTGCTGTCACTGTCTTTGGTGATCTTGATGTTTCGATACTTACAGAGTTACCAGCAGGACGTCAGGCAATTACTTCACATGTGATTACCGATGACCAGCCAGCACTGGTTGCCAGAGTCTGGCAAAGAGTTGCTGAGGAAGTTTCTAATGGCAGACAAGCTTTCGTGGTTTGTCCACGTATTGATGAATCAGATGAAGGCGAAGAGCTCTCAGCTAGCGGTGGTGCTGCTCAAGAAGACGAAGAGTTCTTAGAAGAAGGTAAGGCTCCTAAACCTAAGCGACCACTTGCTGCAGCAATTAGTGTTGCCGAAGCTTTGAGCAAGAACCCAGCCCTTCAAGGACTTAAAATATCTGTGCTTCACGGAAGACAATCCTCTGAAGAGAAGAACGAGATCATGACTGCGTTCTCGAATAAAGAGACTGATGTGCTTGTCTCAACAACTGTTATCGAAGTTGGTGTTGATGTGCCTAACGCCACCACCATGGTGATCCTTGATGCTGACAGGTTCGGAGTCTCTCAACTTCATCAGCTACGTGGTCGTGTTGGTCGAGGTGGGTTACCAGGTCTGTGCCTGATGCTGACAAGTGCTGAGCAAGATTCACTAGCTCTGGAGAGAGTCAATGCAGTGGCTGCAACCATAGATGGATTCAAGCTCAGCGAGATTGACCTCGAGCTAAGACGTGAGGGAGATGTCTTAGGAGCCAACCAATCAGGTGGCAGATCTAGCCTGAAACTCCTTCGAGTATTGGCTGATAGCAAGATGATTCAAGAGGCTAGGGCTGAAGTAATTGAGCTTTTCGAAGCGGATCCAACCCTTGAGAAGCATCCTTCCTTGGCCGAGTGCCTTGAGCAGTTAGATAAGCAAAGACAAGACTTTCTAACTAAGTCATAGTCGGCTAACCTAATCACATGGCCATTGCCGTTTATCCAGGTTCCTTTGACCCTTTCACCTACGGTCATTTAGATATCGCTACCCGTGCTGCCAAGATGTTTGAAAC
>JBIIXN010000012.1:0-29340 GCA_044347325.1 Rhodoluna sp. | reverse complement strand
GAAGGCCTAGCCCAAGTCCCAAAGGGCGGTGAAATCGCCCTAAAGATACGCCTAGAGAGCGTTCACGAGGGTATTTATGTCTCTGGTGGCTTGAAAACACTGGCCGAAGCAGAGTGCTCTAGATGTCTAGAGCCAGTAACCGTGCCCCTTCAGGTAGATATTCAGGAGCTTTTCGCCTATTCTTTAGAGGTAGAAGATGACTTGGTCATTCAAGACGAACAAATCGACTTGGAACCAATAATCATTGATTCGGTAGTTCTCAATCTTCCGTTCACCCCAATTTGTAGTTCAGACTGTCTTGGTTTGTGTTCCGAGTGTGGTGTTAGGTTGAATGAAAACCCAAATCACGCTCACGAAGCCCCGATTGATTCGCGGTGGAATGAACTAAAGAAACTTGCTCAAGAAAGTGAAGACTGATGCCAGTACCAAAGAGACGCCTATCGAGATCAAACACTCGTCACCGTCGTTCAGCATGGATTGCAACTAACACACAGTTAGTTAAGACTGTCGAAAACGGTAAGACCGTATACAGCTTGCCTCACCGTGCTCGTGCCGTAGAAGACGCTAATGGCGTTGTTCAGTTCTACGAGTACAAGGGCCGCAAGGTAGCAGACGCCTAAACTTCGGTTCACACTTTGAACTACGCCTCGCTCACTCAAAGACTTGGCATAACTATTGAAGCCGAACTACTCGAGTTAGCTTTAACTCACAGTTCTTACGCTTACGAGAATGGCAAAATACCCAACAACGAACGCCTAGAGTTTTTAGGCGATTCAGTGTTGGGTTTTGTCGTAACTGGGCATGTCTTCTCAGAGAACCCAGATCTTGATGAAGGATCACTTTCAAGACTTAGAAGTGCAACTGTTTCAGCAAAGACTCTAGCAATTGCTGCAGATCAAATTGGACTTGGTGAATTCATTCGTCTAGGCAAAGGCGAACTTGCTACCGGTGGTCAAACTAAAACAAACATACTTGCGGACACCTTCGAAGCAATCATTGGTGCCGCTTATCTCTCCGGTGGGTTAGCACCGGCTAAACACATTATTGATTCACTAGTGCTCCCTCTTCTAAGTTCAGAAGACGAACACCTAGAAACTTCTGAACCTAGAACTGTTCTAAGTGAACTCCTGAAATCTCTTGGTAAGTCAGATGCAACCTTTGAAGTTACCCATGAAGGTCCTGATCACGACAGAACATTCTTTGCTGAAGTGATTGTTGACGGCTCTTCTGTTGCTAAAGGTTCTGGTCGCACTCGTAAAGCAGCTGAAGCTCAAGCAGCAATCGCAACACTTAAAACCCTTAGAGGTTAGTTATGCCTGAGTTACCTGAGGTTGAAACTGTTAGAGCAGGACTTGCTGACATTGTTGCAGGAGCAAAAGTTACTAAGGTCAAAATTCATGACGTTAGAAGCTTGAAGCGTCATCCAGCATCTTCTGGTGATTTTGTTGACACCCTAACTGGCAGAACAATCCAGGCTGCAGTTCGTAGAGGTAAGTTCCTATGGCTTCCGTTGAATAGAAAGAAGAACGAGCCACAGCTAGCCCTAATTGGTCATCTAGGGATGAGCGGGCAGATGTTACTTAGAACCCCTGGCTTTACTGAAGATGCTCTAACTCGAGTGACCATTTATTTGAAGGCTCAAGATGGTGAAAAGTATGAACTTAGATTTGTTGATCAAAGAATCTTTGGTTCTTTAGCAATTGATGTTATGCAACCAACCGAAGATGGTTTCCCCGGAGGGTATAGCGGACTGGAAACTTCAGTTGAGCCTTGGGAAAATATGATTCCCAACCAGGTAGCACACATCTCAAGAGATCCATTGGATCCGGTATTTAGTGTTGATGATGTTTTATTGAAGTTCAAGAAGAAGAACTCAGGTATCAAGAGAGTGCTCCTTGATCAGGGTGTTCTTAGTGGCATTGGCAATATCTATGCTGATGAGTCATTATGGTTAGCCAAGATTCACTATGACCAACCCGCAGCATCTTTATCTAAACCAAAGGCTAGAGAACTCCTGGAGCATGTTCGGGTGGTTCTAGCCAATGCCTGTGAGGCTGGGGGTACCAGCTTTGATGAGCAATACAAGAACATCAACGGGGAGTCTGGCTATTTCAGCATCAGCCTCAATGCCTATGGGCTTACTGGGTTGCCATGTAAAAGGTGTGGCAGGGCTATCAAAAGGGAGAACTGGATGAACCGAGGGTCCCATTTCTGCCCATCTTGCCAAAGACTTAGGCGATAAATAGCCCCCAGAGCCCCCAATTCTGGCTTAAGAGCAAAGTGAGGGCTTCGGATAAGGTAATTTTTATAAAGACCCCTAAGTTTAGGCATTTAGCCTTTACGCCCTCCTACGAAAGCGAACTGTTTTGCATCTGAAAAGCCTGACCCTCAAGGGCTTTAAGTCGTTCGCGAATCCAACGACTTTCATCCTTGAAAAAGGTGTAACCGCGGTCGTCGGACCTAACGGTTCAGGTAAATCTAACGTTGTTGATGCTCTTGCCTGGGTTATGGGTGAGCAGGGAGCTAAGACTTTACGCGGTGGAAAGATGGAAGACGTCATCTTTGCTGGTACCGCAACTAAGGGTCCTCTAGGTCGAGCAGAAGTTTCTCTAACAATTGATAACACTGATGGTGCTCTACCAATTGATTACAGCGAAGTCACTATTTCAAGAACACTGTTTAGAAACGGTGGATCTGAGTACGCCATTAATGGTGAACCATGTCGACTACTTGATGTTCAAGAACTTCTAAGCGATACCGGTCTTGGTCGTGAGATGCACGTCATAGTTGGTCAAGGAATGCTTGATGGCGTTCTAAGAGCAACACCTGAAGAGCGTCGCGGATACATCGAAGAAGCTGCCGGTATCTTGAAGCACCGCAAACGAAAAGAAAAGACTGAGCGCAAGCTTGAAGCGATGCAGGGAAACCTAACTCGTCTGAATGACCTTGCAGGTGAAGTTAGGAGACAGCTAAAGCCACTTAGTCAGCAAGCTGAAACAGCTCGTCAAGCTCAAGGCATTGCCTCTGTTGTTAGAGATGCCAAAGCCAGACTGATGGCCTACGAAGTTGTTGGTTTACTGCAAGGTCTTGATCAGACTTCTCAATCAGAAGCGGATAGAAAAGCTGAGCGCAACATACTGCAGCACCAGTTAGATGAAAACAACGCCAGACTTACTGAACTTGAGAATCAGCAGATGTCTAGTGAAGTTGAAGAAGCAAGATCTCTGGCCTTTGCATTTGACACTGTTACTGAGAAGTTCCGCACCATGTTGGCTATCGCAAACCAGAGAGTTGCTCTGCTTACTTCACAAAAGACCTTGACTGCTTCTCAGGTTGACCCTGCTGCTATTGAAGCTGATGCTAAAGCTGCTGACTCATCTGTTGTTGAACTTACTGTTGCCGTTGAAACTCTTAGAGGAGCACTGCGCGATGCAGAGCTACACAGAGACGAAGCCAGAGCAATCCTTGAAAGCTTTGATAACCAGGCAGCTGAACGTAGCGCAGAAATCGCAGCATTCGATGTCGAGCTAGCAAGACTCGATAGCCAAGCAAACCTCACTAAAGCCAAGCTTGTTTCTGCACAGGAAGAACTTGCTCGTCACGAAGAAGCTCTGCAGGAAGCTAACTCAAGACACCAGGCAGCGGTTTCAAGCTATGAGTCTTTGGAATCAGAGTTGAGTTTTGCGTCCCCTAAGGACAGCTCCTACGAGCAGGCCTATGAAGAAGCTCAGAACGAAGTAACCGCAGTTGCTGCCAAGATTGAATCTCTAAGAGATGAACTACACACAGCAGAGCGTGAAAGAGATTCCCTTCTTGCTAAGCGCAGTGCACTGAATCTAACCCTTGAGCAAAAAGATGGAACTACAGAGCTAAACTCTGCAGGCCTTCAGGGTATTAGGGGCCTAGTTGCCTCACACATGAGAATTGATGCTGGCTTTGAAGCTGCTATCTCAGCAGCTCTTGGAACTCTTGCCGATGCGATTGTTGCTGACAACAGATCAGATGCTCTAAGTGCTATTGAGCACCTGAAGAGCAACAATGGTGGACGCGTTGAACTGGTTGTTGCAGATGTTGAGAGCAAAGTAAAGCCAACTAACCTGCCACAGATTCCTGGCACCAGAAACGCTGTTGATGTTGTTGATGCACCGACTGGAATTCTTGCTAACCTCGTCAACGTTGTAATCGTTGATGACATTGCTGCTGCTAGAAACCTTTACACCGCGCAGCCAAGTGTTGCCAAGTTAGTTGTGATCACCAAAGAAGGTGATGTTCTAACCGAGTCTGTTATTCGCGGTGGTTCAGGTCAGCAGCCTTCAAAGGTTGAACTAGTAGCAGAGCGAGACAGTGCTGAATCAAAGCTTTCATCTGTTACCGAGAGTATTGAAAGACTAAAGGCAGATCTCAGCACTGCTCGTGCTCAGGAAACCTCAGCTAAAGAAAAGACTGCTCGTGCTCTTGCTGAACTAAAGAAGAACGATGCTGAATTAGCATCCCATGCAGAAAAGCTAGGCCGTCTTCGTGTTCAGGTTGAAGCCCTTGATGGTGAACGTGCTCGTTTGGAAAGAGTTGCTGACACCGCTCGTCAAGGGATTGCTGTTGCCAAGAGTGCTGTTGAACTAGCAATTGGTAATCACCTAGAGTTCTCAAAGCGTGAACGACCAAACCTAGATACTTCTGCTCGAGTGGAGCTTGCTCTTGCACTAGATAACGCTAGACAAGCTGAACTAGATGTTCGAGTGGAACTAGGTTCAGCAAGCGACCGTCTAAGAGTTGAAACTGATAGAGCAACTGCACTTCGTTCTCAAATCGGTGATGCTCTAGATGCTATTGAAAGATCTAAAGCAGCATCTCAGCTGCAGGCTAAACAACTAGCCAGCGCACAAAGTGTCTTAGAACTGCTTCCGGTTGCTATTTCAGCCATTGAGAAATCAGCACAGGTAGCCAAGCTAGCTCTACACGATCTTGAGAGTAAGAGAAGAAACCAGAACGAAGAACTAGTTCGTCTTCGTGGTGAAACCTCAACCATTCAGAACAGACTCTCAGCCCTTACTCAAACAGTTCACGATATTGAACTTTCTAACCATGAGAAGAGACTGAACCTAGCGAACCTAGTTGCAAAAGCCAATGAAGATCTTGGACTAGAGCAGCAGGTGCTAGTCAATGAGTATGGACCTGATCAACTAATTCCAGATCCAGAGAACCCTGAGACTCCTAAGCCTTTCGTCAAATCAGAACAGCAGAAGAGACTGCATGAAGCAGAGAGGTTGCTTGAGCGTCTTGGTCGAGTGAACCCACTAGCTCTTGAAGAGTTTGCTGCTCTCGAGCAAAGACACAAGTTCCTAACCGAGCAGCTCGCTGACCTTACTAAGACACGTGCTGACCTGATGGATATCATCAAGGAACTAGATAGCAAGATGCAGTCCATCTTCGAAGAAGCTTTCGAAGATACCAAGAAGGCATTCGAGCAAGTATTCCCAGTGCTATTCCCTGGTGGTACCGGTTCTATCTATCTAACCGACCACGACAACATGCTCACCACAGGTCTTGAGGTTAACGTCAAGCCAGCAGGTAAGCGTATTGAAAGATTGAGCTTGCTTTCAGGTGGTGAGCGATCACTTGCAGCATTGGCATTACTAGTAGCTATCTTCAAGGCTCGCCCTTCACCGTTCTATGTTCTAGATGAGGTTGAGGCTGCCTTGGATGATGCCAACCTAGGTCGTCTATTGGATATCTTCCTAGATCTAAAGAAGTCATCTCAGCTTGTGATCATTACTCACCAGAAGCGCACGATGGAAATAGCTGATGCGCTATACGGTGTTTCAATGCGTCAAGACGGTATCAGTGCTGTTGTTAGTCAGCGCCTAGAAGTTAGCGAAGACTAACCTTGGCAGGGCTAATGTTCTGGCGCAAAAAGGACAATGCAGCCGACCAGGTTGTTGAAGAAGCAATTGTCCAAGAAGCAGAAGTAACTGAAGAAGTGGTCGTTGAGACTCCAGCTGTTGCAGCAACCCAAGATTTAGTTGCCGTTGAGCTTCCTAAGCGAAACCTAACTAAAGGTTTCAAATCTGTCTTTTCAAGAATCAAGTTTGATGTTGAAAACTTAGAAGAACTCGAAGATGTTCTTATTCAAGCTGACTTCGGGGTTGGGGCTGCTGAGCAAATCGTTGCTGAAGTAAAGACCAGAGCAAAGAAGGCTGGCTCAAGAAGCGAAGCAGAACTCAAGACAATTTTGACTGAGCTCCTAACCGAGAAGATGACCAGAGCAGATTCTTCACTTAACCTTGATTCAGGTAAGCAGCCTTATGTGATCTTGGTGGTTGGAGTTAATGGTGCTGGTAAGACCACAACCATCGGTAAGTTAGCTAACTACCTAGTTGAAGGTGGAGCAAAGGTAACTCTCGGTGCAGCCGATACTTTCAGAGCAGCTGCTGTTGAACAACTTGAGACTTGGGCTAAAAGAAGTAACTCTGAAATTGTGAAGCCGGTTACCGAAGGTCAGGACCCTGCAGCAGTTGCTTTTGAGGCAGTTGAAAAGGCAGTGGCTAACGGTAGTGATGTTTTGATTATTGACACAGCTGGTCGTTTGCAAAACAAGCAGGGTCTGATGGATGAACTCGGCAAGATCAGAAGAGTGATTGAAAAGAACTTACCAATCTCTGAAGTTCTTCTGGTTCTTGATTCAACTACTGGTCAAAACGCTATGACTCAGGCTAAAGCTTTCACTGAAGTCGCATCGGTTACCGGCATTGCCCTGACTAAGTTAGATGGCAGTGCTAAGGGAGGCATTGTTTATGCCATCCAAGATCAGTTGAATATTCCTGTCAAACTTGTAGGGGTTGGTGAAGGCATCAATGATTTTGGTTTCTTTGATGCCAAAGAGTTTTCAATTGGGTTAGTAGGTGAGAACTAGTGTTTGGAAATCTTTCAGATCGTTTAGTCGAAACGTTCAAAGGTCTTCGTGCCAAGGGAAAACTATCTGCTTCGGACATTGATGCAACGCTTAGAGAGATCAGAAAAGCTCTACTTGAAGCAGACGTTGCTCTTGAAGTTGTAAAGACCTTCATCGCTGCTGTTCGTGAGAGAGCACTGGGCGATGAAGTATCTAAGGCTCTCAACCCTGCTCAACAGGTTGTTCAGATTGTTCAAGAGGAACTGATTGTTATCTTGGGTGGGGAAGCTAGAAGAATTCAGTTTGCTAAGAACCCACCGACAGTAATTATGCTGGCAGGTTTGCAGGGTTCTGGTAAAACAACCCTTGCTGGAAAATTAGCTAAGTGGCTCAAGGAGCAAGGCCAGACTCCTTTGCTTGTTGCCTGTGATCTGCAAAGACCAAATGCAGTTAACCAACTGCAGGTTATTGGTGAACGAGTGGGTGTTCCTGTCTTTGCTCCAGAAGTAGGTAATGGAAAAGGTAACCCGGTCAGCGTTGCTAAAGATTCGATCAAGCATGCAAAGCAGAAACAGTTCTCTGTTGTCATCGTTGACACCGCGGGTCGTCTAGGCATTGATGAAGAACTGATGAAGCAGGCTAACGACATCAGAAAAGCTACCGATCCTGATGAAGTTCTGTTTGTTATTGACTCAATGATTGGTCAAGACGCCGTCAATGTTGCCAAGGCTTTCGAAGATGGTGTTGGCATCACCGGTGTAGTTCTAACCAAACTTGATGGTGATGCTCGAGGTGGAGCTGCGTTGTCCGTGGCTCAGGTAACTGGTAAACCCATTCTTTTTAGTTCAACCGGTGAAGGCATGGATGCCTTTGAACCGTTCTATCCAGATCGCATGGCTTCAAGAATTCTGGACATGGGAGATATTCTCAGCCTTATCGAGCAGGCTCAGAAGTCTTTCGATGAGCAAGAAGCTCTTGTCATGGCTGAGAAGATGGCCAAGGATGCTTTCACACTTGAAGACTTCTTAGACCAGATGCAGCAGCTCAAAAAGATGGGCTCACTAAAGAGCATGCTTTCGATGATGCCAGGAGCAGGAAAGCTCAAAGGTCAACTAGATAACATCGATGAAAAAGAAATTGACCGCACCGAAGCAATCATTAGAGCGATGACCCCTAAAGAACGTCGTGATCCAAAGATTCTCAATGGTTCAAGAAGGCTACGTATAGCTAAGGGTTCAGGAATGACCGTTACCGATGTGAACTCTTTGGTCAACAGATTCGAGCAAGCAGCCAAGATGATGAAGGTTATGGCTAAGGGTGGAAACCCAGGGCTACCTGGCATGCCTCAGGGGATGGGAGCTATGCCTAGACCTCAGGTCAAGAAAGACAAGGGAAAGAAGAAGGCTAAGTCTGGCAATCCAGCTAAGCGCGCTGCCGAGATTTCAGGTATTGAACCTCCAAAGCAAGGAAATTCAGGGTCATCCTTCGGCTTAGGGGGATAGTTGGTTGCTCCTGCCAATTATTTCTGGCAGAATAGAGAGGTTGCCTGCAGCTTGACCCTCTAACCAAGCTGAATGGGCAACCCATCAGAGCTTTTATACCGAGTGTGCCCCCACGCTCACGGTTGATTGTTCGCCCCAATTCATAAACAGGAGCATTGTGGCTGTAAAAATCCGCCTAAAGCGTCTAGGAAAACTAAAGACGCCTCACTACCGTATCGTCGTAGCCGACTCACGTAAAGCACGTGATGGTCGCGTTATTGAAGAGATCGGTCGTTACGTACCAACTAACCACCCATCAATCATTGAAGTTAACTCAGAGCGAGCACTTTACTGGCTAGGTGTTGGCGCACAGCCAACCGAGCAGGTAATGGCTCTTCTTAAGCTAACCGGTGACTACCAGAAGTCGAAGGGTGACGCATCTGCAAAGAACACCGTGCTACCTCAGATTCCTAAGGCAGTCTTCGAAGCTGACACAAAGAAGAAGCCAGTTCTAAAGCCACGCGACGAGATCGTTGTTAAGAAGCAGGCTGACAAGGTTGCAGAAGATGTAATCGATGCAGCTGTTGATGCAGCAGTTGCTGAAGGCAACCTAGAAGACATCGTAGAAGCAGCAGCAGAAGTAGTTGCAGAAGTTGCAGCTGAAGAAGTAGCAGCAGAAGCAGCTGAAGTTGTAGAAGCAGCAGCAGAAGCAGTTGCTGAAGAAGCAGCTCCTGCTGAAGCTGAAGAAACCAAAGAGGCTTAATACGTGTTATCCGCTGCGCTCGAACACTTAGTCAAAGGTATCGTTGACCATCCTGAGGATGTCACCGTCACTGAACGCTCAACAAATCGTGGAGATTTGTTAGAGATTCACGTTCACCCTGACGACCTTGGAAGAGTGATCGGGCGCAACGGACGCACCGCCAAAGCACTGCGCACCATCATTAACGCTCTTGCCGATGGCAAGAAGGTGCGCGTAGACGTAGTAGATAACAATTTCTAAGCAGACCACCCTTCGGGTCGGTCGGTTATTAAAGGCCCACGGCCTAAAAGGTGCTATCAAGCTAGAGCTTTACACCGACACCCCTAATGAACGTTTTGTTCCAGGTGCTACTTTCAAACTTCAAGTTCCAGAAACCTCTGAATGGTTTGGTAAAACCATAACCGTCAAAGAGATGAAAATGTATAACTCCCACCCAGTGCTATTCCTTGAAGGAGTAGAAACTAGGGAAGTGGCTGAAACTCTAATCAAGGCAATCCTGTTAGTTGATCAGAACCTTGAAGAACTTCCGGTTGAACCAGATGCTTGGTATGACCAGCAGCTAGTTGGACTAAGTGTTATTCGTGATGGTGTTGAAGTTGGCTCAGTCGTTCGAGTTGAACACTTCCCGGCTCAAGACATGCTGATTGTTCTAACCAAAGATGAACGAGAAGTAATGGTTCCTTTTGTGAAGGCGATTGTTCCTTCGGTTGATATCAAGGCTCAGACTTTGACTGTTACCCCACCTAATGGTCTATTTGAAGAAATAGAAGGTGAGTAATGAAGATTCAAGCAGTAACAATCTTCCCTGAGTATTTCGAGGCCTTAGACATTTCACTGTTGGGTAAAGCTCAAGAAAACAAAGTGATTGAGTTCGAGGCTATTGATCTTCGCAAATTCACTCACGACAAACACAAGACTGTTGATGACAGCCCATATGGCGGTGGAGCTGGAATGCTAATGAAGCCAGAGCCTTGGGGCGAAGCGTTAGATGAATTACTAGACCCAGATGGAACAACAGTGTTGATTGTTCCTTCTCCTGCAGGTGAGCTATTCAAGCAGGCAACGGCCCAAGAGTTCGCAGCTAAGGAGCACATTGTCTTTGCCTGTGGTCGTTATGAAGGTATTGATCAAAGGGTCTTTGACTGGGCTAAGGACAAGGCTGAGGTAAGACTTGTCAGCCTTGGCGACTACGTCCTAAACGGTGGGGAAGTAGCATCCCTAGCCATGATCGAAGCCATTGCCAGACTGATTCCTGGGGTTATTGGTAATGCTGAGAGCCTTGCTGAAGAGTCACATTCTGATGGTCTTTTGGAGTACCCAAGCTATACAAAGCCTGCCTCTTGGCGAGGGCTAGATGTGCCTGAGGTACTTAGAGGCGGCAACCATGCTGAGATAGCCAAATGGCGTAAAGAGCAGTCCCTAGAGAGAACTAAGGCAGTTAGACCAGACCTTATAGAGGACTAGGCGTTGCTTGAGCCTGGTTTTTATGGCAAGATGTACAGGTTGCCTAAATAAAGCTCTGCCGCAGGGGAGATTAGGCAAAAGCACCAAATCAAGAAACTAACAAATACCCGTTATTGACCTGCAGGCAAGAACAGAAGGCAGAAAAATGCAAATTCTAGATTCAGTAGATCTACCAAACCTTAGAGACAATGTCCCAGCATTCCGCGTAGGAGACAACGTAAAGGTCCACGTAAACATCATCGAAGGTAACCGTAGCCGTGTGCAGGTTTTCCAGGGTGTTGTAATCCGTCGTTCAGGTGCTGGTGTCCGCGAGACATTCACCGTACGTAAGGTAACTTTCCAGGTTGGTGTTGAAAGAACTTTCCCAATTCACTCCCCAGTGCTAGACAAGATTGAACTTGTCTCTCGTGGTGCTGTTCGCCGTGCGAAGCTTTACTACCTACGTGACCTACGTGGTAAGAAGGCGAAGATCCGCGAAAAGCGCGACAACACAACTTCAGCTAACTAGTTTTAGATAGTTCACAGGTAAGGGCACTAACCTTCCATCATGGCTAAAAAAGAAAAGCAAGAGAAGCCAATCAAGGGGCCTTTCAAAACTTCTAGAGAGAAGTTGCGAAAGATTAAGTCCAAGAACTTCCTGCTTGCTTTTTTAATTGACACAGTCGTAATCATTGTTTCTGCACTGATTATTTCTTTTGTCATCAAGTCATTCTTGATTAGATCCTTTTACATTCCTTCAGGGTCAATGTTTGACACTCTGCAGATCAACGATCGAATCATTGTAAATCAACTTGTTCCTAACATAGTTCCGCTAGAGCGTGGCGATGTTGTTGTCTTCAAAGATCCAGGTGGTTGGCTAGGTAGCACACCAGAAGAACCTGCCGGTGATGTTCTTTCACAAATAGGTGGTTTCATTTCTTCTGTAGTAGGTCTCACTGCTCCTGACAACAACCAGCATCTAGTTAAACGTGTTGTTGGTAAGGGCGGAGACAGAGTTATCTGTTGTGATCTTGATAACCGAATCACAATCAATGGCAAGGCAATCATCGAGCCATATCTTGCCAAGGGTTCTAATCCTTCAAACACTGAGTTTGATGTGATTGTCCCTAAGGACTCATTCTGGGTAATGGGCGATAACAGAGGTAACAGTGAAGACTCTAGATATCACCCTGACACTCCAGGTCGTGGCTTTGTTTCAAAGAGCTATGTAGTTGGTAGAGCTTTTGTTATTTCTTGGCCTTTCACAAATTTCACGTGGTTAGATAATTACCCGAATGTCTTCAAAGACGTCCCAGCACCCAAGCCTTAGTTTCGAGAACTCGTTCTTTGAAACGGGCACTCGATTCATAATCGGCATTGATGAAGTTGGTAGAGGATCTATCGCAGGTCCAGTTGCAGTTGGCGTTGCTCTAATAGATAGCAAAAGAGATCTCCAGAGCTGGCCTGAAAAACTTAGAGACAGCAAACTAATCTCAGAAAAAACTCGTGAAGAGATTTATCCTCAGGTTGCCTCTTGGGTTAGTGGTTGGGCTGTCGGTATGGCAACCGTAGAGGAGATTGAAACCAAGGGCATAGTTGAATCGCTTAGCCTTGCTGGTTACCGTGCTCTTGAGCAGTTGGTGAGAGACCCAGCCCTTAGAGAAGCCATCGCTCAAGAGGGAGTGACGATGATTCTTGATGGTTCACATAACTGGCTTGGCGGTAAGTCTCTGGGCATGCCGGTAACCGTGAAGACCAAGGCTGACCGTGACTGTGTCTCAGTTGCCTGTGCATCGGTGCTTGCCAAGGTCACTAGAGATCGCCTGATGCTTGATATTCATGAGCAGCACCCACTCTTTGGCTTGGACTCAAACAAGGGTTATGCCTCAGAAGCCCACATCTCAGCACTTCGGGAACATGGCCCATCCCCAGTTCATCGCCTAAGTTGGCTAACTAAGATTCTTGCGAGATAGACTTTTAGCCACATGGACGAGAACGATTTTGACGATTATGACCGCGAGGCAGAGTTAGCTCTGTTCCGCGAGTATAGAACTGTCGCAGACACCTTTAGATTTGTTATTGAGACAGAGCGCAGACTCTATCTAGCCAACGAGGTTGACTTCAAACGTATTGATACTGCTACCGATTTTTACTTTGAACTAGTCATGAGCGATGTTTGGGTTTGGGACATTTATAGAACAGACCGCTTCGTAAAGAGCGTAAGAGTTCTAACCTTCAAAGACGTAAACATCGAAGAACTTACTGGCAAAGCCTTTGACATTCCAAAAGAACTAACAGTTGGCGAATAGCTAAAGCTTTTCCACATATTCAACTGCAAACATCCAAACATCTAGTTATTCCTTCACACTCATGCTGTGAACGATTCAAAACTATTAGCTTCTGCAACCTGGAGTCTGCTCTGTGAACCAGGGGATTCGATGGCAGGAATGCTTCGACGAATACTTGGAACAGAAGAAGCTCTCTATGAAATCAGAAGAGCAAAGTCCTCCAAAGAAATAGCCTCGGTATTACCCGAAGACTTCTTCAGAGCACCGGCATTTCTCTCAACTCTTGAAGACTCTTTGGAATGCTGGAAGAGAAGGCTAGCTACAGTCAATGTGAATAGATCAATCGATAGCCTTGAGGCTCTTTCGGGATTTCTAATTAATTCAGATTCTTCTGATTGGCCTAAAGGGCTTATCGAATTAGGAGACTCTGCACCTTCCGCAATCTGGGCGATGGGAATAAGAAATGTCCTTAAGAATCAAAAGACACTATCTGTTGTTGGAGCGAGGATAGCGAGTCCTTATGGACTTGAGGTCACTAGAGATTTGGTTCAGGCAGCTGCATCCAAAGAATATGTCGTTGTGTCTGGAGGAGCCTTGGGAATAGATGCGAAAGCCCATCGAAGTGCTCTGGATGCCAAAGGTGAAACTATAGCTATCATGGCTGGAGGTTTGGATAGGTTGTATCCACCGAGAAATCTAGACCTGTTTGAAGAGATCAAGAACTCAGGACTAGTTATTTCTGAGATGCCACCTGGCACCTCACCTGCCCGATGGAGATTCTTGCAACGCAACAGATTGATAGCCGCTCTCGGTCAAGCAACGGTAGTTGTTGAAGCCGGATACAAATCCGGTTCCATCAACACTGCAGGTCACGCTAATGAACTTGATCGTCCAGTTGGGGCAATACCGGGGCCAATCAACTCAACTAGATCCGCTGGTTGCCATCGCCTTATCAAAGAGCGAAGAGCGGAACTTATCAGTACCCCTGCTGAACTCTTTGAACTCTTAGGCCAAGATACTTTGCATCCATCAGCAAAGTTTGGTCTAACCGGTAATCAAACTAGGGCTCTAGATAGCTTTGGTTACTTCGAGCAAGGAACTGAAAGAGTTGCTGCTATCTCAGGAATGACCATGAGTGAAGCCAATTTTGCCTTGGACTCTCTTGAGAGAATCGGGCTAGTTGTTCGAACCTCCAGTGGCTGGATGAAAACTTCAAATACGCTTTGAGGTATGGCAAGTGAAATAGAAATGCAGGGTCAGCGCTTCGCTGACAATCTTTCTGCTGCTCGCGGCTATTCGCCAAACACTGTGAAGAGTTATCTCAGTGATGTTCTAGATCTTGCTGGCTACCTTGAATCGAAAAAAGTTACCGATGTCAAAGAGATTGATCTTGAACTACTCCGAGACTGGTTATGGGAAGTAAGCCAACGTAATTCAGCTAAAAGCACTTTAGCTAGAAAGAGTGCAGCAATTAGAGCCTTCACGGCTTGGCTTGCTGCGGAAGATTTAGTTGTTGCAGACCCAGGTCAAAGGCTAAAGTCACCCAAAGCTGACAGGCATCTTCCTAAGGTAGTAACTAAAGATTCTCTAGATGATGTTTTTGGCCAGTTGAAAGCTTTGGCAAGTGAGGGTGATCCTTCTGCAATTAGAGACCTACTGGTCTTTGAACTTTTGTATGCAACAGGTGCTCGCGTTAGTGAACTTTGTGGACTGGATTTAGTTTCAGCTGATTTAGGTAGAAATGTTCTACGAGTAATTGGTAAAGGTTCAAAGGAACGTGTCGTTCCGTTTGGGCTTCCTGCCAGAGATGCTCTAGATAGATGGCTAGATGTTAGAGCAGCATTGAACCCTGCTCCAGGTGAACAAGCATTGCTTCTAAACACCAGAGGTAAAAGACTTGGGGTTAGATCTGTTTATCAACTGGTAGCAACTCTTCTTGCTGGCACATCAACCGGCGTTGCTGGTCCACACACTTTGAGACACACGGCAGCAACGCATTTACTTGATGGTGGAGCAGATCTGCGTGCTGTTCAAGAACTATTAGGGCATGCGAGTTTGGGTACAACTCAGATTTATACCCATGTCTCGGTGGACAGACTCACAGCTGGGTACAAGAACGCTCACCCCAGAGCGTAGTAAGCAAGTCTTGAAGGAGTTAGCCCTCCGATGATTGCCAGTGGTGAAAAGTAACCTGATTCAGATCTAGTGCCAAAGTGCAAACAAGTTTGTGGGCAGTGCCAAATGTATTCAGGGTCAGGTTCACAAACCAAGCCGATTGGATCTCCTAGTTGCACGCTCATTCCCTCAACCAAATCAGAACAGACAGGTTCAAGGGAGGCAGTGAAGCTATTGCCGAACTGGATGGAGATTAGGTTTCGGTAGCCAACCTTTCCCACGAAGCTAATCTGACCTGTGGCAGGGGAGAGAACCTGATCGCCAATCAGGGCAGGCAGGTCTATGCCCCTATGACCTTGCCCATACTCACTCATCGGGGCTAGGTACTGGTTTAGAACATCCTCATTGCTTTGGTAAGCCAGTGGCATGGCTAGGAGAGTCTCAATTGTTGAGGATTGGGCAGGTCCAAGGCCTATTGGGGCACAGGCAAGGACTAAAACAAGGGTTCTTCTTAGGGTCATGGCTCAAGTATTCAAGGCTTACTGAGCTCTTGTTTCGTGAGGTTGTTTAGGGGTGGAAAACCCCTGAACACGGCTGCTATGCTTATAACTAGCGGTCAGCCGTATAAATCCAAGAATAAATCCCTTGAATTTCTATGTGCAGGCCGACTTCGCGTGTCGAATAACATACCGGTTTGTCAGTCCCATAAGTTTCACGGGTAAACCGGATGCGGCACCAGGTGTGTTAAGCAACCGCTTTTCACAATCAACTGATCGACGCACTATTGCGTCATAAAGGAGATACTGCCATGGCAGTAGTAACCGTTCGCCAGCTGCTAGACAGCGGTGTTCACTTTGGTCACCAGACCAGACGCTGGAACCCTAAGATGAAGAGATTTATCTTAACTGACCGTTCTGGCATTTACATCATTGACTTAGCTAAGTCTCTGACTCACATCGACCAGGCATATGAGTTCACTAAGAACCTTGTTGCTTCAGGTGGATCAATCATGTTCGTTGGAACTAAGAAGCAGGCTCAGGAAGCTATTGCTACTGAAGCACAGCGTGTGAACATGCCTTACATCAACGAGCGTTGGTTGGGTGGTCTATTGACCAACTTCCAGACTGTCTCAAAGCGTCTTGCTCGACTAAAGGAACTTGAAGTCATGGACTTCAACGACAAGAAGTCAAGCGGATACACAAAGAAAGAACTTTTGATTCTTAGCCGTGAAAAGGTAAAGCTAGAAAAGACTCTTGGTGGTGTTCGCACACTAACTAAGGTTCCTTCTGCTATCTGGGTTGTTGACACAATCAAGGAGCACCTAGCAATTACTGAAGCGAAGAAGCTTGGTATTCCTGTTATTGGAATCCTAGACACCAACTGTGATCCAGATGATGTAACAATCGGTATTCCAGGTAACGACGATGCAATTCGTTCAGTTCACCTACTTACCCGCGTTATTGCTGATGCAGTTGCTGAAGGTCTAAAGGAGCGCCACTCAAAGCCAGAGACTGCACAACCTCTAGCTGACTGGGAGCAGGCACTTCTAGACAACGCAGCTCAGAAGGACGCGTACCTAGCTAAAGAAGCAGCCGCAGTCGCTGATGCACCTGCAGCAGAAGCAGTTGTTGAGACACCTGCAGAAGTTATTGAAACCGAAACTACAAAGGAAGCTGAATAATCATGGCTAACTACACAGCAGCAGATGTGAAGACTCTGCGCGATCGCTCAGGCGCTGGAATGATGGACTGCAAGGGCGCTCTTGATGAGGCTGATGGCAACATCGATAAGGCGATGGAGTTCCTTCGCCTTAAGGGCCTAAAGGGTGTTACCAAGCGTGAAGGAAGAACCACAAGTAACGGAATCGTTCTTGCTCGTGTTGCTTCAGGCAAAGGCTACCTAATCGAACTAGCTTGTGAGACAGACTTCGTTGCTAAGGCAGAAAAGTTTGTAGCTCTTGGTGAAACCATCGCTGATGCTATTGCAGCAGCTGGTGCAGACACAGTAGAGGCAGCTCTAGCGGCTCCACTGGATGGTAGAACTGTTGGCGATTCAATCACTGACGAGGCTGCAATCATGGGCGAGAAGGTTGAACTTCGCCGTCTATCAGTTGTTGCAGATGACAACATCGATGCTTACCTTCACCGCACATCAAAGGACCTACCTCCACAGGTTGGTGTTCTAGTTGCGTTCAAGGGAACAGACGTTGAAACAGCTCACGATGTTGCAGTCCACATTGCAGCATTCAGCCCAACCTACCTAACCATGGCAGATGTCCCTCAGGACATCGTTGACACCGAGCGTCGCATAGCAACAGAGACTGCTCGTAACGAAGGTAAGCCAGAAGCTGCTCTAGAGAAGATCGTTGAAGGTCGCGTAAAGGGATTCTTCAAGGAAAACTGTCTATTGGAGCAGGACTTTGCCAAGGACAACAAACTGAGCGTCGCCAAGGTACTAGAGCAGCACGGTCTAACCGTCTCTGCTTTCGTACGTTACCGCGTAGGCGCATAAGTCAAATAGCTTGAAATTGAATTGGCTCGGTCTATAAAGACCGAGCCTTTTCAGTTGCGGGCCTAAACTAGAGACGAACAGGTCTTTGAGAGGGATGAAAATGCCAGGAACCCCACGTCGCGTCTTATTGAAACTATCCGGTGAAGCCTTTGGTGCTGGCAACCTGGGAGTGAACCCAGATGTTGTTTCAGCTATTGCAAGAGAAATTGCAGATGCTGCTAAAAAAGTAGAAATCGCAGTTGTTGTTGGTGGAGGTAACTTCTTCAGAGGTGCTGAACTATCTCAGCGAGGTATGGATCGTGCACGTGCCGACTACATGGGTATGTTGGGTACAGTCATGAACGCTCTTGCTTTGCAAGACTTCCTAGAACAAGCAGGGTGTGACACTAGAGTGCAGTCAGCTATTTCTATGGCTCAGGTAACAGAGCCTTACATTCCTCTAAAAGCTATTCGTCACATGGAAAAGGGAAGAGTTGTAATTTTCGGTGCCGGTGCTGGTCTGCCTTACTTCTCAACCGACACAGTAGCTGCTCAAAGAGCGCTAGAGATTCACGCTGTTGAGGTTCTTGTAGCTAAGAACGGTGTTGACGGAGTTTACTCAGCAGATCCTAAGAAGGATCCAAAGGCTAAGAAGATTGAGGAACTTACTTACCAGGAAGCTCTGATCAAGAAGCTAAAGGTTGTTGACTCAACTGCTTTTAGCCTCTGCATGGATAACAACATGCCTATGGTGGTCTTTGGTATGCAGCCAGAAGGCAACATCACCAAGGCCCTGTTAGGTAAAAACATTGGAACTCGCGTAAGAGCGTAGTCTTTTTAGTAACACATATAAGGAGAAACATGATCAGCGAAATCTTGGCAACCGCAACAGAGAAGATGGGTAAAGCTGTCGAGTCTGCTAAAGAAGACTTTGCAACTATTAGAACTGGTAGGGCAAACCCTGCACTATTCCAGAAGCTGATGGTTGATTACTATGGCACACCAACCGCTCTTTCTGCGCTAGGTTCAATTGCTAACCCTGAGGCTAGAACGATTGTTGTGACTCCTTATGACAAGGGTGCGCTTGCAGCTATTGAAAAAGCCATTAGAGACATGCCTAACCTGGGAGCTAACCCAACGAACGATGGTGCTCTAGTTAGAGTGACTCTTCCAGATCTAACTGAAGAGCGTCGTAAAGAGTATGTGAAAGTCGTAAAGACCAAGGCTGAAGATCACAGAGTTGCTGTTAGAAACGTTAGACGTAAGGCTAAAGATGATCTTGATGCTCTAAAGAAAGACGGTCTAGCTGGAGATGACGATCTAGCGCGTGGTGAAAAAGAACTTGAGGCTATTACTAAGACTCACGTTGACAACATCGACGAAGCGCTAAAGCGTAAAGAAGCCGAACTGCTCGAGGTCTAGTTGAGTACCGAAGAAGTTAAAGGTAGATCTTTATCACAGTCAGTAATCTATGGGTTACTTCTGGCATTTCTATTTTTAGCTTCAGTACTAGTAGTTAAAGAACTCTTCATATTTGTCCTAGCAGTCGCAGTAGCCGTAGGGGTTTGGGAACTATCAACCGCCCTAAGGCAAAAGAATTGGCATGTCCCTAGAATTCCAGTGACGGTTGGATCTCTAATTGTTATTCCCTTGACTTATTGCGGTGGGGAACGTGCTCAGTGGCTAGGTGTTCTAGCTATTGTTGGGGCCCTAGTGTTATGGCGAAGTCTTGAACTTCTAATCAAGCGTGGAACCCTAAAGAGAACATTCTCTGAAGCTTTCAAGGATTTCTCTGCATCAGCTTTTGTTGTTATCTACCTTCCACTGACCATGAGCTTTGCAGCCTTGCTATTTAGAGAGCCTGCTCACGGTGGATTTGTTGAGGGTAAGTATTGGATTATTACTTTTGTAACAACCGTCATTCTTATTGACAGCAGCGCGTACCTGTTTGGAAGAAAACTAGGCAAGCATCCAATGCTTCCTAAGGTAAGCCCCAAAAAGAGCTGGGAAGGCTTCGCCATCTCTGCAGTGTTTGGTTTAGCCAGTGCTGTGTTCCAGACTGTATGGCTACTTCAGCTGCCTTGGTGGTTTGGCGTTATCTTCGGTTTGGTCATTTTGATTTCTGCTGTTCTAGGTGACTTTGCGGAGTCTCTAATCAAACGTGATCTTGGAGTGAAGGACATGTCTTCTCTAATTCCAGGTCACGGTGGCATCATGGACCGTCTCGATTCGATGCTGCCAGCGGCTTTGAGCTCATATCTGCTAATGGCCATAAGTGTCAGATTCTTCTAAAGGGTATTGAGAGAATAGATACGTGAGTTACACATTTAACCGAGCAGGCAAAAGAAGACGCGGCTATAGCATTAGCCAGGTTGATGAGTTCCTCAAGACTGCCCGTGAGCAATACAACAACCCTTCAATGTCTTTAGTAACGGCAATGGACGTTAGAGCAACTCGGTTTGAATTAGAGAGAAACGGCTATTCGATCTCGGTAGTGGATGCGGCTTTAGAGAAGCTTGAAGATGCCTTCGCGGCCGCTGAGTTTGGTAAAGAACTCCTGAATCAAGGGTATTTTGAGTTCGCAGAGGACTTGACTGAAGTCAAAAAGCTTGTGCTTGACCGGTGTAGTCGTAAAAACAAGAAGAAGTTTCGCAAGCGTAAGTGGCCAAACAAGGGTTATAGCACCAGGCAGGTCGATGCGTTTTGTTCTCAACTGGGGAAAAAGATTGAAAATAAGGCAAACTTAACAGTGAAAGAACTTAGAGTTGCAACATTCAAGTTGAAAAGAGGCGGCTATGCAGAGTATCAAGTCGACGCATTCCTTGAGAAAGTTGTTGAAGGGCTCCAACGTGAGCAAGCGCTCAGCAAGGTTAGCCGCTAGTTCACTAGCTCTTTCCCTAGTTCTTGGCTTCAGTGCATCTGTAAACGAACCACTGGTTGTTAGCGCTAGCACTGGGACTAAAGCAAATGTCCTATTGGCAAAGATTGCTATAAAAGGTAGAGCTCCAAAGACTGGTTACGACAGAGAACTCTTTAGTGATGGTTGGGGAGATATCGGCGAGTGTGATGTTCGGAACTACATCCTAAAGAGAGACCTGAAATCAATCACTTGGAAGTCTTCTCCTAGATGCACAGTAGCCAAGGGTATTCTCAACGATCCATACACCGCCAAGAAGATTTACTTTGTTCGAGGTGTTGGTACCTCAAACGCTGTTCAAATAGATCATGTCGTTGCCGTTAGTGATGCCTGGCAGAAAGGCGCTCAGCAACTTTCTTTTCAGAAGAGATACGCCTTCTATAACGACCCGCTAAACCTGCTAGCCGTTGATGGTCCAACAAATAGCCGAAAGAGTGATAGCGATGCGGCTAGCTGGTTACCACCTAACCGCAAATACTGGTGCTCATACGTCTCGAGGCAGATAGCGATCAAACATAAATACAAGCTGTGGGTCACTAGAGCCGAACGAGATGCCATGGCTCGTGTCTTGAAAACATGCCCTAATCAACTAGTTCCTAGGGGTTAGCGACCAGCCTCTAGGCTCTAAGAGACCCTTGCGGTAAACTTAGTGTTTGTTACTAAGGCGGTGAATAAATGGGTAGATACGAGCTGGTTAGACCAACTCTTCGTCAACGCATTAGTCGTCGCATCCTAGGTAAAAACCTAGCCACCAATCTTCAGAACCTTCAGTTGGCTAAGAAACTAAAGCGACTTGTTGTGACCACCATCGCCATTTCCTTTGTAGCAAGCTACGCGATGGTAACTGTTATCGATCCTTACGGTGGGGCACTTAACTCCGCCTATGCATACAACTCGACATATTCCAATACCGGTGAAGAAGATCAGATTTATGGTTTTACCGCTCAGCAAAAGATTAGTTTTCAGAGAGGTGGCTGGGCCATTGTCACTGGAGATGAAGCGGCAGCAATCTATGTTGCTAATGCTGAGACCCCTGAAAATGGCAGCATTAAAGCTTTTGCCTATGAGTTAGTGCTTTCAAACAACTGGGGAAGAGATCAGTACTCATGCCTAGTAGCACTTTGGGAAAGAGAATCTAACTGGCGCTGGAATGCTCTAAACAAGAGCTCAGGTGCTTACGGAATCCCTCAGTCACTACCAGGACGTAAGATGGCAGAGATGGGTGCTGACTGGGTCACTAACCCTGAAACTCAGGTTCGCTGGGGTGTGAATTATATCAAGAACCGTTACGGTGCTCCTTGTGGAGCGATGGCTCACTCAAACAAGTTCAACTGGTACTAAACCGTGGGTAGAAACAATAAACCTAAAGGCTTCAAAAAGGCAACTGAAGAAGATGAGCCTATGGACATCGTTCGCCTAAGAGATGGCATCAAGAAATCCGAAATCAAAAACGGTGTTGAGTTTTATGTTCAAACCACATCAGGAAATAATGCTGAAGAAACCAAGAAGTGGATCTGCCCTTTCTGTTCACTATCCTTTGGCACCGGAATCTCTCATGTCGTTGCTTGGGAGAGTGCCTATGGACCTGAGAAGAGAAGACACTTTCATAACCAGTGCTGGAAAAAGTTCCAAGGCAGACTGTTTTGAGCTCTATCGAAATACGTTCCTCTGTTGAATTACCTTCAACCAGAATCCCACTAACGCTTAGAACCTCTGATGGTTTAGACCTTGTTGCTGAGTTAGCGCTGCCGGTAGATAAAACTCCAGTTGCAACCTTGATTATGTTGCATCCACTGCCAACAGCAGGCGGCTTCATGGATTCACACATTTATCGCAAAGCTAGTAATCGTTTGCCAGCTCTTGCAGATTTAGCCATCCTTAGATTCAACACCAGGGGAACATCCTCTCCTCATGGGACAAGCCAAGGTTCCTTTGACGGTGGAGTTTCAGAGCGATTCGATGTTGAGGCAGCTGTTTGCTATGCGGTTGAAAACAATTTGCCAAACATTTGGCTTGTTGGTTGGTCCTTTGGAACAGAGTTGGCTCTGAAGTATGGTCCTGACCAGAAAGTACTTGGCGCGGTTTTGCTATCTCCACCACTTCACAGGACCAGCGTAGAAGAACTTGAGCGCTGGAACTTAGTTGATAAGAAACTGGTCGCGCTTATTCCTGAACACGATGATTATCTAAAACCGCAAGAAGCTGCGGTTAGGTTCCTAGCAATCAAGAACATTGAATTGATAAATGTTGAAGATGCTAAGCATCTATGGGTAGGGGAGACTGCTACCAAACGTGTACTTGATGAAATCGTAAGAGTAACCAACCCAGCTAGTTATCCACTACCTGAGTTTTATACTGCCTAGCGTTTATTTTGCCTAGGAACCCAAACTTCTCGAATTATCAACAAAATCGTTGCTGCCGTTGGGATTGCAAGAAGTGATCCTAGAATTCCAGCCAAAGCACCTCCGGCAAGAGCCGAAACAATGATGAGTGCTGTCGGTACGTTTACTGCTTTCTTTAGAACTCTTGGAGCAACTAAATAGGCTTCAATCTGAATGTATGCAAGAAGTGCAATAGCAACAGCAATGGTTGTCTCGGTTGGTGATGTCGCAGCAGTGACCAAGATCACAATCGATGCACCAGTAATCGAACCAATTATCGGGATTAGCACCAGTAGGAAGTTGATGAAGGCTAGAACAACAGCAAACTCAACTCCTGCAATCATCAACACGGCGAAAAGAATTGATGTGTTGATTGAAGAAACAACAACCTGACCCATTACGTAGCGGCCAACCGAACCGATGACCTGGTCAACAATACCTTCAAGTTTTTGACGGTGAGACTTTGCTACCAAGTTGATTCCCACACGCTTAATGCTAGGAAGAGCGCTCATGAAATACAGAGTCAAAATGGTTACGGTTAGGAATCCAAATATGCCGTTAAGAAGAGTGATGCCAACCTTGACAACTCCACCTAAAAGGTTTGGCCAATTCTTGCTGTCAGTGATGAATTCACCAGCGCTATTTAGAGCGGTAGCAATACTGCCGCCAAGTCTTGAATCTATGCTCTCGACCAATGGCAGCTTGAGGAATTCTTTTAGAAGATCAGGAAGGTTAGTAATAAATGTGCTGGCCTGAGAGATTAGTGGAGGCAGGATGGCGAAGAAAACCGCAGTTAGTATACCGAGCACACCTAGGGCTACGATGCCGATAGCAAGCCCGCGTTTCTTTACTCTGCGCTGCAGTAACTGAACCAAAGGCTCAAGACCAAGGGTTATAAATAAGGCAGTGATGATCGATGTGATTATTCCTGCCAAAGAAACAACAGCGCTACCGAGAGCAATTGCTGTTAGAACACCTAGGCCACCTAAGAATCCAATTTGATACGCGTGTGTAATCTTTCTGTGGTTAGTCTCTGGCATCCCCGCTCCTTAGTCTTACTTGATTTCTTTGCTGACCTGATCAATAATCTGTTTTAGGTTATTGAGATACACCATAATGCTGTCACGCTCATTGCCTAATTTGCGTTCAGCACTCTCCATGATGTGAAGTCTCTGCGTCACCTTGACTTGAGTGGCAGCAAGTATGGCTCGAGCTTCACTTTCCGCAGCTGTGATAATTTCTTCAGATTTGTTACGAGCTTCTTCGGTTGTTGCCTTATTGATTGATCTTGCAGCAGCTTCCAGAGTCTCAGCTTCTAATCTCGCTGCAGAAACTTTAGTCAGAGCAGTAGAAAGTTGAGCATTTGCATCATCAAGATACCTTTGGGTTTGAGCAACTGCTTCCTGGTACTTCTTTTGGTAGGTAACCTCGGCCTCAGCTCTTCTGGCAGTGAGTTCAAGATCTAAATCAATTCTTGCCTGTTCAGATAGAAGTGCGGTTTTCAGAACATCATCAAGCGGTTGGGTTAGTTGACGCTCAAGAATTAGCCTGCGCTCTGCGAGCTCTCGAGCAGATGCTGATTCTCTAACTTCAATCTCGCGCTTTGAACTTGCGCGCATTCTGGCTACTTCTGTCGAAATAGCCCCTCTAATAGCTCCTGCTTCGCGAGTTGCTTCTTCAATAATTCTTTCGGCTTCAACTTTGGCTTTAGCCATTGTTTCTTCATAGTCAGCTCTAGCTGAGTTGATGATACGTTCAGATCTTCTCTGGGCTTCGGCGACTAGTTCGTCGTAGTACTCCTGGCCGTCTGCCTTGAGTTGTTCAACTTCTGAGCTAACGCTAGCTAAAACTCCATCACGTTCTGCTTCAGCGTCAACTACTAGCCTCAGGGAGAGTTCTTCTGCTGTGCTGAGGATTTGGGCCGCTTTGGCACCAACACCGGCATAGCTAGGGTTCTTAGCCTCAGCGGCTTCACTTTCGAGCTCAATTAGGCGATTCTGGGCATCTCTGAGCTCTGAGGCCAATTGAGTGTTCAAATTGGTCAGATTTATCAGTTCTTTACGAAAATCCTTGATGGTGTCATCTACTAGGCCACGGTCGTAGCCTCGCATTACCAGCGGGAAATCAGTCTCATCGGCTGCCAAGGGTGCTCTCCAGAGGGCTTAGGTAGAATAGACGGGGTCGTCAATCACCCCAAGTTTAGCCTGAAAGGAGCATTATGCGTTTTGTTATTGCCACTGTGCTCCTTGTAGCCTCGGCAGTCAGCGTAGTTCTGGGCTATGCCACCAGAGCCCAGTTCGCCGAAGATTCAGGCCACAGGGTCGAATATCAGGTCGATTCGGCCTATTCCTATGTGGTTATCCCGAACAGTACCCTTACAGCCTTCGAGGGTGAAGTTTCTATTGAAGCCTCCGGAGTTGATGAGATCTTCTACGCAGATGCCAGAGAGAAGGACATTCAGGACTGGATTGGTACCTCAAACTATTCTCGTCTTAACCTAAAGCCAAACACTTTCGAACCTGATATCTCAACAATTACTTCAGGTGGCCAAAACGCTGACCCAGCCGGCAGTGACATGTGGCGAAGCCAGCTAAATGTAAAGACCAAGCTGTTGAATGTTGTCAGCATGTTTGACGACACTGCAGTTCTACTAGCCAGCAATGGCTTTAGTAGAGCTCCAGACAAAATAGCAGTGATCTGGGATGCAAAACCACTGGTGAATTGGCCTCAAGTTCTAATTATTGGTGGCTTCATTCTCCTGCTTGCTGCCATAATCATGAACTACCTGGCTTTCCGTAACATCAGAAAGCTTCGCGGACCAAGAAGAAGAATTCCTAAGTCGCCTAAGGGTCCTAGGTACCGTCGCAAGATAAAACAAGACGTACCAGTTCGCGGTAGAAGAGCAGTTGGTAAATCCAACCGAAGAAGATTCATGGCTGCCCCTGCCGCAGTTGTTTCACTCGCACTATTGACTGGATGTTCGACAGCTGCTCCAACAACTGAAGAGACCAAACCTAAATTTGAGTCTGTGAATGTTGTCGTTACTGAATCTCAACTGCAAAGAATTGTTACCAATGTTGCAACAACAGTTAAAGATGCTGATGGAACAAGAGATGACAAGATTCTAGTTACGAGAGTGGCTGGTTCTGCTCTTGAACTTAGAAGAGTTCAGTATCTATTGCAATCCAAAAGTAGCAAGATCCCTAAGCTGCCAGAGATTATTGCAAATCCGATTACTGTCGCGTTGCCAATGGAACTGCCAGATCCAAGCCTTGGTTGGCAGCCAAGAACTCTAATGGTGGTTACCAAAGCTGAATCGACGACCAGTGCGCCACAAATGCTTGTTCTACAGCAAGCGACCCCTAGAGACAATTACAAGCTTTGGTATCAAATTGACTTACTGCCAGCAGCTAAGTTCCCTAATGTGGCAGCTCAAGCAACAGGAGCACTACCGGTTGCTAAAGACACCGAATATCTAGTAACTCCTTTGAAGAGCATCCCGTTCAAGTATGGTGACACACTGAACAAGGGCGGCGAGAGTAAGTATGCTTCTGAATTTGATTTAGCTTCAGATGAGTTCTATGCAGCACTATCTGAATCACAGATTCAACAAAAAGATGATGTTGAGAAAGTAAGTGCAACTATCAAGTTCCAGCACTCACTAGGTAACCAAAACATCTTGGGCATGCTAACAGTCGAGTCAGGTGGCCTAGTAGCGCTAACCATGAATGACACATCAACTATTAGGCCAAAGATCTCAGGTGCAGCAGTTTCTGTTACTCAGCTAGATCAGAAGACCCTGTTGGACGCACCTGGAAGTGCAACAGGTCTACGCATTGTATATAGCAACATGCTCTTGTTCTATGTTCCTGTAGCTGGCTCAGAAGAGAAGATAAGGCTAGTTGGAGCATCTCAAGGCCTTCTTGCAGTGAGGTCAATAGATTGAGCGATATGAATTCAGCTATGCGAGGTGGGGTTGACCTCTCTTCTCTGGCTAACAAAGTTGTTAAAGAGAAACTAGCTAGCACTAGCAGTGTCCAGGTTGACCAAGGTAGAAGAGTCAAGGTTCCTGCCTTTGTGGTTGAAGTAAACCAAGCAAACCTAAAGCCAATCATTGAACTGTCTTCCATAGTCGCGGTGGTAGTTAGCTTCTATAGCCAAGCAAACGAAGAAAGCCTTACTCTCAACAGCAAGTTAGAAAAGTTAGCTAATGCATCAGAAGGCAAGTGGCTTCTAGCGAAGATTGATCTTGATGCTAACCCTGAGATTGCTTCCGCGTTTGGGGTAAATCTTCCAGCTACCATTGCGGTGATTCTAGAAGGTGAACCAAAGCCACTATTCCAAGGAGATCAGCCAGAGAGTGCTCTTGTTGACTTCCTAGGCAAGCTAGTTGAAGTTGCTGCATCTCAAGGACTCAATGGAACTCTAGAAGTTGATGGAGCAGAGACTAAAGAAGTTGAACCGCAGTTATCTGAATCAGAGATTGCGGCTTTAGATGCAATGGATAAAGGTGATTTTGGAGCAGCGGTCAATATCTATGAAGAAGAACTAAAGCAGAACCCAGGTAACGAAGAGTTAGCAGCAAGACTTGCCCAAGTGAAGCTAGTTGAGCGAACTTATAACGCTGATCTTGAAAAAGAACTCTCTGTTGAACCAACCAGTGTTGCCATCGCTATGCGTAAAGCAGATTTCCATCTAGCAGTTGGTCAATCAGAGGAGGCCTTTGAGCTGCTATTAGCTTGGTTTGATAAAGCTGATGGGGAAGAGCGTAAGGCTCTGTCTTCACTGTTTCTAGAGCTATTCAATGTGGTGGGTAAATCTCATCCAGCTGTAGTTGAAGCGCGTAAGTTACTAGCTGCGAAGATGTTCTAGTCATGCCCGTTTATCTAGACTATGCAGCAACTGCTCCTCTTCGTAAAGAAGTCCTAGATTGCTATGTTGAACATTTACAAACCCTAGGTAATCCTTCATCCGTGCACAGTTCAGGACAACTAGTAAGACAAACATTAGAAGAAGCCAGGGAGTCACTAGCAAAAAGTATTGACTGCAATAGAAGTGAAGTTATCTTCACCTCAGGTGGAACTGAAAGCGAAAACCTAGGTATCAAAGGTCTTTACTGGCAGCGAGTAGGTGAGGATGCAAGCCGTAAGATAATCATCTCTGCAGCAACCGAACACCATGGCTCACTTGATCCGATGGAGTGGTTAGAAAAGCACGACGGTGCAGAGATACTCTGGCTACCGGTTGATTACCAAGGTGTTATTGATTACAAGTTCTTAGAAGAATACCTGAAAGAAAATCACAACAAAGTTGCTCTAATCAATTTGATGTGGGGTAATAATGAAACTGGTGTCATCACAGACATCGAAAAAGTTGTGAGCCTAGCCAAACCTCTTGGTATTCCTGTGCACTCTGATGCAATTGCAACCTTCGGACACATTCCAATAAGTTTTGCTAACTCTGGTCTTAGTGCCATGAGTATCTCGGCTCACAAGATTGGTGGCCCAGTAGGAGCAGGAGCGCTCATTGTTTCAAGAGCAACCAAGCTTGTCTCCATCATCCACGGTGGTGGCCAAGAGCGCGGCATGAGATCTGGAACTATGAACGCTCCGGTTGCTAAAGCCTTTGCACTTGCTGCTGAACTTGCAGTAGAAGAACTAGAAGCAGAAGCCAAGAGACTAAACGTTCTTCGAGACAAGTTAGTTCAAGGCGTCTTAGCGCTGTCACCTTTGGCGAATCACACTTCAGCAGAAGCCATGCGTATGCCACACAATGCTCACTTCACCTTCGAAGGTTGTTCAGGAGATTCACTGCTGTTTCTTCTAGATCAGCAGGGTGTTTGTGTTTCGGTTGGTTCAGCCTGTCAGGCTGGAGTGAATGGACCATCACATGTTCTTTTAGCCATGGGCAGAAATGAACGTGAAGCAAATGGATGTCTTCGCATGACTCTAGGTAGGGAAACAACCGATGCTGACGTCGACGCTTTCCTCGAAGCACTACCTAAGGCACTTGATGGTGCACTTCGTGCTGGTTTGACGAGTTAAGAGAGAATTAGAGCATGAAGGTTTTAGCAGCAATGAGTGGTGGCGTTGATAGCGCCGTTGCTGCTGCTCGCGCCGTTGAAGCGGGACATGAAGTAGTTGGTGTTCACCTAGCACTATCTCGTATGCCAGGAACTCTTAGAACTGGTTCCAGAGGTTGCTGCACTATTGAAGACAGCATGGATGCCCAAAGAGCAGCAAACGTTATTGGTATTCCTTACTATGTCTGGGACTTCAGTGAGAGATTCAAGCTTGAGGTAGTTGATGACTTCATTAGCGAATATGAAGCAGGTAGAACTCCTAACCCTTGCATGAGATGTAATGAGCGAATCAAGTTCGCAGCTCTATTAGAAAAAGGTTTAGCACTTGGTTTTGATGCCGTCTGCACAGGGCACTATGCCAGCATCATCAAAGATGATGAAGGCAACCTAGAATTACACAGATCAATGGCCTTGGCTAAAGATCAGAGTTATGTTCTTGGTGTCTTAACTGCAGAACAACTCCAGCACTCAATGTTTCCTCTAGGTCACAC
>JBIIXN010000008.1:0-37590 GCA_044347325.1 Rhodoluna sp. | reverse complement strand
GACTCTTTTTCAACAGCCTCGGCGAGTATCCTCTCCGGTGTCGAGGGTGCTGTTTAGGCTTATCAGGTGCCAGAGAAACCAGTCCAACGTATTGCTTATCTAGTTGATGAAATCAACAAACACCGTCGCGCTTACTATCAAGAGAACGCCATTCTCATTAGCGATGCAGAGTATGACGCTCTCATGTCAGAGCTCGAATTACTTGAATCAAAGCACCCAGAACTTATAACGGGAGATTCACCAACCCAGAGTGTTGGTGGTTCGGCTAACGAAGCATTCTCACCAGTTGAACACCTAGAGAGAATGTGGTCTCTTGATAACGCCTTCAACGATGAAGAACTAAAAGCCTGGGCTAAAAGAGTTGGTGAAGAACGTTTCCTGTGTGAACTAAAGATTGACGGACTAGCTATCAACCTGAGATACGAAAAGGGTGACCTAGTCTCAGCTGCTACTAGAGGAGATGGTGTTGTTGGTGAAGATGTCACAAGCAACGTCAAGACCATCAAGCAGATTCCTCATCGACTAAAGGGCTCAAAGATTCCTGATGTAGTAGAAGTCAGGGGAGAGATCTTCTTTGGAATCAAAGATTTTGCAAACCTCAATGCAGGACTTGTCGCTGAAGGTAAAGCTCCTTTTGCTAACCCTCGCAACTCAGCAAGCGGATCTTTACGTCAGAAAGACTCGTCAGTCACAGCCAGCAGACCATTGCAGATGCTGGTGCATGGTGTTGGCGCATGGCCTGATGCACCTTTCAAGAACCAGAGTGACTTGTATGAACTGCTAAAGAGCTGGGGCTTACCTACTTCACCTCGATACGAAGTAGTTGACTCAATCGAGGGTGTCATCAAATACATCTCCCAGTTCCAGGCACAAAGACATGATCTTGAGCACGAGATTGATGGTGTCGTTGTCAAAGTTGACTCACTAAGTGCTCAGAAAGAACTTGGCTTCACAGCTCGTGCTCCACGTTGGGCTGTTGCCTTCAAGTACCCACCGGAGCAGGTGAACACCAAGCTTTTGGACATCAGAGTATCTGTTGGTAGAACAGGTCGAGCTACTCCTTACGCAGTAGTTGAGCCAATCAAAGTAGCAGGTTCCACAGTTGAGTTTGCAACTCTACACAACCAAGATGTCGTGAAGGCCAAGGGAATCCTGATCGGAGATACCGTTGTTCTTCGCAAAGCAGGAGATGTAATTCCTGAAATCTTAGGGCCAGTAGTGGAACTCAGAACTGGTAAAGAACGTGCCTTCGTAATGCCGACCAAGTGTCCTGACTGTAACGCAAAGCTAGCACCATCAACCGAAGGCGATGTTGACCTGCGTTGCCAGAATTCAGAAGGCTGCCCTGCTCAACTACGTGAACGAGTTGCATACATTGGGTCAAGAGGTGTTTTGGATATCGAAGCACTTGGTTATGTTGCAGCAGTTGCTTTGACGCAGCCACTTGAACCTAAAGTTGCTCCACTTAAATCTGAGGCTAATCTTTTCAATCTGACTATGGACCAGTTGCTTCCTATCAAGACTCATGTTTTAGATCCAGATACTGGTATGCCAAAGCTAGATGAAAATGGTCAGCCAAAGGTTGTGCAGTTTTTTAGTAAGACAGTCAAGGGGGAGACCGTTCCTTCTGAAGTTGCAATCAAACTTCTAAAGAATTTAGAAGAAGCGAAGACGAAGCCACTTTGGCGAATCATCGTTGGTCTTTCCATTAGACACGTAGGCCCAGTTGCTGCAAGATCTCTCGCAACTCACTTCGGTTCTCTGGATAACATATTCAATGCAACAGAGCAGGAGCTCTCCGAGGTTGATGGCGTTGGCACCATTTTGGCTCAGTCACTTTTGGAATGGATAAAAGTTGATTGGCATAAAGAACTAGTTGAGGCATGGCGTAAGTCAGGAGTGCTTCTAGAAATTCCTGGTCATGCTGGCCCTGGGGCCAATGTTGTAGCGGATGGTGTTTTCACAGGCATGAGCATTGTGGTTACTGGAACACTTCAGAATTACACCAGAGAGAAGATTGAAGAGTTGATTATCTCTAATGGGGGTAAGGCTGCATCTAGCGTTTCAAAGAACACGGCGTTTGTTGTTGCGGGAGCTAACGCTGGTTCTAAACTCACCAAGGCTGAAGGCCTAGGTGTCCCTGTGATATCTGAAGAAGAGTTCGCTTTAAAGCTGAACTAATTACTTAGCTTCGTCGATCTCTGATTCATCAACGGCAACCATGCTCTCGGTTGACATCAACTTGCTCATAGAGTCTAGGAAGTCAGCAACTTCTTCGCGTTCTTCTGAAAGTCTGTTTAGACGCTCACGGCTGTCCTTGATTGCGTTTTCAGCGTAGCCCTGAGCCTTGCGAGAAAGAATCTCAGCACGACGACGTGACTGGTTGATCAAGTCGGTTGAACGCTTCTGTGAATCAGCAAGAATCTCATCACGAGTAGAACGAGCTTCTCTTGAAACACGCTCTGCTTCAGTAAGGATTTCTGATGCTCTTGCAGATGACTCAGCAAGAGAGCGGTTGGCTTCTTCGGTAATTGCCTGAGCCTGACCAACTGCTGTTTGGTAAATTCTTAGAGCTTCTTGCTCTGCCTCATCGCGCTTAGCCTTGAGCTCTGCTTCAAGGTCAACTCTTGCCTGAGCAGTTCTCTGGCTTAGTTCAGTAGCAAGAGCACGAGCTTCTTCAGTCTCACGGTGAACCTGTGAACGAAGTTCAGCAGCGTAACGCTCACCATCAGATTTAATAGCTGCAGCTTCGCGCTGAGCGGTTTGAATTCTTTCCTGAGCTTCGCTGACACTGGCTGCAGCAGTGTTCAGCATTTCTCCGTGACGGCGGTCAGCATCTAGGCGAGATTCTTCCATCTTGATTTCAGCTTCTTGAACAACACGATCTGCTTTGTCTTTAGCAGCTCTCTTTAGAGCATCTGCTTCACCCTTAGCTTCTTCACGAATACGAAGAGCGTCCTGACCTGCATCGGCAATCATCTTCTTGGCTTGCTCTTCAGCAAGACGGAGGGTCTGTTCGAACTGAGCTCCTAGAGCTGCATAGCCATTAGGGCCACCGGTCTTTAGCTGAACCTTTAGGTTGTCAACTTCTGCTTTGAGGATAGAGATCTCACCGGCTGCTTTTTCGTTATAGGTGGCCTGGTGTTCAATCTCAAGGCGCATCTCTTCCATAGCCTTATCGACCTGGTCACGGTCGTAACCGCGCATAACGACGTCAAATTCCTCACGGTCGTAACCGCGCATAACGTTGTCGAAGTTCTCTTCTTCAGCCATTTGTGTATTCTCCTGAAACATGCGTAGTCCAAGGCCCATTCTGAAGGCCAAGCAACTATGTAAGTTTAGTCCAGTAAGCGAGATAGGGTAAGCCCCGATATACTTATAGCAACTGCCTACAACAACAGTTTTGAGGAACCCAATGTCTGATGTGACTCCTGATTTAGTGCGTCATCTAGCCAATTTGGCCAGAATCGAGCTTGATGAGGCCGAAGTCGTTCGTTTTACTGAACAACTTGGCGTAATTCTTGATTCAGTAGCCAAGATTTCTTCGGCTATCGATGAAAATACCCCTGCCACAAGCCACCCAATTCCTCTGGCAAATGTCTTTAGGGAAGACGAAATTGAGCCTTCTCTGACCCAAGAACAGGCCCTTTCAGGGGCCCCAGATCAGGGTCAGGGTCGTTTCCGAGTGGCTGCAATCTTGGATGAGGAGTAGAAAATGTCAGAGCTAATTAGAAAAAATGCCTCTGAACTAGTCGAACTCCTAGCCAAAGGCGAAGTCAGTTCAGTTGAGGTTACCCAGGCGCACATCGATCAAATCTCTAAGGTCGGCGACGCAATTCACTCATTTCTACACCTCTCTCCAGAGAGCGCTCTAGCGGTTGCTAAAGAAGTTGACCGCAAAAGAGCAGCGGGAGAGAAGCTTCCACTGCTAGCCGGCGTTCCTATTGCTGTGAAAGATAACCTCACCACAACCGATGCTCCAACAACAGCAGGTTCTAAGATTCTTGAAGGCTGGATTGCTCCTTACGATGCAACGGTTGTTACCAAGCTTCGTAATGAAATGATGCCTATTCTTGGTAAGACCAACCTTGATGAATTTGCTATGGGATCCTCAACTGAGTTCTCAGCATATGGACCAAGCAAGAACCCATGGGATCTTTCTCGAATTCCTGGTGGTTCCGGTGGTGGTTCATCATCTGTTGTTTCTTCTTTTCAGTCACCTTTAGCGATTGGTTCTGATACCGGTGGATCAATCAGATTCCCAGGAGCTGTTACCGGAACTGTTGGTATCAAGCCAACCTATGGGGCTGTTTCAAGATACGGGTTGATTGCTCTTGCTTCTTCCCTTGACCAAGTAGGCCCAGTAGCTAGAAACGTTTTAGATGCTGCACTACTTCAAGATGTAATAGGTGGCTACGACCCAAGAGACAGTACTTCGCTAAAGGACTCTCTTGGTTCAATGGTTGAAGCTGCCAAGAATGGTTCTCTAAAGGGCAAAAAAGTTGGAGTCATAAAGCAACTTTCTGGTGAAGGTTTTCAGCAAGGTGTTCAGAACAGATTTGCTGAAGCACTGAAACTTCTCACTGATGCAGGTGCAGAGATTGTTGAAGTTGACTGCCCTTCATTTGAATATGCAATTGATGCTTACTACCTGATCCTTCCTGCGGAAGCATCAAGTAATCTAGCTAAGTTTGACTCTGTTCGTTTTGGTATGAGAGTGACCCCTGAGGGTAACCCAACCATTGAACGAGTCATGGCAGCTACCCGTGAAGCAGGATTCGGTCCAGAAGTAAAGAGAAGAATAATTCTTGGAACCTATGCTCTATCTGCTGGTTCATTCGATAAGTTCTACGGTGCAGCACTAAAGGTAAGAACTCTAATTCAAAGAGACTTTGATGCAGCCTTTGCTAAGGCAGATGTTCTTGTTTCACCAACTGCTCCAACCACAGCATTCAAGTTCGGCGAAAAGGTTGCTGATCCTTTGGCCATGTATCTAAACGACATCGCCACTATCCCTGCCAACCTTGCAGGTATTCCTGGTATCTCAGTTCCTATTGGTCTAGCTGATGAAGATAACCTGCCGGTTGGTATTCAGTTCCTAGCACCAGCTCACAAGGATGCTGCTCTGTATGAAGTTGGAGCAGCCCTTGAAGGAATACTTGAAGGCATCTGGGGTAAACGCATGATGGACTTCGCACCTAAGTTGGAGGGTAACTAATGGCTAAAGCTAACTTGATGGATTACGACAAAGCTCTAGAGCTTTATGAAGTAGTTATTGGTCTTGAAGTTCACGTTGAGCTAAACACCAACACCAAGATGTTCTGTGGTTGTAAGAATGACTTTGGTGATGAACCAAACACCAACGTCTGCCCAATCTGTATTGGACTACCTGGGTCACTGCCTGTTGTAAACCGCAAAGCAGTTGAATCTTCAATCTCGATTGGCCTGTCACTTGGTTGCTCTATTGCTCCAACTGGAGGTTTCTCTAGAAAGAACTACTTCTACCCAGACCTAGCTAAGAACTATCAGACTTCCCAGTTCAGAGACCCAATCGCATTTGATGGTCAACTAGATGTCGAAGTTCCTAGTGGTAACAAGTTCACAGTTCAGATTGAACGAGCACACATGGAAGAAGACGCTGGAAAGCTAACCCACATCGGTGGTTCAACAGGTCGTATCCAAGGAGCAGAATATTCTCTCGTTGATTACAATCGTGCAGGTGTTCCACTGGTGGAGATTGTTACTAGACCAGTCTTTGGTGCAGGTGCAGAAGCTCCTGAACTAGCAGCAGCTTACGTTCGATCAATCAGAGAGATCGTTAGGGCTCTTGGTGTTAGCGATGCTCGCATGGAACGTGGAAACGTTCGCTGTGATGCCAACGTATCGATTAGACCTCACGGACAAGAAAAACTTGGCACCAGAACAGAAACAAAGAACGTCAACTCACTTAGATCTATTGAGCGTGCAGTTCGATACGAAATCCAAAGACAAGCAGCAATCCTGTCTGCTGGTGGAACTATCACACAGGAAACAAGACACTGGCACGAAGACAAGGGTTCAACTAGTGCAGGAAGACCTAAGTCCGATGCTGATGACTACCGTTACTTCCCAGAGCCAGATCTAGTTCCAGTTGAGCCGTCTCATGAACTTATTGAAAAGCTCAGAGCACTTCTTCCTGAGAACCCAGCCGATAGACGTAAGCGTCTAGCCGGCGAGTGGGGCTTTGCAGAGATGGAGTTCAGAGATGTTGTAAACGCTGGTCTCATGGACTTCATTGAAGAAGCGGTTGCAGCAGGAGCAAAGCCTCAAGCTGCGCGTAAGTGGTATTCAGGTGAGATTGCTCGTATTGCTAACTCTGAAGATAAAGATGTTTCAGAAATGAACATCACACCAACACAGGTAGCAGAGATTGCAACACTGATTGAATCGGGAAAGATCAATGACCGAATTGCTCGTGAAGTTCTCTCAGCTGTTCTAGCAGGTGAAGGATCACCAACTGAGATTGTTTATTCAAGAAACCTTGAAGTAGTTTCAGACGATGGCGCTCTTATTGCAGCCATCGATGAAGCACTGGCTAAGCAACCTGATGTTCTTGAAAAGATCCGTGAAGGTAAAGTTCAAGCAGCAGGTGCGGTGATTGGCGCAGTTATGCAAGCCATGAAGGGTCAGGCAGATGCTGCTCGAGTTAGAGAACTAGTTCTTGAAAGAGCGAATCAGTAATTTGAAAGTCAAAAAACCCGAGGCCAAGAACCTCGGGTTTTTCTTTACTTGGGGTGAGTAACGGGACTTGAACCCGCGACATCCTGGACCACAACCAGGCGCTCTACCAGCTGAGCTATACCCACCATGTGTTTCTCGGATTACTCCGAAATCAACTTCTAAAGTTTATCAGTCTTCAGAGCATCCGCTAGTGCTTGAGCTTCCTCTATAGAAGGCCCTGGGCCTTCAACAAACACCGTGCTGCGGTAATACTTGAGCTCTTCAATAGATTCAAGGATGTCCGCTAGGGCTCTGTGCCCACCATCTTTCTTTGGGGCTTGGAAATAAACCCTTGGATACCAGCGCTTAGACAGTTCCTTGATGGTTGAAACATCGATGTTTCTGTAGTGCAGGTGAGCATCAAGATTAGGCATGTATTTAGAAATGAACATACGATCTGTGCCAATGGTGTTACCGGCTAGGGGAGAAGTCTTTGGGTTTGGAATGTATTTCTGGATGTATTCCAATACTTGGGCTTCTGCATCAGCTAGTTCAATTCCTGAATCAAATTCCTTGATAAGACCTGAGTCTGTATGCATTTGACGAACATAGTCGCCCATCGCTTCGACGGTTCCTGCACGAGGTTTGATTACTAAATCAATACCCTCATCCAAAACGTTTAGATCAAAGTCGGTGACAATAGCTGCAATTTCTACGATGCATTCGGTTTCAGGGTTTAGCCCTGTCATCTCGCAGTCAATCCAGACTAGGTACTCGGGTATGTTCATCATTCCTTCAAACTAGGTAGAGCCCCCGACATCGAGGGCTCCACATAGTTTACCGTTTAGGGCTAAGCGGTCTTCGCAGCTGGCTTGCGCTTGACTGGAGCTTTAGCGGCAGGCTGCTTAGTAGTCTTAGCAAGCTTTTTCAGAGCCTTACGTTCTTTACGTCCTTCTACCAAGCGGTATAGAACTGGAACGATGACCAGGGTCAAGATGGTTGATGAGAAGAGACCACCAATTACCACGATTCCAAGTGGCTGGGAGATAAATCCTCCAGAACCGGTGAAACCAAGTGCTAGTGGACTCAATGCTCCAATGGTTGCCAAGGCAGTCATCAAGATCGGACGTAGTCTCTGACGAGCACCGTTGATGATGGCTTCTTCAAATGGCATTCCTTGTATTCGGTACTGGTTGATGAGGTCAATCAAAACAATTGCGTTGGTAACCACGATTCCAACAAGAAGCAACATACCAATCAGCGCTGGAAGACCAAGAGCTGTGTCGGTTGCAAGTAGAGCTACGAATGCACCGGTAGCAGCGAATGGAATTGACACTAGAAGAACTAGCGGCTGAGCCAAGCTTCTGAAGGTTGCAACCATGATCAGGTAAACAATCGCAATCGCAGCTAGCAACGCTAGAAGCAACTGGCTGAATGATTCTGCCTGATCTGCTGAAACACCACCGATAGGAAGAAGAGTTGCTCCTGCAGGCATCTTGTCTTGCAGAGAATCAACCTTTTCTGCTACCTGCATAGTGATTGCTCCAAGGCTGGCATCTTCATCAGGCGTTAGCGAAACGGTTGCCGCACGGTCACCGTCTTGAGTAGTGATCTTGGTTGGGACAGAGACAAGCTCGACCTTTGCAATAGAACCAAGTCTGACTTGACCAAATGGGCTCAGTGGAATGGCCTTTACTTCTGCAATTGTCTCCGGCACATTTTCAGACTTGATGTAAATGTCAGTCTGCTTGTTGTCGATGTTGATAGTTCCAATGCTCTGCGGGCTCATTGCACTAGAAACCAGGCTAGACACTGCAAATTCACTTAGGCCTACTCTGGTTGCCGCTTCACGGTCAACAGTTACCTTAAGGGTTCTTTGCTTCTGGCTAAGAGTTGTCACCACATCAGGGGAGACGTTATCAATCTTTCCTTCAAGCGCTTCTTGAACAATTTGGATACCTTCTCTTAGCTGTTCATCAGTTTTGGCTGTGACGGTAATGTCAATGGTTCCGCTTGAACCGAATGACTGTCCGCTCTGGAAGCTGACTTTTCCAAGACTTGAATCTGCATCAAACAGTTCCTGCATCTTGGTTTGGAAAGCATCGCCCTTCACGGTTTCCTTGATGGAAACCTGAATCTGAATGCCACCAGCTGATTGACCGAAGGCCACTCTGCTGTCTGCTGTCCCACCAATAGTGGTTGTGACTGCAACAGTGTCACCACTAGCTAGAAGGATCTTCTCAACACCTTCTGCAGCCTTGGCCTTCTCTTCAAGAGAAGAACCTAGTGGAACTTCCTGGTTGATACTGAAAGTAGTCGAGCCTGAGTTTCCAATGAAGTTTGTCTTGATAAATGGCACAAGACCAAAGGTGAAGATCAGAACCAGCGCAGATGCAACAATTGTGATTACAGGACGCTTCTGAGTTGCAGTAAGGATAGGAATATATCCGCGTTGCAGAATTGATTTGCGCTCGTGTTCTTCCTCTTCCTTTCTTGCTTTCTCGGCAAACTTCTTGGCTTGAGCTTCAGTCATACCTGCTTCAACAACTGGAGTCTTTAGGAACCAGTAGGCAATTACAGGGACGATGGTCAATGACACAAACAGTGATGCAACCAGAGCCAAAGCGAAGGTTAATGCGAATGGTCTAAACAGCTGGCCAACTAGACCACCAACCACCGCAATAGGTAGGAATACTGCAACGGTTGTCAATGTTGCAGCGGTGATAGCACCGGCAACTTCCTTGACTGAGTTGAGGATAGCTTCCTTCTTCTTCTCGCCGTAGGCCAGGTGTCGGTTGATGTTTTCAATGACCACAATCGAGTCATCGACTACACGACCAATCGCAATAGTTAGCGCGCTCAATGTAAATAGGTTTAGTGAATAACCAAAGCCAGCTAAACCGATGAATGCAACCAATAGAGAGGTTGGAATAGAGATAGCCGTAACAAGAGTGGATCGCCATGATCTTAGGAAGACCAAGATAATTAGAATCGCAAAGGTTAGACCTAGAAGACCTTCTTTGACTAAGTCATTGATTGACTTCTCAACGAATGGTGCCTGGTTGAAAGTTTCCTTGATTGTTACATTGCCACCTAGCTTGGTTGCTAGTTCTTCTTCCAAAGGCTTGATGCTTCTAGAGATAGAAACAGTGTTACCTTCTTGAGTCTTAGTAATAGAGATAGCAAGTGATGGTTTGCCATCAACTCTGGAAATAGATTCAACTGGAGCGAGTTCATAGCTAACTGATGCGATGTCACCAATTGTTAGAACCTGTGCTGGGTTCATGCCAGAAACAGGGAGTGACTTTAGTGCAGCAACAGACTCAACAGGAGTTCCAACCTGAACTGTGATCTGACCTTCACTGTCTTCAAGAGTTCCAGCTGGTAGCACAAAGCCGTTTGTTTTTAGTGCTGTGCTAATGCTTTGAGCAGAAATACCATTTCTAGCCATCAAAGCTTGATCAAGTTTCATGTTTACGCGGTATTCACGAATACCACCGATTTGAACATCTTTTACACCAGGAACTTTCTTGAAAAGTGTTGGTGCAATATCTGGAAGTAGCTTGGCAATCTCAGTGTTATCACCTGAGTCAGCAGCCACGCTAAGAACTAGAACTGGGATAGTACCCAGACCACCGCTAAGTACTCGTGCATTAGAGCCGGTAGGAAGAGTTGATCTAACAGAGTCCAGAGCCGCGTTTAGAGATTCAGTTACCTTGGCTGAAGTGATACCGAAGTCGAAGGTGACTCGAACAGTTGAGAGGCTGCTCTGGCTTGTTGATGAAGTGGTGGTAACACCTTCAAGTGATTCAACCGCTGATTCAATAAGACGGCTGACCTGAGTATCCATAACTTCAGGAGCAGCACCTGGATAGGTAGTGACAATCGCTGCCTGAGGGAACTCAAGGGAAGGGAATAGCTCTTGCTTTAGCGAACCAACTGAAATGAAGCCGAAGACGGCAAGAATGGAAGTTAGAAGCGCTACCACTGAACGGTTGGCAAGGCTTATCTTTGACAGGCTGAACATGAATCTCCGATGATTATTAGTTACCGAGGTAAGAAAATTACCCCTCCCTCAAAGAATAGCAAAATATTGAGGTCTCAACCACTTTATAGCCTGCTCTCAGGCGAGAACAAAGGAGTTAGGCGTTACCAATGCTTTTTAACAGGCGAGCAACTGAGTTCATAGCCCCACCAATAACGGCTGGAATTCCTCCACCTGGGTGAACTGATGCCCCAACCCGCCAAAGCCACGGACGAAGTATTGATGAATAACCAGGGCTATGAAATGGCCCGCCCTGCCAGATAGGTCTAGTTGCCCCGTAGAGAGCACCTCCCTTAGCCCCAAACTCAGCAAAGTACATCGGATCCAAAATCTTGTAATCAAGTATCAGATCCGCAAGGTTACCCTTTAGTCCAATAAGTGAACTAATTCTCTTGAGTTCTCCCTGAACAAAATCGCTCTCTAAGCCAAAACGCTCTCCGTTAGCAGGAGCAGTTAGCAAGATAGCTGCAGTTGCCTTGGAGTTCGGATAAATGTGTCCTGGCTTGTAATAGTTCAAGAAGGCCATGGTCTCTTTAGGTAGCTGAGTTTGATCAAGGCTTTCATGCAGTGACTTAGGTGAACTAGGCATAATCACGGAATGGGTAACTGTTTCTTCCGGTAGTGGTTCTTTGAGAACAGCAAAGAGTGCCACCCCTGAACACGACACTCGCTTAGGGGATTTAGCCTTCTTACCTAGTAGTGAATCAATTACTTGAGCATCTGCTGCTCCAATTACATAATCAGCTTTTAGTTCTTCACCCTCAACAAATACTGAACCCTTAGTGATCTTTGAAACCTGAACACCAGTCTTGATTGTTGCACCTGCTTCATGGGCAAGTTTTTCTAGAGCTAAGACAATTTCATAAACTCCACCAACTGGAACAAAGATTCCATCATTAGCCATAACTGCAGGCATGGTTGCATAGAGTGCAAGTGTTCGCTCAGGAGCAATACCCGCATTGAGTGTGTGAATAGCAATTACTTCCTTCAACCCTTCAGGCATCCAATCCAGATGCTTGAGGTATGAACTAGTTGAAAGACGAACTCCATAGTTCTTAGAGATAGCTGTGACCGCGGGCAAGGTCTTGGCAGCAAAAGGATCTGAGGTTAGTAACTTCACTATTTGAGGGCCAAGTCCGCCGTGTTCTTTTTCAAATCTCTGCCAGGCAGAATACCAAGGATGCCCTTCTTGAACAGGAAGGTTTACAACCTCTTTACCAAAGAAATACTTACCAACCTCAGGAAGCCTTTCAAGGTTCAGATCAGCAATAGAAGTTGCATCGCTTGCTGCACCTAGATTGTCATAGCGAGAGAAGAGTTCTTTTAGTACACCTGGGAATGTGACCAGAGAAGGCCCAGTGTCAATTCTTTGACCAGCAACTTCAATTCTTCGAGATTTGCCACCAACCCAGTTGTTCTTCTCTAGAACAGTAACTTCATGTCCTGCTTTAGCTAGGAGGGCTGCTGCTGTGAGCCCGCCGAGTCCTGCACCAACAATGATGATTCTCTTTTTCAACTAAAGGATCTCCAAGCCTAAGAAGAAAACGAGTTGAAAACCTGCAACGGTTCCCACTACGTAGGGAAAAGCAACAGAGTATTTGTAGATTCTTTTTGCATTGGTAGCCGAATCATCTTTGACCATCAACCAAATCAACCAGAATGCATATGCTCCGTTAGCAATGGCTAAAGGAATGTTTACAAAAGCAAACATCACTGTTGAAACTAGCCACCAGAAACCAACCCAGACTAGAGACTTCTTGACTCCAAGATAAACAGCAGTTGTTTTGATTCCAACAAACTCGTCTTCTTCGATATCTTGAATGGCATCGTAAGTGTGTTTAGCCAAACTCCAAGCCATAAGAGCAAAGACTGCCAGCCAGATAGGTTCTTCACCTAAAGCCAAAGGAACAATCGCCAGCGGGAAGGCGTAGTCTGCGTTACTTATTGAATCTAAGAACGGACGACCCTTGAACCTTGCTGGAGGAGCTGAATAGAAAAGGAACGTGAGGCTATAAGCCCAGATCCAAATGTTTGCTTCCAAAGAGTAGTTCAAAGCAAAGAAGACTAGGAAAGGGGAGTTCAGTAGAACTACACCCCATGAAATCCAAGGGACCTCTTTAGGGTCAATCTTTGCTCCACCGTAGCCACCCTTACGGATGTTGATGTTGTCGGTTTCTTGATCAAAGATGTCGTTGATGCCGTAGATAAGAAGGTTAAAGGGAAGAGTTACCCATAGAAGCAACCAAATAGCATCCCAGCTCCAAAGAGTCCCGGTCAGCCAAAGCCCCATCATGGTCGTACCAATGGTGTTTACCCACAGCACAGGCCTAGAAATAGTCAGGAGTCTTTTCAGCACACCTAACTCTAACTCTCAAGAGGGGCTAAACTAGAGGAGCCTATTTACTAGGCAATGCCTTCGTAGCTCAGTGGATAGAGCAAGAGCCTTCTAATCTCTTGGTCGCAGGTTCGATTCCTGCCGAGGGCGCTCAAACTCAGATTTGAGAATCGCATAGGTCCACATGTCGCACCAGGCGCCTTTGAAAAACTCAACCTCCTTGAACTCACCCTCCTTACGCATGCCCAAACTAGCTGCTACTGCAGCAGATGCAGGTGTGCGCGTATCCATTACCGCGATTACACGGTGAAAGTCGAGTACTTCAAATGCGTACTCTAGGACTGCCTCTGATGCTTCTCGGGCATAACCCTGACGGTGAAAGTCTTGATGTGTAACCCAGCCGATCTCTGCGCAGTTATGCTCTGTGGAATACACGTTGAGATTTGATTGACCGATGACCTTGCCGCTCGACTTGAGTTCCCATACCAGCACCAAGTAGTCGCCTTCCGCCTTTGGCGATGACGAGCTTTTCGCAAGAGTCTTTTCAATATGTGACTGAACCGTTTCAGCCGTTCCCTCAGGCCAAGGAATGTATCTCACTATGTCTGAGTTTGACTGATACTCAAACAAATCTGGAGCATCAGTCAATCTCATCGGTCTGAGCACTAAACGTGCAGTCTCAATATTCACATGCCAAATGTATCAAATAGGTGCTCACTCTGGCTGAAGACAAATGTTGTCAAAAACGGTCGCAATTTATTCTGAACATGTGTGAATTGCTGTACTATCTTCTGTATCTAAATGGGAATTAGTTTGGGGAGTTGACTTGAAAATCAAAAACACATTCGTGGCCTTTGGCCTAACAGCAGTTCTATTCGTAAGTGCATGTTCCGGAGGCAATGACAATGGCTTGCCAGAAGAGTCTTTGACTCCGTCGCCAACTCAAACGACCGATTCGGTAGTAATTCCAACGCCTTCAGCAACCCCAGTTGCGTACGAAGGTGAGCAGTATACATATGGTGATCTGCTTGCTGCACTTAAAGCTGCTTACCCTGCTGCCAATTGGACTCAAAGCTCTAAAGCCGAAGACCAGATAAACAACTCCGAGGTGAGTTTCAGATCCAAAGACTCTTGCGGTTTGCACGCCTACCCATCATTTCAATCTGCTTTGGATAATGACTTTGGATCCTATGGAGACTTCTGGACCACTCTGGGAAGCTTCGGTCAACTAGGAGCAATCTTGATCAGCGCTGAAAGCTGTGTTGAGAAAACTGCAACGGTAGTTAATTATCCAGTTACTGTTCAACCAGGTGCTGATTCGAACGTTTTGACGGCAAGCAAGGAAAACATCAATGATTGCCTATTAAGACTCAGTTCATGCTTCTTGGATGAAGGGGCCACGCTTCCGGAAAGAACTTCTAGTAGTTTCAACAAAGCACTTACTGAACTTGATGAACTTGCCAAGGCTGGTTTTTGTGTAGACCCTTATTTCTCAGGCGGTTCCGGTGGACTAAATAGCTGCGAGGCCTCAACTGATCACCCTGGAGTTCAAGAAGGGGATTACATCACAGAAGTTTCCATGGATTTAGATATCTTGAGGGAGGCCGCTAGCTCGCCTTCTGCCCAACGATTTGGCAAGTACATGATCTACGGAGATGGTTGGGTTCTGTTTATCCGAGGATCTACCGAGGCATACAAGCAGACATTCATTGAGATGAACAAAGTCATCAATGGAACTTTGGTTGCCAAGTACTAATCGGGGATTTGCTCTCAGAACTTTCCCAGAAACCTAAATCGAGCTCTTGGCTAGGCTTATCTAATGAGCATAAGTAAACGTTTACGTACCCCAAAGATCATTGTTTTGGCCCTAGCGCTAGTTCTGCCTGCCATAGCAATTGCTCCTCAGGCTTCTGCCCAGGAGAGCTATCAGATAGTGGTTCACGTGCCGAATGTGGCTGGAGTGGTGCCAGCTGATGCCAGAGTCACTCTGATAGATGCCGCTAATGGCAATAACCAGAGTCAGTCAAGACTCATTGGACAAGACTCGTATGGCTGGTTTGGTGTTGTAAACATTCCAGCAGGTTCTTCAGCTGTTCGAGTTAAAGCTACGAAGCTCGCAAACTCAACTGTTGCAATCAACCCAGCAACAACTAGAGAACTCTGGTTGAACTCTAAGGGAGTTCCTTTTCTCAACGAGAGCTCAGCAAGTCTGAAACTTCGAATCGCACTTGTTACCAAAGGTGTCGCTTTATCCAATCGTTCAGTCAAGGTAACTATTGGCAAGAGCACAAAGACTTATAAGTTCAGTTCATCAGGATCTAAGCGATTCGCATTAGTTCCAGTTTCAGGAACAACATCTGTTGTTAAGTTCACTGTCTTCAACAAAACCAAAGCAGGTAAGACATACACAGTGAATCCTCGCACAGCGGCAAAAGTCTGGGTTGGCGATTCATTTGCTGGAGTTAGAACTTCAGAATCCTGGGCGAATGACAAGCTAACCGTTCACTATCACAGAGCTGATGGAGATTACCAAGGTTGGGGTTTGCATGCCTGGAAAGATGCTAATGGTGGAACAACTCTTACAGTGAACTGGGCAAGCCCAGTTCTCCCAGTTAGCCCAAACATCGGAGCTTGGGGAGTGAAGTATGAGATTCCGTTAGTTGCAAACTCAAAAACTATTCCTATCATCATGCATAAGGGAAACCTTAAAGACCCTTCTGATTTAGATCAGTCTGTGAACATCGCTGCAACCAAAGGTGAGATTTGGTTTGAATCAGGTTCTGTAAACACAGACAAGTCACTTAGATTCACAATCCCTGTTCCGATGGATAATCCACCTGTAGTAGTTGACCCAGAGCCACCACTACCACCAGTTCCTGGTGTTGCTCCAACACTTTCGCAAGCACAGGAGCTAGCTAGTTCATCTATTCGTTCTGCTATGGCTGGCGACAACATCTACTTTGTGATGACCGACAGATATCAAAACGGCAATACAGCAAATGACCGAATGGGAATTACTGGTTCAAGAGATGTTACTGGCTTTGACCCTGCATCAACTGCTTACTATCACGGTGGAGACCTAGCTGGTCTTACTGATGGTTGTACCACTGGCAATGGAGTCAAGAGACTCAAGGACATGGGCTTTACTTCAGTTTGGATAACCCCACCTTTCAAGCAGCGTTATGTTCAAGGCTCTAGTGCTTCTTATCACGGCTACTGGATCACAGACTTCACAGATATTGACCCACATTTAGGCACTAAGGCTGATTTCAAGGCATTTGTTGACTGTGTTCACTCGCAGGATATGAAGGTGGTTCTTGACATTGTGATGAACCACACCGGAGATGTGAACTACTACCCATCAGGCAACTACAGCTTTGGTGCCCCTAGAAATCCAGCGGTTTCTCCTAATAATGCCAACCTAAGAAAGCCTGCTTTCCTGAATGACCTTTCTAACTATCACAACCGTGGAGATGTTCAGAATTGGAACAACAAAGAGCAGGCACAATTCGGAGACTTCTTCGGTCTTGATGATGTTGCCACTGAGAAGCCTGAAGTTATAGAGGGCTTTGCGCAAGTTTATGCAGACTGGGTTAATGACTATGGGATCGATGGTTTCAGGATTGATACAGCCAAGCACGTTGATGATGCCTTCTTAGGTAAGTGGTGGCCAAGAGTTCTTGAGCTAACTGCAGCAAAGAAACCAGATCTATTTGCTTTTGGTGAAGTTTATGACTTTGGGACAGGTAACCTAACTGACTTTGTTAGAAACAGAGGTATTCCATCTGTTCTTGACTTTGCTTTCCAAGGTGCAGCTGTTCAGTTTGCATCGGGTAACAACATCACTGACATTACAAATGTTTTTGCAGCGGATGACTGGTACACAACCAATAAAACTAATGCCTATAACCAGGCGACATTCCTAGGAAATCATGACATGGGTCGCTTTGGTCTAATGCTCAAGAATGCAGGGTCACCTCAGAATGATCTCTGGGGAGATGCTCTTCTGGGTTATGACCTTATGTATATGTCTAGAGGTATACCAAATGTTTACTACGGAGATGAAGTAGGAATCATTGGAACCGGTGGCGATAAAGAAGCCAGACAGGATCTCTTCCCAACAGGTGTTTCAGCTTGGCGTTCAGAGCCAAGAATCGGAGCAAGTGCTATTGGAACTGGAAGTTACTTATCTCAGCGCAATCATCCTATTCAAGAACGAATTGCTGCCCTGAACACTTTGAGAAATGAACACCCAGCTCTAAAACTTGGTGCTCAAATTCAGAGATACTCAGGCAACAACGTAATTGCTTTCAGTCGTATTGATTCAGCCAACCGAATGGAATACCTAGTTGCTTTGAATAACTCTCAAACAACAAGAACAGGTTTGAGAATAAAAACTTCTAGTCCAAATACCTTGTTCAGCCAAGTCTGGGGCCAAACCCAGAGCGTAACCTCAGATTCTCAAGGCTTCGTAACAATCTCTGTCGGGGATCGTCAGGCAGTTGTTTTGAAGGCTCAAGGTGCTTTGCCTGAGAAGTCTTCAGTTGACCAAATCACCCTCACCGTCACTAAAGACCAGGGAGTTGCAATCTGGAAGCCTAAAGCAACCATTGCCAACTGGGATGACCCGTCAACCTGCACTTTTGTTATCAAGGTTGGGCAAGGCTCATGGCAGGTTCTGGGCGTGGATGATGCTCCAGACTGGAAGATGATCCTGACTGGAGCTAACTACACCGCTGGAGCGAAAATAACCATTGCGGCTATCGTCAAGTCTTCATCTGGGGCAATAGGTGTCTCAAATGCAGTAGACATAACGAACAGTCCTTAGAGAAAGAGCCAAGGTTTAGGGGTTCTGGTTGCTTGAAGAGGCGGTTTTCACCAAAGAATTCAACTCTCGTTAACCTTTGGAGCCAGTTTGAGTCATTGGTTCAGGCGATAATCAAAACATGGCTGCTACCAAAAATAAGTCCCCTTTGAAGGACGCTCCAGCGATGGCGGCAGATACCCAAAAACCGCGTCAACTCAAGTATGTCTGGGACTTCCAGGACCAAGTTTTCCGTGGAATCATGCGAAGTGCTGGAAGTTCAGTGCTCATCATCATGGCATTGGTGGGTTTGTTCCTAACCCTTCGAGCAACAGAAGCTTTGGGCACAGTTGGTTTTGGATTCTTCACAACTCAGGCCTGGGAGCCAGATTCAGGCAACTTCGGTATTGCTGCGGTTATTGCAGGAACCGTGATTATCGCTTTGATTGCGATCTTCGTAGCTGTTCCTTTCTCTCTAGGAACTGCCCTTTATATAAGTGAATATGCGCCAAGACGCATAAAGAGAATGTTGATTACCATGGTTGACCTGATGGCAGCTATTCCATCGGTAGTTTTCGGTCTGTGGGGTTTCTTCTTCTTACAAAACGAAGTAACTCCAGTTGCTAAGTGGCTATCGCAGAACTTTGGTTGGATTCCTTTCCTTTCAGTTCAAGGAAGCGACCCAAATGATCCACTAACTCCAAACACTGTCTTCACATCTTCAAGCTTGATTGCAGGAATTGTGGTTGGCCTGATGATTACTCCAATTGTTACCTCAGTTATGCGAGAAGTATTCTCCCAAGCTCCAATTGGTGAACGAGAAGCAGCTCTAGGTCTTGGCTCAACTAGATGGGGAATGGTTAGAAACGTAGTTCTTTCCTTCGGTAAGGGTGGAATCATTGGTGCAACGATGCTTGGACTTGGTCGCGCATTAGGTGAAACCATTGCTGTTTATATGATCATCTCTCCGGTGTTCGTAGTTCAGCCAAGGATTCTTGAAAACGGAGCTAACTCTGTATCAAGCCTTATCGCCCTACGTTATGGTGAAGCAACTCAGATGGGTATGTCAGCACTTATGGCTGCAGGCCTCGCCTTGTTCATCATGACTCTGATTGTTAACTTCGCAGCTTCATCCATAGTTGCTCGCTCGAGATCAGGAGCAAGCAGCTAATGACTAGTCCAAACATGGTCGAAGAACAAAAGAGGCAACTGCACGGAATTAGAATCCGTGATCTACTAACTACCGTTACCGCTGCTGCCTCAGCTATCGCGTCCACTGGATTCTTATTCTCCATTGCTCCTTTGAATGGACTACTTACTTTTGTTTTGATTGCCTATGTTTTGTTCATCGTATTCTTTGCACTGATTACAGCTATTGATGATGACCGTGAGGGTGTCAAAGACAGAGTTGCATCTGTAGTCATTAGGTCGGCTGCCGTTGTTATCTTCTCGGCATTGGTCTTTATTGTTGTGTTCACAATTTCTAGAGGTTTTGAAGCGCTGCCGTATTTGAACTTCTTCACTGAGGACATGAGCCTGGCAGGTCCGCTAGATCCACTTAGTTCTGGTGGAATCCTGCACTCAATCATGGGATCCCTTATCCAGATTGCGATTGCTCTAGCTATCACTATTCCGCTTGGTCTAATCACAGCAGTATTCCTAAATGAAATCCCAGGTAAATACAGCAGGTTTGTTAGAACCATGGTTGAGGCTATGACCGCCTTGCCTTCGATTGTTGCTGGTCTGTTTATTTATGCAACAGCGATTTTGTTGCTTGGAGTCCAGAAGTCAGGTTTTGCTGCAGCCCTTGCTATCAGCGTGATGATGCTTCCAATCATGATTAGAGCATCGGATGTTGTTCTAAGAATCGTGCCTGGAACTTTGAAAGAAGCTTCTCTAGGTTTAGGTGCAGGTGCTTGGAGAACTGCTTGGATGGTTACTCTTCCAACTGCAAGATCAGGACTTACCACTGCAATTATTTTGGCTACCGCTAGAGGAATCGGGGAGACCTCACCGGTTCTTCTAACCTCTGGCTTCACAGCAAGCATGAATTTAGATCCAACTAATGGTCCGATGGTTTCACTTCCCTTGGCTATTTTCCAGTTTGTGAAATCACCAGAGCCAACAATGATTGCTCGTGGTTTTGGAACTGCCGCAGTTCTAATGTTCCTAGTTCTGATTCTTTTCATGCTTGCCAGAATCTTGGGTTCAGATAAGAACGTATTTGGCAATTTGGTAAAGAACATCAAAAAGCTAACAAAGAAGAAGGTTGCATAGTGAACGTAAAGCTAAGAATGCGAGTGCTGTCAGGGTTACTAACTGCAGTTGTCGTTTTTGGTTTCTCAAGCTCAGCGGCTTGGGCTGCTGACTACGTTCCGGTAAACGGTGCAGGTTCTTCTTGGTCGGCTAACGCTATCGATCAGTGGAGAAGAAACGTAGTTCAGTACGGTATGCGTGTGAACTATGCCAGCACAGGTTCATCTGATGGTAGAAACCAGTTCAAAGCTGGAACAGTTGACTTTGCATCTTCCGAAATTCCTTACGGACTTAAAGATGGAACAGTTGTTGACGCACTGCCATCAAGAGCTTTCGCTTACATTCCGTTGGTTGCCGGTGGAACAGCGCTTATGTATAACTTGAAGATCGGTGGCAAGCGGTTTACTAATCTCAAGATGTCTGGTGAAAATCTGACTAAGGTATTCACTGGTGTTATAACTTCTTGGGACGATCCTCTAATTGCTGAAGAAAATCCAGGTGTTTCTCTTCCTAAGCGAAAGATCGTTCCTGTAGTTCGTTCAGACGGTTCCGGTTCCACAGCTCAGTTCACCTCCTGGATGGCTGATGAGCACACCAAGATTTGGGATGACTACTGCAAGCTAGCCGGTAGAAGCATTCCATGTGGTCTGACATCTAACTATCCAATTGTTTCAGGCAAAGGTTATGTGTCTCAGCCAGGATCACAAGGTGTATCTGGTTACGTGTCTCAGAATGCCAACGAGGGAACTATCACCTACGTTGAGTACTCCTACGCACTAAAGACTGGTTTCCCAGTTATCAAGTTGTTGAATGATTCAGATCACTACGTCTTGCCAACGGCTTCTAATGTTGCGGTTGCCCTTCTTGAAGCAAAGATTGATAAGCGTCCTGGTAATTCATACCTGACTCAGATCCTTACTGGAGTTTACGATTCCAAAGATCCAAGATCATATCCATTATCTAGCTACTCATACTTGATTGTTCCGACAGGCGTATCGGGATCATTTACGGCTGCAAAGGGTAAGACTCTTGGCGATTTCGCTTATTACTACCTATGTGAAGGTCAGCAACAAGCTGAGGTCCTTGGTTACTCTCCACTACCAATCAACCTAGTAAAAGCAGGTCTTGAACAGGTAAAGAAGATTCCTGGCGTTAGCGCTAAGGACAAAGACGTAGCCAAGTGCAACAACCCGACCTTCTCTCCAGATGGAACTAACCTGCTAGCCAAGAACGCACCGATGCCTCCAGCAGCGGACAAGTTGGGCTACACCGGAACCGACACTGGTGCTGGCGGTGGAACTGATTCAGGTAACACAGGCGGCGGCACAGACAATGGCAACACCGGTGGTGGAACTGACTCAGGTAACACTGGTGGCGGAACAGACACCGGTGGAGGAACAACTGGTGGTGGAACAACAGGCGGTGGTTGGGTAGATAACGGTGGAGTTGTCGACAACGGGATCGTTGGCCCTGGTTTCTGCGATAACGATACTGGAATTTGCCAAGCGGTTTCTGCAGAAGCTATTAGCCCACCTGATGTTGCAGGCCGAACTTTCGCTCAGGTTCAAATCATTTTCTTAGCGGTGTTATTCCTTGCGTTGCTTCTTACTTTCCCAGTTCTCTCACTTATTCGTCGAGGTAAGAACACCTAATGAAACAGAGATTGCTTCTTAGATCACTGCTTGTTTTAGCCATGGGCATGACCTTCTTGGTTTCCCCATCACCTTCAACAGCGCAGGCAGGAAGCGAAGTAACAAAGACCTGGCTCTCAGATACAAGAGATCAATCAAGCCACTTCTACAATGAGTTCAAGAATTTTGAAGTAACTGTTTCACAAACCGAAAATCTATCTAACCAAGGTGTGAAGGTTAGCTGGTCAGGCCTCAATCGAACTATGCCTGGAGAGTTTGCAAGCAACTACGTTCAAATCATGCAGTGTTGGGGCGCAGAGTCAGGCCCGACACCTCAGCAGTGTCAATGGGGTTCTCCAATTGTCGCAACAGAGTTCCTGATGGGTTCTTTTACAGCAAACAGGGACCTAATGCGTGGTGAAGATCCTAAGCAGGCTTACAACACATCATTCTTGATTCCACCTCCGGTCAACCAGCCATTCTTACGTTCATACCGCGTTCCATTTACATCTGTTGCAGGAGACACAACCTTCAACTTCGCTAAATACTTCTCAACTGAAACCAGCAATGAGTTCTCTGCTGCACCAACCGGTGTGAGCGGCAGTGGTGAAGCAGTTTTTGAAATTCAAACATCTCTTGAAGCTCCGCACCTAGGTTGCGGTGCACAGACTGAAGCTGGGCCTAGAGACTGCTGGCTAGTGATTGTACCTAGAGGTGAGCTGCGTGCGGATGGAACAAAGATTCTAGATTCAGAAAGGATCAATGGCTCACCACTTTCAGCTTCTAACTGGGCAAACCGAGTTCAGATTCCACTTGGGTTCTCACCACTGACTGTTTCTTGTGCTCTTGGTAACTCAGAACGTCGTGTAGTTGGAACAGAAATGATTGCGGCGGCTATGTATTCTTGGCAGCCAGCTCTGTGTAAAGACATTGCGACTTTTGGTTATTCACAAATCGGTGACGGTGAAGCAAGAAGACAAATTACAGGGTCATTGTTTGGATCTTCTGGTCTGGCCTTCATATCCGACCCCATTGAAGAGGAATTGATTGGCAAAAACCAACTGGTTTATGCACCGGTGGCTAATTCCGCCGTCGTAGTTGCCTTCAATATCGAGAAGAACTTTAAGTCAGATTCACCATTAGTTTCTCAAAACGGAGCACTGGTTACAGATCTCAAATTGAATGCCAGGCTAGTGGCGAAGCTACTTACGCAGTCATACAGAAATGACGTTCCTGGCGGAAACATCAAAGAGCACGTTATTGACAACCCGAGAAGCATCGTCACTGACCCAGAGTTTATTCAACTGAACCCTGACTTTGAATACTTTCAACGAGGAATTGAACCAGGTGGTTTGATTGTTGCTCTTGGTGCATCAGACTCAACTGCATTGGTTTGGCGCTGGTTACAAAATGACACTAAGGCTAGATCTTTCCTTCAGGGGGAACCTGATCAGTGGGGAATGAAGCTAAATAAGTTCTACTCCGCTCTGGAGTTGGCCGCTGATACTGAAATTGAATCCTTCCCTAAAGCTGACCTCTCTTACTACCGCGCTAACACAAACACTCCTGAACCAGGCTTCTCGACTCTGGACATGCGTCCCTACGCTCACGACATGCTTGATGCCGCAGCAGCTGCCAGACGCGGCGACCCAAAGAGCAAGACCATTTGGGATCCAAACAAGATTCCAGCTACTTTCTCCTCTGGTGGAGCGCAACCTATTGGTCAGAGATTCATGTTGGCAATCACTGACCTGCCGGCAGCTGAAAGATATGGTCTGGGCATTGCGACTCTTGTGAATTCAGATGGTCAGGAAAGTTCACCGTCCACTTCTGCTATGAACGCAGCTGTTGCCTCAATGCCGGTAGATCAAAAATCTGGCATGGTCTACAACGACGGAAAATCGGTAAAAGGTACCGCTTATCCATGGACATCATTGACCTACGCGGTAGTAAATGTCTGCACCCAGAACTCTAAGGCTCTCTCTGATTACAGTTCGATGCTGAATTACGCCACAGGTGCAGGTCAAATCAACGGTGAAGCACAGGGTATGTTGCCTGCAGGCTATGTGCCATTGAGCTCAACTCTCATCAACAAAGCCAAATCTGCTGCCAAGTCGCTAACCAGTAGCACTGTAGCCAAGGATTGCCCTTCCACGACTCCAGAGGAAGAGGAGCCAACTCCAACTCCAACACCAACACCTACAGACCAGCCAGGCCCAGGTCCAGTTGGCCCAGTGAACCCAGTTGATCCAGGTTCAGGTCCTAGAGCGGACTCTTTCAAGACTTTTGGTGAAGGTAGTTCTGTAAGCGGTTCACTAGTGTTCGCATCCTTGTTATTTGGGTTCCCAGGGTTGGTTCTTGGGCAGCTCTTGCTGGCTCGAGCCAGAAAGCGCAAAGAAAATCAATCGTAAATTAGCGAGTCGTTAAGGTTTTATACACCTTAGGGTCGTTGCGCGTTTACTAATCGCCGAGAGACTCACAGCGTCCCAAGATTTGTTTCACCAATTGTGGCGAGGCAGATTCCACCTTCGAAAGGAACTACAGTGAAGAAAAAGTTGTTCGCTCAACTATCAGTTGCACTTAGCGGTGCAGCGGTAATCGCAGCAGGAACCGCAATGCCGGTTATGGCTGATCCAGTTTCAGTAACAAAGTATGCAGAGCTCGTAGGTTTGGGCTCAGACACAACCATGGATGTCATGGATGGTGTTTCTCTAGCTCTAGGCGATGTCAGCGGAACTGACGCAAGACTAAAGCTTGCAAGCTACAAGGCAATCGGTTCAGCTGATGTTGTAGTTTCTGCAGATGGAATTGCTATTCCACGTGCTAACGGTTCAGGTGCAGGACGCGATGCACTTCGTATCGCAATCGGCCAGGTTAACTCTGCTGCTGTTGCAATTGCTCCAGACGAGCTAGGAAAGCCTCGTACAGCTTCGAACCCAACAACTGCGCAGCTAGCTGGTAAATTCCACTACGCTCGTTCTTCATCAGGTCCTAGCGGAGCGATCTCAAACGGTGTATTGACATACGTTCCATTTGCACAGGACAACATGACTTATGCAACAGCTCCACTCAACATCACCAAGATTCCTTCAGACATTCCTCTAGGATCAGTTGCGAACACTTCTGAAGTTTCTCTAATCAACATCTACAAGGGAAACATCACCAAGGTAATCGTTTCAGAATCAACCGGTGACTACATCAAGCTAGCTGCACCTAACTACACTCCAGCTGCAGGTGAAGTTGCGCACACAATCAAGGCGTACATTCCTCAGGCTGGATCTGGAACTCGTCAGTTCTGGATTGGTCAGGTAAAGATTACTGAGACAGACATCACCAACGGTGTAACAGCTGCTAAGGACATCACCCCAGGTGGAATCGCAGTTCAGGAACACGATGGAACTGCGGTAGCAACTGACCCATACGCTCTAGTTGGTTTCTCAATCTCACAGTGGGTTGCTCAGACTAACAAGGTAGCTCCTATGCGTACAGCAGGTGCCATCCTTCGTTCTATGGGTGGACTAGAGCCAGTGACTCAGACTGCTGGTGTCTATGCAACTGCTCCTACCTGGTCAGCTATCAAGCGTCCTGTCTACAACATTGTTCCAACAGCTCTAGCAAACTCAGACACTCCAAACGCGATCACTCGTGCTTTCGTTGGTACTGACTCTCTTGTTTGCCAGGCTAAGGACGTCATTCAGAAGTTCGGTTACGGTCTTCTTTCATACACAGGTACAGATGCAGTTGATGGTCTAACCCCAGGTGGAGCTGCAACTGTTTGTGGAAACATCACAGAAGCTAACAGAACCTACGCTCCTTCAGTTAGCACTGTAACTGTTGACGCTCCGGTTCTATCTGCAAACGGAACCAGCGCAGTTGTTAAGGCAACCGTTGCATCAAACGGTAACCAGGGTGGAAAAGTTACATTGTTCTCAGGTTTCGGTACTGACTCTCAGGCAGAAGTTGCCTCAGGTAACGTAGCTGCAGGAGCAACAACTGTTGACATCATGATCACCAACACAACAAGCGCTGCAATGAGCAAGACTCTAACCGCTCAGTTCCTACCAACACTTGTTGGTGTGAACATCAGCAACAGCACAGTTGATGGTGCTTCAGTTTCATTGAAGGCAGCAACCGGTGTTTCATTCGGTGCAGCAACAGTTGCATCAAATGGCCTAACAGCTAACTTCACAGCAACCATCACTGGTGGTCAGGCTGGATCATTGAGAGTGTTCAACACAGACTTCTCAGGTACTCCAATAAAGACCGTTGCAGTAACAGGTGGAACTGCATCAGTAACTGTTGACCAGGTAAACGGTGAGGAGATTAGCTACAACCTAGTTGGAGAGTTTGTTCCTACAGACGCAACCAACTTTGCTACAAGCCGCACAACTGGCACCTTGGCTGTTGTTCTAAGAAACACCACAACAACAGCGGTAACAGTACCAAGCACAGTCAAGAGAACAGCTATTCCGACAGTGTCAGTTACTATCAAGGCTGGAAAGGCAACAAGCGCTCTAGGAGCTACAGGAACAGTATTTGGTGTTGTTTACAACTCAAAGAACGTCCCAGTGGCAACTACTTCAGCTCTAGTAACCCTGTCTGCGGGCAAGGCGACCCTAAAGTTCGCCAAAATCGCAACACTAGGTAAATACACCGTAAAGGTGTTCTACGGAGGCAGTGCAACAAGCCCGTCATCAGTCACATCAAAGACATTCACGGTCGTAAAATAGTAACTAAGTAGCAAAAGTCTAGGTATCGTGGCCCCTTGAAAAAGGGGCCACGATATAGGCTTACTAAGACCAATTCGAACAGAACGGTGTGTGGAGTGAAGCTTCCTAAGATTCTCCCCATCACAAAGCTCGCTTTACCCAAGCTTGAGCAGAGCTCTGAAAGCTCAGAGTTTATTGACAACATGATGCCGACTCCAAAGCCGGCGACAGTTAGATTTTTAACTGGTAGATCACTGGTTGCCCTTGGCGCAATTGCTCTTGTGTTCCTAGGTCAATTGTTTATCGTTTCCCACGTTCAGTATGAAAGCGCTCAGTTCAAAGCTAACGAAACCTTTAGGTTCGAACTAGCAAACGGAACAGCTCCTGTGGGTCAAGTCGACATGGACGGCAACCTAATCAAACAAGGTACTCCTGTCGCGGTACTAGAGATCAAGAAGATTGATGTTCAGGAGATTGTCTTGGAAGGAACTTCATCTGCCGTTACCGTTGATGGACCAGGTCACCGTCGTGACACAGTTCTTCCAGGGCAAGCAGGTATCTCGGTTATTTATGGAAGACAGTCAGCATATAGCGGCGTCTTCTCAAGACTGAGCGAACTTGAAGTTGGGGACAAGATTGAAGCCATTACAGGTCAAGGCGAATCTTCATACACAGTTTCAAACATTAGAAGAGCAGGGGATGAGGCCACCAATGCACTTGGATCATCGATGGGTCGTCTCACACTGGTTTCAGCTTCAGGCTTACCTTTCTTTGCAACCGATGTCATCAGAGTTGAAGCAACGCTTGATGGTGCGCCAAAGGCAACACCGAACCGAGTTATTCCTAACAGAGCTATCGATGAGAACGAGGCAGCTCTGGCTTCAAACATGGACGCTGTGACTCCATTGATTTTTATGACCCAAATACTAATTGCACTTATGTTTGCAATTAGTTGGCTATCAAGAAAGTGGGGCAGAGTGCAATCTTGGATTGCCGGCGCCCCTGCAATAGTTTTCTTAGGTGGAATTTGGGCTAGCCAACTTATTCAACTACTACCGAATTTGCTTTAGAAATTACAAAGGAAAGGAACTCAAAGTGAGCCCAGCATCAGGACCTAAGTCTCCAACAACAAGCGACTCAAGAGTTGCAGTGAAGCCAATTACCATGAGCCGCTCTGCAAGCAAGAAGAGTTCAGGTTCAGCTAGCTTGGCAACCATCACCGGTGAGGATGTCTCTGCTTGGTTTGGTCAGCGTAAAGTTCTTGACCGCATCAACCTAACTATGCAGCCTGGTAAAGTTACCGCCTTGATTGGACCTTCTGGTTGCGGTAAGTCAACTTTCCTAAGAGTTCTAAACAGAATGCACGAACTAGTTCCAACTGCCTCTATGGCAGGTCAGGTCTTGCTTGATGGAGTGGACATCTACGATCCAACCAAGCGGGTAACCGATGCGAGACGTGAAATCGGTATGGTGTTCCAGAAGCCAAACCCATTCCCAGCGATGAGCATCTACGAAAACGTGATTTCTGGTCTTCGCCTTACCTCGATCAAGAAGAGCAAGAGTGAGTTCGACGACATCGTTGAGCAGTCTCTAACCAAGGCGGGTCTCTGGAAAGAAGTTCAGGACCGCCTAGATGCCCCAGGTGGAGGTCTATCCGGTGGTCAGCAGCAGAGACTTTGTATTGCTCGATCACTGTCAGTGACTCCTAGAGTTCTACTTATGGATGAGCCTTGTTCAGCTCTTGACCCAACTTCAACATTCCGAATCGAAGAGACCATTCTTGAACTAGCTAGTGAAGTTACTATCGTCATCGTTACCCACAATATGCAGCAGGCAGCCAGAGTTTCAGACCAGTGCGCTTTCTTCCTAGCTGAAGCAGGAACCCCTGGAGTTATCGTTGAGCAGGGCGATACCAGCAAGATCTTCCAGAACCCTGATGACCCTAGAACTCAGGACTACGTAACAGGCCGTTTCGGCTAGATCTCCAACAAAAACGCCTGAACTTTAGGTCTCATTGACTAGTTTTCTAAAGTGTTCGGTTAGCTCACTAATTCAACAAGCGAGAAATCAGCGCAGCACTAACTTGATGCGTTGGTCTACCCAAGTGCTAGTATGAGAGCCTAATCTGAATCAATGACAGCATTGGGGGCTGCGATGATCACAACCAAAATTGTTTCTATGGCCAGCGAATTAGGGCCAATCAAAACCAAAATGTCTGAGGTACTTGAACGTGTGACAGAAGAGTCACTTCCTAAAAAATTTCCAGTCGGATATGTCACTAGGCTCACAGGTGTTGAAACTGTGTACAGGAGACTTGAGGGCCAAAACACCTCAGATTTTGCAGCAATGGCAGGCCGAAAAGCTTTGCAGAGAGCTGACCTAACAATAGACGATATCGACTTATTGATATTTGCTTCAGCTAGTCAGGATTTGATTGAACCAGCAACGAGTCACATAGTTGCCTCGCTATTAGGTGCCAATGGTGTTCCAGTTATGGATGTCAAGAACGCTTGTAACAGCTTTCTCAATGGCATGCAGGTGGCTAACGCACTTATCAGGATAGGACAATACAGGACTGTCTTGATAGTCAGCGGTGAGACACCAAGTATGGCCATACGTTGGGCCTCAATAGACAAAGATCAGTTCCTTAGATCATTCGCTGGATTCACAATGAGCGACGCCGGTGCAGCAACCCTCTTAGCCGCCTCAGATGAGGGTGATGAAGGAATCTTAGCAATTGAGTTTCGATCAGACTCGAACCGGTGGGATGTTGGCACACTTGGAATGGGTGGTTCTAGAAGCCCACGGGACATCGAAACAACTTACTTCGATATGGATGGGCGTAAGCTTGCCGAAGCTTTTATGAGTCTAGGTCCTGGAATTCTAAACGAGACGTTAGAAGCCAACGGCTACACTTGGGCAGATTTCAAGGCGATTGGTATGCATCAAGTGGCTGCTCCTTACATAGATGACATTTGTAAGGTTCTAAATGTTCCAACTGAAAAAGTGATAAAGACGGTAGCTGATTATGGAAACATGACAACTGCCACTATGGCGTTACAAATTGAACTTGGAATGGAGAGCGGATTACTGCGCAAAGGTGATTTGTTTGCATACATCGGTCTAGCGGGTGGTATTTCCACAGGTTTGGGAATATTCAGGCTATGAAGCTTGCAATCTGCATTCCTTGCTATAACGAGTCCAACTACATAGCCAAAACTCTGCAATCAATTAGTCTGCAAGAAGACCGCGACTTCAAAGTTTTTGTTTGCGACAATGGCTCAACTGATACAACAGCGTCTATTGCGGCAACTACCGCCTCTACCTTAGGTCTTGATTTAGAGGTAGTTCATGAAGGAGAAAAGGGGACGGGGTCAGCATCCGATACGGCTTTTCGCACTGCGATTTCTCAAGGCTTCGATCTGATTGCCAGAACAGACGCCGATGCGTTAGTGGATCGGCTTTGGACAAAAGCCATTAGAAAGCACTTTAGAAAACACCCACATGGAATGGCTTCCGGAATTACAGTGCCTATCGCAGATGAATTGACTCGAGGTAGATATTTAGTTCTGCGAGCAGCATCACTACTTGCTGCAACTTTTGGCTTGCTACGACCTTCAAACTATGGAGCTGGCCGACGTGGACGTTATGTTATGACCAATGGCAACAACTTGGCAATAGATAGACAGAGCTACCTGTCCGCAGGAGGATTTAGAAAAAGCAAAATTGAAGAACTTCACGAAGATAGAGCTCTCGTAAATGATTTGCGTTCAAGGGGAGGAAAAGTCTATCGAGTAAGGTCGATGCGGGTTCAGGTATCTGCCAGAAGGATCAATGCTTGGGGATTGGCAAACTCACTGAAATGGTACGCTAGCCATTCATTTCAGGGCAACGAGATAGACATTCGATGACTAATCAGGATCTAAGGCGCGCAACTAAAAACGATCGGTGGGTTTCATTCCTATCTAGGCCGCTGGAACTATCATTCATTCGATGGATGTCTACTTTTGGGCCCGTGGTCCGAATTCCGCTCATAGGTGTTTTGGTTTCAGATGGGACCATACTCCGAAGCGTCTTGATGGACACCCAGAACTTTAGTAAAACTGCTCCAGGGGGTACCAGTGACCTGTGGGATCCAATCTTGCGCGGTCCAGGTTTACTCAACATGTCAGGTGTTGATCACCTTGAGCTGAAACGAAAACTAACTCCTTTGTTCAATGGCCAGGTGTTAAACGAAATGGTTGGCGATACCATACGTCGTTCAGCTAGAGAATTAGCAAACCAACTGAGTTCAGGTGAAAAAGTAGATGTAGTTTCTCACATAGAACTCATGGCCGCTAGAGTCGTTTGCACTTTGAGCGGATACGACATCGCTGAAACCGAAGAACGAGAGTTACTACTGCAATTGGACAGAGCAAGAGGCCTTCTGCGTTTTGTGAAGTTGACTAGAAAGCAAATGCTTCCCCATGAAGTCAAAACAGCTATTTCAGAACTTGAAAGCATCCATCTAAGAATCAGTGAGGCGTTCGAGCGCAATCAGGTTTCAACTATTCCAAATCTTCTGAAACAACACGGATTCAGTAAGGACGAAGTTACTTCAATCATTACTGCCCTGATTATCGCAGGAACCGAAACCGTCATCTCTCACCTGCCGAGATTTATTCAATTACTGGTGACGGGTAAAGTAATCGAAAGCGGTGATGCAGAAGATTTAGATTTGGACGAGCTAGTTCAAGAAGGGCTTCGTGTTACCGTGCCGACACCGGTGATGCTGCGAGGTGTAGTGTCACCAACCAAGATAGGAAAGGTTTCGGTGAAACCAGGTGATCGCATCCTGCTGGCGACTACTTTAGCTTGCAGGCGCGGAGGTGGCTTTGATCCAATGCGTCCAATGCCTAAGGTACTTCGTAATCTTTGGTTCGGTGCTGGGGTTCATTTGTGTATCGGAATGCCGCTAGCACAACTGGAAATCCTAGAAGTTACAAAGGAACTCATCAATCGCTTCAGCGGTAAGGAAGTTAGAGTCATCGAATCAAGAATTCGCAAGGGTACTCTAACTGCAGGTTACTCAAAGTTGGTGGTTCAATGCCAACTTTCTTAGACAAGTTGGAAACACTGGCCCAAAAACAGCCTGATGATAAGGCAATTGTCTTCTCGGCAGAGTACATCACGTTCCGGGAACTCTGGAGAAATATCGAACTTGTTTCGACAAATGCCTATCGTTTGGGATACCAGCCAGGGGACACTTTCATCTTTGCAAGTAAGCCGACTCCTAAATCAATCAGTCTGGTTTTAGGTCTTGTTCGAGCTGGTCTACGAGTTTCCTTTCTAGATCCTTTTACTGCTATCAGCTCCTTTTACGTTCGAATCGGGCTAGTAGAACCAAAGTTCGTGATTGCAGAATCAACGCTTTTTACCATCGGTTCCAACAAGTCTTCGTTGTTGAGAAGACTGCTAAAGATCTCAATCGCCGATTTTAGCGCTATCCAAGGTGTTGATTTCTATTTCACCGGCCCAAGGCTACCCTTTCTACCAAAAAGAGCGAGAATTGCAAGCAGAGAGTTTCTAAGTCCAGTTGGTCAAGTTTCGTCAAGTGGACGAGTTGCGAATTCGGATTCAATAATTGTCTTTACCAGCGGAACCACAGCTGAGCCAAAAGGTGTCGTTCACTCGCTGGAATCTGTTTCAGCTAATTTCGATGAAACTGCAAGAATCTTCGAATTCAAACCAGGAGATAGATTTCATAGCGGACCAATCACGGTGGGGATGGTGGCCATGTCTTCTGGTGCTACCTGGTTTATCCCTGAGCGCAAGCCAAACTTGACCTGCAACAAGTATTTTGCCGTTCCATCAGCTGCACTTGGTTTGATGAGAGAACTGGAAGCCCAAGGAGCATCGACGAGTTCAATTGAATGTTTCGGTATGGGAGGAGCACCAATCCCGCCCAGCTTGGTGCAACGGGTCATTGATGTGGTTGGCGAGGATACGCGTATCCCTTGCCTTTACGGTATGACCGAGATTCTGCCAGTTGCCTTTTGTGATGGTCGTGAGAAGTTCTCAAATGTAAAGGGAGACTTTCTTGGACAACCAATTGAAGGCGTAGAAGTTCGTTTGGCAAGCGATAGTGAACTTGAAGTTCGGGGTTCTGGTCTAATGAAAAACTACCTTGGTCGTGTTCCAGAGAAATGGCACCCAACAGGTGATCTCATGAAGATAGATGACCATGGCAACCTTCTCATGCTGGCGCGTAAGAAAAACATGATGATTCGTGGCGAGATGAACATTTATCCAAGCCTCTATGAACCTGGCATCACCACAATTGTTGGGGTTCAAGACGCGGTGATGGTTGGGGTCCCAGATGAGTTTGAGGACGATCAAATTGTTCTCTTTATCTTGCTAGACCAGGCCGTAACTGATTCCAAACAACTACGAGAGCGCATACGCTCTGAACTTCCAATCCATGTCGACAAGGAGGCACTTCCTGATCAGGTGGTGTTCCTTGAAACAATGCCGCTTTCTGGTAGGGACAAAAAACGGGACATGACAAAACTTCTCGAGAAAGCCAGAAAAGAATTGGCCGAGGCTAAATAGTGAGAATTTTAATCGCCGGTGTGAGCGGAACACTTGGAAGTTATCTTGCCAAGCAGCTCATCGGGTCAGGACATGAAGTTGCTGGAATCTCTAGAATTGACCCAGGCATCTCTGGGTTAGAGTTCATTTCTCATGATCTGACTAAACCGATCAAAGTCCACGACTTGAAAGAGTCAATTGTTATAAATTCAGCCGCTGTAACAAGAGATGGCTTTAGCCATCAAATATTGAGCACAAATCTAGCTATTGCTACAAACTGCCTTGCGATTTCTTCTGGCCCGCAAATCCTAGTGAGTTCCTCAAGTGTTTACGACTTGAGGAAGCCGAGTGTTCAGGTAACAACTGATCAAGCTACGGGAAGGCATCCATTTCTAAACAGTTACTCGAAATCGAAGTTTGAGTCCGAGCAACTCTATGCGAAGACGGAGTGCGAGGCGATTATCCTCCGACCACATGCACTAATTGGCCCAGATGATCAAACACTTCTGCCCAGAGTAAAAGGCGCAATCAAAAATGGCTCTCTTCGCTTGCCTAACGCAGGCAGAGCAATGCACGAATTCACTTCTTTGAAAAATTTCTGTCAAGCAATCGATTTGTCCATCAGTAAATTTGAATCAGGTTGGACTGGAAACATCACACTGAACATCTCTGATGGCAAGGCAACTTCCATAGCTGATGCAATAAAACACGCACTTCTTCCAGATTCAATAAACATAACCTCAGTTCCATTGCCTATTGCAATGACTGCGGGGCTATTCGGTGAACTGCTTGCATTGGGAGGCAGAGAGCCAAAACTCTCTAGGTATAGCATTTCGCAGCTTGCTTACGATCGCAGCTATGACATTAGCGAAACAAGATCCTTCCTCGGCTATGCTCCAGAGGCTAATACAGCTTTTTAAAACTATTCCACCAAAACCAGCCAAAAAACATAGATTGCCCCAGAATGTTTATCCGCTGGAGAATTCCAAAATAGGTCTGGCTTGCAAACGCCCAGAATGACCAACCAACTAAGGTCAAGGCTAGGAAACCCAGAGAAACTAGAATCCCTGTGGATCTTGAAACTGTGCCGTTTTCCCCCCGGCGCGTTGAAAATGCTGGCCATAGGCATCCTAAAGCGAAAGCTAAGAATGAGGCCACCCGATGTGCAGGAGAATAAACAGTTTGCGATGGAGAAGATACTAGAGCTGACACCAACATAAACAACGCTGCGAGCATGAGAAGTATCTTTCCAACGCGCGCAATTGAAGTTAATGTGAGCGTCATCATTGTGATGAGGACCGCCTGAAACATTATTGAACTTCTAACCACCCATTTCACAGGTGAATCGTTAGCGCTAAGTTCACTGAGTGACTGCGCGATGCTGTCGTACCCTGGAAAGTAGTAGGCGCAAACAACCCAAGTGATCGGAAGTTGAAAACTAGCCAACGCTGCTAGCAGCCCAACCAACAGCTTCTTGGACTTGAAGTATTCGATAGCGCTAAGCATGTTCCCAAGCGTAATGTAGCTCAATCTCTATCGGGACATGAACGATCTGGCTAGTTCTCTTGAAAGCGTTCTTAGAATGTCTGTATGTCAAGGCCGTCTAGGGCTGCAGGGCCTTATGAAGGGCAGGTTGTCATTACAGTACTCAGTTTCATAAAGCCTTTAGCGAATGTTTTCAGCAATGGGGTTGCATCCTGAAATGCCTGGGTAAACACCCACAGCCCTTTCCCTTGGAAGCCAGTTCCCGACAATAGACTAGGGGGCATGAGAAAAATTCTAGGTCTGACAAGATACGTAGTATTTATTCCAGCTGTTGCTTCCATTATTGGAGCCTTACTGCTAATGGCGCAAGGCTCAATAGCCATGATTGAAGCTGTTTATGACAGCGTGATGGGAAAGTCATATCTAAAGGTCACCATCGTTGAGGTCCTAACTGCCGTTGACGCAATTCTTCTTGGAACTGTGCTTTTGGTTATTGGATATGGTCTCTACGAGCTATTTGTTGACACAGATTTAGAGGTTCCTACTTGGCTTCAGGTAAATGACCTTGATGATCTCAAGTCGAAGCTAATCGGTGTTGTTGTGGCGATTATTGCCGTTATCTTCGTCGGTGTATTTGTTGACACAGATAGAGCAGCTGATGTTGTTTCTTACGGTTTAGGTGCAGGAGCCTTGGTTACAGGCCTAGCCATCTTTGCCTATGCCACTAAGAAGACAGGTCCTGCAAAAAAGAACGAGCTGCCAAAGAAGTAGTTTCCAAGCCTGATTTATTAGTTAGAAACCATAAACTAGGGCTCATGCGCGCATTTCGTAGATTTATGACCCGAGCACTACTACTTGGTATTGCAGCTTTCCTAATTGTGCCTATGGTTATTCCATTTGATTCCAGTGGAACTAAAACCAACATCGAAGCAGCAGGCGTTAATGCCGAGTTTGCGATGATCAATGACATCAACGTTCACATAGACACTGAAGCCTACTCAGGTAACCGGGCTGAGAATGTCCCCCTGTTTATCCTGCTCCATGGCTTTGGAGCTAGCACCTTCTCATGGCGGTACGTGATGGATTCGATGAGTAAGCAGGGTGAGGTTCTTGCTTATGACAGACCAGGTTTTGGTTTCACCGATAGACCAACAAGTTGGACTGGCGCTAACCCCTATGGGTTTGAAGGTAACTTCGAGATCCTTGATGGCCTAATTGCTGAGTTTGGTAAAGACCAGGAAGTTATCCTCGTAGGTCATTCAGCCGGAGGCAGCCTAGCTGCAGAGTATGCCAGGTTGAACCCAGAAAAGGTCCAGAGACTCATTCTTGTGGCTCCTGCTGTCTATTCAAATGGCACTGGAACCTCTTGGATCAACCCACTCAAGGTCATCCCACAGATTGACCGTCTAGGGCCATTCCTAGTCCGTGAGATTGCAACTAGCGGCCAAGACCTGCTGATAAGAAGCTACTACGACCAGTCTCAACTGACCGAAGAGGTTCGTCAGGGTTACACCGCTCCACTCCAGATAAAGGGCTGGGAGAGGGCTTTCTGGGAGTTTTCAACGGCCCCTAGAGACAGCAAACTGGTTGAAAACCTAGACTCAATCAACCAGCCAACCCTGTTGATTACAGGCAAGTTTGACGAGGTAGTACCAACAGCCAATACCGAGAAACTAGCCACCGAGATCAAGAACAACAAGCTGGTTCTTGTCCCCAAGAGCGCTCACTTACCTCAAGAAGAACAGCCAAACATCTTCAACTCCGAGGTTGCTACCTGGGTCAAGGAAACAGCCCAGTAAAGCCTTCAGTTAAACAAAAAGAGGGAGTGAATAATCACTCCCTCTTTTTCTTTGTTCTAGCTAACCAATCTTGATTACCCATTCAACAACTGTTGGATAGATGATGCCGTTGTTGCTCTTCTTCTTCCAGTCGTATGACTTGTACTTGGTGTAAGTAGTTGGCCATCTACGGTCACGAGTAACGGTAGCGGTAGCTTCAATTGGGACACCGGACTTCCAAGCAGCGTATGCCTTTGAGTCCAGCACACAGGTTGCTTGTCCAACTAGAGGCTTCCAGTCAAGGTATCCAGGTATAGTAACCTTCTTGCCCTTAACAGTTTTAGTTGTTGAGAACTTGTTGGTCATAGCTTGGTACTTCTTGATTAGAGCATCGACCGACTTCTTGTGCTTTGCATTCTCTGGAATGACTAAGTGATCTCCACCAAGAGGAGGAGTAATCATTGCCTTCTTTGAATCAAGAACAGCGATACCGAAGAAGTTTCTCTTACACATCTGCACTGATGGTGTACTAGAACCCTTAGCGGTGTAAGTGATCTTGATGTCTGCATAGATAGGCCCAATCCAACGACCCTTAGATACAGGCTGAACGGTTACGGTCTTCTTCTTGTTGTCGACAATCACCTTGAAGGAGTTACCACCGACCATCGGAGTTGTTCCACCAGAAGCTGGAAGGCTAGCTGCCTGAGTTGGCTCTTTAGCGATACCATCTTCAGGAGCTGGAGGCTCAACGTGAGTAGCAACCAAAGTGATTGTCTGCGGTGGAGCTGCAGAGTAGGTTGTGTCACCTGGCTGAGAGACTCTGACTCGACATGAGAAGTCAGATTCCACTCTAGGAACAACTGTTAGATCTGCATCCCAAGTCACGATTCCATTAGCATCAACAGAACAGATGTTTGGATCCAATGTTTCATACTTCGGGGTTAGCCCAGTCGAGGCCGAAGCATGTAACTTGAATCCATTTGGATCATCAGTTGGCATTGGAGCAGTCAGTAATCCACCAGGGATAACAGTTCCTGGAGTTACGATGCTTACTGTCTGTGGCAGCTTAGTGATGCTAAAGCTCTGAGTCGCCTTAGACAACTTAGCCCCAGTTCCACTTGATGCTGTGATGGTACAGGTGCCCTCATTGACCATCTTCATAGTCTTCTTAGCTGAGTCAACAGTACAAACCTTAGGTGTTGACGATGCATAAGTGATAGGCAGCTTCGCTGTGCTAGTTGCAGCCAATGGGTAAGTATCTGTCGTCATCCTCATACC
>JBIIXN010000006.1:0-48833 GCA_044347325.1 Rhodoluna sp. | reverse complement strand
GACGATGCATAAGTGATAGGCAGCTTCGCTGTGCTAGTTGCAGCCAATGGGTAAGTATCTGTCGTCATCCTCATACCATCGGTTATTCCTACAGGCATAGGTAGAGCAGTGATGTTTGATCCTGGCTTGACGATGTTGATTGTGAACGTTGCAAGATCGTAAGCACCATTCTTATCAACAATCAAAGTCTTCAGAGTGTAAGCACCATACTTTTCTTTACCTGGAGACTGGAACAAGTAAGGCAGCACCTCAATAGACCCATCGACGATACTTACACCTGTTACAGGGTCAGGTTCCTTACCCTGGGTTAGGAATGGAACAGGTCGACCGTCGCTTAGTGGAGCAGAACCAAGGGTGTAAGTCTGAGTAATGCTTTCAGGCTTCATTCCGATACGTTTCTTGATATCAAGCTCATAGTTCCAAACACGTTGGGTTGTGTTTTTAGGCCCTTGAACAATACTGATGTTTAGAACTCGGCTGCTTGTGTTACCAGCAGTGTCAGCTACTGTAACATTCACAGGGTATTCACCAACGGTTGTTGCTGTTCCAGAAATCTTTCCGTTATCAGCATTGATGACTAGACCTGCTGGCAAACCAGTTGCACTCCAACCACCGGTTGTCTTGATAGGGAATGAACCTGGCGTAGCAGTGTTATTGATGATTCTTGACTTGCTGATAGGGAACTGCTGAGCAAAGAAGTCATCAGCCATGAAGTTCAGATCATTGTTCACACCAAACTTGTAGTTCACAGGAGTGGTTGTGATCTGTGGGCCGTTGACAACATTGATGGTTAGCACCTCAGTGTCGGTTAGGCCATTAACATCTGTAACAGTCAAGTTCACAGGGTATGAACCAACAGCAGTTGGAATACCAGAGATTTCACCAGTGTCACCATTGATGGTCATGCCAGTTGGAAGTCCTGTTGCTGACCAGCCAGTGTTGACTCGAATAGCTCCAGTGCCTGGGGTAGCAGTGTTTGGAACACTTCCTTGAACATTCACGTTCACACTTCTAGTTAGCGGTGTGGTGGTGATTGTTGGTGGAGTGTTAACCACAACTGTTTGCAACATGGTTGAGAACTCACCATCAACATCCACTAGCTTCACAGTGATCTGGAAAGAACCAGATGCTGTTGGAGTTCCGCTGATAGCACCAGTGTCTGGGTTCATGGTTAGTCCAGCAGGTAACGTTCCAGCTAGAACTGACCAGGCACCGGTTGATCCAATAGCTGCGCTACCAGCTGAACTAGTTTGAGGAATTGGAATTGCTAGTGTTCCAAGAACTAGAGCTCTCAGTGGCAACGCTGTAGTGATTAGTGGCTTTGAAACAACTCTTATGGTGAGAGTTTCAGTGTCGAACAAAGAGTTCATATCTGTAACTCTCTGGACTACTTGGAAAGTTCCATTCACTGTTGGAGTTCCTGAGATCTCTCCAGTGCTTGGGCTAATGCTTAGACCAGATGGCATACCAGTTGCGCTCCACGCTCCAATTGCTGGGATGACTCCGGTTCCAGCGGTGGCTGTTGAAGGCAGTGTTGCCGCTTCACCACGGTAGAGCTTGTAGGTAAGTGGGGTGGTAGTAATCACCGGTGGAGTGTTGACAATAATGGTCTCAACCTTGGTCGAGAATTCACCATCAACGTCGGTTAGCTTCACTGTGATTGGGAAGGAACCAGAAACTGTTGGTGTTCCTGTGATGGCTCCAGTATCTAGGTTGAATGAGAGTCCTTGAGGAAGAGTTCCAGCAATGATTGACCATGCACCTGTTGCTGGAAGTAGAGCACTTCCAACGGTTCTAGTTTGAGCCATAGGAGTAATCTCCTTGTTAATCTCAACTGCAGGTAGCACAGGAGTTGTGATTACAGGTTTTGCAACAACAACAACGCTAAGAGTTTCTTCATCAAACAGATCGTTTGAATCGGTAACCTTTACCTTCACTTGGAATGTACCTGTGCTTGTTGGGGTTCCAGTGATAGCACCGGTTGAACCGTTGATAACAAGTCCCTGAGGTAGAGAGGTAGCAGTCCATGCTCCAATAACAGGTATGTTTCCTGTTCCTGCGGTAAGAGTGTTAGGCAGGCTTGCTGCTTCATCTTTATAGAGTCTGTATGACAGTGGTGTTGTTGTAATAACAGGTGGGTTGTTAACCCTCAATGTTTGAACCTGTTCAGAAACTTCACCATCAACGTCAGTTAGCTTCACTGTGAAGGTGAAGGTTCCAATTGAGGTTGGGGTTCCTGTGATAGCTCCAGTGTCTAGGTTGAAAGACAAACCAGCTGGAAGTTCACCAGAAACAATTGACCAGGCACCAGTAGCAGGAAGAGTCGCGCTACCAACATTTCTAGCCTGCTCAATAGCAGTCACTACCTTGTTTGCTTCTAGTGAAGGTAGCGCTGCAGTTGTGATTACAGGCTTGCGAACAACCTTGATGCTTAGAGTTTCCTCATCGAACAAGTTGAATTCATCAGTAACCTTCTGGATCACTTGGAATGTTCCTGTGACGGTAGGAGCTCCTGAGATGGTTCCATTTGCAGTGTTGATGCTTAGGCCTGTTGGCAATCCAGTTGCAGACCATGAACCAGTAGCTGGGATGGATCCTGTTCCAGCTACAGCAGAGGCAGGAAGAGATGCTTCAGTGTTGACATACAACTTATAAGTCAAAGGTGTGGTTGTGATGCTAGGTGGAGTTGCAACAGTGATGCTTTCAATCTTTGATGAAACAAGGTTGTTGGCATCTGTAACCTGAACTGTGAACTGATAGGTACCAGATGTATTAGGTGTTCCTGAAATTGCACCTGTGTTGACGTTAAAGCTCATGCCAGGAGGAACTGCGCCTGTTATTGACCAAGCCCCAGTTGCTGGAATGACACCTGATCCTTGAAGCAATGTCTGAACATATGTTGTTTCAACATTCAGCTTCGCGCTTTCAAAGTCAGGAGTGTTCAATCTAGGAGGAGTGTTGGTGACTGTTGCTGTGACAGTTGCGGTAGCAGTGCTACCAATGCTGTCGTTGATTGAATAAGTAATTGCAGGAACTGCTCCAACAAAGCCAGCGTTAGGAGTGAAGGTGACAACACCTAGGTTGTTCACCGCATATGTTCCCTGGCTAGCCAGAGTCACTGAAGTAAGAGCACAACCAGTAGTAGTTCCGCTAGCACAAAGCTTGACGCTCGATTTATCAATCGTGGCTCCAGAAGCAGCGGTGTCATTTGTGGTCACGTCGACAGAAATAGGGGCAAGTGTGTTACCAGTTAGTGTGTCGGCTACTGCAACAGGTGCAGGCACAACTGTCACATTTAGGGTAGATCTAACAGTCTGTGGAGTGTTAGAGAAACCATCGGCAATCTGGTAGGTGATTTGAGTTGCTTCACCGGAGAAACCAACAACTGGAGTGAAGTTGATCTTTCCAGATGAAACCGCATAAGTTCCTTGACCAGTAACTGTCAATGTGTTCAGTGCACAGTTTGTTGTGGTTCCTGTAGCACAGATTTTCAAGGTGTTGTTGCTGAAAGACTCACCGGTTGTTGGCTTGTCATTGGCAACAATATCGATTGTGGTTGCAGCACCAGATTTCACTGAGGCAGTGTCTGCAGTTGCAAAGGCACGCATTGTGTAGGAGGCCTTAACAATTACATCAGCACCACCGGCAGTACCAGTAACAGCAGGCGAATCTAGAGGAGTTTGAATAGTTGTGAAGTTCACTGGGTTCTGAGGTGTTGCTACGAAGACACCACCACCCGCGTAGGTGTAAGGAGCTCTGAAGACCATTGCCACATCACCTGGGCCAACACCGTTTACTAGAGGGATATCAGCAAATCGAAGTTTGTATGTTCCAGCTTTGACATAACCAAAATCAAGCGTTCCAGCAGCATCGCTGGTAGCAACAATTGGGTTTCCGTTGGCATCGTTTAGAACGTTTCCTGACCCATCAAGAAGAGTCGCAGGAATTCCAGGAATTGGAATCAGGGTAGAAGGGAAAGCCGTGTATGCCTTACCTTGTCCCACGACACCTATCATTTTGAAACCACAAGCAGATGTGGCTGGAGGTGCAACGGTTAGATCAGATGAGGTAACTGAGTAGTTGGTTACCTGAGAAGTTGCACTTGTTGAAGAGCCAGATGCTGTGAAGCTAGCAAATGTAGTTTCTGGAGTTCCAACAATGGTTGTTGTAGGACAGATGACGTTTACTGTCAAAGATAGACATAGCTGAGCTGAGGTGCTCTGCATTAGCAAAGTTCCAGTGGATGCCTTGTTGTTGTCTTTACCAACAAAGTTGACAGTAAACACCGCGCCTGAGCCTAGATCGGCTGGAGTGACGCTTCGAAGATCAACATAGTCTTCTGTGTTAAAGGCCACTCCCGACCAGGTAGTGCCACCTGATTCAAGAACAGAGCCGTTTGCCTTTGTAATGGTCAAGCTAGCCGATGTGTAGTCAGTTCCTCTTACTAGTCCACCTAGTGTGAATCTGTCGTAGCCAGTTCCTGAGGTTCCATCACACGCGAGGTTTCTAGAGATATCGGCTTGCTTGAATGTTGCTGCAGCCATCTTGATCTGACAGCCGAAGGTGCCGGTTGAGATTGAGATTGGAGCAAGAATACCTGCGTCACCGTTAGTCCAGATACAGTCACTGTTTCGGTAATCCGACTCAATTGTGTAAACCTTCAGTTCCTGAGGAACGTTCATTCTTAACTGACCCATGCCAGATACTAGGGTCGATGCCTGCCAGTTAGCACAGGCACTGCTAGTTGCGTAGTCATAGCAATACAAAGATGAGTTGCTGTTGAATGCGTTAGCAATAATCAGCTTGGTTCCAACTGTTTCTGTGAAGTTTTGGAAACGTCCAGGGTTGATGGTTGTGATTGCAGCTTGAACTGTGTTGTTTCCGTTGAATCTTGTGCCGTCGGCAGCAAAACACTTGTTGTCGTTAGTGAAACAAACACCATTTACTTGTCCAGCGGCATCAGGCTGAAGATACATCGCAACGTTAGAGGCGATTGAGCCAAGTTGCTGGTTGACACCAGTCCAGCCAGGGCAGAGGGCCTGAGTTTTAGCATTGAAACAAATTGCAAAGCTGCCGTATTGCCCATAGACATTTCCAAAGGCGACATCCAAGTTAGTTGTGATGTTAGGCCATGCGTTAGCAATGTTGGTAGGAGCAGTTCCTGCGAGTCCAGTAAGAGTAGGGGAGTTACAAACTGCACCCATGCCATCATTTGCTAGGTAGTCCAAGCAAAGAAGCCTAGGAACTGTAATGTCCCAAGAATAGATCTTTCCTTCAGCTGCGATGATATTGAAAACGCTTGTTGAGGCTGCACCAGTTCTAGCCTGAATCAATTTGAATGCGGTTGCCTTTGAACCACCACAGAGAGTTGGAACCTTGATGTCTGAGACATCAACACAGACAAATCCTGTTCCCTGAGCTGAATCAGCGTTACCCACCCAGATGTGCTTGTTTACTTCGTCAAAGAACTGAGTAGAGGCGATGTTCGAACCGAAGCCGTGAGTTGCCATGTTGAAAGGCCATGCTGAAGAACAGAATGATCCATCCTCGACGTTTCTACAGTCAATCGAGCTGTTCACCAGTCCACGGTGATAGGTGTTGAACATGTAGCCTCTGCTATCAAAGGCTGTAGCAAACCCATCTCCGCCAGTTCTATAGGCACCGTTAACAGTTCCAACAGTTCCAGCTGATGAAGAAGTAGTAGAGATAAGTTGTCTACCATCACCCGATACTCCACCAGAGTTCAGAGATCCAACAGCCTTAACCTTTACTACCTGAGCCCAGTTAGTAGGAGTAGCCACAAAGTTGGTTCCATCTGTTGAATAAGTCAGAGTCCAACCAGCAGGAGCCTTCACATCGGTAGGGCCAGTCAGCCTTACCTTGGTTGCGTCAATATTTTGAATAATCTCTTGCGTTGATTGACCCAGAGTGCTCACTGCCGGTATCTGTGTCGTCAAATCAACCTTGTTACCTGCAACTACCGTCGAGACCGACAGGCTGCTTGTCATAGCAGGTGAGGCAAAGGCCTGTGCTGAGACAAGAATTAGTAGAAGGGAAGATGCCACAGCCAAAGCTGCAACAAGTGAACGACGGGTGATTTGTGCGAGATTATTCATGGAATCAAGCGTAAATTAGCCTAAATTTTTGTTGCCAAGTAGGTTCGGTTTTAGGAACACACAAAACTAATCTACATTCGTAAAAACTAACATTTGGGTACGAGCTAGAAAAAACTTATTTGAGCAGTGAAGCCATCTGCTTGTAAATGAGCTTTGCAGCATAAACAGGATTCAATCTTGATAAGAAGTCCATGGTCTTGGCATCTTTACCAATTACTACTCTTGGAGTGCTCTTCTCGATTGCATCAACCATTAGTTTGGCTGCAACATCAGCTGCAGTTGTTGGAAAGGCTTTAGCATTTGAATCTGCAACCATGTTGCCCATTCCTGAGTTGGCAGCAATGTTTGTGGCAATTGCCCCAGGGAAGACGATGGTCACACCAACATTGGTGTTCAGTAGTTCAGATCTAAGGCCTTCAGTTAGTAACTTGATAGCTGCCTTAGATGCGCCATAAACACTTTGTCCTGGAACGGGAGCATATGCACCCATCGAGGAGACGTTCAGGATGTGTGCTTCAGGTCGCTTCAGCAACTCAGGTAAGAAACCTTTGATAAGCATTAGTGGACCTGTGAAGTTAACGTTCATCACGTGATGCGCATCTTTCATTGAGAGTTCATTAACTTTCACAAAAGGTTGGATGATGCCAGCGTTGTTGATTAAGGCATCAACTGAACCAAGTGCACTAATGACAGCAGCAGGAAGTGCCTGCACTGCCTTCTCATCTGAAACATCAAGGATGTGTTCTGAGGATGTTCCACCTAAAGCCTTCACCATCGCGGATGTTTCAGCTAAGGTTTCTTGACGGAAATCGACAAGTGCTACTTTTGAACCCCTTTTGACTAGCTCTAATGCGATCTCTCGACCCATTCCGCTGCCAGCTCCAGTAACAACAACAACTTTTCCGTTTAGCTCCATTTGATTTCCTTTGTCTTACTTTGAGTGTATCCCTATGGGGTTGGCAGCTTGACGCCACCTTCGGTTAGGGCATGGCTTTCAGGTAGCCTTAGAGCATGAAACTAAAAGATATTGAACTTGTAATGCTCGATGGATCAACCAAGACTTTTGGTGAGATCCAAGGCAAAGTAACCATGGTTGTCAACGTTGCCTCTAGATGTGGCCTTAGCCCACAGTATGAAACCCTTGAAGCCATGCAGAAGAAATACAAAGACCAAGGTTTCACAGTTATTGGCGTTCCTTCAAACCAGTTCTTCCAAGAGCTAAAGTCTTCAGATGATATCTCTGATTACTGCTCAACTACATGGGGTGTTACATTCCCTATGACTGAGAAGGCCAAGCTAAACGGTAAGAGTGCTCACCCGCTATACAAGGAACTAACTAAAGCTGTAGATGCTGAAGGCAATGCAGGAAATGTGAAGTGGAACTTCGAGAAGTTCTTAGTTCTGCCTAATGGTGAAGTGAAGAGATTTAGACCAACAACCAAGCCTGATGCAGAACCAATCATCGAGGCTATTGAAGCAAACCTAAGCTAAGTAAGCCACTTCTTCTGAAGCTAGAGTTACCTTCTGCATAAGAGCACTCAGCTGCTCAATGGTTCTTCCAGAGGCAATTGGAACTGTGACCCCAGTCTGATTTCTGAGCCATTCAAGTGCAACAGCGGTATTTGAAACTGAATGTCTTTGGGCAATCTCTTCAACACGATTTAGAAGTGCATAGTTCTCAGCATTGGCGTAGTTATTCCCAACCGCAACAGCTCTAGCAGAATCTACGTTCTGACCTTCTCTGTATTTACCTGATAGGAAACCGCTACCTAGTGTTGAGTAGGGAAGTCCTGAGATGCCGAAGTCTTGAACTGATCTAGCACCATCAGATTCATACGGCTCCTTGGCTACAAGGCTGTATCGGTTTTGCAGAGCAATGTAGCTTGCTAGGTTGTTTTCTTTGCTGATTTTTAGCGCCGTCTCTAGTCGATCGTAGGTGTAGTTCGAGGCAGCGATGTAGCGCACCTTTCCTGCAACAACCAGTTCGTTGAAGGCATTCAAAGTTTCTTCTAGGTCAGTCTCGAGATCATCGCTGTGGGCATAGTAGATGTCGATGTAATCAGTGCCGAGTCTTTTCAAGCTGTCATCGCAAGCAAGAGCTATGTTCTTTGCCCCAAGACCTTTTCTTGATTCCAGCATGGCAACTTTGGTGGCAATAACAACATCGCTTCTCTTGCCTGATTGCTTGAGCCACTGCCCAATGATACTTTCGCTCTCACCACCCTGGTTGCCCTCTTTCCAAGAAGAGTAAACATCGGCTGAGTCTATGAAGTTGCCGCCATGCTCAGTGAGATGGTTCAGAAGTTCGAATGATTGAGCTTGATCTGCCGTCCAGCCAAAAACGTTGCCACCAAAGCAAAGGTTGGAAACTTTCAGATCTGTTTTAGGAAGAGTGAGCACTACTTCTTAACTCTGGTTTTGATAAGAGATGCAACGGTAGCAATTGTTATGGTTACCAGAATCACACCAAGAGAAGTGTTAGTGCTGATTTCAGGCAAGCCTTCAAAGTGCTGTCCACCGTTGATGAATGGAAGTTCATTCTCGTGCAGTGCGTGGATGACCAGCTTGACACCAATCCAAGCAAGGATCACAGATAGACCGATACCTAGGTAAACAAGTCTTGAAAGAAGTCCACTTAGTAAGAAGAACAGGTGGCGAAGACCAAGAAGAGCGAATGCATTGGCAGTGAAGACAATGTAAGGCTCCTTGGTTAGACCATAGACCGCAGGGATGCTGTCTAGGGCAAATAGAAGGTCAGCGCTACCGATTGCAATCATCGCGAAAAGAAGTGGAGTGTAGTAGCGCTTACCGTTCTTCTTGATTGAGATCTTAGAACCGTGGTAATCGTCTGTTACGTTAACTCTCTTCTTGATGAAGTCAATGAACTTTCCACCTGGAGCATCGTCAGATGAGTGAGATTTGAAGTGGTCGCGAACCAAAGTGTAAGCGGTGTAAATCAAGAATGCACCGAATAGGTAGAACACCCATGAGAATCTGGAGATAGCAACGGCACCGATTGCGATGAAGATGAATCGAAGTACTAGAGCAATCAAAATACCAATTGTTAGAGCTTGGCGCTTAGCCTTTTCAGGCACTGCTAGCTTGGTGAAGATGATTAGGAAGATGAATAGGTTGTCAATGGACAGGCTGTACTCAGTGATGAATCCGGCTAGGTATTCGCTGTCATAAGGGCTGCCCCATGTTTGTCCCACGTAAAAGTAAAAGCCAATCGCTGCAGCCAAAAATATGCTGGTAAAGATGGCTGACTCTTTGAAAGTCGGGTCACCTTTGCGCTTGAGCTGAAAAACAAGGTCGATAAATATTACTGCCGTGATGATGATGGCTGTAATAACCCAGACTTCTAAGGAAACATTCATTGATGGAGTATTCATGGCTAAATCCTACTTGAGAGTTCAGACCACTAAGAGTTGCCTAAGCCTGGACTCACAGCGTTTTTTGACTAATTGGCAAATGCCTCAATAGGAGGACAGGAACAGACTAGGTTTCTATCTCCATATACGTTGTCAATGCGGCTCACAATCGGCCAGTACTTGTTTCTGAACTGTTTAGCAGGGAAGACTGCGGTCTCGCGGTCATACTTCCTGTTCCATTCAGAAGCTATGTTCTTGGCTGTGTGTGGAGCATTTCTCAAAGGTGACTCTTCAATTGTGTACTTGCCTGAGGCAACTTCATCAATCTCAGCTTTGATAGCGAGCATTGAATCAATGAATCGATCAACTTCTTCTTTAGGTTCAGATTCGGTTGGTTCAATCATGAGAGTTCCAGCAACAGGGAAGGACATGGTTGGAGCATGGAAACCGTAGTCAATCAAGCGCTTAGCAACATCTTCACCGGAAACACCAGTGTCTTTAGTGATACCTCTGATGTCGATGATGCACTCGTGAGCAATCAAGCCATTCTTACCTGTGTATAGAAGCGGGAAAGCGTGATCAAGTTTCTTAGCAATGTAGTTCGCTGAGAGAACTGCAACTGCAGTTGCATTCTGCAAACCATGTGCACCCATCATTCTGATGTATGCCCAAGAGATTGGAAGAATGCTTGCTGAACCGTATGGGGCAGCTGATACGGGTCCATAACTAGGCAGAGCTGACTGCGCATTAGCGTGACCAGGCAAGAACTCCTTGAGGTGAGATCTAGCAGCAACTGGGCCAACACCTGGACCTCCACCACCGTGAGGGATACAGAAAGTCTTGTGAAGGTTTAGATGGCTAACGTCTCCACCAAATAGACCAAACTTTGCATAACCAACAACAGCGTTAGTGTTTGCTCCATCGATGTAAACTTGCCCACCAGCAGCGTGAACCTGATCACATATATCAACGATTGCTTCTTCGTAAACACCGTGGGTGCTTGGGTAGGTAACCATAAGAGCAGCTAGCTTGTCTCCAGTAGCTGCAATCTTTGATTTTAGATCTGCAACGTCAACGTTTCCATTCTCATCGCAGGCAACAACAACCACCTCCATACCTGCAAGAACCGCAGAGGCAGCGTTAGTACCGTGAGCACTTGAAGGAATCAGACAAACAGTTCTCTGCTTATCTCCTCTAGATAGGTGATAGCCACGGATTGCCAATAGACCAGCAAGTTCACCTTGGCTACCAGCATTAGGCTGCAGAGAAACTTCTTCATATCCTGTGACATCTGAAAGCCAAGCAGTTAGCTGCTCGATTAGTTCTAGATACCCTTGAACATCTTCTCTAGGAGCAAATGGGTGTAGACCTGCAAACTCAGGCCAGGTAACAGCTTCCATTTCAGTTGTTGAGTTCAACTTCATCGTGCAAGAACCTAGAGGAATCATTCCTCTATCTAGAGCAAAGTCATAATCAGCTAGACGCTTGAGGTATCTCAGCATTGCTGTTTCTGAGTGATATGAATTGAATACTTCGTGTGTGAGGTAATCAGTTGTTCTTGCTAAAGAGTTTTCGACCTTGCTGTCAGCAAGAGTGCTGCTTACTCCAAAAGCATCAAGGACATCTTGAAGAGTTTCAAGTGAAGTTGTTTCATCAACTGAGATTCCGATGGTCTTTGAATCGATAACGAGCATGGTGATGTTTTTTGATCTTGCTGATTCGAAGACCTTGTGGGCATCAACATTTGAAACAGTGAATGTGTCAAAGAAGTTCCCACCAGAAGCTTCAAGTCCAGAAGATCTAAGAGCTTGAGCTAGTGAGTGAGCGTTGTTCTGAACTTGAGTTGCTATTGCCTTAAGTCTTTGTGGGCCGTGATAGACGGCATACATTCCTGCCATAACTGCAAGAAGAACCTGAGCGGTACAAATGTTAGAGGTTGCTCGTTCGCGTCTAATGTGTTGCTCTCTAGTTTGAAGAGTCAGACGATAGGCAGGTGAGCCGTCTGAAGTAATTGAAACACCAACAAGACGTCCAGGCATTGAACGCTCTAGGTCTTCTCTAACTGCTAGGTAACCAGCGTGAGGTCCACCAAAACCCATAGGAACACCAAAGCGTTGGGTTGATCCAACAACAACATCGGCACCCATCTCTCCTGGTGGGGTGTAAAGAGTTAGAGCTAATAGATCAGCTGCTGCAAGTGAGATTGCGTTATTAGCTTTAGCGTGAGCAAACAAAGCAGTTAGGTCATAGAACTGACCAGATGCTCCTGGGTATTGAGCGAAGACTCCAAAGAACTCTTCTGAAAGAAGAGCAGGGTTCTTAGAGGCTTCTGCTAGGTCGAAGTATCTAACCTCGATGTTCACAGGTTCTGCTCTGTGATCTAGCAGGGCTTTGGTCTGCGGGAAGATGTCGCTTGAGACATAGAAGATGTTTGATTCAACTGAGGATGAGCGTCTAGCAATTAGCATCGCTTCAACTGCTGCAGTTCCTTCATCAAGCATTGAGCCGTTAGCTGTTTTCATGCCAGTTAGGTCAGTAACCATGGTCTGGAAGTTAATGATTGCCTCTAGGCGTCCCTGAGAGATCTCAGGTTGGTATGGGGTGTAAGCGGTATACCAAGAGGGGTTCTCTAGAACATTTCTCTTGATAACAGAAGGGGTGTGGGTTCCGTAGTAGCCCTGTCCAATCAAAGATGTTGTAACTCTGTTCTTACTAGCAATCTTTCTTAGTTCAGCAATAGCTTGTGCTTCTGAGATTGCTTCAGGAAGAAGTGAGTCACCTTCAAAACGAATTGCTTCAGGTAATGCAGCATCAAGTAGTTCAGCAAGAGTTGAATACCCGAGGGTAGCCAGCATGTCTTTCTGATCTTGAGCGTTAGGCCCGATGTGGCGGTATTGAAAATCTTCGTGAGATAAGACCATTAACCTTTAGCCTTCACCAGTTAGAGCGTCATACTCTGCGGCAGTCATTAGTTCAGGTAGCGAAGTGAACTTCACTTTGATCAACCATCCAGCACCAAAAGGATCAGTGTTGACAGTTTCTGGAGCTGAGACAACAACATCGTTTATCTCAACAACTTCACCGTCTAGTGGGGCATAAAGTTCACCAACAGACTTGGTTGATTCAATCTCGCCACAAATCTTCATGTATGTAGTTGAGGTGCCAATCTTTGGAAGATCGACGAAGACTACATCGCCAAGTTTCTCTGCAGCATATGCAGTGATGCCGATTGTGGCAACATCACCTTCTACTAGGACCCACTCGTGCTCTTTGGTGTAACTGCGGTTAGTTGGATTGCTCATGATTTTCCTTTTGGGTTATTTTGAACGTTTGTAGAAAGGTAGTTTGACAGTAGTCATTGGTAGGCGGGTTCCTCTGATATCAACACTTACGGTGTTGCCTAGTTCAGAGAAATCTGTTTCTAGGTACCCCATGGCTACTGGGTAACCAAGGGTAGGAGAAAGTGCTCCTGAGGTAATAATGCCGATTTGAACTGTTGAGTCTGCATCTGCATAAAGCGGGTAATCAGCCCTTGCAGCTCTTTTACCCTCGCCAACTAGGCCAACTAGTTTCCTGGATGTGGTCGAAGTTGAGAGTTGCTCTAAGGCAGCTTTGCCAACGAAGTCATCTCTATCTAATCTGACTACTCTTGCAAAGCCAGCTTCATAAGGATTCACATCTAAGTTCAGTTCGTGACCGTAAAGCGGCATTCCTGCTTCAAGTCTTAGGGTGTCTCTAGATGCTAGACCGCAAGGAACTGCTCCTGTTTCAATCAGGGCGTTGAATACTTTGACTGCTTCTTTCGAACTGAAGAGAACTTCAAAGCCATCTTCACCTGTGTAACCAGTCCTGCAAAGGTAAGCGCTAACTCCACTTACAGTTCCTTCACCGATTGAGTAGTAAGGAAGAGTTGAAAGATCTGTATTGGTTAGTGTCTGCAAGATTGCTGTTGCGTTAGGTCCTTGAATAGCAAGAAGAGCATATTCATCGCTCTTGTCCTGCACTCCACTAAAACCAACAGTTGCTGCTCTACTAGTTAGCGCTGAAACAACTGCATCTCTGTTTGCTGCGTTAGCGATAACTAGGAAAGATTCTTCAGCCATGCGATAAACAATTAGGTCATCGATGATGCCACCTGATTGGTTGCAGATCAAAGAGTACTTAGCTTTGCCATTTTCAATTAGTGATGCTTGACCAACTAGTGCGTAGTCAAGGAATGCTGCAGAACCTGGACCTTCAATAAAGATTTCTGCCATGTGGCTGATGTCAAATAGCCCAGCGTTAGTTCTAACAGCTTCATGCTCAGCTAAATCACTTGAATATCTAACCGGCATATCCCAGCCACCGAAATCAGTAAAACTAGCCCCAAGACGGGCATGTTCGGCGTGCAAAGGAGTTTGAGGCATATGGATAATTTACGCCAGTTTCAGGGACCTCTTGGACCCCACGCCGAAATGGCTACAGAGCAGGCTGTTGCTGGGTTATGCAGTGGATTCCGCCACCCCTATCAAAGATAGGTCTGGCGTCAATAAGTCTGATTTCACGGCCTGGGTAGACCTCTTCGAGGATGCCTTTAGCCACCTGATCATTAGGGTCATCAAATGCACATAGCAAGACCGCCCCATTGAGGATGTAGTGGTTGATGTATGAGTAGTCGACAAAACCTAGGTCATCTTTTAGAAGCTTTGGGGCTGGAACTCTAACGATTCGAGCATTAGTTTGCTCTTCAAGTCTTGAAATCACTTCATGAGTTACTGAGTTATCTGGGTGAGATGCATCCACCTGGTCATGAACTAGGAGAGTGTCTTCATTAGCAAAGCAGGCAACGATATCGATATGACCTTTAGTGCCATAGGTTTCATAGTCTCTAGTTAGACCTCGTCTAATCCAGATAACTTTTTCTGTTCCAAGCTTTGAGTTCAGTTCCTGTTCAACTTCAGCTCTTGTCCAATCCGGGTTTCTTTCAATACCAAGCTGAACTGTTTCAGTTGCAAGAAGTAAACCTGCTCCGTTGGTGTGGATGCCCCCACCTTCGTTGACCATTTCGCTTTTGATGATCTCAGCATTGACATGCTTTGCCATGAATGAAGCAACCTTGTCATCCAAAGCGTAGTTACTCCAGCTTTGAGCACCCCAACCGTTAAAGACCCAGTCGATAGCGCCGAGGGCATTAGTTTCAGAGTTCACAACAAATGTTGCTCCTGAATCTCTAATCCAAGAGTCATCAAGATCACAAACAACTAGTTCTATATCTTTTGATAAATGCTTCTTTGCAGTTTCTAGATGCCTTGCATTTACTAGAACAGTTACTGGTTCATATTCAGAAGCAGTGTTAGCAACCTCTGACCAGGCTAGAAATGCATCTTCTTCCTGGGCATAATCAGCTGCAGGCCAAGCTAGCCATGTTCTCTCATGCTTGACCCATTCGGCAGGAAAGTTCCAACTCATTGCAAATCCTCTGTTGTGTTTTGCTCAACTCCAGCAATGCCGCCATCTATTCCATCACCTGAATCAGTTCTCTCATTGACTACAGGCTTCAAAAGAGCTTGGTAAGTATCTGGTCTTCTTGTTGCTAGGAAAGGGAATAGGTCTAGCCAATCTCTTCTCTGATCTAGGTCTAAGTCCACAACCAATACTTCATCTTCATCCCTTGAAGCACTTGCTAGAACTCGACCATATGGGTCTGAGATGAAGGAACTTCCATAGAAGTTCAAAGCACCTTCATTACCCCAGCGGTTAGGCACAATCATGAAAGTTCCATTGGCAATACCGTTACCAACAATTACCTGCTGCCATAACGGTGCTGTGTCGAACTCTGGATGATCTGGTTCACTACCGATAGCAGTTGGATAAACCAATACTTCTGCACCAGCTAAGGAATAAGCTCTGGCTACCTCAGGGAACCATTCATCCCAGCAAGTTGGTAAACCAAAGCTTGCCATAGTGGCATCTTCGCCTAGCTCTAGCTCATAGACAGGATATCCATCAGGGGAGTTTGGTCCTGGGGCAAAGTATTTGTCTTCGTAGTAACCAGCAGTTACGGGGATGTGAAGTTTAGGTGTGTAAGCGATAAGTTCGCCTTGAGGGTTGACCATGATGGCAACGTTTGTTCCTCGGCCATCGGCTAGCTCAGTGTCTTCATACAAAGAAACGTGAACGAAGATGCCATGTTTTTCAGCGGTGGCTTGAGCAAACTGAAATGTTTTGCCTTCAAGGGTTTCAGCAATGGCAGCAGGTTTTCCAGTTGGCAACTTATCTGCAGGGTATCTACTAAGGGTTAGTTCAGGTAAGAAAACCATTTGTGCACCAGCATTAGCGGCTAGCTCAATGCCCTTATTGAGATTGGCTAGGTGAGTAACTTCATCTTGATCCCAGTGCATCTGAACAAGAGCTACTCTGATTGGTTTTCTGGTTTGCTCTTTGACACGGCTAAGAGAAGGTAAAGCTGGAGTGATGGTTACTTTCATTACTTGCTATCCATTGAGTCGAGTAATTTGACTAGAAGTTTCAAATCGGTTCTTGGATTAACTATCGCAAAGCGAGCGTTAGGTTTTCCATTGTGTGAACTTGGAACAACAAAGCCAAGTTCTTGCTTCAAGATTCGATCGGACCACGCTTCATAGTCAGCAAGCTTCCAGCCCTCTTTTTCAAAGACGACAATTGATAGCTCTGGTTCTCTAACAAGAGATAGGCCAGGTCTTTTCCTGATTACATCGGCAATCTGGTGGGCTAGGTGAATGTTTTCTGCAATCGCTTTTCTATAAGCCTTCACGCCATAGGTAGCTAGTGAGAACCAGAGAGGTAATCCTCTAGCTCTTCTAGTTAGGTTGTATGCATAATCACTCGGGTTGTAATCGCCACCATCGGTAAGGGTGTCTAGGTATTCACCGTGTTGAGTGTGTGCAGCTGCTGCTAGCGAAGGCTTTCTATAAACCAGAGCACAGCAGTCAAAAGGAGTGAAGAGCCACTTGTGAGGATCAACGATAAAGGAATCTGCCTTCTCGGTTCCTTTGAATAGCTTCTTACTTTGTGGATCTAGAATTCCAGCTAGTCCGTAAGCACCATCAATGTGATACCAAGCTCCTAGCTTCTTAGCAGCAGCACCTACTTCATCTAGACGATCTACTATTCCAAAGTTTGTGGTTCCTGATGTTGCAACAACAGCAAAGAGGCCATCCTTGATTTTCTTTGCTGCTTCCAGAACTGCTTTGCCACGAAGTCTGCCATCGGTATCAACATCGGCCAGGACTACATCAATGTCCATGACTCTTGCAGCTGCCTTTAGAGATGAGTGTGATTCTTTAGAAGCAATGATTGACCAACGCTTAGGAAGTTTCTTTCCTTCCTTTTTGCGCGCAGAAATGGCTGTGTGTCTGGCTGTAACAAGAGCAGAAAGATTACCTAGAGATCCACCTTGAACAAAAACACCACCGGCTGATTTAGGTAAGCCAACTTCTTGGGCTAACCATGAAAGAACTTCGTTCTCAGCAAAGACAGCTCCTGAACCTTCGAGCCATGAACCACCGTAAACAGATGTAGCGGATACAACTAGGTCGAATAGTGTTGCGGCTTCCGTTGGGGCAACAGGAATGAAACTTAGGTAACCAGGGTGATCTGTTGAAATACAAGCAGGGGCTAAAACATCTTCAAACACTTTGAGAGCTTTCTTGCCACCTAAACCTTTTTCAGAGATAGTTCCACTGGCATGTTTTTGTAAGAACTTGAGAGTTTGTGGTCCATCAAGGGGAGCAGGATCAAGAGCCATTCGTTCGCGTGCGTAATTGATTACATCTTCGCGAAGAGCAATAGTCTCAGGAGTTGAGCTATGCATCTTTGCAGCGGCTTTGCTTGTCATGACTAAAGCCTAATCGCGCGAAGGCTTACGACGTTTGGCTATTGAAAGGGCAAAACCTAAGACACAGACAACAAAGAGCACAATTGAACCAATGTTTCTCTGCTCTGCGATAGCGGCGCAAGAAGTCCAGTCATCTTGCTGAGGAACAGTGCACCAATCAGGGCTAAAGAACCCAATAGCTGAAGCCAAGATGCCCACCAGGGCAACCGTTGCAATCATTGCTAGAGAGTTGTTGCTGATTTCACGCTTAGACATTTAGACCTTAATTGAGTTCATTCTGGATGTTTCAGCAAGAACAATTCCTGCTATCACTATTAAACCTCCAATGACCTCAAGTGTGGTCATTGATTCATTGAGCCAAGCCCAGGCAAATACGGTTGCAAAGACAGTCTCAGCGGTAGCGATAACTCCAACAGCCGTGGCAGAGAGGTTACCTAAGGCAATGTAGTCAAGAAGCATCGGGATAAATGAACCCATGATGCCTATCCATAGCAGCCCTGCCCATACCGGCATGGAGATGTGATCTAGGTTTCCACCCAAGTTGAACACCAGGTTGATGTCAATCATCTCGGCTGGGTTTATGAAGTTCAGGATTGCCCAGAACACAGCTGCAACAGCGAAAGTGTAAAAGAGGGTAGACATGGCATCACGCTTGCGTTGAGTATGTTCACCGATTAGGAAGTAAATGCTTAGACATCCAGCTGCCATAAACGCCCAAGCAACACCAGTTGGATTTAGATCGGAATCCCAGACATTGCTAACTATCGCCAAGCCAATAAGAACAGCAGCAATACCAAACCAAAGCCGTGGCCTTACCTTCTCTTTGAACAGCAATAGGGAAACAAGGGGGACTATTACGATAGCTGTGTACTCGATTAGAAGAGCAACGCTGATTGGGAGAAGACTTACTGCATTTGAGTAAGACCATTGCATGAGAGCAACGCCAAAGATTCCATAAAAAATAAGAACTGGCAATTCTTTCTTAGTAACCCTAAAGGCCTTCCTGTTTGTCAGTAGCAGGAGTATTCCAGCCAGCACTGCTGTGAAGGTTGCCCTAAAGAGGACTAGTTGCTCAGGGCTGATTTCAGTGCCGAGGATTATTTTGACGCTTGAAGCGTTGAAGCCGAACATTAGCGCTGCAAAGGATACGGCGGTAACACCAACAACTGGGTTTCTATTTGCTACTCTGCTCACCTAATAACCCTAGGCTAGAGCCATGACTGAATTTGTACTTGCCGGAGGCTGTTTTTGGTGCCTTGACTCTTCTTACTCCCAGTTCAAGGGCATCATCGATGTTGAATGTGGTTATGCAGGTGGACATACCTCTAACCCAACCTATGAAGAGGTTTGCAGCGAAAAGACTGGCCATGCTGAAGTAGCTAAGGTCATCTTCGATGAGTCAGTCATAAGCGCTGAAGTTGTTCTTGATCTTTACTTCACAGTTCATGACCCAAGGCAGCTAAACCGTCAGGGCAACGACATTGGCTCGAGCTACCGTTCGGCGATGTTCTACCAAGGTGAAGAGCAAAAAGAACTATTTGAGAAAGCCCTAGAGCGAGCAGCAAATATGTGGGATGGAGAAATCGTCACCACCTTGCAGCCACTTGAAATCTTCTGGCCTGCGGAGGATTACCACCAGGACTACTTCACAAACAATCCAGGTAACGCCTATTGCCAAACGGTTGTAAGCGGCAAGATGGCAAAAACCAGATCTTCTTTCACCGAGTATTTGAAGTAAGTCTTTTAGGGGCTGTGGAAAACTACAGCAGCAATTCTTTTTTCTTGGCAATCTTTCTGAATCAGTTATGAAAACTTTTCAGAAAGGCAACACATGTCAGATCAATACACAGTCACCGGTTTAGTCGCAACAACTCCCAGGCATCTGGTAACTCAAGATGGTTTACCCATCACCTCATTTCGTCTAGCAGCATCACTCCGCAAATACGACAAGCAGCTCAACCGTTGGGTTGATGCTGAAACCAACTGGTTCACCATCACCTCATTTCGCCAACTTGCAGTCAACTCTGCTGTTTCAATTTCAAAAGGGGACCGTGTTCTAGTAACCGGTCGACTCAGGGTTAGAGACTGGGATAACGGAGAACGAGCAGGAACATCAGTTGAACTAGAGGCCGAAAGCGTCGGCCATGACTTGATGTGGGGTTCTAGCACTTTCACCAGAACAGTGAACATCCGCGAGAGCGATCAGGATAATGCCCCAGCTCCTGATGAACACGAAGATGACGAGCCTGTAACTAAAGGCAAAGAGAAAGCTCTAGCGAAGAGCTAGTCCAAAGGATCCAGCAGTCGCCTGCCCCTAACTCTCGGCTGCTGGTATGCGACACTCACCTTCAACGAAGCAGATTTAGGCACCTGAGCCCTGATTACTGTCGGATATACTTATCCCGAGCGGACTTGATTGTGAGTGTCGCATTTATCTTTAAGGGACCCAAAAATGGCTGAGTTTATTTACCAGATGATTAAGGCGCGTAAAGCCCACGGCGACAAGGTCATTCTTGACGACGTAACCTTGGCTTTCTACCCAGGTGCCAAGATCGGTGTGGTTGGTCCTAACGGTTCAGGTAAGTCAACAGTTCTAAAGATCATGGCTGGCATGGACACGCCTTCTAATGGTGAAGCCAGAATGAGCCCAGGACACACTGTTGGTATCTTGCTTCAAGAGCCTCCTCTAAACGAAGAGAAGACAGTTCTTGGAAACGTTGAAGAAGCTGTTGCCCACATCAAAGCCAAGGTTGATCGTTTCAACGAGATCAGCGCTGAGCTTGCGAACCCAGATGCCGATTACGACACACTGCTAGGGGAGATGGGTCAACTGCAAGAAGAGATTGATCACCTTGATGCTTGGGATCTTGATAACCAACTAGAGCAGGCGATGGATGCTCTTCGTTGCCCACCGGGAGATACTGCAGTGACACATCTTTCAGGCGGTGAAAGAAGAAGAGTTGCTCTTTGTAAATTGCTTTTAGAAAAGCCAGACCTACTTCTTCTTGACGAGCCAACTAACCACCTTGATGCTGAATCAGTGTTGTGGCTCGAGCAGCACCTAGCTAAGTATCCAGGTGCTGTGCTGGCTGTTACTCACGATAGATACTTCCTAGATAACGTAGCTGAATGGATTCTGGAACTAGACAGAGGTCGTGCTTACCCTTACGAAGGTAACTACTCAACCTACTTAGAGAAAAAGCGTGAGCGACTAGAAGTCGCTGGTAAGAAAGATGCCAAGTTAGCTAAGCGTCTCACTGATGAACTTGAGTGGGTTAGATCATCTGCCAAAGCTCGTCAGACCAAGTCAAAGGCACGTCTTGCTCGTTATGAAGAAATGGCGGCTGAGGCAGATAGAACTAGAAAACTAGACTTCGAAGAAATCCAGATTCCACCTGGCCCAAGACTTGGTTCAATTGTTTTGGAAGCTAAGGACCTGCAAAAAGGTTTTGAAGGACGATCGCTTATCAGTGGTCTTTCTTTCTCACTGCCAAGAAACGGAATTGTTGGCATCATTGGACCAAACGGTGTTGGTAAGTCAACTCTGTTCAAGACCATTGTTGGTTTAGAAAAGCTTGATGGGGGAGAGCTAAAGATTGGTGAGACTGTAAGCATTTCTTACGTTGACCAGTCTCGTGGCGGTATTGATCCAAATAAGACTCTGTTTGAAGTTGTCTCTGACGGTTTGGACTTCTTACAGGTTGGTAACGTTACTGTTCCATCGAGAGCGTATGTTGCTGCGTTTGGATTCAAGGGTCCTGACCAACAGAAGCCTGCTGGAGTGCTTTCCGGTGGTGAAAGAAACCGTCTGAATCTAGCTCTAACTCTGAAGCAGGGTGGAAACCTATTGCTTCTCGATGAGCCAACAAACGACTTGGATGTTGAAACACTTGGTTCTCTTGAGAACGCTCTTTTGGAGTTTCCTGGCTGTGCAGTGGTCATTACACACGATAGATGGTTCCTCGACAGAGTTGCTTCACACATCTTGGCTTATGAAGGTACTGACGATAACCCAGACCAGTGGTACTGGTTCGAAGGTAACTTCCAAGGATATGAAGAGAACAAGATTGCTCGTCTAGGGCCAGAGGCTGCTAAGCCTCACCGTTCAACTTATAGACGACTAACCAGAGACTAGTGATTAGCTAAATCTTCTTTAGGAATACGAACTAGTCCTTCTTGGGCAACTGTTGCTACAAGTTCACCCTTACGGTTAAATATCTTGCCTAAAGACAAACCTCTAGCACCTCGTGCATTAGGGGAGTCTTGAACGTAGAGTAACCACTCATCAACTCGAGTTGGTCTGTGGAACCACATCGCGTGATCAAGGCTTGCTGCCATTAGTCCTGGGTGTGACCAAACTAAACCGTGTCTTCTGTATATCGGTTCAAGTAATGAATAGTCAGATGCATAGGCAAGAGCCGCGTTGTGCAGATTCTGATCATCCGGAAATGGACCGATTGTTTTGAACCACAGTGCCTGATGAGCAACATGCTCACCTTCAACATAGAAGTAAATGGACTTCTCGATGTGTCTCATGTCAAAGGGTCTGCCTTTAGCCCAGTATTTAGCTGATGGTTCATCCATGTCTTTGACTAGTTCATGAAGGGGAGGAAGTGATTCGGGTTCAGGAATACCATCAGGCAAAGAGTCCTGGTGTTCTAAGCCTTCTTCTGCCACCTGGAATGAATAAATAGATGAGAAGAGCGGTTCACCATTCTGGTAAGACTGCACTCTTCTGGTGCTGAAAGATTTACCGTCACGAATGCGGTCAACTGAATATGTAATTGGTAATTCCATATCGCCACCACGAAGGAAATAACCGTGCATGGAGTGGATGAACCTATCTGGTTCGACGGTGGCTGATGCGGCCATTAAAGACTGACCTAGTTGTTGTCCACCAAAAACCCTGCCCGTATACATGAAATTACTTGACCCCATGAATATGTCTTCTCTAGTTCTAGCTACTTTTTGTAAGGATAGGGATTGTAAGAGTTCGCCAAGCGGGTCGGCCGAAATCGGCATTGAATCAGGCAATCTATCTCCACATCGTCATTGATTGGGGTTGCAAGGTAAGTTTATAAGGACATGAAGAATAGTTTTGTTTTACCAACCAATGCCGATGTTGTTGATCTAGGGAAGTACCTAGATAGAGCCAAGCGCATGGACCCTAAGGGTGCAGTTCGTTTGAGAGCGTATGGCGATGTCCTAACCGTTTATGTGGCTCCTATCTTTAGCGGTGAATATGAAGAAGATTCACCTCTGGTACTGGGCCTGAGAACTTTGAAATTAGCTGAGGCGACCGAGTTTGACCTAACAGTATTGATTGCTGATCTTTTAGAGCGAGTTCAATCTGTTGCAGCAGGTGAGGTGCAGGAAGAACAACTTAGTCTTGCTGATCGACTACTGAACATAACTGGTAAGGGCACTGTAGATCCCAATCAGATTTCTCTCGATCTTGAATTGGCTCAAGTGTCTTGGAGTACCGAAACACCAACTAGAACTGGTTGGGAATTAGGTGGCGAGATTCCTGAAGCTGAACTTACTGAAATTGCTCGCAAGGGAATAGCTGAAGTATCAGAAACTCTTCCAGCATCTGTTGGCGGACCTATTGCTGCCAGAGTAAGAAGTGAAATCTGGGGCAGAGCATTTGACTATAAGTTCCCACTTCCTATGGGTTCAGCGTTTGTTGCTGCAGGATTAGGCTTTCTCACCGAAGGTGAAATTGTTCCTTGGTATGTATCGGGGGATTGGGTAAGACTCTCTTCAGAGCACGGTCACGTCTTAGCTAAGTTTGCTAAAGACTACGTTCCGCTAAAGCCTTAGTCATCCATTGTGTTGAGCATGGCTGTTGCTGCTCGATCAAGATAAGCCCACATCTGCGCGTGATAAAGTGGCGGTAATTCTTGAGCAATGAGTGCTGCTTCCATATGCGTAAGCCAGGCTTTTCTTGCTGACGGGTTGATCTTGAATTCCATATGACGCATACGAAGTCTTGGATGACCTCTTTGCTCTTGGTAAGTAGTTGGTCCACCCCAGTACTGTTCTAGAAACAGTTGTAAACGTTCTGCAGCAGGGCCCAAGTCTTCTTCTGGATACATAGGCCTAAGTAGTGGATCTTGCGAGACACCTTCGTAGAACTTTGCACATAGATTCACAAAGAATGTTTTGCCACCAACGGCTTCGTAGATGTCACCCTCAACGTTTGAACCAGTTTGGTGAGTGAGACGAACTGTTTCTACTCGTTCTCTATCTTCGAAGTTTTCTTCGGTCATTAGTTTTTGACGTTGATGTGGATTGCGTTTGGGTTGGAAGCGAGCTTGATGTTTGCCTTGTCGAACTCATCCTTCACTGCCTGTCGCAGCATTCTGGCAACTGAATCTTTATCTTCAGGCTTAGTCTTTTGGACTAAGCGAAGAACTACCTGATCACCTGATAGAGCATTGATGCCCCAGATCTCAGGCTCACCGAGAGCTTTACCATCGATGCTCTTGGCAGCTCTTGATAGCGCTTCTTGAGCAAGAGAGATATCTGTCTGGTATTCGATTGCAACATCTATAACTGCACGAGCCCAACCCTGAGATTGGTTTCCAACTCGCATGATTTCACCGTTACGAACAAACCATAGGGTTCCTTCAAGGTCTCTAACCTGAGTGACTCGAAGACCAACGCTTTCAACAACACCTTCGGCTTGCCCTAGGTCAACTGAGTCACCAACGCCGTATTGATCTTCGAAGACAATGAACAAACCAGAGATTAGGTCCTTAACAAGTGACTGAGCACCGAAACCAAGACCAGCACCCAAGATACCTGCACCAGCAACAATGGCTCCAGGGGAGACACCTGCTTCAGTTAGAGCAATGCTGATAACAGTGAAGGCAAGACCCCAGGTTGCTAGGTTGCCTAGAACAGATGCGATGGTTCTAGTTCTTTGCAGAAGACGAGCTTGAGCTAAAGGAGATTCTTCTTTGCTGATGCCTTCAATCTTGCGAACACTCTTGGTGACAGAGCTAACAACACGATTGATGGCAACCTGAAGTAAGGCTCTAATAAGTAGAGCAGCCAGAACGCCCAACAAAATGCGCAGGCCTGGACCCCAGTCTGCATAGAAGTCAGTCATCCAAGCTGGCATTTGTTTTCCGCCTATTCTTTATTGAAACTATCTGTCTTGAGCTTGAACCTTTAGGGCTCTGTCTATTGGGTCAAGGTTTTCAACCAACAATCTTCTAAGCGCAGGGATAGCAACAACTTCAGGAGTGTCTAAGAACGCTCTAGTCTTGTCGGCTAGTTCTGATGTTGCTAGTGAGATTGGGTAGAGGTTCACAATTGCATACTCAGCCATCTTGAAAGTCTTGGTGTTCCAAATCTTCAAAACATCTTCGAAGTACTTGTCTACGTATGGGCTTAGTAGATCAGCGGTAGCACCTCTTGAAAAACCAAGAGTTGAATACTGCAGGATGGTGTTCGACCATTCGTTAGTTTCAACTGCGGTGTGCCAGGTCTTAGCCTTTGACTCTGCTGTTGGAATAGCAGCCTTAGCCAGTGCTGCAGCCTTCTGTCCGTTGGCAGTGTTATCGGTAGCTAGCATCGCATCTACTTCAGCTTCATCGGCAGCACCAGCTGCAACAAGACCGGTTAGTAGATCCCACTTCAGGTCGGTATCGATTTCACGACCAGCTAGTTTCTCAGAACCAGTTAGCAGTGCACGTAGTGCATCGGTGTGTTCTGTATTGGATGCAAAGCGCGGGAAGTACTTCAGGAACTGTAGCTGAGCTTCAGATCCTGCTGCTGCGTTTCTTGCCATCTCGATTAGAGCATCAGCAATCTTGACCTTGTATTCCAAACGGTGCTCAGGCTTTAGATACATGCTCTGAACTGTTACCAACTGGTTTAGGAGTGTCATCATCGCGGTTGCGTTTGATTCGGTTGCGATGTTCTTTAGAACTAGGTGGATGAAGTCCTTCGGATCTGCTTCAGCATCGCGAGTTGAATCCCAAGCTGCACCCCATAGCAGTGCTCTAGCTAGAGAGTCATCAACAACTGCAAGGTTGTGCAGGGTGGTCTGCCATGATCTTTCATCAAGGCGCAGCTTGGCATAAGCCAAGTCACCATCGTTTAGAAGGATCAGGTCAGGGCGCTTGGTTCCAATTAGCGCAGGAACTTCGGTCTTTGCTCCATCGATGTCGATCTCGACTCGGTGAGTTCGAATGACCTTGCCATCAACCAGGTTGTAGTAACCAATACCTAGACGGTGAGGTCTAAGAGTTGGGTAGTCAGGGTGGTAAGACTGCAGCACTGAGAAGGAGGTGATGTTACCTTCTGAAGTTTCGTCTAGCTCTGCACGCAGAGTGTTTACTCCTGAAGTTTCTAGCCATAGCTTTGACCATTCGCGAAGTTCACGACCAGAGGTTAGTTCTAGCTCGGTTAGAAGATCAACTAGTTCAGCGTTAGCGAACTCGTGCTTCTTGAAGTAAGAGGCAAGACCTTTCATGAAGTTCTCTTGACCTACCCAGGCAACTAGCTGTCTAAGAACTGAGCCACCCTTGGCATAGGTAATTGCGTCGAAGTTCACCTGAACATCTTCAAGGTCTCTGATGTTTGCTACCACTGGGTGAGTTGAAGGCATCTGGTCTTCACGGTAAGCCCATGACTTTTCGTGTGAAGCAAATGTTGTCCAGGCTTCTTTGTATTCAGTTGCTTCTGCTGTTGCCAGGTATGAAGCGTATTCAGCGAATGACTCGTTTAGCCATAGGTCATTCCACCAACGCATTGTTACAAGATCACCGAACCACATATGAGCTAGTTCGTGAAGAACAGTAATGATTCTTCTTTCCTTGATAAAGCCGTTGACTGCTCCGCGGAATACGTAAGTTTCAGTAATTGTTACAGCACCTGCGTTTTCCATTGCTCCAGCGTTGAAGTCTGGAACGAATAGCTGGTCATACTTTTCAAACGGGTATGGGTAATCGAATTGTTCTTCAAAGAATACGAAACCTTCTTTAGTTTTTTCGAAGATGTAATCCGCATCAATGTATTTTGCTAGAGATGAACGCCCGAATACTCCAAGTGGAATGGTTCTACCGTCGCTTGAAGTTAGTTCATCTCTCCACTCGGTGTATGGACCTGCAACAAGAGCGGTGATGTATGAAGAGATTCTTGGGGTAGGGGCAAATACCCAAACTGATGTTCCATCTCCTCTGTCTACTGGAGTTGGGGTAGGGGAGTTAGAAATCATCTTCCAGTTGCTAGGACCTGTAACGGTGAACTGGAAGGTCGCCTTTAGATCTGGCTGCTCGAAGACTGCAAACATTCTTCTTGAGTCTGGAACTTCGAACTGGGTGTATAGGTAAACCTCGTTGTCGACTGGGTCAACAAATCTGTGTAGACCTTCACCGGTGTGCATGTAAGGGTTATCGCTAACAACAACTAGCTCATTATTGGCCTCTAGGTTATCCAACTGGATGCGAACACCGTCAGAAACTGAAACGTCCAGGTCTTTGCCGTTCAGGGTGACGCGGTGAACCTTCTTGGTAATGGCGTCAATAAAGGTTGAAGCTCCGATTAGGTTGCTTGTGAACTTGACTGTTGTAGTAACCCCGAAGACTTCTTCACCCCTCATAAGGTCTAATTCAACGGTGTATGAGGATACTTCCAAGAGCTCGGCGCGCTCGGTAGCTTCAATTCGGGTGAGATTTTCAGCAGGCATTACAACTCCTATGTCAGGTTTATTTCAACAGCAACTAGCCTAGTATTGACCAACAACACTGCTAGAAGGTTTTATCAAGATGCGCATACACATAGCCACAGATCATGCTGGATTAGAGCTCAGCCACTTCCTAATCAAAGAACTAGAGGCCATAGGCCTGGAGGTCTTTGACCACGGGCCTAAAGAGTATGACCCGCTGGATGACTACCCAGGATTCTGTATAACAGCAGCCTTGGCTGTCAGGGCTGACGAAGACGCTGGCCAAGAGGCTCTGGGCATTGTCCTAGGTGGCTCAGGTAATGGTGAGCAGATTGCTGCTAACAAGGTTCAGGGCATTAGAGCTGCCTTGGTCTGGAATCTAGATACCGCCAAGTTAGCCCGTCAGCACAACGATGCCAACGTTGTTGCAGTTGGTGCAAGGCAGCATTCCCAAGAAGAAGTTCTGGAACTGATCAAGGCATTCATTGCCGAGCCTTTTTCAAATGATGAGCGTCACGTTAGAAGAATTGGCAAGATTGCCACTTACGAGCAAACCTCAGAAATTATCTAAGGTCCTGAAGTTATAAATGCCTGAGGGTCACTCCGTTCAAAGAACTGCCAATGAGTTCAACAAGAAGTTCAAAGGCAAGCCCGTTCGAGTTGATTCTCCGCAGGGAAGATTCTCATCCGAAGCCAAACTAATTGATGGGCAAGTTTTCAAAGGTGCTAAAGCAATTGGCAAGCAGTTGTTTCTCAATTTTGATAATGGTCTAACCTGTCGAGTTCATTTAGGTATCTATGGCAAATGGCGATTTATTGATGAGATAGAGAAGGCCATGTATGGACAGGTGCGAGCAAGGTTTTATAACGATGAGTTTTTAGCCGATCTTCGTGGTCCAACTATCTGTGAAGTAATAGATAAGCGAGCCGTCAAAGACATTGAGAACCGGTTAGGTCCTGACCCAACAAATACAGACCCTAGGGGATTGCAGAAACAAAGGTTTATTGAACGAGTTCAAAGCTCAGCTAGCCCAATTGGAATACTTCTGATGAATCAAGAAGTCATTAGCGGCATTGGAAACGTCTATCGAGCTGAGATTTTGTTTAGGGCTCAGATCAGCCCTCATGTGCCAGGTAAGTCTTTATCGGTTTCTCAAGTAGAAGAACTCTGGCTGGATTCTGTGAAACTAATGAAAGTTGGAGTTGCCACAGGGTTCATGACAACTAGGGAAGAGCGCCTCAAGAAGAGGACTAAAAAGGCAGATCGGAACTACGTCTATAAGAGGGAAGGGCAGAAGTGCCTGCGTTGTGAGGGATTGGTCTCAATAGAACTAATGGCAACCAGGAAGCTTTATTGGTGCCCTGGTTGCCAGTTCTAGGCCTGTTTATAAGCCTTGTGGAGCGGGTGACGGGAATCGAACCCGCACAATCAGTTTGGAAGACTGAGACTCTACCATTGAGCTACACCCGCATTTGTGGATTTGATTCTGCTCTCATACATTCTATGGGTTAGGATTACGGAGGTTGTTTTGTTTTGGAGAAATTCAGGATAAAAACCACCGGGGTGTAGCGTAGTGGCTAGCGCGCCTGCTTTGGGAGCAGGATATCGCAGGTTCGAGTCCTGTCACCCCGACCATTTTTGCTTAAAAATAGGTTGGCTCTAGCTGACCACGTCTAATGGAGCCACTTGTGAAAACCACTGTTGAACGACTAACCCCAACCAGAGTCAAGCTAACAATTGATGTAACTCCAGAAGAGTTCAAGCCAAGTCTTGATCACGCTTATGAGCACATTGCTGAGAGCGTAAACATTCCTGGTTTCCGTAAGGGCAAGATTCCAGCAGCAATCCTTGATCAAAGAGTTGGCCGTCCAGCAATTCTTGCTCACGCAATCAATGATGGTCTTGACAGCATTTACCGTTCAGCAATCGAAGCGGAAAAACTTCGTCCACTAGGTCAGCCTTCGGCTGAAGTGAAGCAGTCTCCAGATGAGAAGACATTTGCAGGCAACCTGGTTGTTGAAATCCAAGTTGAGGTTCGTCCAGAAATCAAGCTTCCTGAATACAAGGGCATGAAAGTAACTGTTGATGTAATCAAGGTTGATGCCGCTGAAGTTGATGGAGAAATCGATCGTCTTCGTGCACGTTTTGGAACTCTAACTACTGTTGAGCGTCCTGCTAAGAAAGGCGACTTCACTTCAATCGATTTGGTTGCAAATGTTGACGGCAAGCAGATTGACCAGGCACAAAACATTTCTTACGAAATCGGTAGCGACTCACTTCTAGATGGAATTGATGACGCACTTGACACTCTCACCGCTGGTGAGACCACAACTTTCAAGAGCAAGTTGGTCGGTGGCGACATGGCCGGTCAAGAAGCTGAAATCACCGTTACCCTAAACGCTGTCAAGGAGCGCGAGCTTCCAGCAATTGATGATGCATGGGCAGCAATGGCTAGCGAGTTCGACACTGTGAAAGAACTCAAGGCAGGTCTTGAAGACCAGATCAAGAAGTCAAAGTCTTACACTCAGGGTCTTCAGGCTAGAGAGCTACTAACCGAAGAACTTCTAAAGCTTGTTGATGTTCCAGTTTCAGAGGAACTAATCAACTCTGATGTTGAGCGTCACCTAGAAGGCGAAGGCCGTCAGGCTGACGATGCTCACAGAGCAGAAGTTATCGTTGAGTCAACCAAGTCTTTCCAGGTGCAGATGTTGCTAGATGCAATCGCTGAAAAGGAAGAAGTTAGAGTCAACGAGAACGAGCTTTTGCAGTACCTAATGCAGGCAAGCCAGTCTTATGGCATGGATGCAAACGAGTTCGTAAAGGCAGTGGATGCTCAGGGCCAGATCCCGTCATTCGTAGCTGAAGTGGCTAGACGAAAAGCCCTATCTGTCGTTCTTGAGAACGCCAAGGTCACTGACTCAGATGGTAAAAAGGTCGATTTGGCTGAATTCACCAAGACAGATGACGGATTCAGCCCTGACAACCACGAAGGTCACGACCACAACTAATCTCTAGGCGATTATTGCCTGTGGCGAACATGAGAATGTTTTGTGGGTTTCCTCGGTTATCTTGATTATGCAAAAGAGATTAGAGGAGCAGTAAATGGCTGAAAACACACCACAGAGCAATGTCTTTGAGAGATTACTCAAAGACCGCATTATTTGGCTAGGCGACGATGTTCGCGATGACAATGCCAATGAGATTTGCGCCAAGATGCTTCTTCTAGCAGCTGAGGATTCAACTAAGGACATCTTCCTTTACATCAACTCTCCAGGTGGATCAATCACCGCTGGTATGGCTATCTACGACACCATGCAGTACGTTCCAAACGATGTTGTAACAGTCGGTATCGGTATGTGTGCATCGATGGGACAGTTCCTACTCACATCAGGAGCTAAGGGGAAGAGATTCATTACTCCTAACACTCGTGTTCTACTTCACCAACCAAGCGGTGGTTTCGGTGGAACAGCTGCAGACATTCAGACTCAGGCTTTCCTAATCAACGATATGAAGAAGAAGCTTGCAGCTATCACTGCAAAACAGACTGGCAAGACAGTTGATCAAGTAATGGCGGATGGTGACCGCGACCGCTGGTTCAGCGCTCAAGAGGCTTTGGAATATGGCTTTGTTGATCACATTCAAGAGTTTGCGTCAGTTTCAACCGGCGTTGGCAAGAAGTAAGGAAGAGACTAATGAATAGAGAAAACATGCCAGAAGCTCGTTACATTCTTCCTTCCTTCGAAGAAAGAACTCCTTACGGTTCTCGTTACCTAGACCCATACACAAAGCTTTTCGAAGACCGAATCATCTTCCTAGGTGCTCAGGTTGACGATGTTAGCGCTGATGACATCATGGCTCAGCTACTGGTTCTTGAAAGCCAAGACCCTGATAGAGATATCACCATGTACATCAACTCACCTGGTGGATCTTTCACAGCTCTAACTGCTATCTATGACACCATGCAATACATCAAGCCTCAGATTCAGACTGTTTGTTTGGGTCAGGCAGCATCTGCTGCGGCTGTTCTTCTTGCTGGTGGTGCTCCAGGTAAGCGTCTAGCACTTCCTAACTCAACCATTTTGATTCACCAGCCAGCATCCGGTGGTGGCGGTCGTGGTCAGGCTTCTGACATTGAGATTCAGGCGGCTGAGATTATGCGCATGAGAGTTTGGCTAGAAGAGACAATCGCTAAGCATTCAAAGAAGTCTGTTGAAGAGGTAAGCAAGGACATTGAGCGTGACAAGATTCTCACAGCTGCTCAAGCTCTTGAATATGGTCTGATTGACCAAGTCTTGACTTCACGTAAGGGCTAAACCCCTTTCTGTGTAAACACTGATAGAGCCTCTGTTTATCTCATAAGCAGGGGCTCTCTGCTAATCTGTTAGTAAGTTTTGTGCGAAACGGTCACTTTTTATCTGGAGGCTCGCTTGCGCATCTTTGTTCGTTATCTCACCATCGTCGCCTTGAGCGTCGGGTTTCTGGGGATAACCTCCGTAACTAACGCCGCCACTGTGAACTCCAGCATGTCTCGAGTCAAGAGCTTCTCTGCTGTTGGCTCTGACAAGGTAGTGACTTTGAAGTGGCTAAAAATGGCTAGCACTTCGAGGTTCAAGATCAGTGGCTATCAGATCACAGCGACCAAGGGTAGCTGGAAGTCAATCAAGAAAGTTTCAGCTTCGGCAACAACTTTTAGATTTACCGGTCTAACCAATAACACCAACTACAGATTTCTTATCTCGGCTATGAGTGGAAGATTCTTATCTCCAGCCATTGCAATCACTTCAGCACCGAAAGCTTCTTCTAAAGAAAACGCAATTGAGTTCGGTCAGCCAGCAGATATGTTCCTAAACGATGAAGACCAAACATTATTTGGCAATGCACTGAGTGAAGTTTTGGTCTTTACCTCTTTGACCCCTGTCCAATGCTCAGTTACAGGTGACAAGGTTAAAGCTTTAGCACTTGGGGACTGTGTCATTCGTGCAAGCTCACCTGCGGGTGCTGGATTCAAAGCTGCAGTTCCTGTTGATCGTCTACTTTCTATCGGTAATGCGGTTACTCCTGTGACAAGAACACTGCTTTGGGCAGATGAATTCAATGGTGCATCTGGAACTGAACCAGATTCAACTAAATGGACAGCAGACGTAACTGATGGCTGTGGTCCTCCATATAACAACTGTGGTTGGGGTAACAGCGAACGTCAGTATTACTTGGCTTCTAAGAACACTCACGATGGAACCACTCAAGGAAACCTAACAATTTCTGCCACCAGACAAACTGGTGATACTAACTACAGCTGTTACTTCGGAAGATGTGAATGGTTGAGTGGAAAGATCACTACCTACAACAAGGTTGGTTTCACTTACGGATATCTTGAATCAAGAATGAAGCTTTCCCCTGGTAACGGTTCATGGCCAGCATTCTGGATGCTGGGGAACAACATCGCAACAGTGCCGTGGCCTGGTTGTGGCGAGCTAGACATTATGGAATTCAAGGGAACTTTCCCACAGGTTACTTACGGCACCGTTCACTACCGTAACTCTGGTGGAGGTCACTCATATAAAGGGTCGACAAGAAACACTGGTGTAGACCTAAGTAAGGATTACCACAGATACGGCATGATGTGGAAGCCAGAGGAGATTTCCTTTTACTTCAACGATATCTTGGTTTACACAATAGAAAAATCGGAGTCAGGCCTAACGAGATGGCCGTTCGGCCCTAACGCTCAAGGTGTTGACCCAAGTTTCTATGCAATCTTCAACCTAGCGATGGGTGGTCACTTCGGTGGGGCTATCGATCCATCTTTGAATGCATCATCTCTAAACATCGACTGGGTACGCTATTACAAGGTTGACGGATTTGGAAAAGTAAACCCGCGATAAAAGCTTGTGCGAGCAAAACAACAAATAAGGAAAGGCAACAAATGAAGAAAACCACTAGAAGAACCTTAGTCGGTGCCACCACCGCTATTGCTTTGCTTGGCGCAATCGCAATTCAACCCGCACACGCCTACACCGCTCCGGTAGTTGGAACCAGCATCATGAGACTGACTGCTCCACTACTTGGAGACACAAACAGCGTAAACATGACCCCAGACGCTAAAGGCAAGTGGGATCAGTACTACGGTAAAGGTCTAAACGCGAGGATCATGTATGCAGATGTTAGGGGAGATGTCTCTCTTACCTTCAAGTACACAAACGCTGCAGGTGTTCCATACACCAACCGCACTGTTTACATGATTGTCAACAAGAAGTTCTCCTGTTCAAAGACCACATTCTCAACCACCCAGGCAACTAACTACCCAGGTGGTAACCGACCAAACACAAGCGCTATTGTTCGTGACTGGTGTGGAGATCAGCCTCAGCTTGGAGCAGGTCAGACTGCAATCATCTCAACTACTGATTCATTCGGTAAGGCAACCTTCAACATGAAGAACTACAACATCTCTGGCGAGATGTTTCCTACTGCTCTGAACAAGATGAACAAGTATTCAAAGGGAATCCCTTGTGGCGATGACACCATGTGCATGCAGACCACAATCGCCCCGAGTTTGTACCCTCACCCAACTGAGGCTCAAGAAAGAGGGGAAGACAAGGACCTAATCTTCCTGGCCTTTGTAAACCCTAAGGTAACTGCTACAACCAAGTCTCTAAAGGTAAAAGCAGGAACAACAAAGACCATTACTTTCAAGCTAACTAACCTAGCTAAGAAGGTCGTTTCAGGAACCACAGTTACTTTTGAATCATTTGGTGAAGGTAATGACTTGGAAGAATGGTCTGAAGTTTCAAACGCCCAAGGCATGGTCAGTATCAAGGTCTCAGCACCAAAGGGAACCCTAGGGCTCCAGGTCGTTAGAGCCAAGGTTTATGGTGCACCAATGGGCACTGATACAAAGATTTACTGGACTAAGTAACCTCTAGTAAGAAGAGCCAGTTGGAGTTCATTTAGAGCTCCAACTGGCTCTTTTTCATTACCCTTGCCTACTCAGTTATGTCATTGAGGCTAGGTAGGCTTTACCCATGACTCGACTCAGTGAATCAGGGGACATGCTTAAGTGCAACTTCTGTTCTAAAACTCAGAAGCAAGTGCTGAAGCTTATTGCCGGCCCTGGCGTATACATCTGTAATGAGTGTATTGATCTATGTAACGAGATCATTGAAGAGGAAATGGGGAAGACCCCTAAGCAGGTTGAAGACTTTGAATTGCCTCGCCCAAAGGAAATCTATGGTTTCCTAGATGAATATGTAGTTGGTCAAACCCAAGCTAAGAAGGCATTGTCGGTTGCCGTATATAACCACTACAAGAGAATTCGTGCAGCAGGCACTCTAACCAACTCAGGCAAGGCTCACGATTCAATCGAGATTGCTAAGTCAAACATTCTTATGATCGGTCCAACCGGTTGCGGAAAGACCTACCTCGCGCAAACCCTAGCCAAGAGGCTAAATGTTCCTTTCGCAGTTGCTGACGCAACATCTCTTACCGAAGCAGGCTACGTCGGTGAGGATGTTGAGAACATCTTGCTAAAACTTCTTCAAGCAGCCGATGGCGATGTCAAGAGAGCAGAGCACGGCATCATCTACATCGATGAGATTGACAAGATTTCTCGTAAAGCTGAGAACCCATCAATTACTAGAGATGTTTCTGGTGAAGGAGTTCAGCAAGCACTGCTAAAGATTCTTGAAGGAACGGTTGCATCTATTCCACCTCAGGGAGGGCGTAAGCACCCTCAGCAGGAGTTCATTTCCTTGGATACCACCAACATTCTGTTTATTGTTGCAGGTGCATTTGCAGGTCTTGAGTCAATCGTTCAGGCTCGTGTTGGCAAAAAGGGTATTGGTTTCGGAGCTGACATTAGAAACAAGGATGAAGAGACAGACATCTTCACTCAGGTTCAGCCAGAAGATCTTCGCAAGTTCGGTTTGATTCCAGAATTCATCGGGCGACTTCCAGTGCTTGCTGCTGTAACGCCTTTGGATAAGCCAGCGCTCATTCAGATTCTTGCCGAGCCTAAGAACGCTCTGGTCAAGCAGTACCAAAGAATGTTTGAAATTGATGGCTTCGAACTTGAGTTTGATCACGATGCTCTTGAGGCTATTGCTGAAGAGGCAATCAAGCGTGAAACCGGTGCAAGAGGACTTCGTTCGATTCTTGAAGAGACTCTTGGTCAGATTATGTTTGAGATTCCAAGTAGTGCGGCTCAGGGTCTAGTTCGTATCACCAAGGGTGTTGTCGAAGGAACAGAGCAAGCAGTAGTCACCCCAATCAAATCTTCAAGACAAGAAAAGTCGGCTTAGTAATTGGCACTAAAAGCCATTTCTGATCTTAGAGCTCCTATACTCGCTGGAACAGTTGCCAGCATCACCGGTACAGCAGCAACCACAGCAATCTTCCTAAGCGCATTTGTCGCGATTGGCGCTACCAAAGAGCAAACCGTTTCTATGGTTGCGCTAATGCTCGTCTTCTACGGCGCACTGTCAATCATTCTGAGCTGGCGATTCAAGATGCCGCTATCGGTTGTTTGGTCAACACCGGGAGCAGCTTTGCTTGCTGGCTCATCAATTACAGGTATCGGTTTCAATAACGCAATGGGCGGAATATTGGTAACTGGTCTTTTGCTTGCTCTTACTGGACTTTGGCCAAAGCTTGGTGAAATAGTTTCTGCAATCCCTAAATCAATTGCCAGTGCGATGTTGGCTGGAGTGATCTTTAGTTTTTGTGTCGCACCGTTTGCTGCTAGCGCTAGTTATCCAGCACTCGTTATTCCTGTTATAGCTGTTTGGGTTTTGTTGTATTGGTTGGCCCCACTATGGGCATCTCCAGTTGCAATTGTTCTAGCTTTCACACTGATTGGCTTGAATCAAGGCTTAGTAGTTTCAGCATCCGATTGGTTAGTGAATGTTTCCCTCATCCAGCCATTATTCAATCTAGGTTCAATTTTCACTATTGCTATTCCCCTGTATTTGGTTGCCATGGCATCACAAAACATTCCAGGCATTGCCATCATGAACTCTTATGGGTACAAAGTTCCTTTCAGAGCTTCTCTTGTGGCCACAGGTCTTGGAACAGTTGTTGCTTCATTCATCGGTGGATTTGTGATGAACTTAGCCGCCATCACAGCTGCCCTAAACGCGAACGAGCAGGCTCACAAGGATCCTTCAAAGCGCTGGATAGCTTCTGTGAGTGGAGGAGTGGTTTACATCATCTTCGCCTTCTTCACAGGCATCGCAGTTGCTTTTGTCTATCAGACCCCTAGAGAGCTTCTTCTAGCCGCTAGCGGGTTGGCATTACTACCGACTATCGTCAATGCTTTCAACGTCATGGTTGAAAAAACTGATGAGCGCTTACCTGCAGTAATCACATTCCTGATTGCTTCTAGTGGAATTGCGTTCTTCCAGGTAGGGGCTGCGTTCTGGGCGATTCTTGTCGGGCTATTGGTAATCCAACTTCTAAGACTCAGAAGACCCTTTAGTACAGAGGCTTAAAGCAAGCCTCTGCGCTTTAGTAGTGGCTCAATAGTTGCGTCACGACCTCTGAAGTTTCTGAACATCTGCATTGAGTTGATAGATCCACCTCGAGAGAGAAGTGTCTTTCTAAAGTGATCTCCATTAGCTCTAGTTAAACCGCCGTTTTCCTTGAACCAGTCAACTGTGTCAGCATCTAGAACTTCGGACCAAATGTATCCGTAGTACCCAGCAGAGTATCCACCAGCAAAGATGTGTGAGAAGTATGTTGAACGGTATCTAGTTGGAACAGGTCCATAGTTCAGACCGTAGGCTTCAATAGCTTTTGCTTCGAACTCTTCAACGTCCTCGATGGTTGCATCAGCATCAAGTGAGTGCCAGGCAAGGTCTAAGATCGCAGCAGCCATATATGAGGTGGTTGCGTGTCCTTCGTTGAAGGTGGATGCAGCCTTTAGGTTATCCACCCATTCCTGAGGAATCTTTTCACCAGTTTCATAATGAATTGCGTAGTTATCTAGCACCTCTGGCCAGGTTAGCCACATTTCATTCACCTGGGAAGGGAACTCTACGAAGTCTCTTTCAACGCTGGTGCCAGAGAATCTTGGGTACTTCACATCTGAAAGCATTCCGTGCAGGGTGTGACCAAACTCGTGGAACAAGGTAGTGATCTCGTCGTAGGTCAAAAGAGTTGGTTGACCTGCTGGTGGCTTAGGAACGTTCAGGTTGTTAACTACAACAGGCAACTGACCTAGTAGGTGGCTTTGATCAACTAGGTTGTTCATCCATGCTCCACCGCGCTTTGAGTCGCGAGTATAGAAATCACCGATGAACAAAGCAAGCTTTGAACCATCCTCGTTGAAAACTTCGAATGCACGGGCATCTGGGTGATAGGTAACGATGTCTTTTCGCTCCTTGAAAGTAATTCCAAAAAGCTTGTTAGCGGCAAAGAACACACCATCGTTGAGAACTCTTTCAAGTTCAAAGTATGGACGCATCGCTGAAGTGTCTAGGTTGTACTTTTCCATGCGAACTGCTTCTGTATAGAAATCCCAGTCCCAAGACTCAAGAGTGAATTTCTCACCACTTGCATCAATAGACTTCTGCAGATCAGCACCTTCTGCTCTTGCGTTTCTAACTGCTGCTGGAGCAATCTGCTTGAGCATCTTGTGGACGTTCTCAGGGTTCTGAGCGTTACGGTCCTGGAGAACGTGTTCAGCGTGAGTCTTCACTCCAAAGAGTTCAGCACGCTTAGCGCGTAGCTTCACAATCTGAAGGATTACTGGGCGGTTGTCGTTCTCGTTGTTACGAGCACCCTTGATTAGAGAGTTCTTCATAACGCGCTCACGTAGGCTTCGGTTCTTCATGCTTGAATGAAGTGGATGGCCGGTGAAGTTCACCATGCCAACGAGCCACTTACCTTCTAGCCCGCGAGCCTTAGCTGCTGCTGCACAAGCAGCAATCTCGTTCTCTGATAGGCCATCGAGTTCAGTTACGTCATCAACAAGCACACCTAGATCGTTGGTGTCAGTTAGTAGGTTCTTACCGAACTGGGTTTCAAGCTTGGAAAGCTCTTCGTTGAGGTTAGTAAGTTCTTCGCGCTGAGCATCAGTTAGGTGAGCACCTGCGTGGGTAAAGTCCATGTAGTAACGCTCTAGCAACCAGGCATCTTCAGTGTTTAGCTCAAGTGAGTCACGCTTACCGTATAGTTCTTTGATTCTTCCGAATAGAGCCTGGTTCAATCTGATGGCATCGGTGTGAGCAGATAGCTTTGGAGCAATTTCCTCTTCGATTTCATCTAAGCGATCGGTTGTGTCGCTTGAAGACTTGTTATAGAACACAACAAGTACACGCATAAGTAGCTGTCCGCTTCGTTCCATCGCAACGATGGTGTTTTCGAAGGTAACTTCATCCTGCTTGATGATTTCATGAACCTCATGAAGCTGCTCTTGGCAGCCAGCATAGAAGGCAGGGAGGTAACTCTCATCGTTGATGCGAGAGAAGTCAGGCATCTCATACTCAAGAGTTGAACGAAGGGCAAATGGGTTTTCGGTTTCAAAGGTCATGAGCAAAAGCCTAGCCTTCGAAAAGGATGACCAAATAGATATTTGCCGAAAAGTTACTCGGTCGGGGCTAGAACAACCTCTGTCACAGCCAGTTCTTCACCTGAAACAAAGGAGAGCTCAGCAATACGTCCAGCCGCCTTTAGATCAGGGGATAGCAGCTCTAGTCGAGAGATCATGTGCTTAGGGGCAACAAGGTTTGCAGATAGAACATCAGCCTTCATAGAAGCCTTGGCATCGCTCTTAGCCTTACGAGTGCCAAACAGGGCCTGAGAGGCTAGGGGTAGAAGATCTAGGTTTGTGGAATCTAGACCCTGCTCTAGTTCTTGTGCTGTTGGCCATGAGCTTCTGTGAATAGAACCCTTGCCCTGCCACCAAGACCAAACCTCATCTGTTGCGAAAGGTAAGAATGGGGCAAAGAGACGAAGAAGTGTTAGTAGCGCTTGACGAAGAGCAACAAGAGCAGACGCTTGTTCGTCAGCATTGAAGCCACCCTGGCCGTAGGCACGTTCCTTGACTAGTTCGAGGTAGTCATCGGTGAAGTTCCAAAAGAACTTCTCTGCTAGTTCTAGAGCTTTGGTGTGGTCGTAGTTTTCAAATGCAGTGGTTGCCTCCTTCACTACCTCGGCAAGGTTTAGTAACAAACTCTGGTCAATTGGCTGAGTGACTTTAGCATCTTGCGCAGGTGCATCGAAGCTCAAAACAAACTTGGCAGCATTTAGAACCTTGATAGCCAGTCTTCGACCGATCTTCATCATGCCGGTATCAAATGCTGCATCTGTTCCAAGACGAGCAGAAGCTGCCCAGTAACGAACAGCATCTGAAGAGTGTTCAACAAGAAGATCGTTAGGGGTAACTACGTTGCCTTTTGACTTTGACATCTTCTTACGATCTGGATCAAGAATCCAACCTGAGATACCCGCATCAGCCCAAGGAAGAACACCGTGTTCTTGTTGAGATCGAAGAACAGTTGAGAACAACCAGGTTCTAATGATGTCTTGACCTTGAGGTCTAAGAGAGTAAGGGAAGACCTTGGCAAACTTCTCTGGGTCATCTAACCAGCCACCACCTAGTTGAGGGGTTAGTGAAGAAGTTGCCCAAGTGTCCATGATGTCAACTTCACCGATGAAGCCATTAGCTACGCCACGCTGTGATTCTGTGTAACCAGCAGGAACATCGGTTGAAGGATCAATTGGTAGTAATTCACTTGAAGGAACAAGCACCTTGTCAAAGTCAGGGTTACCCTGGTCATCAAGTGCATACCAAACAGGAATAGGCACACCAAAGAATCTTTGTCTTGAGATAAGCCAATCACCAGTAAGGCCATTGACCCAGTTCTCATATCTAACTCTCATGAAATCAGGGTGGAACTTTAGTTCCTTACCTAGTTCCAGAAGTCTTTCTCTAAGTTCAGCATCCCTACCACCGTTACGGATGTACCACTGTCTAGTTGAAACTATTTCTAGTGGACGGTCACCTTTTTCAAAGAACTTCACTGGGTGAGTAATTGGCTTAGGGTCGCCAACCATGTCACCTGATTCTTGAAGTAGTTCAACAATTCTTGTCTTAGCCGAGAACACAGTCTTACCAGCAAGTTCAGCGTAAACAGCTAGCGCTTCAGGAGTTGAAACAACATCAGGTGCAGTTTCAAGTAGACGCCCATCCCAACCAATAATTGCTCGGTTAGGTAGATCTAGTTCTCTCCACCAAATCACATCTGTCAGGTCACCAAAGGTACAGATCATCGCAATACCTGAACCTTTGTCAATCTGAGCTAGGCGGTGAGAAAGAACTGGAACCTCAACTGCAAACAGAGGAGTCTTTACTGTCTTACCAAATAGTGGTTGGTATCTCTCATCATCTGGATGAGCAACAAGAGCAACACAGGCAGGAATAAGTTCAGGACGTGTTGTCTCAATAAAGACTTTGCCATCTGGTCCATCGAAACCAATACGGTGATAAGCACCTGGTTGATCTCTATCCTCTAGCTCTGCTTGAGCAACAGCAGTTCTAAATGTGACATCCCAAAGAGTTGGTGCCATTGACTGGTATGCCTCACCTCGAGAGAGGTTATTTAGAAATGCTTGCTGAGAAACTTTTTGAGCTGCAGGGGAGATGGTTTGGTAAGTCTGGTCCCAGTCCACAGAAACACCAAGCTGACGCCATAGTGCTTCGAACTGAAGCTCATCTTCAGCGGTTAGCTTCTCGCATAGCTCAATGAAGTTCTTTCTTGAGATAGGAATCTGATCAGCAGCCTTAGAAGACTTGTTGTCTCCACCTTCATAAGGTGGAGTGAAGTTCTCAACATAAGGAAGTGACGGGTCGCATCGAACACCAAAGTAGTTCTGCACGCGTCTCTCCGTTGGTAGACCATTGTCATCCCAACCCATCGGGTAGTAAACCTCTTTGCCACGCATACGTTGGAATCTGGCAACAACGTCGGTATGGGTATAGCTAAAGACGTGACCTACGTGCAAGGAACCTGAAACTGTTGGAGGAGGGGTATCAATTGAAAAAACGTCTGATTTAGGGACATCTCTTCTGAACTTGTAGGTTCCGTCGGTTTCCCAGGCTAGGGCCCATTTCTCCTCTAGGCCTTCTACGCCTACGCGTTCGGGGGTTGAGGCTGGGGCTCTGAAATCAGGGGTTTCGTGGCTTGAGGTCACGTTGTGCTTCTCCAAAAGTTAGGGTTCATTAAGATTAACATTGAGATTAGAACTTTTACCCCTAAACCCAGAGAGCAAGCCATGTATCCCAAAAACAATGGAGCTTCTTTTGGCATCAGAGACCAGGTCCCAGCTAGCCCCTCGTTTCCAGCCATTGAAGAGTCCATCCTAGAGTTTTGGGCTAAAGACAAGACTTTTCAGGCCTCTATAGACCAGCGCAAGGACGAAAACGCTCCAGAGTTCGTCTTTTATGATGGTCCTCCATTCGCTAACGGTCTTCCTCACTATGGACACCTTCTTACTGGATACGCCAAAGACACTGTTCCTAGGTTCAAAACCATGCAGGGATTCAGAGTTGAAAGAAGGTTTGGTTGGGACACCCATGGGCTTCCAGCTGAGGTTGAGGCTGAGAGACAACTAAAGATCTCAGGTCGGCCTGAGATTGAAAAGTTTGGGATCGATAAGTTCAACGACTACTGCCGAACCTCAGTTCTGAAATACACCAAAGAGTGGGAAACATATGTAACCCGTCAGGCTCGTTGGGTTGATTTTGATAATGATTACAAGACCCTAGATGCTCCGTACACAGAGAGCGTGCTTTGGGCTTTCAAAGAACTTCACAAGAAGGGCCTTATCTACGAAGGCTTCAAAGTCCTTGCTTACTGCTGGAGATGTGAAACTCCTCTTTCAAACCATGAACTACGTATGGATGAAGATGTTTATCAGAACAGACAAGACCAAACAGTAACTGTCACCTTCCCAATTCTTGAAGGTCAGAGATTTGCTGGAGTAAAGATACTTGCATGGACAACAACTCCTTGGACACTGCCAACAAACTTTGCATTGGCTGTTGGCCCTGAAATTGAATATGCAGTTATCAATACAGAGTCAGGTAAGTATCTTCTTGCTAAGTCACTTATTGGTAATCATCTCAAGGACTTTGGCTTTGAAGATATGGATGCAGCTAGTGCTGCAATTGAAGAAACAGTTCTTGGTAAAGAGCTCGCTGGAATTAAATACGAAAGATTATTTGATTACTACGCTGATGAATCAAAGTTTGATGTTGGCAATGCTTGGCAGATCATTGTTGGTGACTATGTTGCGGACAGTGAAGGTACCGGTGTTGTTCATCAGTCACCTGCATACGGTGAAGATGACCAAAAGCTTTGTGAAGCAGCTGGTATTCCTGTTTATGTTTCTGTGAATGAACGTGGTGAATACAACTCGGTAATTACTGACTTTGTTGGCCAGCACGTGTTTGAAGCTAACAAGCCAATCACCCAGAAGCTAAAAGATATGGGACGCTTACTAAAGCAGGCGAGCTATGACCACCCATATCCACACTGTTACAGATGCAAGAACCCTTTGATTTACAAAGCAGTGTCTTCTTGGTTTGTTGAAACAACCAAGCTCAAAGATCGCATGCTTGAACTAAACCAGGAAATCAACTGGGTTCCTGAACACACTAAAGATGGTTCATTCGGTAAGTGGTTAGAAAATGTTCGTGACTGGGCCATCTCTCGTAACCGTTTCTGGGGAGCACCGATTCCAGTATGGAAATCAACTGACCCTAATTATCCACGTATTGATGTTTATGGATCTCTAGATGAACTAGAAGCAGACTTCGGTGTTCGCGTTGATGATTTCCACCGTCCAACTATTGATCACCTAACTCGGGTAAACCCTGATGACCCAACCGGTAAGTCAATGATGGTTAGAGTGCCAGAAGTTTTGGACTGCTGGTTTGAATCAGGCTCCATGCCTTTTGCTCAGGTTCACTATCCATTTGAAAACAGTGACTGGTTTGATTCACATTCACCTGGTGATTACATCGTTGAATACTCAGGTCAAACCAGAGGTTGGTTCTACACCTTGCACGTTTTATCAACTGCACTATTTGATAGACCAGCTTTCAAGACTGCTGTCTCGCATGGAATTGTTTTGGGTAGCGATGGACAGAAGATGTCTAAGTCACTTCGTAACTACCCAGATGTGAATGAAGTATTTGATCGTGATGGCTCAGATGCAATGCGTTGGTTCTTGCTTTCTTCACCTATTCTTCGTGGTGGAACTATGTCAGTTACCGAGCAGGGAATTAGAGAAGGAACAAGACAGGTTCTTCTTCCACTCTGGAACACCTACTACTTCTTTACTTTGTACGCTAACGCTTCTAACTATGAAGCGAAGTTTGATCTATCTAGCGAAGATGTTCTAGATAGATACCTTGTTGCTAAGACTCGTGAAATGGTTGCTGGAGTTTCAGCAGATCTAAATGCCTTTGACACTTTCGGTGCAGCTGCAAAGCTTCGAGACTTCGCTGACGTCCTCACCAACTGGTACGTAAGAAGATCTAGAGCCAGATTCTGGGATGGTGATCCTCAAGCCTTCAACACCTTGTATTCAGTCCTTGAGATCATGACAAGAGTTGCCGCACCTATGCTTCCGCTGATTGCTGAAGAAGTATTCCAAGGTCTAACTGGCATGAGGTCTGTGCACCTAACGCAGTGGCCAGATCACGAAGCTCTAAAGAGTGACGACAAGCTTATGGAAGCTATGGACCAGGTGAGAGTGGTTTCATCTGTTGCTAATGGTCTTAGAAAGGTCAATGGCCTTCGTGTTCGTTTGCCATTAGCTAAGTTGACAGTTGTCACTAAGAGTGCAGATGCTCTCTCAGAGTTTGCTGACATCATTGCTGAGGAACTCAACGTCAAATCAATTGACTTGGTTGAACTATCTCTTGATTCAACAACTGAGTTCGGTGTTATCAAGCGTTTGACTGTTAACTCAAGAGCTTTAGGGCCAAGAGTGGGTAAGCAGGTTCAGCAGGTTATCGGTGCATCTAAGTCAGGCGACTGGTCTGAAGATAACGACAAGGTTGTTTGTGGAGGGGTTGAACTATTTGAAGGTGAATACGAGATTGATTTGGTAGCAGATCTATCTGATACTTCAGAGTCTGTGAACCTAATCGGTATCTTGCCTTCAGGTGGATTCGTTCTTCTCGATTCAAGAGTTACTGAAGAACTAGAAGTTGAAGGTATTGCTAGAGATGTAATTAGAGCAGTGCAGCAAGCTCGTAAGGATGCTGACCTAGATGTTAGTGACCGAATCAAACTTGTCGTAACTAGCGTTCAAGATGTCCTAGATGCAATCACCTCTCATGAAGAGTTAGTGAAATCTGAAACGCTCACTCTTGAACTCGAGACAATTATCGGAGATGTTGCAGGTGAAGGGACTGTTGTGGGAGATGATCTTCCTATCGGCATCGTGGTGAGCAAGATATGAGTTCAGAGTCCGATGCTCTGAGAATGATTCAAGAAATCGAAGCCTCACTTATGGCTCGAATTCCTGAACATAAGCTTCGTCCAAGACTTGAACCCACCAGAAGAGCAGTTGAGCTACTAGGTGATCCACAAAAGTCTTACCGTGTTATTCACATCACCGGAACTAACGGTAAGACCAGCACTTCTCGAATCATTGAAAGGGTTCTTAGAGAACATGGTCTTAGAACAGGACGTTTCACAAGCCCACATCTAATCAACCTCAACGAACGAATTGCATTAGATGGGGAACCCATCTCTAACGAGATACTTTACGAAGTATTCAAAGACATCGAACCGGTTCTAGACATGGTTGATAAGGAACTACTTGAGCAGGGGGAGTCAAGGCTTACATTCTTTGAAGCTCTGGCCGTTTTGGCATTTGCAGCATTTGCTGATGCGCCTATCGATGTTCTAGTTCTTGAAGTTGGCATGGGTGGAGCTTGGGATTCAACCAACGTAGCAGACGGTGACGTTGCTGTCTTCACGCCAATTGATCTCGATCACCAGGAGCGTCTAGGTCAAACTATCGCAGAGATTGCAACCACCAAGTCTGGAATCATCAAGTCAGGTGCCGCGGTAGTTTCTGCAGTTCAATCTAAAGAAGCACTTGATGTGCTGGAGAAAGTTTCATCTGAGGTCGGTGACACTTTCAGGATTCTTGGTAAAGACTTCACAGTTACCGAATACATTGAATCTGATCTCGGCATAACTTTCTCGCTTGATGGGCTAGCTGGTAAGTATGAGAATCTATTCATGCCACTGCACGGTGCATATCAAGCCGCTAACGCAGCAGTTGCGATTGCTGCGGTTGAAGAATTTATAGGTGGGGCAAGTGCACCGCTATCAGACATGATTCTCAGGCCAGCCCTTGCAGATGTTTCTTCACCGGGACGACTACAAGTCGTTAGTAAATCGCCAAGAATTGTTTTGGATGCTGCACACAACCCTCATGGCGCGCTATCGCTGGCAAATGCTCTTGAATCATCGTTTGGTTTGCCTCACGTAGTCGGTGTTGTTTCAATCCTTGGCGAGAAAGATGCTGAAGGTATTTTGAAGCATCTAGAAACAGTTATGGCCGAAATCATCATCACCAAGAGCACCAGTGTTAGAGCTAATGACACTCAGAGTCTTGCTGCTATTGCAAGAAACGTCTTTGGCGAAGATCGCGTAAGTGTTGAAGAAGATTTCAGAGATGCCTTGTCATTAGCTGAAGCAAATCTTCCGCCAACACCTAATTCAACAATTGTGGTGACAGGAACTGTATCTTTGATTGGGGATGTACTTAAGTTCCGTCAAATCCAGGAGGATGCAGATGTCTAATCGCTCAGTAAGAAGAACCTTAGGTTCAATGGTGGTTGCATTTGAATCATTTGTTGTGTTCTTTGGAACCCTTGCAGCATACGGATTGCAAGTAGCTGATGGGCCTGTGGTTTGGGGATTCGGACTAACCTTTTCAGCAATCCTGATACTTACCCCTGGTTACTTAGGAAAGCCAGGTTCATACTGGTTCGGCTGGGCCTTGCAGGTAATTCTTTTGGTTGTCTCGTTCATGATTCCTTGGACCTTGTTGATTGCCATCATATTTGTTGGTTTCTGGGGCTGGGCCATGATTGCCGGTTACACAATTGATCTTGCTAAGAAGAACCGAGCAGAACAAAACACTTTTGAAATTAAACTTGATCTAGAGGAGAACAAATAATGACTGAGCAGACTCTCGTATTAGTAAAGCCAGACGGGGTAAAGAGAAACCTGATAGGCGAGATCATCAAAAGGATTGAAACCAAAGGCTACGTAATCGTGGAGATCAAGAAGTTCACCCCTTCTCGTGAACTTTTGGCCCAACACTATGCCGAGCACGCGGGCAAGCCTTTCTATGAGCCGCTAGTTGAATTCATGGCTTCAGGTGACGTTGTTGCCCTAAAGGTAGAGGGAAACAGGGTTATCGAAGGATTTAGAACTCTAGCTGGAGCAACAGACCCAACTGTTGCCCTGCCAGGAACAATCAGAGGAGACCTTGGTCGCGACTGGGGTCTAAAGGTTCAACAGAACTTAGTACATGGTTCAGATTCTGTTGAATCGGCAACTAGAGAACTCGGTCTCTGGTTCTAATCAAGCTAAGCGAGTTTAGCTCCAAATAAAGTCTGTTTTTATCGGCGATTTCTAGACAATATGTCTAAAAATCAGGCTGTTTAGGCTATCCTTTATGCCGTATAGCAAATGTCTCATACGAAATATTCTTATTAGCGAAAAGGAATCAAACATGAATTCTCGTACAATCAAGCAAGGTGCAGCAGTAGCTGTGGCTTCAATGCTTGTGCTTTTTGGAGCTTCAGCTTCAATGGCGGCAAGCAAGGTACTAGTAGATCTTCCAAACGATCCAGTAGCCGGTGGTGAGACTGTAACAGTCCCTATGGTTCTATCTGGTTTCGAATTCGACAAGCTTTCAGTAACTCTGAAGGTTGACGAAGGTACATTGACCGTTACAGACGCTGACTCAGCTCTCACATTGAACCCTGGCTACTCAAGCCTTGCGGCTCAGACCGAAGTTTCATTCAACGGAACTACAGATGCCGTTGTTGCAGTCATGGAATCTGGTGTTAGCTGGACTGCTCCTGGTGATTCAACAACCACATCACCACTATTGATCAGCGTACGTGTTGGTGAATACGAAACTGGTACAACTTATGACCCTGCAACTGGTCACACATACAAGTTCGTAAGCACTGAACTTAACTGGGAATCTGCAATGGCTGCTGCCAAGCTAATGTCTTATAAAGGTAAGAGCGGCTACCTAGCAAACATTTCTACTGAAAATGAGAATCAGTTCGTAGCAACTAAGTCAGGGGCGAGGGACATCTGGATTGGTGCCACTGCCGATCTTAGAATGGTCAACTTTGCTCTGACTGCAGGTGGTAAGCCAACCATTAGCGTTGACCCACAGCCTCTAGGTAACTACTACTGGGGTGGCGGCTCTGAAGCTGGCACGCAGTTCAGCTCAGGACTACTAACACCTGCTGCTGTCGGTGGGCTATACAATGCTTGGGCTGAAAATGAGCCAAACAACTACCAAGGCGGCGAAGCTTGTGGTGTAACCAACTGGGGAGGTGGAATCGGTGAGTGGAACGACCTTCCATGCTCCTTTGAGGCCGGTTATCTAGTTGAGTTCGACACCTCTCCTGGTGACTTCGAGACTGCAGTGGTAACTTTCGACAACATCGAAGGTGACGACGTAGACGCTTTTCCAGCTGAAGTTGAAGAAGAACTAGCAGCTACTGGTTACGATGCAGGAATTCTGTTTGCTTTGGCACTAGTGCTACTAGCAGCAGGTTTCACCATTGTAGTTAGAGCTCGCAAGAACTAATTTCAAAGAAGTAAAAGAAATGGGATGGCCAATGGCCATCCCATTTCTTTCTTAACTAAGTTTTAGATCCAACCGAGCTGGCTGAACATTGGAATCCAACGAGACCAGAATCTCAATGTGATTGCGAGGATGATGATTAGAAATGTTGCAATAACCCAAATCCAAGCTTTTGAATAAGCCCCATCCCAGAATGCGGTAGTTCTAATTGGCATTGGGATAATGTCTTCTCTTGCGCTGAAGAGGAAAAGAGTAACAAAGATAGGAATCATTCCAGTCCAAGCAACCATGCAGTAAGGGCATAGCACGTTGATAACTAGAAGGCTCTGGCTGAATAGCCATAGGACAAACAAGAAGCCTAGGAAGTTACCAACAAGGAATAGCTGCCAGAACCATTTAGCAAACTGAGCCTTAGCAAGAATCGCGAAACCAACAATGATTGGTGCCATGAATGCAGATAAACCAATTAGAGAGTTTGGGAAACCAAAAAGCTTGGCTTGGGCAGTGAGCATCACGGTCTTACAAGAGATAAAGACGTTCAGATCACAACCTAGAACAGCGCCTGGATCAGAAGCTACGTGAATACGTTCAAGGGTGAGTGAAAAGGCACCAATCCAGCCGATGATTCCAAAGATTATGAGAACCAGCGCTAGAGATATCGGCGCTCCGATTCCTGCTTTTTCAGTAGTTTTCTGCTCAGTCATAATCAAAGTATCTCACGCCTTCAATATCTGAATACTTGGATTTTGACCTTATAGGGGTTCTCAGCGCTTTGACAGGAGACATACAAACCCCTAAAACACAGGCTTTTAGAGCCTGTGAAGCTCCATAAAGACCTGTTCTGCCAACCAAATCCATTGCTTTTAGGCCTATCCGTGCGATACTTGAGGTAGTTGGTCTCTACCACACAGAGATAAACAAAGGTTTCGCAGGTACTTTTTAGACA
>JBIIXN010000061.1:0-2860 GCA_044347325.1 Rhodoluna sp. | reverse complement strand
TCAACGATTTTTGTTGAATCAATTGCAAAAAAGTATTTAGCACTGATGCCATTTAATTCAAATTCGGATTTTGCATCGTGCAATAGGTCATGGTGGAAGGACTCTACATAAAGTTCTAAATTATTTGATTGTGCAGGGGATGCAAGAACTTCCTCCGCTACCAACTTACCGATGTTCTTTCGAAGAGCAGTTAAATGGCTTCCAGTCTTAATTTCAATAACAACTATTTTGTTTTTCAGAAAATCTGAATGAAGAACCTCTGTTAATGTCGGAATTTCAAATTCATTATCAAACTTTGCACTACCTGGACGAAGGTCTGGAATTCTCTCGATTGCTCGAAGTGATTTTATGTCCTCTAAATCAAGATCTTCTGAGTACCAATCCAGGTGATACTGCCCTTCAACGCTTCCATCTCTCTTTAGTTCTTCGAATCTGCTTAGCTGAGCAATATTTGTAGTTTGGCTAAGGATGTTCTCGTGACGAATGATTAGCTTTGAATCTTTAGTGTTCACGACATCAAATTCGATACCGTCAGCACCTAGTTCTATGCCCAGTTTCAAGGCCTCAAGGGTGTTCTCAGGTCGATAACCGCTAGCTCCCCTATGGGCTATGACTAGTGGCGATTTAGAATTAGCGTCCTCAGGCATTGAATACTCTGGGCTATTCCCACTCGATAGTGCCAGGTGGCTTACTGGTGACATCTAGCACCACTCTGTTTACTCCAGCAACCTCATTGGTGATTCGGTTAGAAATCTTAGCTAGCAGTTCATAAGGAACTCTTGACCAGTCAGCTGTCATAGCGTCTTCACTTGAAACAGGACGAAGAACTATTGGATGGCCATAGCTTCTGCCATCACCTTGAACACCAACAGATCTAACATCAGCCAAGAGAACTACTGGGCACTGCCAGATCTCTCCATCCATACCAGCCGCACTTAGCTCGGCTCTTACGATGGCATCTGCTTGACGAAGTAGATCTAGGCGTTCTTTAGTAACTTCACCAACAATACGAATACCAAGACCAGGTCCTGGGAAAGGCTGTCTAGAAACTATCTCTTTAGGAAGACCAAGTTCATAACCAATGGCTCTAACTTCATCCTTGAAAAGTGTTCTAAGTGGCTCAACTAGTTCAAACTGAAGGTCTTCAGGAAGACCTCCAACGTTGTGATGGCTCTTGATACCTGCTGTGACCCCACCACCAGATTCAACAACATCTGGATAAAGGGTTCCTTGAACTAGGAACTTGATTGGACGGTCATCAGCCTTAGATTCAGCAATCAGCTGAGCCTGAGCTTCTTCGAAAGATCTAATGAACTCTCTACCAATAATCTTGCGCTTAGTTTCAGGGTCTGTGACTCCGGCAAGGGCATCGAGGAACTTCTTCTCTGCATCTACTGTGACAAGTCTTACCCCAGTAGAAGAAACATAGTCACGTTCAACCTGCTCAACTTCACCTTCACGAAGAAGTCCGTGGTTCACAAAGATACAAACCAGCTGGTCTCCTACTGCTTTGTGAACTAGAGCTGCAGCTACCGCTGAATCAACACCACCTGATAGACCACAGATGACCCTGTCGTTACCGACCTGGTTTCTAATTCTTTCAACCTGCTGGGCAATAACATTTTCGCTATTCCAGTCAGCTGGAATACCTGCTGCGTTATGTAAGAAGTTTTCTAGGACGTTCTGCCCAAACTGTGAGTGCTTTACTTCTGGATGCCACTGCACTCCATAAATCTTCTTTGAACTACTAGCAAATGCAGCAACTGGAGTAGTTGCAGTACTGGCTAGAACTTCAAAGCCGTCAGGTGCTTGCATAACCTGATCGCCGTGACTCATCCAACAAATTTGGTTTTCTGGTTGTCCCTGAAGAATTTCACCACCGGCAACAACGCTTAGTTCTGTTGCCCCGTACTCTCTAAGTCCAGTCTTATCAACTCTTCCACCTAAAGCAGAGGCCAGGATCTGGAAGCCATAGCAAATACCAAGAACAGGAACTCCTAGTTCCAAGATATTCTTATCTAACTGAGGTGATGCCGGTTCATAAACGCTTGCTGGACCACCAGAGAGAATAATTGCTAGAGGGTTCTTGAGTTTTACTTCATCTGCTGAGATGTTGTGATGAACAATCTCGCTGTAGACGCCTGCTTCACGAACTCTACGAGCGATTAGCTGCGCATACTGAGCGCCAAAGTCAACAACCAGTACCGGTCTATTTTCAACTGAAGAGTTAATCTTTAGGCACCTGTCTTTTCAAGTCCAAATATCTTGATGAATTTGGCGAAATAAACTCTTTCGATAAAGAATGCGGAGAATGGAACAACTCCACCCATAGCAATCATTAGGAAGTCCTGGAACTTCATGCTGGCTAGTCTCCAGATACGGAAATCAGCAAACAAATAAACGATGTATAAAATTCCATGAACTTGAAGCAAAAGCTTTGAGATGTCAACACCTGAAACCGGAAGACCTGTGCCATCTACTGAATCAGGCACTAAACCTAGAACCCCTGCGGATCCGCCAGACCAGATAAGCAGCCCAAAGCCATACTTTAGAAGCATCTCAATACCGACCAGGATTAGGAAAACACCGGTGATTTTAGAGCTAACTCGATAAAACTTCAGGGCTGAGCGTGCCTGTTCTTTGGGGACCATAGCCCTATTTTACTTCGGCTTTGGGGCCTATTCAGCCAGTAAAGCGGCCTGCTGCTTCTTATATGCATCTGCTAGTAGACGCCACCACATAAACACTGCAAAGCCAGCAAAGATAGTCCATTCAATGGCATAAAACGCGCTCAGCCAGTTCACTTCCCCATCGCCTTTGGCAATACCAATAGTCAAAGGCTCAACACCTTCAACTTCAG
>JBIIXN010000062.1:0-2771 GCA_044347325.1 Rhodoluna sp. | reverse complement strand
GCTACTACTGTGTCTACTCTTTGGAATTCTTTTAGATCAGAGTATCCAGTTGTTGCCATTGCTTTACGAAGAGCACCCATCAAGTTAGTTGAACCATCTGCTGAAGTTGAAGGACCCTGAAGAATCTGTTCCAGTGAACCAACGGTTCCTACCTTGACTCGCTCTCCTCTAGGAAGTTCTGGGTTGTGAGCTTCTGCTCCCCAGTGCCAGCCCTGACCAGGAGCTTCATTGGCCTTAGCAAGAACTGAACCCAGCATTACTGCATCAGCTCCACAAGCAATCGCCTTGACGATATCTCCTGAAGTTCCAAGGCCACCATCAGCGATCACGTGCACGTAACGGCCACCTGATTCATCCATGTAATCTCTTCTCGCTCCAGAAACATCGGCAACCGCTGTTGCCATAGGTGCATGAATACCTAGAACCTTACGAGTGGTAGAGGCAGCTCCTCCACCGAAACCAACTAAGACACCTGCAGCACCAGTTCTCATTAGGTGCAGAGCAGCAGTATAGGTTGCAGCTCCACCGACGATGACAGGAACATCTAGTTCATAGATGAACTCTTTAAGGTTTAGAGCTTCTTGTGTCTTTGAAACGTGTTCTGCTGAAACCGTTGTGCCACGAATAACAAACAGATCAACACCAGCTGAGATAACGGCCTTAGCAAACTCTTTAGTCTTCTGAGGTGAAAGAGCACCGGCAACAGTCACTCCAGACTTACGAATGTAAGCAAGTCTTTCCTTGATTAGCTCTGGCTTGATTTCTTCTGAGTACATCTTCTGCATCGCAGCAGTTGCTTCAGCTGGAGATAACTTAGCAATCTCAGCTAGTTGCTTGGTTGGGTCTTCGTATCTTGTCCAAAGACCTTCAAGATCTAGAACACCAAGACCACCTAGCTTGCCAATAGCGATAGCAGTATCAGGAGATACCACTGAGTCCATCGGAGCTGCTAGAACAGGAAGTTGAAAACTATATGCATCGATGTTCCATGCGGTTGAGACATCTTTAGGGTCTCTAGTTCTTCTTGAAGGAACAATGGCGATATCGTCAAATGACCAGCTGCGGTTACCGCGCTTACCGCGACCAATCTCTATTTCACTCATTTTGATTTCCTAGCGGTTGTTGTAATTTGGTGCTTCGACGGTCATTTGAATGTCGTGTGGGTGGCTCTCTCTAAGCCCTGCTGGAGTAATTCTTACAAACTTACCCTTGGCCTGTAATTCTTCAACGGTCGCTGCACCAACATATCCCATCGCAGCTCTAAGACCACCAATTAGCTGGTGAGCCACGGTACCAACGGTCCCACGGTAAGGAACTCTTCCTTCAATACCTTCAGGAACAAGCTTGTCTTCACGAAGAACATCGTCCTGGAAGTAACGGTCCTTAGAGTAACTCTTGGCTTCGCCGCGTGACTGCATTGCGCCAAGAGATCCCATACCCCTGTAGGTCTTGAACTGCTTGCCACCAACGAAAGTGATATCTCCCGGTGCTTCATCGGTACCAGCAAGAAGTGAACCAATCATGACAGCATTTGCTCCTGCGACCAGTGCCTTAGGAATATCACCTGAGAACTGCAAGCCACCATCAGCAATAACTGGAACACCAGCTGGCTTACAGGCCAAACTCGCTTCATAAACTGCAGTGATCTGTGGAACACCGACACCTGCGATAACGCGGGTTGTACAAATAGAACCTGGTCCTACTCCTACCTTCACACCATCTGCTCCGGCTTCAACAAGTGCTGCTGCACCTTCACGAGTTGCTACATTTCCACCAATAACATCAACGTGTTTTGCAACTGGTTCTGCCTTTAGTTTGGCGACCATGTCTAGTACTGCTGTGTTGTGTCCGTGAGCTGTATCAACAATAAGAATGTCAACACCTGCATCAACAAGAGCCATCGCTCTTTCCCAACCCTGATCGCCAACACCAACTGCTGCTGCAACTAAGAGACGACCTTTAGAGTCCTTGCTAGCAAGTGGATACTTTTCACTCTTATCAAAATCTTTGATTGTGATTAGACCTTTTAGTTTTCCGCTTGGATCAACTAGTGGAAGTTTCTCAATTCTGTGCTGAGCAAAGATGGCAATTGCAGTTTCAGGAGAAACTCCAACCGGAGCGGTAACCAAAGGCATTGGAGTCATTACATCTTTAACCAAAGTTGTTGTCTTTTGAACTTCGTTTACAAATCGCATGTCTCTGTTGGTAACAATTCCAACAAGTGTTCCATCTTCATCAATAACTGGAAGACCTGAAACTCGATAGGTTGCACAAACAGCATCAACTTCTTGCAAAGTTGCTAGCTGGTGGGTGGTAACCGGATGAGTAATCATTCCAGCTTCTGATCTTTTGACTAAATCAACCTGAGTTGCCTGCTGGTCAATAGATAAGTTTCTATGTAAAACACCTAAGCCCCCCTGACGAGCGATGGCGATAGCCAGACGAGCTTCAGTAACAGTGTCCATGGCTGAGGAAAGCAAAGGAATGTTGATGGATAAGCGCTTGGTTACCTGGGTCTTGGTTGAGACCTGGCTAGGAACAACATCAGACTGGCCAGGCATAAGCAATACATCGTCATAAGTCAGACCAGTAAAGCCGAAAGGGTCATTTTGAGTCATTTTCAACCTGTCAGGAGTTTAGATTAGCCAATTCTACCCTGACTACTTACCTCTTGTTTAGGGTCAATTTGGGCTGAACAAAGACACCAGTGAGAAGGTTCCCGAACTTGAGTAACGAAAAACCGAATACTCAGATTGGTCTAGGAAACCACT
>JBIIXN010000052.1:0-4416 GCA_044347325.1 Rhodoluna sp. | reverse complement strand
TCACCTTGAATACCTTGAGGACCTTGAGCTCCAACAGCACCATCTATTCCATTACTGCCGCTCTCACCTATGGAACCTGCTTCACCTTTGTCGCCCTTTTCACCTGGTAGGCCTTGAAGGCCTTGGATACCTTGAACACCCTGAACGCCTTGAGGGCCCTGTGGCCCAACTGCACCTGCGAGGCCCGGCAAGCCTCGAAGTCCAGTGGCTCCCTTGGCTCCTGTAACGAGGACCTTCGGCCATTTACATGCCTTCTTGGAAACTGCGACAGTTAGCTTCTTGGTATCGAGGCATAAATAGTAAGTTGTCTTGGCGTTGGCTGGGGTGGTGCCGACGCTCAGTAGCGCACCGACAATAAAGATACCGCTGGTAATGGTGAGAAGCTTCTTCATTAGAGACCTGCCTAAAGTGTGTGCGTTTATGCGTATGTTTACTCTACTTAATTTATCCCAAGTGCTATTGCTAGCAATGTATTGTTGCTTATGTTGCCACCTAAGCGCTTCGTTTAGTCATTACTTATCAAGTCTAAACTTCAAGAGGTTTATGTGACTTAGCTGTTCTTATCGTTTGGGTAGAAGTTGACCGCACCACGAACCCAGACAGTTACTTTCATGCCAACCTCAGGAGCAAATGGGCCATTAGATCTTGCCCTGATTTTTATCTTCGGAGTCTGTACTTCAACGACAGCATCGTGCCCGAAGAAGACTCGCCCGATTACTTGGGAATCCCCTGATGGATTTGGTTGAAGATAAAAGTTCTCAGATCTAATAGCTGCAACCCCAACTTGACCATCAACCACAGTGTTTAGGGCTGTGATCTTTCCCAAAGAAGTAACAATTTTTCCATCTTCAACACGACCATCAACTAGCACTGAGTCACCTAGGAATGTTGCAATCCCTAAATCGACAGGTGCGTTGTAAATCTCTGTTGGAGACCCAGACTGAATAATCTTTCCGTCACGCAAGATGGCAACTTTATCTGCAAGAGATAGTGCTTCTTCCTGATCATGGGTTACCAGGATTGCTGTTGCATTCTCAGCTCGCAATACTTTCCTAACGTCTTCACGAAGTCTTACTCTTAGTTCAGCATCCAAAGCACTGAATGGCTCATCCAAAAGTATTAACTTAGGTCTGGGAGCTAGTGCTCGAGCAAGAGCAACTCTTTGTGCTTGACCTCCGGATAGTGATGCAGGTTTTCTATCTGCATAGTCACTCATGCCAATTAGATCTAGGAGTTCATTGACTCTTGCTTCGCTACCCTTAGGCAAACCAAAACCAATGTTCTGACTAACTGTTAGATGAGAGAACAGAGCGGAGTCCTGAGGAACAATTCCCACTCCTCTTTTCTCTGGAGCTGTGACGTCAGTAGAGGATGAGACCAGATTGGAGTCAATAAATATCTCACCCGAGCTTGGTGATTCAAAACCTGCAATAAGTCTCAATAGTGTTGACTTACCTGCACCTGATGAACCAAGCACGGCTGTGAGTTCGCCTTTGTTCGCCTCAAGATTGAGCTTCGACAAAACTTCTTGATTGCCATAGTTGAGGGTGAGGTTTCTAATCTCTAACAGCATTAGTGGCTCACCTCCGAAAGTGCTTTTCTTGCCTGTCTGTTTAAGGCTAAGGCAGGTAACCCACCTAGAACAACCAACAGCAAGGCATAGGGTGCTGCTTGAGCAAAAGCTAGTTCTTCAGTTGATGACCATAGTCTTACCGCCAACGTTTCAGTGCCAGTTGGTCTAAGCAGCAGTGTGGCCGGTAGTTCCTTTAGAACAGTTAGAGCGACCAGTGCAGCTCCTGCCAAGATGCCAGGGGCAGCAATAGGCAGTACCACCTTGAATATGCTTCTGTTGCCTTTGACTCCTAGTGAGTTAGCAACATCTTCTAAGCTTCTAGGAACTTGAGCGATAGGAGTTGCCATGGTGCTTAGTGCATTTGGCAGAAAGAGAATCAAGTATGCAAACAAAAGCAATGCTGTTGTTTGATAAACCCAAGGCACCAGGTTAGCCCCAACGAAGATCAGAGCTAGAGCTACAACAATTGCTGGCAGTGCGTGATTAGCCCAAACAGATAGTTCAACAAACATTCCTAGCTTTGTTTTGTACCTAACTACCCATAGCGCAATGGCTAATGCAAATACGGTGATCAAGGCTCCCGCCATAACAGCGAGAGAAACAGATCCCCAAAGAGCTTCAAGAATTTGACTAACGTCAGCAGTTGAAGAGCCAACAATGGACCAGTTGACCAGGCTATATAAAGGAACACCTGCGCCAAGCATTGCAAGAGCGACAAGAGAAAGAATTGCCACAGGTCGTGCTTTGCCTAGAGAAACACGAACTCTCTTCTGGCTAGAAGCACCGACGCTTAGGTAGTCACCTCTATATCTACGTTCAAACCAAATCACCAGAAGTGTAATCATCACTAAAACAACAGCTAATGCAGCTGCAGCTGTTCGATCAAAGCTCAATCTATATGCGTTGTATATCGCTCTAGTGAAAGTATCAAAGCGCAAGATGGCAATAGCGCCGAACTCACTCAGAGTGTAGAGAGCAACAAGTAGAGATGATGCTGTTGCCGCTGGCCTCACCTGAGGCCAAGTTACTCTTCTTAGCACTTGCCATTTTGATAGGCCAAGAGTTCTTGCTACTTCTTCACTAGAGGAATCAGTTCTAACTAACGCTGCCGAGACAGCAAGAAAAACATAAGGACTCGTTGCAAGACTCATCACTAACCATGAAGGCAAGAATCCAAATACTCCTGGGAAAGTAGCAGTGAAGCTGAAGGCCATGACATAACTCGGTATTGCCAATGGCAATGTTGCTAAAACGGCAAACAACGCACCAAAACCTAAATTAGTTCTAGTTGTCAACCATGCTTGAAGGAATCCAATTACCAGTGCAGTGAAAGTCACACTCACAACCAAAAGAGTTGTGTTGAAAAGTAGTTCAAGTGTTCGTGGCCTGACTAATTCCACTAGTGCCTTGTCGGCACCAGCCCCTAAGCGAAATAACAGATAACCAATTGGAATTACCGCTGCAATAGCTGCAGCAATTCCAAGAGCTATTAGTATTCGAGGTGGCTTGCGCATGGCTTATTAGATTAGACCCGCTGCACGAATCATCTCTAGCGTCTCATCAAGGGAATCAAGATCACTCAGATCTATTTCAGGTTTACTCAAGTCAGCTAGAGGTGTGAGTCCCTGAACAATGTCTATTCCTTCTAGCAGCGGATATTCAGCAGTGACTTCTGCAATGTAGTTCTGCGCTTTTGCGGAGAGCAAGAACTTTACAAACTCTCTTGATGCGGAATTGTCGTTGATTATTCCTGCTCCAGCAACATTGACCAAGTTGCCTAGATCACTCTTATTGAATGCTGCAAGCTTTGACTTCATTTTGGTTAGACCGATTTCTTTTGCTTTAGCAAACCAGTAGTAGTGGTTGATCAAACCAGCATCAACTTGGCCAGCTTCTACTGCAGCTAAAATCGCGTCGTTCTTTTCATAGACAACAGCATTTGTTTTCATAGCTGAAAGCCAGTCAGAAGTTTTCTTCTCTCCACTTACTACCCGCATGGCAGTTACAAAAGCTTGGAAAGAAGCATTGGTCGGGGCAATTGCAATCTTGCCTTTCCACTCCGGCTTTGCTAGATCAAATACTGAAGAAGGCAGAGATGAAACCTTGGCTGGGTCATAAACAAGGACTCTTGCTCGGCCGGAAACTCCCACCCAAGTCTTGTCCGTTGCTGAATATTCACTCGCAACCAAAGATGTTAGTTCGCTAGGAATGACTTCAAGCAAACCTGCTTTCGAGATAGCACCTAGAGCACCCGCATCCTGGGAGAAGAACACATCGGCTGGAGAGTTCTGTCCTTCTTCTAGAATCTGAGCAGCAAGTTCAGCACTACCTGCATACCTAACCTCTGTGGCAATCCCTGTTTCTTCTTCAAACATTTCAATGAGTGGCTGAATTAGCTCTTCTGATCTACCGCTGTAGAGGACAAGGCTTGATTTTTGTTGGATTGTTTCCGAAGCTGTCGGATTTGGATTAGGTTCACCGGTAGAGCAACTACTTAGGAACAATGATGCAACAAGGGCTAAAACAGCTAGCAAAGGCTTTTTCACTAAAGAACGTCTCATTCTGATTTTTGCGGACTTCAATCAGGTTAGGCTACCCTAACTAAATAGTCAATAGTTCTACAGAGCTGCCTTAAATAGCTCGCTAAATAAGAAAGACCCTGGATTGTCCAGGGTCTTTCTTTGATTTGGATCCGATTAGCCGAGAGCAGCTTTTGTGTTCAAATTTATAAACTCATTCCATTTCAGCACTAAAGACAACAAGATGGTAAGCGCCGCAAGAGATCTCTGACTGAAAAGCGCCTGTATATAATTTCTGCACAGTTTTTGAATTTCTTGCAGACT
>JBIIXN010000051.1:0-4945 GCA_044347325.1 Rhodoluna sp. | reverse complement strand
ATTACTCGGTTTGCGACCCCTAGTGCGGTTGCTATTGGCTGAGCCGGGTTTGCCAAAGGACCAAGGAAATTGAAAGTTGTTGGGACCCCGAGCCTCTTTCTGGTTGGACCCACGTGCTTCAGAGATGGATGAAACATCGGAGCAAAGAAGAAAGTGATGTTGGTTTCTGCGAAAACTTCAGCCAGCTGCTCAGGGCTTAGGTTGAGGTTGATCCCCAGCGCTTCGAGCATCTCTGAAGAACCTGTTTTGCCGGAGGCAGAACGGCTACCGTGTTTCAGAACTGGGTAACCACAGGCAGCGATAACTATGGCTGCCATTGTTGAAATGTTGACCGTGCCAAGCTGATCTCCCCCTGTTCCAACAATGTCAATTGCATCTCTAGATACAGGAATTGGTAGAGCGTTGACAAGCATCACATCAACGAAGCCTGAGATTTCATCTAGAGTTTCACCCTTGGATCTCAAAGCAAGAAGAAAGGCTGCCATGTCTTCTTCTAGCGCATTGCCGCTCATGATTTGCTCCATTGCCCAGATTGCCTCTCCCCTGGTCAAGTCTTTGTTTTGACTAAGGTCATTGAGTATTTCTGGCCAACTTAGCGCTTCATTCATGAGCATAAGTTTAGCCATCGCGAAAAGGCTTTTTAGTCAAAAAATCCACGCCACAATAGGGAAAACAACGCATTTATAACGATTTGGGAAGGTAGTATTAAGCCATGTCGACTGCTCCCCTAGCAAACCAGCAAATACACCGCCCAAGTGCGACTTCCGTAGGAACGATCGTCTGGCTGGGTAGCGAAGTTATGTTCTTTGCGGCCCTTTTTGCCATGTATTTCAGCCTAAGAGCCAACGCTCCTGAAGTTTGGGCAGCTGGAACAGAGATGCTAAACGTCCCGTTTGCCCTTATAAACACTCTTATTCTTGTCGCTTCTTCATTCACAGCCCAGTTTGGTGTTTTTGCAGCTGAGCGCATGCAACCTAGGTCTACCGGAAAATCCCCTATGAAATGGGGAATGGTCGAGTGGTTCATCATCAGTTATGTTCTGGGTGCAGTTTTCGTAGCCGGTCAGGTTTGGGAATACGCAATTTTGATCAGCGAAGGCGTAACTCTAAGTAGCGACTCCTACGGTTCAGCTTTCTACATCACAACAGGTTTCCACGCGCTGCACGTGACCGGTGGTTTGATTGCCTTCCTGTTCGTTATCGGTAGAACATTCGCAGCTAAGAAGTTCGGACACAAGGAAGCAACTGCAGCAATTGTGGTCTCTTACTACTGGCACTTCGTTGATGTGGTTTGGATTGCTCTGTTCCTCATCATTTACGTTTTGAAATAAAAAAAACAAAAGAAAAGAGCTGGATCTATAAATGAAGCAACTTAGGCGCAAGATTAATGGATTGCGACGCAGTCCAAAAGCACTAGGTATTGTCATGTTCGCGGGTCTTCTGGTTGTAGGAACTGGTTACACAACAGTTAGTGCAGCGGTCTCCCCTAACCGCGAAGTCATTAGAACTCAGGAACAAATTGATCTAGGCAAGAAGATTTTCCTGGCCAACTGTTCTTCATGTCACGGTAAGAACGCTGAAGGAACTGCAAACGGTCCAAGCTTGATTGGTGTTGGAGAAGCTTCAGTTGACTTCCAAGTTTCAACCGGCCGTATGCCAGGAGCTGCTAGCGGTCCTCAGTTAGAAGTAAAGCCAGTTCAATTCACTGAAGAAGAGATCGCAGCTATGGCTGCATACATTGGTTCTCTCGCAGACGGGCCTTCAATTCCAGACGAAGCCTATCTCCAGGCAAACGGAGACCCTTCAAAAGGTGGCGAACTTTTCAGAATCAACTGTGCAATGTGTCACAATGCAGCTGGTGCAGGTGGTGCACTTACTGAAGGTAAGTATGCTCCCCACCTAATGAACTCGACACCAAAGATTATTTATGAAGCAATGGTTACAGGTCCACAAAACATGCCTGTATTCAACGATGCCAACATCACGCCTGAACAGAAGAACGACATCATCACCTACCTTGTATACGTTCAAGAGAATGCATCTGTGGGTGGAGAAGAACTAGGAAGCTTGGGCCCTGTATCTGAAGGACTTGTTGCCTGGTTCGGTCTTCTAGGTTTACTTATCATCATCGCTATCTGGCTTGCAGCCAAGTCAAACTAAGTAGAGAGATTAAATGAGCGACAACTCTAAAGAAGTAGAAACACGAAAGGGACTTGAAAAAGTTTCTGGCTCTTACTCAGATCATGAGTACGAGGGTGGCCTTGCTGTAGTTAGTGCAGACACAATCGCTGACCCAGGACTTGAGCCACACCGTGTGCGCATGACTGACAAGAGCGTGAAGCATGAGAAGGCTGCCGTTCGACAGGTATCGCTACTCTTCGTTCTTTCAATGCTGGGAAGTGCATTCGCGCTCTGGGCTTACTTCGCATTCCCTCTTTCAGAAGATCTTTCAAGCGTTCGACTAAACAACATGTACCTAGGTGTCGGAATGACTCTGGGTCTACTTGGAATCGGTATTGGTGCAGTTCACTGGGCTAAGACTCTAATGCCAGACAATGAAGTTTCTGAAGAACGTCACCTCACTCGCGGTTCAGAAGAAAAGCGTGCTGCTGCAATTGAGATTCTGGCTGCAGCAAACCAAGAATCTGGTTTTACTAGAAGGAAGCTTATTCGTAGAACTCTTTACGGTTCCCTTGCACTATTCCCACTGCCAGGAATCATTCTTCTTGCAGACCTTGGACCAAACCCAGGTGATTCTCTTAGACACACTTTCTGGAAGAAGGGTACTCGCCTAGCGAAAGACCCAACAGGAATTGAAATAAAGGCATCTGATGTCACTCTTGGTTCTGTATTCCAGGTTATTCCTGCTGGCTTGAACCCAGAACAAAAAGATTACTTGGAAGAGAAAGCTAAAGCTGCTGTTCTTCTAGTTCGCGTAGATCCAGGTGAACTCATTGAAACAGAAGAGCGCAAGGGTTGGTCCTACCAAGGTATCGTTGCCTATTCAAAGATTTGCACACACGTTGGTTGTCCTGTTGCGCTTTACGAGCAGCAGACTCACCATCTACTCTGCCCATGCCACCAATCGACATTCGATTTAATCGATGGCTGCAAGGTTGTCTTTGGTCCAGCAGCAAGAGCACTACCTCAGCTTCCAATCACTGTAGACAGCGAAGGTTATTTGGTAGCTCAAAGCGACTTCTTAGAGCCTGTTGGTCCATCATTCTGGGATAGGAGTGTGAAGTAATGTCAATCACAAAAACTAAGCCACAGAGCAACACCTTCCTAGCTGGAACTGCTAACTACGTTGACGAAAGAGTTGGCGCATCAGGAATTCTTAAGGAATTCGGAAGAAAGATATTCCCTGATCACTGGTCATTTATGCTCGGTGAAGTTGCAATGTATTCATTCTTCGTTCTCTTGATTTCAGGTACATTCCTAACCTTCTTCTATGACCCATCAATGGCCATGATTAAGTACGACGGTGTCTACGCTCCCCTAAAGGATGCGATTATGTCAAAGGCTTATGAATCAAGCCTGAACATCACCTTCGAAGTTCGAGGCGGACTTCTGATGAGGCAAGCTCACCACTGGTCAGCGTTGCTCTTCGTTGCAGCCGCAGGTCTTCACATGCTTCGTGTTTTCTTCACAGGTGCATTCCGCAAGCCACGCGAATTGAACTGGGTTGTTGGGTTCATGCTATTCGTGCTAGCAATGGCTGGTGGCTTTACCGGTTACTCACTTCCTGACGATCTTCTATCTGGAAACGGTTTGAGAATCATCGATGGAATGATCAAGGGTGTTCCATTTATTGGTACAGGAATTTCTTCACTTCTATTCGGTGGTGAGTTCCCAGGTCACGTAGTTATCGCGCGTCTCTACGCGCTACACATCATGATTATCCCTGCGTTGATACTTGTCTTCCTTGCTCTGCACTTATTTATGTTGATTATTCATAAGCACACTCACTACGCAGGTCCTGGTAAGAGTGACAAGAACATCGTTGGTTACCCACTAATGCCTGTTTACGTTGCGAAGGCTGGTGGATTCTTCTTCATCGTGTTCGGTGTGATCATGGTCATCTCAGCCTTCTTCACCATTAACCCAATCTGGAACTACGGTGGCTACGACCCGTCCCCTGTTTCAGCTGGAACACAGCCTGACTGGTATATCGGTTGGTTGGATGGAGCATTGCGTCTAGCGCCAACCGGCATGGAATTCATGCTTGGTGAATACACAGTGTCAATGAACATTTTGCTCCCACTTGCTATCAGCTTGATCTTCCTTGCTCTAGTTGCTATCTACCCATTCATTGAGAACTGGGTAACTGGCGACAAGCGCGAACACCACGCTCTAGACCGTCCACGTAACGCTCCAACTCGAACAGGAATCGGTGCAGCTGGTGTTACCTTCTACGCGGTGCTCTGGGCAGGTGCGAGTACGGACTTGATTGCTACCCACTTCAAGATGTCATTGAACCAGGTATTGATCTCAATGCAGATCTCATTGATCCTGCTTCCGATTGTCGCGTTCTATGTAACAAAGCGAGTGTGTCTAGCTCTGCAGCGCAAGGATAAAGAGATCGCAATTCACGGACGTGAGTCTGGACGTATAGTTCGACTTCCTCACGGTGAATACATTGAAGTTCACGAGCCACTTGATGCCTATGATCTATACAAGCTAGTTGACTACAAGGACTACCAGCCAACACTTGCTAGACCAAATGCAAAGGGTCAGATTACCGTTAACGCGAGAGTTAGATCAGCGCTATCACGCTTCTACTTCCAAGACCGTATCACTCCTGCAACTAAGTCAGAGATCGAAGAAGCCAGAGCACACGCTCACGAGATCGAAGAGCAAGTTCAGAAAGCTATTGAGTCAGACAAGAACTAGTCACAAACTAAAGAAAGTGCCCACCAGCAATGGTGGGCACTTCTTCTTTAACC
>JBIIXN010000004.1:0-73403 GCA_044347325.1 Rhodoluna sp. | reverse complement strand
CCTGTGAAGTTCTTTGCAGACTTCGCTAGGTAGAAGGAAATGAAGCCAGTTAGGAATACCAGCATGCCAAGAGCTGCGAATCCGATAACTTCGATTTCACCATCAGCAATGTATGTCCAGTAACCATAAACACCGGCAACAATCAGGTTGAAGATGGTAAGGACGTTAAGGATAGTGACGTTAGTCTTCATTCTTACTTACTCCCATTCTTGGTCATCGGTCTCGCATCGGGCGATGCATACTCCGGGTGATTTAGATCGAATGCTGGAGACTCGCTTCTGATTCTAGGAATAGAAGTGAAGTTGTGTCGTGGAAGTGGTGATGCTGTTGCCCACTCAAGTGAACGTCCGTAACCCCAAGGGTCATTCATCTGGACCATCTCACCCTTTCGGCTCGTGATCCAAACGTTCCACAGGAATGGAAGCATTGACAGACCAAGAAGTAGCGAACCTGCAGTTGAGAGCTGGTTCATCCAGGTGAAGCCATCGCCTTCTAGGTAGGTGTAGTAACGACGAGGCATACCCTTTACACCCAACCAGTGTTGGATTAGGAAGGTGAAGTGGAAACCAAAGAATAGAAGCCAGAAGTGAATCTTTCCTAGACGCTCGTTCAACATCTTTCCTGTGAACTTTGGCCACCAGAAGTAGAAACCTGCGAACATAGCGAACACAACTGTTCCGAATACTACGTAGTGGAAGTGTGCGACTACGAAGTATGAGTCGCTCACGTGGAAGTCAAGTGCTGGTGAAGCAAGAATTACACCGGTAAGGCCACCAAAGATAAAAGTGGTAAGGAATCCCAAACTCCAAAGCATTGGGGTTTCGAATGTGATAGACCCCCGCCACATCGTTCCAATCCAGTTAAATATTTTCACACCCGTAGGAACTGCAATCAGCATCGTCGTGAAGGCGAAGAATGCAAGTAGAACAGAACCTGTTACATACATGTGGTGAGCCCATACCGTCATCGACAACGCAGCAATTGCGATTGTTGCGTAGACAAGTGTGCGATAACCGAAAACTGGCTTACGGCTAAACACTGGGAAAATTTCTGAAACGATTCCGAAGAATGGCAGGGCGATGATGTAAACCTCTGGGTGACCAAAGAACCAGAAGAGGTGTTGCCAGAGCATGGCTCCCCCATTTTCTGGATCAAATATATGTGCCCCGAACTTTCTATCAGCGCCTAGTGCAAACAAAGCTGCAGCTAGAGGCGGGAAAGCCATGATTACAAGAATCGAAGTTACCAATGTGTTCCAAGTGAAGATTGGCATACGGAACATAGTCATACCAGGAGCACGCATGGTGATGATTGTGGTGATGAAGTTCACACCACCCATGATTGTTCCGAAACCGCTAAGTGCTAGACCAAAGACCCAGAGATCTCCACCAAGCCCTGGCGAGAACGTCGTATTCGATAGCGGCGCATAAGCGAACCAACCGAATGACGCTGCTCCTTGAGGTGTAAAGAATCCTGCCACAGCAATGAATGAACCCCAGAAGTAGAACCAGTAAGCAATTGCGTTCAATCTTGGGAAAGCAACATCCGGAGCGCCAATCTGAACTGGCATCAATACGTTTGCGAAACCAGCAAACAGCGGAGTCGCAAACATCAAAAGCATGATGGTTCCGTGCATGGTGAAAAGCTGGTTGTACTGCTCTTTAGTCTGAATGATTGTCAAACCAGGCATAGCGAGCTGAGCTCTAATCAACAGAGCCATTACTCCAGCAATCATGAAGTAAACAAATGATGTACCTAGGTACAGGTAACCAATCTTCTTGTGGTCAGTGGTAGTTAGCCAATCAACGACGATTCTGCCTTTAGATTTTTTTGCTGGCTGGATCATCTTTAGCCCTCACTCTTTGGTTTGTTGCCCGGAAGGTTATTGTTTCTGTTGATATTGTTTGGGTCATTTGGATCAGCGGTTAGTTGACCAACATTACCCATGCTTCTTAGTTCAGCCATCCTGGCATCGTAGTCAGCTTGAGAAACAACCTTGACGTTGAAAAGCATCATCGAGTGGAATTCACCACAAAGCTCAGCACACTTACCCTTGTAAGTTCCAATAACTTGCGGGGTTAGATACATTTTGTTTACCTTGCCAGGGAAAACGTCCTTCTTGTATAGGAAGTCAATTACCCAGAATGAGTGAATCACATCTCTCGAAACTAGATCGAACTGAACTGTCCTATTTACAGGTAAGTAAAGGGTAGGTAGTTCTTTCTCGGCTTCTTCAGTTACAGCTTGAAGCTGAATTCCTGAGTCAAAAACGTTGTCGTTGGTGTAGTTGAAGTCCCAAGACCACTGCTTGCCAACAACTTCGATTCTGTAATCGCTAGCCACTGGCTTCTCGATAATGTCCATGTCACGAGCAGTCAAAGCAAAGAAACCTAGCACCAGAATGAACGGAACGACGGTGAAGAGTGCCTCAATTGGCATGTTGTAGCGAAGCTGAGGCGGGATCTCTTGGTCACCTTTGCGGCGACGGTAAACGATTATTGCCCAGAACATAAGGCCCCACGCGATAACGCCGACTACGTAAAGGACGATCCAAGCCCCTCCCCAGAGGGAAACGATGCGCTCGGTGTGATTAGTTACTCCAGTTTCGCCAGGAAGCCAGCCTCTAGAGAATTCATAGGATGTACAGCCGCTTAAAGAGGCAATTAGGACAGCGAATAGTGGGATTATTGCCCATCTATTTCTACGTTTTGGCAGCAAAATCGATCCTTCAATATCGTTTCGTTATAAATAAAGTTTACGCCTTTATTCAAGCCAAAACTGCCATAACACCCCAAAACGTAAGGGAAAGACTAGGTTTTTAGGTTTAGCTGAATGAAGAACCACAGGCACAACTGCCTTGGCTGTTTGGGTTATCGATTTCAAAAGCGCGCTTTTGGAAGGTATCTACGAAATCGAAGGTTGCTCCCGTGATGTATGGCGCTGTCATGCTGTCAACGACTACCTCTACCCCACTAAAGTCCTTGATCAGATCATCTTCACGAAGTTCAGGAGTCAAGATGAAAGGTAAATACTGGAACCCGGCACAGCCACCAACTTTGATTTCAACGCGAAGACGGAGCTTTTCTCCATCCTTTAGATCGCTTACGTCAGCTGACTCAATGTGTCTAAGCAATTCTGCCCTTGCAGCGTCAGTGATTTCAAGTCCGTGGGTCAAAGTTTCAGTCATTTCACTCTCCTATTAGGTGCTAATTCTAAGTCTTTGAAACCTAGTTTGGGGCTATTCTGACTCTAAATCATTGCCAAGTAGCAGGAATAAAGCCTCAGCGACCATAGCGTTCTTAAGCCCTTCAAGATGAACGGATTCATTTGGGCTGTGGGCCCTAGAATCAGCATCTTCAACGCCTGTGACAAGAATCTGAGCATTTGGGAACACTTCGGTCAAATCAGCAATAAACGGGATAGATCCGCCAATACCGATCTCCACCATTGGGTTACCAAACGCTGCTTCCAGGCTGTTTTTAGCCAATTCTTGAGCCCAACCAGAGGTATCTGCCATGAATGGCTTCCCCAGTTCTGCAGGTCCAAACTCCAAAAGAGCCCCAAAAGGCACGTTTTTGACTAAATGAGCCTTCAAAAGCTCTAAAGCTTCGGCTGGATCTTGTCCAGGAGCGATTCTGAGGCTTAGTTTGGCTGCAGCTGTTGGCAAAAGGGTGTTTGAGGACATAGCAACCGAAGGAACGTCAATTCCGATGATTGTTAGGGCTGGTTTACCCCAAATACGGTCCATAATGCCACCATCACCAATTTGGCTTACCTCAGGTAAAAGGCTGCTATCAGCCCTTAAATTCGCGTCTGTGTAAGGCAAATCATCGAATTTGTAAGTTTTTAGGCCCTCAATAGCCACGTTTCCCTTGTCATCATGAAGTGAAGCTAGAACCCTGACCATAGGCAGCATGGCATCTGGTACTGCCCCACCAAACATGCCTGAGTGGACGGCGTGTTCCATGGTTCTAATGGTGAATTCTTGTGAAACCATGCCTCTTAGGCTCACGGTAAGGGCAGGAACCTCTGGTGACCAGTTCATAGAGTCAGCCACAATAATGACATCAGCGGCTAATTTGTCCTTGTTTTCGTCCAAAAAGGCTCTAAATGTGCGAGATCCAGCCTCTTCTTCACCTTCAATAAAAATGGAAATACCTAGGTCGAAGTCATCCCCGGCAATGGCCTTGAGTGTCTCGATCGCAGTCAGATGGGCCACAACTCCTGCCTTGTCATCTGCAGCGCCGCGTCCATAGATTCGTCCATCCTTAGCGGTTGGCTCAAAAGCTGGAGTGAGCCAAACCGAAGCATCCCCTGGCGGTTGAACATCGTGGTGAGCGTAAAGAAGAACGTGAGGACGGCCATTCTTGGCAGGTCTTGAAGCGAGGATTGCTGGCGCTCCTGGCTTTCCATCGACAACAGATCTCTTAATCTCGACTTCTTCGAAGACACCCGACGCTCTGAATAGTTCCGCTACAGCTTCAGCACTGCGCTCTAAATCTGCCTCATCAAAGGCCTCCCATGCGATACCTGGGATGCGAACCAACTTACCTAGAGTGGCAACTCGTTGGGAGAAGTCTTGATCCACATGCTCGCGAACCTTTGCGGATTGGCCTGCATCGGGTGTCATGGCTTGAGAACTAGTCTTAGTAATAGAGAATGTCATGTGAGTAATCTAAATCACGTACGGCCAAAAACGAAGGACATAAATTGAGCGACCAGAAAAAAGATTCCGAATCTAAGGCACAGGGCAAGGGTCGCCCAACTCCTTCCCGCAAAGAACGTGAAGCTGCGAACATAAAGCCACTAGTTGGTAACCGCAGCAAGGAATCCAGAGAACAGGCAAAAATTCAGCAAAGAGAATCTCGCCTAAAGGCAAGAGCGGCCATGATGGCCGGTGATGAGAAGTACCTACTTGGAAGAGATCAGGGCCCTCAGCGCAAAATTGCTCGAGAGATTATTGATGGCCGTTACACAATGATCGAAGGCCTAATGCCTCTCATGATTGTCTTCTTGCTTGTTACCTCATTCACTCCAGTAGCGGCAAACAACCTAATTACTTTGGTCATGGTTCTTGTTCTATCTGCAGTGAGCTTGGAAGCGACAATCATGCACCGAATGATTGGTTCACGAATCAAGGAAAGACTTGGCGCTGCCACCAAGATGCAAAAAGGAACTTGGTTCTACGTTTTCACTAGAGGAATGCAGCCACGCCCCCTAAGAATTCCTAAGCCAGCACCAAGAAGAAAGAAGTAAGTCAAGAACAACTGCTCACAAGGCAAGAGATAAACGAACCACAAGTTCACAAAGGAGTTAGCTGTGGCCGAGAAAAACGAATTGCACTTACCTGATTTGATTCAGCAGGTTGTCGGAGCAATTGAAGAGCTAAAAGGAACCTACGGGTCTTTTCAGCCACACGAAAGTCTTCACAAATCTCAAAGTGATGCGTCTTCTGTGCTCAAAGAACTTACAGATCGTTTAGAAAACAATTTCCCATACTTCCACCCGAACTATGCAGCTCAGATGCTAAAAGCGCCTCATCCAGTTGCCGTGGCTGCATATCTTGCCACCATGATGCTCAACCCAAACAATCATTCGATTGATGCCTCGCCTGCCACTACTGAAATGGAACGCGATGTTCTAAAGCAAATGGCAGCGATGTTTGAGTATCCTGAGGAGTTTCTCGGTCACCTAACCTGGAGCGGCACCACTGCCAACCTAGAGGCGCTTTGGATTGCCAGAGAACTAGAGCCAACCAAGAGGATTGCACACTCTGCAGATGCGCACTACACACATTCAAGAATGTCCGAAGTGCTTGGAACAACCAACGTTTCTATCCCTACTGAACCAGATGGACGAATGTCTCTGGATGCTTTGGAGAAGGAACTAAAGACTGGTTCTATTGGAACTGTGGTTGCAACCCTTGGAACAACAGGGCTAGGTGCAGTTGATCCTCTTGCAGACATCATCGCTTTAGCTCGCCAGTATGGAGCAAGAGTTCACGTTGATACTGCTTACGGCGGTTTCTTTACGTTAATTGCAGCAAATCATTTAAGCCCTGAGACAGCAAGACACTTTGCAGCTCTTAAGGATGCTGACTCAATTGTTGTTGACCCACACAAACATGGTTTGCAACCTTATGGTAGCGGTGCTGTGTTCTTCAAAGATCTTTCTATTGGCAAGTTTTATAAGCACGACTCCCCTTACACATACTTCATTTCAGATGATCTACACTTCGGTGAGATTCAACTTGAATGCTCCAGAGCCGGAGCATCGGCTGCTGCCATATGGGCAACACTTAAACTCTTCCCCCTCACTGAAGCCGGACTTGGTTCGGTTCTCATTCCAACGAGAAACGCTGCAGCGAGTTGGTATGAGCATCTTAAATCTTCAGAAGTTCTCATGCCATACCAAAGGCCGGAACTAGACATCATCACCTACTTGCCTAGGGCTACTTCAATGTCGCAACTAGATCACGTCTCGCACGAGATTCTTATCCAGGCAGGTCAAGGGCCCAAGGAAGATCAAATTCACCTAGCAACGTATGTGGTTCAAGAAGATCAGCTCAAACAACGTGGAATCAATCTGACTCATGACGCTAAGGACGCACGCATCCTCAGAAGTGTTCTAATGAAGCCGGAGCATGAAACCCTCGTCCCAACTCTGCATGCCAAGGTTGAGGCCTTGGCTACCCGTTTATTGAGTTAGCATTCACCTAACAACTTCTAAAGGAGAGAAATGAAACATCGTTATCTTGGCAACAGTGGATTCAAAGTTAGTGAATTGGTTTACGGAAACTGGCTTACCCACGCCACCCAAATCGAAAACGATGCTGCTTACTCGACAGTAAAGGCAGCAATTGAAGGTGGTATCACTTCATTTGACACAGCAGATGTCTACGCTAATCAAGCTGCTGAAACAGTCCTAGGGGACGCTCTCAAGGGCCACCGCAGAGAAGGTCTAGAGGTATTCACCAAGGTTTACTGGCCTGTTGCAGAGAAGATGCCAAACGATACAGGCCTATCTCGCAAGCACATCATGGAATCAATCAACGGTTCTCTAAAGCGTTTGCAAATGGATTACGTAGATCTGTACCAGGCACACAGATTCGATGTTGAGACTCCCCTTGAAGAAACTATGCAGGCTTTTGCCGACATCGTTCGTCAAGGAAAAGCTCTGTACATAGGAGTTTCAGAGTGGAATGCTGAGCAAATTAGAGCTGGACACAAACTAGCAACACAAATGGGTTTCCAGCTGATTTCAAGCCAACCGCAGTACTCAATGCTGTGGAGAGTTATTGAAGCTGAAGTTATCCCAACTTGTGAAGAGCTTGGCGTTAGCCAAATTGTTTGGTCACCGATGGCTCAAGGTGTTCTAACTGGAAAGTATCTTCCAGGACAACCCGTTCCAGCAGGATCACGAGCATCGAATGAAAAAGTCAACAGCTTCATTCAGAAACTTCTAACCGATGATGTTTTGACCAGAGTTCAACAGTTAAAGCCTTTAGCTGAGGAACTAGGTCTCACTATGGCTCAGTTTGCTCTTGCTTGGGTTCTACAAAACAAGAACGTATCTAGCGCAATTGTTGGTGCAACGACACCTGAGCAGATCACCAGTAACCTAGGTGCCGTTGGTGTTGAGATTCCAAAAGAAATCATGGACAAGGTAACTGAGATTATGGCACCTATTGCTGTGACAGACCCTCGTGAAACTAAAGCTCCGGAAACGCGCTTAGTTTAATTCTTGTTTACTGACCTAGCCCACAGTGGGCCATAGTAAACAAAACCGGTGTATCCCTGAACTAGGTTAGCTCCTGCATTTAATCGTTCTCGAAGCTGCTCGTGCGTCTCTACTCCGCCAACAGAAATAATCACCTGATCTGCTCTCAAGTTCTTTCTCAGAACTCGAAGAACTTCAACTGATCGAACGTTTAGAGGTGGACCCGATAAACCACCTGCACCCATAGCAGTAATCTCGGGCATTGGAGTTACCAGCTTGTCTCTAGAGATTGTGGTGTTAGTTCCAATCACTCCTGCCAGGTTGAGTTCTTTAGCCAGATTGGCAACTTCAATCACCGCTTCATCGGATAAATCCGGAGCAATCTTCACAAGCACAGGTTTACCAAGGGATTTGGCGATAACAACTTCAAGAATTGGGCGAAGAGAATCAACATCCTGCAAGGATCTAAGACCTGGTGTATTTGGTGAAGAAACGTTCACTGCGATGTAGTCAGCGTATGGAGCGAGCAATGCTGCACTAACTTCGTAGTCAGCAACTGCATCCTTGACATCAACAACGCGGCTCTTACCGATGTTTATCCCAATAACAGGCAACACCTTCTTAGTCGCTCTTAGATTCTTAAGACGAGCTGCAATAACTTCAGCACCATCATTGTTAAACCCCATTCGGTTTATAAGTGCTCTGTCTTTTTTCAATCTGAATAATCTAGGTGCATCATTACCCGATTGTGGAATTGCTGTAACAGTTCCAATCTCAACATGAGAGAAACCAATCTCCCCCAACGCTCTAACTGCAACCGCGTTCTTATCAAATCCGGCTGCCAAACCAAAGGCACCATCAAAGTGCAAACCCATTGCATTAACTCTTGTTGTCTTTATCTTCGGCAAAAGTTTGGTCAAACGAAGTGCTGATGCTGCTCTTATGGCAAACATTCCAAGATGATGCGCTGACTCAGGATCGATCTTTGACAGGAATAAGCGAAAGAGTGTTGGGTAAATCATTTACTTAGGTTACCTTGACCTTTGATGATTGGCCGGAAATGGAAATGGGTCGACTTCTAAACTGAAGTCGACCCATTCTCAATTTTGGTTTAGCTGCAACCGCTTGTTGATCCACAGCCTTCGCAGACGTGGCATGAGCCAGAAGGTCTCATCTTGATTCCACAGCTGAAGCAAAGTGGTGCATCTGATTCGGTGCCCTGCAGCATGTCGAACAGTTCTGCTGAAGAGTGAACCTGTCGTGCAGATTCGGTGCGTACTTCTTCAACCTTTAGTTCGATTACTACTGGATCTTCAGCAACAGCTGCAACTTCGGTAGGTGACTCAGCAATTGCTGGGTATGTTCCTGCTGCGTCAAGAGATGCTGATCTCTCTGCTGCAGTGTTGATACCTAGTGCCTGACGAGTTTCGGTTGGCAGGTAGTCAATTGCTAGACGACGGAAGATGTAGTCCATCAGTGACTTAGCCATACGAATGTCCTTGTCATCAGTCAAACCAGCTGGCTCGAATGAGACGTTTGTGAACTTCTGTACGTAAGTCTCTAGTGGTACACCGTACTGTAGACCGATTGACACTGCGATTGAGAATGCATCCATGACACCGGCAAGAGTTGAACCCTGCTTACCTAGCTTTAGGAATACTTCACCTAAAACGCCGTCTGGGTATGTTCCTGCAGTCATGTAACCTTCTGCTCCACCAACAGTGAATGAGGTGGTTGAAGATGGACGTGACTTTGGAAGACGCTTACGAACTGGGTGTGATAGACCAGCTGCTGTAGCTTCTACTGGTGCAGCCTTCTCCTCAACCTTTGCCTTAGCATCGCTAAGCGGCTGACCAACCTTACAGTTGTCGCGGTAAATTGCTAGAGCCTTTAGACCCATCTTCCAGCCCTGGAAATAGATTTCCTTGACTTCTTCGATGGTTGCAGTCTCTGGCATGTTTACAGTCTTTGAGATCGCACCTGATAGGAACGGTTGAACTGCAGCCATCATTCTCACGTGACCCATTGGGTCAATCGCACGAACACCAACAGCTGTGTCGAAGATCGCGTAGTGCTCTGACTTTAGGCCAGGTGCGTCTACAACGTGTCCGTTGGTGCTGATGTGATCGATGATTGCTTCGATGGTCTCCTGTGAGTAACCAAGTCTGTGCAATGCGAATGGAATTGTCTGGTTAACAATCTGCATTGAACCACCGGTTGATAGTTTCTTGTATTTCACCAGTGAGAAGTCTGGCTCGATACCTGTGGTGTCACAGTCCATCATGAAACCAATTGTTCCGGTAGGTGCAAGCAATGAAGCCTGTGAGTTACGCCATCCATTAGATGTTCCAATCGCAGTGTTTAGAGCCCACTGACGAGTAGCTGCTTCTAGAACTGAACGGTCAACCTCTGAGATTGAACGTAGGTTCGCGTTAGCTGCTTCGTGCTTGCGCATGATGCGGTCGTGACCAGCTTTGTTGTGTGCGTAGCCATCGTATGGACCAACAACAGCAGCAAGTTCAGCTGAACGACGGTAGGAAGCTGCTGACATCAATGATGTGATAGCTGCTGCTAGCGCCTGTCCTTCGGTGCTGTCGTAAGGTAGGCCGATTGCCATAAGCAATGCACCAAGGTTTGCATAACCAATACCTAGCTGACGGTAAGCACGTGTAGTCTCACCAATCTTCTCGGTTGGGAAATCAGCGAAACAGATCGAGATATCCATCGCAGTGATGATTAACTCTGAAGCCTTGGTGAACTTCTCGCTGTCGAAAGAACCGTCTGGGTTCAAGAACTTCAACAGGTTCAAGCTCGCTAGGTTACATGACGAGTTGTCCAAGTGCATGTACTCAGAGCATGGGTTAGATGCTGTGATACGACCTGATTCTGGAGTGGTGTGCCAGTCGTTGATGATGTCGTCGTACTGGATACCTGGGTCCGCACAGGCCCAAGCTGCGTATGCAATCTTGTCCCATAGCTCGCGAGCATCTACTTCTTCAATGACTTCACCGTTTGTGCGTGCACGCAGACCGAAGTTTGTGCCACGCTCAACTGCGCTCATGAACTCTTCGTTCACGCGAACTGAGTTGTTAGCGTTCTGGTACTGAACAGAGTTGATGTCCTTGCCACCAAGCTCCATATCGTAACCTGCATCGCGTAGAACGCGAATCTTGTCTTCTTCACGAGACTTGGTCTCGACGAATTCTTCGATGTCTGGGTGATCAACATCTAGAACAACCATCTTCGCTGCACGACGAGTCGCGCCACCAGACTTGATTGTTCCTGCAGATGCATCAGCTCCACGCATGAATGAAACTGGACCTGAAGCAGAACCACCGGATGAACGAAGCAGTTCCTTTGAAGAACGGATACGAGAAAGGTTTAGACCTGCACCCGATCCACCCTTGAAGATCATTCCTTCTTCGCGGTACCAGTTAAGAATTGATTCCATTGAGTCATCTACCGACAAGATGAAACATGCTGAAACCTGCTGTGGGCTTGAGGTACCAACGTTGAACCAAACTGGTGAGTTGAATGCGAAAACCTGGTTTAGAAGCATGAAGGTTAGTTCGTGCTCGAAGATTGTTGCATCTTCTTCGGTTGCAAAGTAACCGTGGTCACGTCCACCTTGGGTGTATGTCAACACAACACGGTTGATCAGCTGACGAAGGCTGAATTCACGTGCAGCAGTTCCTAGCGCACCACGGAAATACTTTGTGGTAACGATTGTGGAAGCGTTGAGGCTCCAGAACTCTGGGAACTCTGCTCCGCGCTGCTCGAAGATGGTCTCGCCAGTCTTCCAGTTGGTCTGAACTACGTCGCGGAACTCCCAGTTAACCTGGTCATAAGGGTGAACGCCTTCGGTGGTGTAAATGCGCTCAACCTTGAGCCCTTTTCTCCCCTGCGCCGCACCGGCGTCGGTGTAAGCCGATGTATCGGTCATTGTGTTGCCTTTCTTTTAGTTTCTAGCTTGTTTGATGTTTTGTAATCGCATTCGACTAGATCGACTGCGAAACCTGGTTTTCGCGCTCTACTTTGAGCACAGCTATTGCTGCTTCGAAATCTTCTAATGTTTCCCAACCCTGGTAGACGCTTGCGTATCTCATGAACGCAACCTCATCTAAGGTCCTAAGCGGACCTAGAATCGCCAAACCGACCTCTTGAGCCTCTACTTGAGCTGCTCCTGTGGCGCGGATGGTCTCTTCTACTGTTTGAGCAAGCATTGCTAGATCTGCCTCGCTTACAGGGCGTCCTTGGCAAGCTTTCCTTACTCCATTGGCGATTTTGTCGCGGCTGAAGGGTTCGGTCGATCCCCCACGCTTCACAACTGAAAGACTTGAGGTTTCAGTGGTTGAAAAGCGAGATCCACACTCTGGACACTGTCTACGGCGGCGAATTGAGCTGCCATCGTCAGAAGTCCTTGAATCCATGACTCTGGAGTCCTCAAAACGGCAAAATGGGCAGTGCATGAGGGCTCCTTTCGGGTAAATTCACTGTAATTTCACTAATGAGAAATCAACTATACACACAAGATGTGGGAATATTTCACTTCTCCGTCCCTATATCTTGTGGTTTAGTCGACTTCTGGTGCCGTATTTGAATCTATCGGCGTGTTGCCAATAAAATCAAGGGATTTAACCTAAAAACCCTAACCTTCAACCAAAGATTTAATCTTTTCGTTACCAAAAAACAGGCGATTTTCCTATTGAAAGCGGGTTTTTATCGCTTCACCGTGGGCTTGAAGACCCTCTGAATCAGCGATAGAGACTACGTTATTTGAGACCTCTGACAAGGCTGATTCGCTGTATTGGATGACCTGTTGGGGCCTTAGAAACGTGTGTACGCCCAATCCAGAGCCAAACCTAGCCTGGCCTCCGGTAGGTAAGACGTGATTAGATCCAGCTAGGTAATCCCCTAGTGAAACTGGCGAATATCCGCCTAGGAAGATAGCTCCAGCATTGGAAATTTGGGCTACCAATGACTCATTTTGGCTGGTTTGAATGGACAGGTGCTCAGTGGCATACAGGTCGGCGACTTTAGCGGCCTGGTTCAAGTCCCTTACCAGGACCAAAGCGCTCTGTTGGCCCCTCAGAGCCTCCAGAATCCTTGTTTTATTGGTTGATGTCTCAACCTGCTCCTCAATTGCTGAACGCACCTTTTCGATGAATTCCATTGAATCTGTGACTAGAACAGCCGAGGCTTGCTCATCGTGTTCGGCTTGAGAAATCAGATCAGCAGCAATAAAAGCTGGGTTGGCTGTGTTATCAGCAATAACCATGATTTCAGTCGGTCCAGCTTCAGAGTCAATTGCTATGACTCCCCTGAGCATTCTCTTGGCAGCAGCAACATAAACATTTCCAGGACCTGTAACAAGATTTACTGGCTCTAAACCGAGATCTTGAACGCCGTAGGCAAAAGCAATAACAGCAGCAGGGCCACCAATTGTGTAAACATCTTGAACACCTAAAAGTTCTGCTGTTGCAAGAACTGTTGGATGAGGACGGCCACCAAAGGAGACTTGTCCAGGAGTCGCGATCGCTATCTTGTTCACCCCCGCAACTAATGCCGGCACGACATTCATGATCACACTAGATGGATAGACAGCTTTGCCGCCAGGAACGTAGAGCCCAACAGAATCTATTGGTTGCCAGCGCTGGGAAACGGTTGCGCCTTGAGCCAACTCTGTTTGAAAGTTTTCGGGCACAGATGCGAGAGATACTTTGCGAACTCGTTCAATTGCAATCTCAAGCGAAGCGCGCAATTCTGAATTCAAATTAGCCAGAGCTTCTTTGAGCTCTTCTCGACTTACCCGAATAGGGGAAATATCGATGCTATCGATTTCTTTGGCGATGGCTTCAATGGCTTTGGAGCCTTGAGTCCTAATTCTTTCCACAAGTGGCCTGATGATTTCAATTGCAGAATCCAGATCCAAGGAGGCTCGAGGAAGCTCACGCTGAATCTGCTCAGCAGATATCTTGCTGTTACTTAGATCTAGAAATCTAATCAAATCGCTCAAGTTGGAAACTTCCTATTAGTTGCTCTATTTTAGGACAGTTATTTCAAGATTCACTGATATCCTCTTCGGCTGGGTTAACCTTGAACTCGGTAAAGGAAAAGACATCCATGGAGAATATCTCAAACAGCACAGAGGCCCTCAAGCAAGCCTTTAGACGTCACGCATCGGGCGTATGTGTAATAACACTCAACAACGCTGAAGGGGACCCTGTTGGCTTCACAGCGACATCTGTGACTTCTCTTGGCTCTGATCCGGCTCTAGCAACATTCAATGTTGCTCGAGGAGCTAGCAGTTGGCCTGCATTGAAATCTGCTGAATATGTCTCCATTCAAATGCTCAACGAGAGCTCTCTGGCACTCGCTCAAAAAATGAGCCAAGATCACACAAAGAGATTTTTGGATGATGACTGGTTTGTCCATGAGAAAACTGGTCTACCAATCTTTCACAAAGTGAACGCCGTTCTAATTGGAAGAATTATTGAAAGACATGAAGTTGCAGCCAACGCAGTAATTGTTGTTGAGATTATTGAAGGCCTACTGGCCGAAGAGCTCCCCAGTTTGCTCTACCACCAAAGGGGCTATGTCATCCCCGGCGACAGGCTCTAAACCTGCATTCTGTTTCATGTCTGAAAGTTCGACCAAGTTATCCAAAGCAGAAGTTCCGAAATACTGCTTCACTTCTGAAATCAAAGCATCGCCAACGAATACTTTGTGCTTGAGGCGATACGGGGTTACTCCTTCAGAGGTTTTCATAAGCAAGTTAACTTCTGTTTGCCCTGGGTAGCGCTTGAAGATACCATCTAGCAGTTCAATGTTCTTCTTGGTTGAAAGATGCTCAGGAATGCTGATTTTCAAAGGTCCTACGAAGTTTGACTCTTCTTTTTCTAGAACCCTAATGTCATAGACATTTAGTGAGAACCCGTCATCGCGAGGACGCATCTTGCCCCTGATGGCAACCATCGTGTCTACTTTCAACTTATCAATGTGCTCTTGGTAGGTCTTGTTGAAAATCATCAAAGTGGTTTCACCTTCGAGATCTTCGATGGTGAGGTTGGCATAAATGTTTCCAGACTTACGAGCTGTCTTTACCTCTACGACTGTGATTAGACCTGCCAACGTCACCGGCTCGGTATCAACGAAGTTAGTTCTTGTGTTAAATGATTCAATGGTTTCAGTTGCGCTACTTCTAAGTTTGCTTTCAGCCCCTTGCAGAGGATGCGCACTTACATAGAGGCCTAGCATCTCTCTTTCGAGGCTCAGTAGTTGACGCTGTGGCCACTCTTCCAAATTTGCAATCTTGTAGCTTGTTTCATTTGAATCAAACTCACCAAAGAGATCGCTATCGCCTGTTGACTTAGATTTCTTGGCTTTGATCTCAGCTGCAATAATCTCCTCGTGCACTTCGAAGAGCGCTCTTCTTGAAATTCCAAAGGAATCAAAAGCTCCTGCTTTGATTAGAGATTCAATTACCTTCTTGGTGCAGACCGATGCAGGAACCTTGGATATGAAATCTTGGAAAGACTCAAATCTTCCTTCAGCTTCACGGGTCCTTATAATTTCTTGAACAACACCTAGACCAACGTTTCGAATTGCTTCCAAACCGAACCGAATATCTTTACCAACAGCTCTGAAGTCTGCAATTGAGTCGTTCACATCAGGAGGTAGGACCTGGATGCCAGATCTTCTTGCCTCGCTGAGATAAACGCCTAGACGATCTCTAGAACTTCTAACCGAGGTTAAAAGCGCGGCCATATACTCCTGAGGGTAGTTAGCCTTCATGTATGCAGTCCAGTAAGACAGCACTCCATAAGCAGCGCTGTGTGCCTTATTGAAGGCGTAGTCGGCGAACGGAAGCAGCGTCTCCCAAAGCTTTTCAATCACCGGCGCGGTGAAACCGTTTTGTTTCATACCTGCGGCGAAAGTTGTCTTCTGTTCGTCAAGAACATCTTTAAGCTTTTTACCCATCGCACTTCGAAGCGCATCAGCTTGAACCAAAGAGAAGTTAGCGACCTTTTGAGCAACGGCCATAACCTGCTCTTGATAAACGATGAGTCCATATGTTGGACCAAGAATCTCCGCTAACGGCTCTTCTAGATCGGGATGAATGGTTTCAGGCTGCTCGTTGCCATTTTTTCTATGGGCATAAGAAGTGTGAGAACCCATACCCATAGGTCCAGGTCTATACAAAGCAATTGCTGCAGATATATGCTCAAACTTTGAAGGCTTCAGAATCTTTAGAAGCGAACGCATTTGAGCACCGTCTAGTTGGAAGACACCGAGAGTTTCACCTCGTGAGAGCATTTCGTAGGTGGCAGCATCGCCATCTAAGTCAAGATCTTCTAGAACAACGCTCTCACCTCTGTTAGACAAAGCATTCTCAATTGACTTATCTAAAACAGTTAAGTTTCTAAGGCCTAAGAAGTCCATCTTCACAAGACCAAGATCTTCACAAGGCTTCTGGGCGAAGGCTGTAATGATTGCGCCATCATCATCACGTCTAATGACCGGAATTACATCCAGTAGTGGCACAGCGGACATGATCACACCAGCAGCGTGAACGCTAGTTTGTCGCTTAAGTCCTTCTAATCCTCTCGCCAATTCAAATACTTGCCTTGCTTCAGGATCTTCCTCGAGAATCTTTCTGAACTCAGCGGCTTCTCTGTAACGGCTCTTTGAGTCAGTGTTATTGGCTGCTGCAACAACTACCTGTTCGAACTCAACTGAGTCTTCTCCTTCTTCGAACTCGTCATCAAAAGATTCTTCGCTTAATGATTCAACAACTGGTTTGAGATTGGGGTCTTCAACCATCTCTCTTAAGCTCATTTCCTTACCAAGCACCATCGGAGGCATAGCCTTAGTCAGCTTCTCCCCTACTGCGTAATCCATGCCTAGAACTCTTGCTGAATCCCTCAGAGCCTGTCTTGCCTTGATTGTTCCGTAGGTAATAATCTGCGCAACTCTGTCATCACCATACTTCTCGGTAACGTAGCGAATAACTTCTCCGCGACGACGATCATCGAAGTCCACATCGATATCTGGCAAGCTCTTACGGCTTGGGTTTAGGAATCTTTCGAAGATCAATCCGTACTTGATTGGATCAAGTGCTGTGATACCCAATACATAGGAAACTAGAGAACCAGCTGCTGAACCACGACCTGGGCCAACTCTGATTCCCTGCGCTCTAGCCCAAGAGATAAAGTCAGCTACCACAAGGAAATAACCTGGGAAGTTCATGTTCTTGATTACTTCAATTTCGTAGGCAATACGTTCTTGATACTCAGGAGCGATGTTTGTTCCGAAACGTTCTTTCATTCCTGCAGTGACTTCTTGCTCAAACCACGACGCTTCAGTGTGTCCTTCAGGAACATCGAATCTTGGCATGAGGTTTCTTTCCTCAAAACTGATATTCGAACGCTCCGCAACAATCAAAGTGTTGTCGCAAGCTTCAGGGAAATCAGCAAAGAGTTCACGCATTTGTCTTGCGCTCTTTAGGTAATAACCCTCGCCATCAAACTTGAATCTCTTCTCATCAGTTAGTTGAGTTCCTGTTTGAAGACAGAGCAGAGCCTCTTGAGCGGTAACGTGCCCTGGCTCTGTGTAGTGCAAGTCATTGGTTGCAAGAAGAGGAATGCCGAGGTCTTTCGAAAGCTTAATGAGATCGGCAAAAGATCTGCGCTCAACGTTAGCTCCGTGATCCATAATCTCGATGTAGTAGTTATCTTTACCAAAGATATCTCTGAACTCTGCAGCTGTTTCTAGTGCTTCTTTGTATTGGCCTAAACGAAGCCGAGTTTGAACTTCACCACCGGCACAACCAGAGGTAGCAATTATTCCTTTGGCATGTTTGGCAAGTAGTTCTCTATCCATTCTTGGTTGGAAGTAATAGCCCTCTAGCCATGCAAAAGAACTTAGCTTGAATAGATTCATCATGCTGTCGTTATCGGTGGAGAGCATGGTTAGGTGCGAGTAAGAACCTTTGGAAAGATCGTCATCTCCCCCATCTGCCCAGTAGGTTCTAGTCTTATCAAGTCTTGAACCTGGAGCTAGATAAGCTTCGATACCAATGATTGGCTTGATACCTTTTTTAGTTGCCTTCTGCCAGAACTCATATGCACCAAAGTTGTTTCCGTGATCGGTGATGGCAATCGCAGGCATTTCAAATTCAACGGCCTTGTCTAGAAGCTCGTCAATCTTGGCTGCTCCATCAAGCATGGAGTAATCCGTATGCACGTGAAGGTGCACAAAGTTATCGCTACTTGATGTCATTTCTAACTTATCTATTGTTGATTTGGCTCGGGGAAATAGCCTAACTTGTGCCGCCGTCATACATTTTCAGGCTCTCCGCCTTAAGGCTAAGTAGTTCTAAGCACCTCTAGTGCATGGTTAAGATCTTGCGGGTATGAACTCTCAAAAGATACGTATTCGCCTTTAGTTGGATGAATGAAGCCCAGTTTCATCGCGTGCAGGAACTGTCTGTCAAGGCCCAGCCTTTGAGCAAACTTCGAGTCACAGCCATAGAGGGTATCCCCAGCCAAAGGATGTTTGAAAGCAGCCAGATGAACTCTAATCTGATGAGTTCTACCTGTTTCCAACTCAATTTCAAGAAGCGATGCTGCTTGGAATGCTTCAAGTGTTTTGTAATGGGTAAGCGAGGGTTTTCCATTCGCGGTAACAGCAAACTTGTATTCGTGCTTTAGATGCCTACCAATAGGAGCATCAATAGTGCCTGAACTTGGATCAGGGTGACCTTGAGCTAGAGCGTGATAGGTCTTATCAACTACTCGATCTCTAAAGGCTTGCTTCATTCGGCTGTATGCAACTTCAGTTTTTGTTAGCACCATAAGTCCACTTGTTCCAACATCAAGCCTTGAAACAATTCCCTGACGTTCAGCAACTCCACTGGTTGACATCTCAATGCCAAGAGCAAGTAATGCGCCACCAACACTTGGTCCATCCCAGCCAACAGATGGATGTGCTGCTACACCTGCTGGTTTATCCACTACGACAATGTCCTGGTCTTGATAAACCACTGTCAAACCTTCAACGTTTTCGGCAACTAGCTCTAAAGCTGCTTTTGGTCTAGGCAGAGTAATTCTTAGCCAAGCATCGGTCACTAAGGAATCAGATTTTCCTAGTACTCGATCACTCTGCTGAACTAGACCTGATTCGAGCATGGCTGCCACTGCAGATCTTGACATGCCAAGTAACTTGGCAATACCAGCATCAGCCCTTGAGCCACCCAAACCTTCTGGGACTTGAACAAGCTTTTCCTCATTCACTTTGACCCACCAAATTTCTCACCTTTGACCACTTTTAGCGCAATCAAGCAGGCAGCAGATGAAATTGCAATATCTGCGATATTGAAGATCGGAAAGTTGAAAGGTATTTGAATGAAGTCAACTACGTGACCGTTAGGAAATCCTGGGGTTCTGAATAACCTATCGATGAGGTTTCCTGAAACACCACCGAGAGCAAGGCCACCGAGTAGCAGCCAGCTCTTTGTTTTGAACTTCGGACCAAACCACAAAAGAGCCAAGGTAACAATCGATGCAAGCAAAGTAAATACCCAGGTGTTCGCCCCACCTAGTGAGAAAGCTGCCCGATCATTGAAAGCAAGGGTGAACCAGAGCACATCTGGAATAACTGGAACAGGCTCGTAGATTTCAAGGAACCTCAAAGCCAGCGCTTTGGTTAGCTGATCTAAACCAACAATGCTTAGCCCAACCCCTAAAAAGGTTAGCGTTGCTTTGTTGAAGGGCTGGCTCGTAGTCAACTAAATCAGATTTGGAAGGTCTGGTTGGAAATTTGAGTTGGTCCGGTAGGAGTTTTTGGAGCTGTTGAGTTAGCAGCTTCAAGATCGCTTAGTTGACCTTCAATGTATGACTTGAGCTTTGCTCTGTAGTCTCTCTCAAAGTTTCTTAGAGTCTGTAGGTCGTTTTCAGCCAAAGCCTTCTCTTGCTCAAGTCTTGACATGTCTGCACGGTGCTGAGCCTCTGCTTCTCTAACAATTCTTGCTGCAGTTGCGTGACCTTCAGCAACAAGTGCGTCTCGCTTTTCAAGTCCTTCACGAACGTGCTCTTCGTGGAGCTTACGAGCAAGCTGCAACAGGTTGTTGGTGTTGTTTGACTCGAATGAACCCAAGTCGGCAGCAGCCTGAGGGAATGCCTCGTTAGCTGATGTTGACTCTGGGATAGATGCTTCAGCAGTATTTACCTGCTGGACAAGAGTTGCCCCGCTTCTTTGCAGCTCGGTCAATCTTGCATCGGCGGCAAGAAGACGCTGTCTTAGGTCTTCATTTTCTTGGGAAATGCGACGCATCTCGAGAACAACCTCGTCAAGGAAGTCATCGACTTCGTCTTGATCATATCCCTCACGGAATTTGGTTGGCTGGAATCTCTTGTTTACGACGTCTTCTGGAGTCAACGGCATCGCAATCTCCCTATTCTTATCTGCCACATATTCTTGTGGAACCGGTCAAAAGTTAAGGCTACCCTACCTTGGACAATCTAGATGATTGTTCTTAACAGGGCCTCTAGGACTATCAGTATTACAAATAAAGCTAAAACTGATAGATCCAGGTAGCCTCCGCCAAGCCTTATTGGCTTGATTATCTTAGAAAGAGGCTTGATAGCCCAGTCAGTAAGGGTGTAAGCAAGTTCAGAAATTATCAATACCAAGCCTTTTGGCCTGAAGTTCGGGTTCATGGCTCTCACCCAGTCCAAGATGATTCGCGCAAGGAGCACAAGCCTAAAGATGTCTAGAAGGCCAATGAGTAGGGCAGCAATTTGAGCCAACGTCAGGCTCTATTACGGTCGAACGATGAGGCGGTCGCCCTCAGCTTCAAGCACGTCATCGGCATCAGGATCGATTTCGACGCCATTTGGAGCGAGCAGGTAAACAGTTTCGGCAACACGCTTCGATTCTCCTAAAAGCCCTGCTTTTAGCCCTGCCATGAAGTCAACAAGTCTTCTAGTTTCAGCATCGCTTAATAGGTGAACGTTCACGATTACAGGAACACCTTCTCTAAGAAGTTCGGCAATCAGACCAGCTTCACCATAGGTCTTCGGGGTAACAGTTTCAATGCTCGAAACTTCGTTGCCACGTCTTGATGGACGAGGTGCTCTGACTCTTGAGGTAGAGGTGCGGCTCTCAGCGCTTACAGGCGCTCCCTCGGCTGGAGGCATGAGAAATTTCTTTAGGCTACCTAGAACTCCGGACATAACGTCTCCTTTGCTAAACCCCGACAATTCAAGATTAAGCCCAATAACTAACGCTTTCCTGTAATGGCTGTGCCTATTCTCAAGTGTGTCGCGCCATAGCCAATGGCCTGTTCGAAGTCCCCCGACATCCCTGCGGAGATGAATTTGGCTGAGCGGGAAAGAGCCTGGACCTGTTGGCTTGAATTGAGAATACGTTCGAAATCAACAGCCGGATCGACATCCAAACCAGCCACTCCCATGACTCCCAGCAGCCTCAACTGTGGAACAGCCAGAACTTGCTCGGTGAACTCAGCAAGGTTCTTAGGCTCGATTCCACCCCTATTTGGGTCATCGGTGAGGTTTAGCTCAATGAACACAGCTAGGGCACTCTCTGGTGTCTTTGCCAGCTGTTTTGCCAGCTCATTTAGCAGAGAGGCTCTGTCCAGAGAATGCAATACGGAACTGTAGGTGAGCATGGACTTGACCTTGTTCGTCTGCAGTTGGCCTACGAAATGCCAAGTAGGAGCACGCTGTCCTGGACTGAGAGCATCCGAGATTTGTTGGGCTTTTGCAGATGCTTCTTGATCCCGGTTTTCACCAAACTGGTTCTCACCCAAACTCAAAAGTTCAAGACCAAGTTCGAAGCCGTGATTCTTAGTTACGACAACAAGTTCAATTTCATCTGTAGACCGACTAGCCGCTTTCGCTGCCAAATCAATTCTTTGATGAATGGATTCGAGACGATCTTTCAGACTGGCTTCCAAGAGGTTCTTACTTTAGAAAATCTGGGATGTCCATGTCGTCATCAAAGCCAGAACTTCTTCTTCTATTTTCGAAATCTATTGGCTTGGTTTCCTCAACAACTACTTCTTCGGATTCTTCTTCGCCTTCAATATCTCTTGTTCCAAACCAAGCAGGAACAGTTGCCAAGGTTGGAGGCGCAACGTCAACAGTTTCATCTTGAACAGAAACCGGTGTCACTGGGACAACAGGAATTGAACCTGAGTTTGAAGCTACAAAAGAACTTGGTCTTGAACTAGCTCTTGGAGTGACTTCATCGAAACCAGCAGCAATAACAGTAACGCGAATCTCATCACCCATGGCGTCATTGATTGAGCTACCGAAGTAAATGTTCGCACTTGGGTGAACAATCTCTTGGATCAGTCTTGAAGCCTCATTGATTTCTGCAAGCTTCATGTTTGAAGCAGCAGAGAACTGAATTAGAACACCGCGAGCATTGTCAATGCTGTTTTCAAGTAGGGGGTGATTGATGGCCTGCTCGGCTGCACGCATTGCACGGTCTTCACCTTTGGCGGTTCCAATACCCATCAGTGCAGTTCCTGCACCCTGCATGACAGCCTTCACGTCAGCGAAGTCCAGGTTCACAAGACCTGTTTCAACAATCAGGTCAGAGATACCTTGAACACCTGCACGAAGAATTTCATCAGCCATGCTGAATGCATCAACAAAACTTAGTTCAGCATCGTTCAGTTCAATCAACTTCTGGTTAGGAACGATGATTAGTGCATCAACTTCAGCCTTTAGTGCTTCGATACCTGCTTGAGCGTTTTCAGCTCTGCGTCTACCTTCAAAATCGAATGGGCGACTAACAACACCAACAGTTAGTGCACCGGACTCTTTAGCAATTCTTGCAACGACAGGTGCAGCTCCTGTTCCTGTGCCACCACCTTCACCAGCTGCAACGAAAACCATGTCTGAACCGCGAAGTACTTCTGCGATTTCATCAGCGTGATCTTCGGCAGCTCTTCTACCAACTTCCGGATCCGCGCCGGCACCAAGACTTCTAGTGCTTGAGCTACCTATCTCAAGTTTTACATGCGCATCCGATTTCAGTAGGTCTTGGCCGTCTGTGTTGATTGCGACAAACTCAACTCCACGAAGGCCCTTGTCGATCATCTGATTCACAGCGTTTCCACCTGCACCACCAACGCCAACGACTTTGATGACAGCTAGGAAATTGTTTAGAACTGGTTCAGACATGCGCTTCCTTCGTTAAGTCCAGCATCCATGGAACCCTAAACCTCTAGTTGAAGGTTAGATATTTCCATCAAATGCATCTGCGCCAAAAAACTAAACCGTAAAGCGCTCAAACGGTGGCTAATCCTTAGGTGTGTCTAGAACTGGCTAGCGAATAACGCTAGGCGTTAGTGGCGATGAGACGTCGAAGGTAGCTGGGATACGAGCTGGTGTTCTGAAAAGTAGAACCTTTAAAACCCTGGATTTCAGAGCTGACTGGGTAGAGTCACCCCAAATAACTGTCTGCTTAGCATTTCCCCTAAGCCTCATGCTCACGTTATCTCTAGTCCTTGCTTGAATAAGTTCAACCTTTTCAAGAAGGGAAGCTGGTAGCGATAGCAGAACATCAATTGCCTGAGTGTAATTCTTTGAAGTTTTTGGATCTCCAGTGATGATAATGGTTGGCAATTTCTCAGAGCCATTGGCCACTCCCAACCTCACCCCCGATGGGTCATAAAGAAAACCAACTCCATCTTCAACAACAACTGAGATAGCTGTGCGCTCAACTATTTTCACTCTAAGTTCGTGAGGCGGTTGGCTAACAACAGAAACACTTTCAATCAGCTTGAACCTAGCTAAGTCGTCGGCGACACTCTGGCTACTAATCATCGGCAGCGGCTTGCCGATGTAATCCTGGAGGGCAGCCTGTATTTTTTTCTCTGGCACTTTGTCTGAGCCAGTAATACTTATCTTGTTCACAGCCAGTATGGGTGTGAACATCGTGGCAAGAACAAAAAGAACCAGAGCAACAATTGCACCAATAATCGATCTCAAGAAAATCTTCTTGATTGGAGACTCTTTGGTAAATCTTCGAACTTCCAAAGTCCTTGCACGACGAATGCTTAGATTTGAAGCACCTCTTTTGATACGAGGCTTGGAAGGTGCTTTGGCTTTCTTAGCAACAGGTTTAATCTTTGACTTAACTGTCTTACCTTTAGCCCTTGGCACAGGCTTAGAGTAACGAGTCTTTTTTCTAGACGGTTCCAAAACTAGCCCTCTAGTGCTTTAAGAATTCCAGGCACCTGACGATAAACATCGCCGCAACCCATGGTTATAACAAAATCGCCAGGCTGTCCGATTTCGGCAACAGCCGCTGGGACATCATCCCAAAGCGGAACGAAGTGCATTCTAGCTTGATCAACAAAAGCATCAGCAATCAGTGCGCCGGTTACTCCCGGTTCTGGATCTTCTCTCGCTGCGTATATGTCCAGCACAACTACTTCATCGCTAAGCTCAAGTGCCTCGGCAAACTCTTTAGCAAACAATCTAGTTCTGCTGTAAAGGTGTGGTTGAAATACTGTAATGAGTCTTCCATGGCCAACAACCGCTCTAGCAGCACTCAATGCCGCGATTACTTCAGTCGGGTGATGAGCAAAGTCGTCATAGACCTTCACTCCCCGCACTTCACCGTGCAACTCAAATCTACGCTCAGTGCCATTGAAAGTTGAAATGGCTTCTAATGCTTTGGCTGGGTCTAAACCAAGGCCAACAAGAACAGCAAATGCGCCAGCTGCGTTTATCGCATTGTGTTTTCCCGGCACCAAGAGTGTGCTTGAGTACATCTTTCCCTCGTATGACAAATCGAAGCTTACTCTTGCTCCAGTCGCGTCGAGGTTCATGACGCGAACGTCTGCGCCTTGCGCTTCACCAAAAGTGATTATCCTCTTGTTTGTAATCAAGCCTGTAACCCGGACAGCACCTGGGTCATCTGAACTTATGGCAACAAAGTCGCTAGCACCGTTAGCGAATCTTGCGAATTCCTTTTCAAAATTCTCAAGACTGCCGTAGTGATCAAGATGATCTGGGTCAACGTTTGTAATCAGTGCGACAGCTGTTTCATAGTGCAGGAAAGAACCATCTGACTCATCTGCTTCAATAACAAACAAATCTGATGAACCTGATGCTGCAGAGGAACCGTACTCGGCAATTACTCCACCGTTAACGAAACTTGGATCTTTTCCCAGAACGCGAAGCCCAGTTACAACCATTCCAGTGCTTGTTGTTTTACCGTGAGCTCCTGCAATAGAGATTAGTTTCTTACCAGTGGTTAGATACTTCAAAGCTTGTGAGCGATGAAGGATAGGCAACTTCTTTTCTTGAGCCAAGACGTACTCTGGGTTGGTTGGCCATAGCGCTGAGGTGACAACAACTGTGTCAGCACTACCGAGATTGGCAGCATCATGGCCTATTGCAACATGAGCACCTAGTTTTCTAAGCTCGTCAATGTTTCCAGATTCTCTTACATCGCTACCTGTGACTTTATGTCCCGATTGGATGAGCATACGAGCAATGCCGCTCATGCCCGAACCACCAATACCGATAAAGTGAACGTGCCCTAAATCCTCAGGAACGCTCTGGCTGAAATCCGGTTTGATGGTCATAAAATCCTCAATAATTTCTCTAAGACTAAATAGTGCTGGCTAGTCTTTTCCGAGCAACACGCCATTTACTAAATCAAGCAAACGTTGAGCTCCGTCGCTAACCCCAATTGACAGGGCATTCGCACTCATTTCCTTAACTCTTTTGGCGTTGCTGATCAAGGGAATAAGAACTGATCTCACATACTCAGGAGTGAAATCTGCGTCGTCAACCATGACAGCACCGCCAGCAGCAACTAATTCCTCTGCATTGTGTTTTTGCTCGCCATTACCAACAGGGTAAGGAACTAGAACAGCGGGAAGTCCCACAGCAGCGAACTCACTAACTGTTGCAGCTCCAGATCTAGCAACTGCGAAATCAGCAGCAGCTAGGGCTAGGTCCATTCGGTCACAGTAGCCCAAACGACGATATCCGCCATCGATTAGGTCTTCAAGTTCTGCCCTAGAACCTACGATGTGGATTACCTGAATGCCCGCCGCTTCAAGCCACTGCCTTGAACCATCAATTGTTTCGTTGATTCTTTTTGCCCCTAAAGAACCACCTGTAACGAGCAAGGTGGTGAGCTTTGGGTCTAGACCGAAAAAGATATCAGCTTCAAACTTCATGTCGGTCTTAGTAATCTCGACTACCTCTTTTCGAAGAGGCATGCCAACAACGACTGAATTAGGCAAGATCGTTTTACTGAAGGTGACTCCAACAGCGGAAGCGCTATTTGCACCAATCCTGTTCGCGTAGCCTGGCAGAGCATTAGCTTCATGCACAACAAACGGTATGCCTAAAGCCTTAGCCGCTCTGTATGCAGGAGCGCTTGCGTAACCACCAAAGCCAACAACAACGTCAATCTTGTTCTTTCTCAGGTAGCTCTTAACCGTAGAAACGGATTCCAAGAAAAGCTTTGGAAATCTAAACACATAGCCATCTAGTTTTCTTGGCATAGGCAACCTAGGGACAACAAGCAGTTCGTAACCTCTATCAGGCACAAGCCTTGACTCAAGTCCTTCAGTGGTTCCTAAAGCCCAAACTTTATGTTCACCTGACTGCTTCATGATTTCATCAGCGAGTGAAAGAAGAGGATTCACGTGACCTGCTGTGCCGCCACCTGCCAAAAGATAGTTCGTCATTTCTTACGCACACTTCTCTTAGGTCTAGCTTGATCGCGTTCAACAGCCAGGACTACACCTAAAGCCATCAGAACCGCAAGCATCGAGGATCCACCTCTGGAGAACAAAGGAAGTGGCACACCAATTACAGGCACAAGACCAAGAACAACCGCAATGTTAATGAATGCTTGGAGAGTAATCCAGAGCATGATTCCAGTAACTGCGATTGAACCAAAATCAGTTGCTGAGTTAATCGAAACCTTACGCAGGTAACGAGCGAGTATGAAGAACAGAATCAAAACAACTAGTGCCCCAACAAATCCTGCCTCTTCTCCGATGACAGAGAATATGAAGTCGTTCTCAACTTCAGGAATCCAACCCCACTTCATCTTCGAGTCCCCTAGACCAGTTCCAAACAATCCACCAGAGGCTAGAGCCCACTCGCCGTGCTTTTGTTGCCAATCAGAGTCATCACCTTCGCCACCTAAACCGAAAGCCGAAAGAAGTCGGCTGACTCTGTTTGGGCTAGAAATCGCAGCTACAAGAAAAACTAAAGCACCTGCACCAACGAAGGCCCCGATGAATTTCCAAGGCAATCCGACCAGAACAGCTAACAGCAAGATAAAGACAATCATTACGGCAGCAGTTCCAAGGTCGTTCGAGAGTGCCAGCACAAGCAATGCCGGTATGAAGCCAAAACCAACAAATGGAAGAACTGAACTGCGCCAATCCCAAAGCCGATCAAGTTGTGGACTCACCCAAGTAGCTATTGCCAGAATCATGCCAAGTTTGAGTAACTCTGATGGCTGAAGAGTAAACCCTCCAATTGCAAGCCAGTTTCTGTTACCACCGCGAGTAACACCGATACCCGGCACAAGTACTAGCAGCTGAAGAATCACAGTTGAAGCAAAGAAAACAATTGAGAACTGTCGTAGCACCTGAACCGGTCGCTTTGAAATGAATATCATCGCTAGAAAACCTAGGAAAGCGTATAGCAACTGAGATCTGAACTCAGCAAAAGCGTCCCCCGTGGCTTTTATAGAAACTACGTTTGATGCACTAAGAACCATTACTAGTCCAACCACAATCATCAGACTGATCAGCATTACCAGGCGATAGAAAAGTGTCGATTGATTAAGAGCGTAATTATCAAACCAATTGATCACACTTCGAATTGGATTTCTTATGACTCCAACAACGTTTTGGGCTAATGATGGCTTAGGCGCAACTTTCCTACTTTTTGTAGTCTCTGTGGTCTTTCGCATTATTCCTGTACTTCCCTTGATACTGCTGCAGCAAATTGATTGCCTCTATCTGCATAGTCCTTGAACTGATCCATTGAGGCAGCAGCTGGTGCTAACAAGACAACATCGCCTTCTGCTGCCATATTTTTGGCAACTCTTACCGCTTTAGACATAACGTCTTCAGCCTCTGTGTTTACTTCAAAAACTTGGGTGTTTGGCGCATGCTCGGCGAGTGCTTCAAGAACGGCAGAGCGATCTAGCCCGATGACAATTGCGGCTTTCAGCTTTGACGAATACCTTGAAACAAGATTCGAAATGTCTACACCTTTTAGTAGTCCACCAACAATCCAAATTACGGAATCAAAAGAAGACAAGGCAGCTGCTGCCGCGTGAGGGTTGGTGGCTTTAGAATCGTCCACCCAGATAACTCCATCTTTTTCGAGAACAAGCTGGATTCGGTGCGCATCGAGTTGGAATTCTTGCAGTGCCTTGACTATTTCTTCAGGCTGAACACCAATTGACCTAACCAAGGCTGCTGCCGCAGCAATGTTAGCCATGAGGTGAGGGCTCACGATAAGGCTGCCGTTCAAATCAGTTAGAGAAGCAAGTTCTAATGCAACACTTGGGTCATCAATGAACGCCCTATCAACCAAGATGTCTTCAACCCAACCAATTTCGTTAGGAGATGGTGTATTCACTGTGAAGCCAACAGCCTGCGCTTTATCCGTATTTGAGGACTTAGCTAGTAACTGAGATGTCTTGCTATCACCCACGTTGTAAACACAGCAGATTGAAGTGTTGTTGAAAATCTTTCCTTTAGTTCGACCATACTCTTCCATGGAGCCATGCCAATCCAAGTGATCTTCTGCAAGATTCAAAACAGTGCTGGCAACAGGTTCAATTGAGTTAATGTAGTGCAACTGGAAACTACTCAGCTCAACAACCAAGACTTCATAACTTGCAGGATCACGAATCACATCAAGAATAGGAACTCCGATGTTGCCGCAGGCTAGCGCTCTAATGCCGGCTACCTGAAGCATCTTCTCAACTAGTTGAGTAACCGTAGTCTTACCGTTGGTTCCTGTAATGCAAATCCATTTTGAAGGTTCACCGAACTTATCTCTTACGCGCCAAGCAAGGTCAACATCAGTCCAAATTTCTAAACCGGACTGCTCTGCTTCGAGCAACAGTGAGTGCTCTGGCTTTATGCCAGGAGATGTAATGACCACATGAGCTGCAAATTCTGCTACTCGATTTGAGACCGTTTTGGAATCTTGCCCAATCAAACATTCAATTCCCAAGACATCAAGAATGTCTAAGGGCTCAGCTTCGGCTTTATCTGCAACGACGATTACCTTTGTGCCAAGTTCAGTAAGTGTGTCAGCAACAGAGAAACCGCTGACTCCGAGCCCAAACACGACGGCCCTTAGTTCACTCCAATCAGAGTGCCAACTGTTTAGATGATCTAAGTTGCTCATGCAACCGAGCCATAAATCCACTCAACGTAGAACAGACCGATTCCAGCCATTACTAACAGCCCGCAGATAATCCAGAATCTAACTACGACAGTGACTTCGTTCCAGCCCTTTTCTTCAAAGTGGTGATGAAGTGGGCTATTCAAGAAAATTCTTCTTGGCTGTCCAGTGATTGCTCGAGATAGCTTGAAAACTCCTCGTTGCAAGATAACTGAACCTGCAGAGATTGCAAACAAGCCACCAACAAGTACAAGAAGAACTTCGGTGCGAGAAAGAATTGCTAGTGCGGCTAATGCTCCACCAAGACCAAGGGATCCGCTATCCCCCATGAAAATCTGAGCTGGATTGGTATTGAACCAAAGGAACCCAATTAGAGATCCAACAATCGCAGCAGCAACAACTGCAAGATCAAGTGGATCTTTAGTGTTGTAACAGTTCGGTGCAATGTTTGTGATGTCACAGGCCTGGTTGAACTTCCAGAAACCAATAACAGCAAATGCTCCAATAGACATAATCAATGAACCAGTAGCAAGCCCATCAGCTCCATCAGTTAGGTTCACTCCGTTTGATGCGCTCACTACAAGTAGATAAATCCAGATTAGGAATGCTGCGATACCAATCCAAATAGCAATCTCTCCCCAGCTTTCTGGAGCAATTTTCATAAGGTCAAAACCCGTATCTCTAAATACCGATATCTTGGTTGAAGCTGGAGTCAATCCAAATACATCAGCGTTTTGGAGTGATGCCCAAGCAAACACAGTGGCAACGAGAATCTGACCTGCAATTTTGTAAATACCTTTGAGTCCGGCAGTGTTCTGTCCTCTGACCTTTAGGTAGTCATCCAAGAAACCAACAAGACCTAGCCCAACCATCATGAACATAATCAGAAGAGCCGAGTATGTTGGTGGCTCACCGTTGACCATTTTGGCTACGAAGTAGGAAACAACGGCGCTGAGGATTATTCCAATTCCACCCATGCTAGGTGTTCCACGCTTAATGTGATGTGTGGATGGTCCATCTACGCGAACAACCTGGCCCCAGCCAATTTTCTTGAATAGCCAGATGAGAATTGGTGTGAGTACGAGTGAGAGCACTAGCCCTAATAGACCTGCAAGTAGTAGCGCTCTCATTAGATCTCCTTCAAGAGGTCATCGCCAAGAAATCTTAAGTTTGCTGACTTCGAAGATTTCACCAAAACGATTTCGTCTCCTGTAAGCATTCCACGCAGATAGCCAAGAGCGTCGGAGATTTCGTCGAAATACTCAGATTCGCCATCCCATGAACCCTCTTGAGATGCGCCCATGTGAATCAATTTGGCAGCTTTACCCACCACAACAACTTGCCCTAGATTCAGGCGAACTGCGATTCTTCCAATGGCATCATGCTCATGAGAAGAGAATTCACCTAGTTCAGCCATCTCACCCATAACTGCAACTGTCTTCTTACCAGAAAGCCGTCCAAGTTGAGCAAGCGTTTGAAGAGCAGCCCTCATGGAATCAGGACTCGAGTTATAGGCATCATTAATAACTGTCAAACCATTTGGTGCAATGTTGAGTTCCATGCGCCACTTCTCAGCCAACTGCATGCTTTCAATAGCCTTGATTGCTTTGTCTCGATCAGCACCAAGAAGCTCTCCCGCCGCTAGTGCCGCTAGCGCGTTATAAACGTGGTGCTCGCCAAGAATCTTTAGATTGACCTGACTCTTGCTGCCATCAGGTGTCTTCAATTCAAAACTGGTTCCACCTAGACCGATTGAAACATCAGAGGCAGAGTAGTCGCTATCGCTACCAAGTCCGAAGGTAATGATTTTTGCTTTGGTCTTGTGAACCATGTTCATGACGCGCTCATCATCAAAATTAAGTAGTGCGATGCCCTCTGAGGAAAGTTCTTCAACTAATTCAGCTTTGATCTTTTCAGTAGCGTCAATTCCACCGAACTCCCCTGCGTGCGCAAGACCAACTTTGAGTTCAATACCTAGATCAGGCTCACACATTTGCGCAAGGTATCGAATTGTTCCAAAGCCACCAGCACCCATCTCAACAACAAGGAACTTAGTTTCCTCATTTATGCGAAGCATTGAATAAGGTGCACCGACTTCATTGTTGAAAGACTCTTCAGGTGCAATAGTGCTTCCAGCTGTGGAAAGAACTTCTCGAAGCATGTTCTTAGTAGTTGTCTTACCGTTAGATCCGGTAACACCAATAATCTTCATATTGCCAACAGCTTTGACTTTTGCAACAACGTGTTTGGCAAGTTTCCCAAGGGCAACAACTGAATCATCGACAATAAGTTGAGCGATATCATCTGTTGTCTTGTGTTGCACGATTGCAGCTACCGCACCTTTTTCAATTGCGCTCGGGATAAATAAATGTCCGTCTGTTTCTTCACCTGGCTTGGCGACGAACAAAGAACCTTTAGTGACTAAACGTGAATCAGTTTCAACAGTGCCGGACACGATTAGCTCGCCATCTCCAACTAGTTCAGCGTCGATGGCTTCTGCGATTTCTCTAAGGCTTATGGCTATCACTAGTAACCTGCTTCTTTCAAAGCTGCTCTGACTTCAGCTCTGGCTGAATAAGGAGTTCTAATTCCTTCAATGTCTCTATAGTCTTGATGACCTGGTCCTGCCCACAAAATAGCATCGCCTGGACCAACTAGAGAAACAGCTAAACGAATAGCGGCCTCTGGTGGTGAAACCTCATGGATTTCTAGTTCGGGTCTAAACTCATGCGCTGCTTCAACGAGAGCCCTTCTAATCGAAGCAGGATTCTCGAATCTTGGATGATGATCTGTGATAACCAAAATATCGCAACCTGCTGCTGCAACTCTTGCCATCTCAGGTCGCTTGGATGCATCTCTGTCACCGTCTGCCCCAAAAAGCATTAGTACTTTCCCAGTTGTGACCTTGCGAACTGCAGAAAGAGTATTCAGAAATGCATCGGGGCTGTGACCAAAGTCAACATAGACAAATGGTGCTCCCGCTGGTGAAACTAGTTCAGTTCGACCAGGCAGATAAGCATCTACACCATCTTTGATTGCGTCAGCAATGACAGCGAAGTCATATCCGGCCGTTACAGCCATTACGATAGCTAGGCCTGCATTGGATGCCATGTGCGCACCAAGAATTGGAACACTGCTGACTAGGTGCTGCCCATTTGGTCCGCTAAGTTCAAACTTAGTTCTTCCTGGCAATTCGGCTGTGACTAACAGATTCCAATCAGCTCCATCTTCAGGGTTCATTGAAATAGTGGTGACGGGAACTTCGCTTAGTTCAGCAATTCGTTTTCCGTAAACGGTGTCAAGACAAACAACAGCGGCCTTCGCTTTTTCTTTGCTGAAGAGTTTCGCTTTGGCTGAAAGGTAGTCGTCAAAGCCGGCGTAGTCATCAAAGTGATCGTGGCTCAGGTTAGTAAAGCCTGCAACATCAAAAACTAAGCCATCTACGCGTAATTGAGTTAGCGCTTGAGCTGAAACTTCAATCGCCACATCGGTTACACCTTTTTCACGCATTCTTGCGATAAGCGCTTGCATCTCCGTTGACTCTGGAGTTGTCAGGCGGCTGACAATAACCTCACCGGCGATGTGCCGCTCTGCTGTTGAGGTTAGACCGGTTGTTCTTTTCAGTTGACGAAGGATACCTTCAAGTAAATAGGTTGTTGAAGTCTTTCCATTAGTTCCAGTAGTTCCAAACAGCAAAGGCATGTTGCCCTCTGTGTTCCCGTAAACAAAAGCAGCTAACTCCCCTAGATGAGTTCTAGGCTCTTCTAAGACCATTACCGGCAATGGACAGTTTGAAAGAAGTTCCAGACCTTGAGAGTCAGTTACTACAGCTACTGCACCTTGTTCAATTGCTTTATCAATGAAGTTTGCACCATGAGTTTTTATGCCAGGCATTGCAACAAACAAATCACCTTTACGAAGATCTCCCGTATTCATGCTGATTCCGGTCATTCCAACATTAGAAACTGGACCAATGACATCTAGGTTAAATCTCTTTGCAAAAACTTCTAACGCAACTGGGCTAACAAGATCTGGGCGAAGAATTGGTGGGATTGATTGTTTAGGAGTCATTATTTCCACTCCGTTGCAATTTTTTTGGACTTTGTTGTTGATGGTGGAATTGCATAAGTCTTTAGGACTTGCTTCATCACGGATACAAAACCAGGGGTAGCTCCAAGAGAGTTACTAACAGTTCTGGATTTAAATGCTGTCACAGCAACGATGTATTTTGGATCTTCTGCAGGAGCTAAGCCAACGAATGACACTGCGTAGAGACGACCGTAACCTTTGCCTTCAGCAATCTGTGCTGTTCCAGTCTTGCCTCCAACACGGTAACCCTGAATACGAGCAGTTCTTCCAATAGAACCTTGCTCGACAACTTTTTCGAGCATGTCAATACTTTGTGTTGCAGTGCTTTCACTAATGACTCGAACAGGTGGCTCAACCGCTGTTCTAGCCAAGTTACCGTTCTTGTCTTGGCAACCTTCGACCAGCACGGGAGAAAGACGAACACCTTTATTGCCTATTGCCTGATAGATGCTCGCAGTTTGAATAGGTGTTAGAGAGACACCTTGACCAAACATGGTGGTCTGATCAGTCATTTTGTCCCACTTGGTATATGTAGTCAAAAGACCTGAAGACTCTCCTTCAAACTTGACACCTGTTGTTTCACCCATACCAAATTTCTTCATGTATTCGTATCTAGTCTTTGAATCAACTTTTCCACCTAGCTGAACAAGTCCAGTGTTAGATGAATCAACCATCACTCCGGTGAGAGTTAGCTTGTGTGGTGGGTGTTGATGCGAATCGTTTATGTATTCACCCCATGGCATACGCAGAGCATATGGGGCAACCACTTCACTCAGAGGAGTTGCCTTACCAACATCAATAGCAGTTGCTGCAGCAACTGGCTTGAGGATAGAGCCTGGTTCAAAAGCAGATCTAAAAATACGAGATGAACGGTTTTGAGATGCAACACCACTCGGGTTATTTGGATCAACAGTTGGAGCTTCTGCCGCTGCCAGAATTCTTCCAGTTGACACTTCAATCACAATCGCACTCGCCCAGTCTGCTTTTAGACGTCTTACAGTTGCAGCCATTTCTTGTTGAGCTGAGTACTGCAGATCTGAATTAATTGATAAGACAACATCAGATCCGTGCCTAACCTGCTGGATTGTTTGAACTGATGAAGGAATACGAATGCGGTCAGCGCCTTCGATATATGTCTCTTTGCCATCAGTACCTGCAAGACAAGAGTTCATCATGCGCTCGATGCCTTCAAGTGCTGAGCCATCGGAACCAACAAAGCCAAGAATGTTTCCAGCAACTGCCCCATCTGGATAGTGTCGCTCTTGCTTTTCATCAAAGTAAAGCCAAGGTAGGCCTAGGTTTATGAGTTTGGTATAGGTAGCAGCGCTGACTGACTTCTTCAAGTTCGCGTAGCGAGATGTGCCGGTCATCTTTACAAGCAGTTCTTTGGTTGGAACTTTAAGAATTCCCGATAACTTCTCGGCAATCTGTTCCTTTGAGAATGCTACTTTTTTGTCATCAATCGTTAGAACAACAGGTCCAACTATCTTTGGATCAACATTGACATCCCAACTAACAACCGTGGTGGCCAGAATGCGACCACTGCTATCAATGATGTTTCCTCTAATCGCAGGGATGGTTCTAGAAGCTTGTCTTGCTTCAGTTGAAATGGCGTTTAGTCTTTCGGCGTCAACTACCTGAACATAGAACAAGCGAATGCTGAAGATAGACATGACAATAAGCAATACGAGAACGAATCCCGTGTACCTTCTGCCTGTCTGAACCGAATGCATTTCACGCCCCTAATTGGAACTAGTTTGTTGGCGATGCAGGAATGCCCACAGAATTCAACGGTACTTTGACCGGAACTGAGTTAGCGTTCTTGACACTCTGGGTTGAAGAACTTTTCAGGGTTGGCGCATTGATTTTGGTGCCCTTGTCATTTAGCAATTTAGAAACGTTGCTCTTGACTGTCAATGCTGCGTTAGCAATAAGGTTCTCAGAAACCGCCTTCGATGTTTCCACCGAAGCTGGAACAGCAGAGCCTAGAATTTTGGCATCTTTCACTGTCAAGAAAACTGGATTTGAATTCACAATCATTCCTAGAGCCTTAGCGCTGTTGGCTAGGTTCTGTGGAGATCTAAGAGAGTCAACCTGCTGACTAACTACCTGTGTTTGGGTAGCTAGTGCTGCTGTATCTTGTTTCAAAGTTGAAATCCTGTACACGGCCTGATCGGCTAAAGAGTTAACAAGCAGCCCAGCTACAGCAACAAGGCTAAGACCTCCAATTACCTTAAGAGCAAGTGCCTTTGGGAAAACAAAAGTAGACGCGTTCGATCTAGTTGCAGCCTTAGCTGGTGTGCGTCTAACCGGCTGAACTGTTGTGGTTACCGGTCTAAGGTGTCGCCTTGGTGCGATTGGGCGAATAGGTTGAGCTTGTTTTAATACGCTCATGCTGCGTTCCTTATCTTCTGAGCGGCACGCAGTCGAACTGAGGCCGATCTAGGGTTAGTGACAATTTCTTGCTCCGATGCCTTCTCTGCTCCTCTAACAAGAAGACGAAGGATAGGAGCGTGTTGTTCAAGTTCAATTGGGAGATCAAGTGGTGCTGAAGATGTTGATGCTGCAACTAGCGCTTGCTTCACAATTCGGTCTTCAAGAGACTGGTAGGAAAGCACCAGTACTCGCCCATCAACTTTTAGAGCGTCAATGACTGCAGGAATGGTGTCTTCGAGAATCTCAAGTTCACGGTTGACTTCGATTCTTAGGGCCTGGAACACTCGCTTAGCTGGATGCCCCGAGCTCTTGCCTGGAATATATGGAACTACCTTGGCGATGATCTCGGTCAGTTGTTTACTTGTCACAAAAGGAGACTTAGGTCTAATCTTCACGATTTGACGAGCAATTCCCTTGGCGTATCTTTCTTCTCCATAAGTCTTGAAAATAGAAACTAAATCTTCTTCTTTGTATTCGTTCAGAATCTTTGCTGCCGTTAACTCTTCGGTTGCATCCATGCGCATATCTAGCGGTGCATCGAATGAATAAGCGAAGCCACGTTCTTTCTCATCAAGTTGCATTGATGAGACACCTAGGTCCAAAAGAACTGCATCAGCAAGGTTTAGCCCTAGCTCTTCAAGAACTTCTGGAATCTCGCTATACACGGCTTGAACAAGATGAATACGATCAGCAAATGGAGCTAGACGTTCACCTGCTAGACGAAGTGCGTTTTCATCTCGGTCGATGCCAACAAGAACAAGTTTGGGGAAACGCAGAAGAAAAGCCTCGCTGTGTCCACCGAGGCCAAGTGTTCCATCTACCAAGATTGCAGATTCTCCTTGGAGTGCTTCGCCAAGAATTTCAATGCAACGCTCCAGTAGAACTGGTTCATGAAGAGAAGAGATTTCAGTCATTTACTTGCTGTTAGTTCCTAGAATCTGAACCCCATCCATTTGCACCTTTTGGTTGCTGCTTCTGGCATCGGGGAATAAAGCCACAAGCCAAATAGCTGGAGATCAGAATCTAGGAATTAGTTAAGCTCCACCTCCCCATCGCTAAAGTTTGCAAAATCTTCTGCAGTGGCTTCCATGAATGCCGCGTACTTCTCTGGGTTCCAAATTTCAATGTGCTTGCCAACACCAACCACTACAAGATCGCGATTTAGCCCAGCCCATTCGCGCAAACCTACGTTCACGAGAATTCGACCTTGGCCATCAGGTGTTTGTTCATCGGCAAGGTTGAAGTAATGACGATTGAGTCCTCTGCGTGCAGGTGAACTGATTGGAGCTTTGCCCGCAACATAAGCTGACCTGGCTTCGAATTCTGCAGCTGTAAGAAGAACCAAACAGTTCTCCTGTCCCTTGGTTAGGACAACTCCCCCTGCTAAACGATCTCTGAATTTGGCTGGAAGGATGAGGCGAAACTTGTCATCGAGTTTGGGATAGCTAGTACCAATGAACACTTGCTCGCCCTTTCTCTAGTTCGCTACTTAACTTGTGCTCCACATTACACCACTTTCATCCACAAAAATACAAATATGCTTGAGAAATTACAATTCTGGCGTGTTTTGACTAATAAAAGCAAGGGGTAGTTAGGTGGAGGAAAAATCTTAGAATTTAGGATATTTAGGGCTTAAATGGCAAAAGGACCCCAGATTTACTCTGAAGTCCTTAGTTTTCCGCCTTTTTTGGCGGCTAAGCCTGGTTTTTAGTTGTCGTTACGTTGATCCCAACGGTTCTGAAAGTAGTCACTTGAGCCGAATTTAGGCCCAGTTTTAGGAGCTGGCTTTGGCTGACTTGCTCTAAAAGCTTTGGTGGTCCAGTTTTGGCTAACGAGGTAAAGTCCGGTGAGCATAGTCAGGAAGGCTAATACTCCAACGATTACCTGCTGGATAGTGATTGAAAAGACCATCAAGCCAAGTCCGAGCACAACCAGGAGAGAACCTAGAACCAAAAGGCGACCGTACTTGACCTTGCCATCAACCTGATCGGCCTTCTTTTCCTTCGGGGCAGGCTTGCCTCCGGTTAGCTGACGCTCAAGTTCCTCTAGAACTTTCTGTTCGTTCTCGCTCAATCCCACGGTTTTCTCCTTGCCTTACCTTTAATGGTAAACCTATTAGCCAAGTTAGGCTATTCCAGTGAATTATTCAAAGAATCTTTTAGGCCAAGTTCAGGCTAATTTAGACACCTTTTGCGAAAAGCAGCGCAGCGACTTCGAGGCTATTTCTGAAGATCTAATCCCTGTTGTGGACTACACGCAGAGCTTGCTTGAAGGTGGAAAGAGATTCAGGGCTCTTTTTTGCTACTGGGCCTGGAAAGCTGCTCTGAATGATTCTTCCTATCACCAAAGCGAACAAGAGATTAATGAATCAGAGATGGCAATCGCTGGAATTGCAGCTTCTCTTGAAATGTTCCACGCTGCAGCCCTAGTTCATGATGACCTTCTAGATCAGTCAGATACACGCAGAGGCGCACCGGCAATTCACAAACGTTTTGAAACCCTTCACAAAGATAAAAAGTGGGCTGGTTCACCAGAGCGATTTGGAGTTGCCGGTTCAGTCCTTGTCGGCGATCTGATGCTCGGTTGGTCAAGCGAGATTTTTGGAAACGCTCTCCTGCACTCCCCTAACCGCGAGATTGAAAGTGCTTGCCGTGATGAGTTCAGCTTGATGAGAGTTGAAGTAATGGCAGGTCAGTACCTTGATGTATTGGAAGAAAACGCTGCAACAACAAGACCTGTCAAAGAAGGCGTTGGAAGAGCAGAGAAGGTTATTCTCTACAAAACAGCCAAGTACAGCATTGAAGCCCCTCTTCGTATCGGAGCAGCATTTGCTGGAGCAGACCAAGCCACTCTGAATTCTTTCACCCAATTCGGTATTCCACTTGGAATAGCTTTCCAACTAAGAGATGACATCCTTGGAGTCTTTGGTGACCCTAGCGTTACAGGTAAACCTGCTGGTGATGATCTTCGTGAAGGCAAGAGAACGGTATTAGTTGCCCTAACTCGTGAAGCTCTAACCGAACGCTCTCCATCAATGGCTGACAGTTTTGAAGAACTTCTAACTAGCAGAGAACTAGATGCGCAGCAGATTGCATTCATGCAAAAACTTATTCAAGAATCTGGAGCATTAGAGAAAACTGAGCGAATGATTATTGAACTTGGAGATCGAAGCTTAGAAGCTCTTGAAAGTTCTAACTTAGAAGAGAATGCAAAGGCTGAACTAAAAGCTTTGGCTCTAAAGGTAGTTAATCGCGACGCTTAGAAAGCTAGCGACTGAGCAACTCTTCTAACTTCTGTTTTTCTACCTGTGATAAGTGCAGCCATCGGTGTCGTGGCTAATGAATCCTCAACTGTGTAAAGCCACTTGATAGCTCCACCTAGTGTGAAACCAGAATCAAGCAGCAACACTATGGTTCCTCTTAGTGATGGCAGAGGCTCACCGTTAATGATGATTTCTGCGGGTATCTTCTGAACACCGTCAGCTTTGATAGCAATAAGGTGGTGTTCTTCGATTAGGCGACGAACCTTACCCGGCACAATGCCAAGAAGTTCTCCCGCCTCAGGGATAGTCAGCCAGTTAGTTATTTGATCTAAAGGTTCGGTCACCCTTAAAGATTGCCACACCTGCGCCGTTGATGCCATCTGAACTGCTGCCGTGGCACGATATTCATGCCAACCAATTCAGGAAAAATGACAACAGGTCCAGATCAGCCAAACCAGCAAGGTATGCCGAATCTACCCAAATCAGGCTCAGAATCAGAGGCTCGGGTCAGGTTGAGCCAGAACGCTCTGGTTCACACCGTTCAATTGGGAGAAAGTCTTAGCCAAATAGCCGAAGTTTATGGGGTTGAGGTCAAAGAGATAACCTCAGCAAACAAGCTAACTGGGCAAAGCGTTTTATACCCAGGCCTGAAACTGATAATTCCTGCCTATTCCCAAGAAGAGGAAGAGCTTCAGGAACAAAAGGAAGTTCATTTGGTTCAGTCAGGTGAATCCCTGTATGGCATTGCCCAGCTCTATGGCATGACAGTTTCTAAACTGCAGCAACTAAATTCTTTGGGCGATAATGCAATCTTGTTTCCTGGCACTTCCCTGCACCTTGTTGAAAGAGCCGTTGAGCAAATCGAAGAAGCACCGCTCAAATTTTTGAGACTGGCACCAACCAGTTGTTTGGTTCACGGCTATCACAGAGTTAAGTTCGGTGATCAACTTAGTCGTATTGCATCTCTTCATGGAGTCAGTACTCAGTCTTTATTGAGTGCAAATAACCTTGGTTGGAATGCTTTGATTCATGAAGGTCAGAAACTGTTAGTGCCGATTGCTCATGGGCCTTATGACTGCCCGAACTTAGTCAAACTAGAGCCAGCAGCTTTTCATAATGCTCAAATATATTTTGAGACAGCTAAGGAAATGGCCCTCTCAGATTTCAGCGTGGTGGTTGCCTTTTGTCTTGAAATGCAGCGATCTGGTTTAGTGCCTGAATTTGGTGGTGCAGCTGCTTCTAAAACTCTTCTTTTAGGATTGAAGCAAGTTGATGTTATTGAGTCAATGAATGTCAAAGCGGTCATTACGGCTTTGGGTTATGAGAATCTGGCAGAAGGCTCAGCGTTATGGGAACCTTCCGCTTGGGCTTGGCTTAGAGAGGTAGGGTCGAAACAAGTATGAGTAACTTATCCGGCACTACCCTATCCGGTAGATATGAGATCAAAGAAGTTATCGCTAGAGGCGGTATGGCCACCGTCTATTTAGCTAAAGATTTACGCCTTGCTCGAGAAGTTGCGGTTAAAGTTATCCACCCTCACCTTTCAGAAGATCCAGTCTTTAGAGACAAGTTTTTTAGAGAAGCAAGAATGCTTGCCAAGGTCAATCATGCAAACCTAGTGAACATCTTTGACCAGGGTGATGATTCGGGAAATGCCTTCATTGTTTTAGAACTTGTTCAGGGCATAACTCTTAGAGATGCCATTAGAGACATCGGTGCTCTTCATACCAAGCAAGCTCTTCAAGTAAGCAAGGCTATGCTCTCTGCCCTTGCTCAGGCTCACTCAAGTGGTGTTGTTCATCGAGATCTAAAGCCTGAAAACGTATTGCTATCTGATGATGGTCGAATCAAAGTAACTGACTTTGGTTTAGCCAGAGAACTATCGGCAAACACCGATACTGGTTCTCTTGTCGGAACAGTTGGCTACCTTGCACCTGAAGTTATTCGTCGAGGAAAAGCAGAAACCCCAAGCGATGTCTATAGCTTTGGCATCATGCTATTCGAGATGTTGACAGGCAAACAGCCTTATCGAGGCGATGATGCTATTCAGGTTGCTTACATGCACACTTCAGAAAGAGTTCCATCAGCCAGAACACATAATCCAAATGCCCATGAAGATCTAGACAAGTTGATGCTCTGGTGCACAGAACCTAATCCAGATAACCGACCTGCAGATGCATCTAAGGCTCTTTCAGAAATAGATAAGATTCTGCAATCTAATCCAATAGACGCAGCCCCTAGCCAGAACCAAGCTGAGACGATGGTTATTCCTCAAGATGCAAACTTCACTGAAGTTCTAACTGGTCTCGAATTAGAGGAAGAAGAACTTCCCTTTGCCAAGCACTCATCCAAGCACGTAGTAACGAGATGGATTATCGCCAGCGTATTAGCTGTCGCGGTTGGATCTTTTGGAGGTTGGTACTACGGATCTGGCCCTGGCGCTCTGGTAGCCGTTCCTAACCTCAGCGATAAGAGTGTTTCAGTAGCATCAACTGAAATTGATTCAATAACCAAGGATGTTGTAATCAGAGAAGAATTCAGTTCAGCATTCGCAAAAGGTCAAGTCATTGGAACAGAGCCTGTAGCAGGGATTCTTGTCCCTAGAGGAACACAAGTTGTTCTAGTTGTCTCTAAAGGCAAAGAATTTGTTCAAGTGCCAGAAGTCATTGGTGTTGATTTAGTTACCGCAACTGCAAAAATCATCGGTGCTCGTTTAGCTGTTGGAAAAGTTACCCAGTGGTTCAATTCAGAACACCCAATTGGTTTTGTCTACCAAAACTCAGGTAGTGATGGAACAAAGGTTCCTGTTTCATCTGAAATAGATCTAAAGGTTTCTCTTGGAGCGATTCCTGTTGTTGCAGGCCTGCAAGTGGATATCGCTAAGGCTGCTCTTGAAGCTGCAGGTCTGGTGGTTAGAACAGTTGAGAACCAATACTCAAACACCGTAGCTAAAGGTCAAATCATCTCAGTAGTTCCAGATGAAGTTGAAGTCGGCAAGGGTTCTTCGATCAAACTAATTGCCAGCCTAGGTCCGCAGACTGTGACTATGCCAGCAGTAAAGGGAGAAACCATTCTTGCTGCCAAAGGCCTTCTAGAATCTCTGGGGCTCAAGGTAATCATTGATACGAAATGGCTCAGCAAAGACTATGGAATTAAGAAAGTTACTGGCGTAAGTGAAAGCGCAGGAACTACTTTGCGAGTAGGTCAGAGCGTAACTATACGCTCTAGATAATTACCTAGCTGCGAGTTCTTCTGCCACTAGGAAAGCAAGCTCCAGAGACTGAGAATGATTCAGTCTTGGATCACAAAGTGATTCGTATCGAGATTCCAAAGTTGCTTCATCAATGTGCTCACTGCCACCTAGACATTCAGCAACATCATCGCCGGTCAATTCGATGTGCACACCACCGGGGAAAGTACCTAGATCACGGTGAACTTCAAAGAAGCCTCTAACCTCATCCATCACATCGTCGAAACGTCTGGACTTGTAACCGTTAGCTGTTGTGATGCCATTACCGTGCATTGGATCGGTTACCCAAAGTGGTTGAGCACCTGCATCTCTAACAGCCTTGACAAGCTTAGGAAGAGCTTCACGAATCTTTGGAGCCCCCATTCTAGAAATCAAAGTTAGTCGACCTGGTTCACGAGCTGGGTCTAGTTTGTCAATAAGAGCTAGAACATCATCAACAGATGTGTTTGGGCCAAGCTTCACACCAAGTGGGTTTCTCACTCTCGATAAGAAGTCCATGTGAGCACCATCTAGTTGACGGGTTCTCTCGCCAATCCAAATAAAGTGCGCGCTGGTGTCGTAAGGAGTTCCGGTGCGTGAATCAATTCTGGTCATCGGACGTTCGTAGTCAAACAAGAGTCCTTCGTGTGAGGTGTAGAACTCTGTGGTTCTAAGTTCATTAAAGTTTGCTCCGCAAGCAGCCATGAACTTAATGGCCTTATCAATTTCACGAGCCATATTTTCGTAGCGTGAGTTAGCTGGGTTATCGGTAAAGCCTTTGTTCCATTCATGAACTGAACGAAGATCAGCAAAACCACCCATAGTGAATGCACGAATAAGATTCAGTGTTGAAGCTGAGGTGTTATATGCCTGCAGGAGTCTTGTTGGATCTGCTGTTCTTGATTCCAGTGTGAAGTCGTAACCGTTAACGGCATCTCCACGGTAGGCAGGAAGTTCTACTCCCTCTCTCGTCTCGATATCAGATGATCTTGGCTTAGCAAATTGACCAGCCATTCGACCCATCTTCACAACAGGCATGGAAGCACCGTATGTAAGAACGACAGCCATCTGCAACATGGTCTTTACTCTGTTGCGAATGCGATCTGCAGTTGCATCAGCAAAAGTTTCTGCACAGTCGCCACCTTGCAAGAGGAATGCTTTTCCTGATGCAGCTTGAGCTAGACGCTCTTTCAAAATATCTACTTCACCGGCGAAAACTAGTGGTGGGTATTTAGCAAGAATTGTTTTAACTTCTTCAAGTTTTGTTTGATCAGGCCAAGTTGGTTGCTGTGCGGCAACCAGGTTGCGATAGTTATCCAGCCCAGCAATTACTGATGGATCGGCTACGACAACTTTTTCGTTAGATAACACGGTTAGTTCCTGACTTGGTTTTAGCGTTGGTTTTTAAGAGTAGTGGCATATACGTCGATGTATTCCTGCCCGCTTAGTTTCATGAGTTCATAAGAAATCTCATCAGTGACTGCTCGTAAGACTAGACGGTCACCTTCCATACCCGCAAATCTAGAGAAATCCAGCGGTTCTCCAACCACCACACCAATACGTCTAATTCTTGGAAGACGCCTCCCAATCGGTTGCACCTTTTCAGTGTCAATCATTGCCACCGGAAAAACAGGAACCTTAGCTTCCAAAACCATTCGTGCAATACCTGTTCGACCTCTAAATAGCCTGCCGTCCGGAGATCTGGTTCCTTCTGGATAAATACCAAGCAATTGGTTCTGGCTAAGAACTCGAAGGCCTGTGTTTAGAGCAGCCTCAGATGCCTTACCGCCACTTCTATCGATTGGCAGCTGACCGGTTCCAATGAAGAACCATCTGGTTAGGGTTCCTTTTAGGCCTTTACCGGTGAAGTATTCGCTCTTAGCTAGAAAAACCACAGGTCTTCTTAGCATTAGCGGAAGAAAAATTGAGTCAGAGAATGAAAGGTGGTTGCTAGCAAGAATTGCTGCTCCATCAGACGGGATTTTCTCAGAACCACGAACCCAAGGTCTAAACATGACTTTGAGCAGAGGTCCGAGCACTATGTTTTTCAGCAGAAAGTACCACATGGCTGACCTCCTGTTCTCTTGATTTAGCCGTAAAGGACTAGTTTACCTCTCTAAAGAGTGTCTGCGGGCAAGATCTGCCGCCCCTACAACTCCAGCATCATTGATTAGAGACGCGGTAACTATCTTCATTTCAGGGCGGTAACCTCTAGCTGGAAGGTGATCTAGGTAAGCCTCACGGATTGGTTTGAGTAACAACTCCCCTGCAACGCTAAGTCCTCCGCCAAGTACAAGGATTTGAGGATCAAGTATTGCTGTAAGTGAAGCCACAGCTTTACCAATGTTGGTGCCAAGCTCGTTCAGTAAACGCATAGCTCCTGGATCTGCTTCGTTGATGGCTTGGTAAACCTCAGTACCGGTTAGCTCGCCAGCCTCAACTTCTAGTTCAGCCAAGCGGGCACCTTCTGCAGTTCCTGAAGAGGCTAATTCTTTAGCTGCTTCAAGTAAAGCTGTTCCTGATGCATATCTCTCGAGGCAACCACGTTGCCCACAGCCACACTCTCTGCCTTCTTGGATGAAGTTTGTGTGCCCTAGTTCAGCGCCGATACCAAAGCCACCCCTGAATAGATCTCCATTGGCAACAATGGCTCCACCAACACCGGTACCGATAGTGATCATCATCATGTGCTTACTGCCCTGGCCTGCACCAAAACGATACTCAGCCCAACCTGCTGCATTGGCATCGTTCTCAACGAATACGTTGACTCCGAGTCTTGCCTCAAGCTTTGCTTTGAGGGGCTCGTTTCTAAGGCTCAGATTCGGTGAGTAAATTACTTCAGACTGATCTGCATCAATAAACCCTGCAATAGCAACCCCAACTGCAGTCACATCCTGACCTGACCTTAGTTCCTCAACCATTGCAACTACAGCGTTGATTAGTTCATCAGTGCTGTGTGCTGGAGTTGGCACTTTAAGGCTGGTTAGGATTTCGCCAGTTTCGCTGACTAGAGCGCCAGCAATCTTGGTTCCACCAACGTCGATACCAACGGTAATCATCTATTTCCTTAGGGATTGGGGTGAGGCTTTATCAACGACAAGTTTATAACTGCAGATTGTTACATTTCAGCCCCTTTTCAGATGTCTTTCAGGTTTGCCTAGGGGGTAGGCTAAACGAAAGTTTCATTGACCCGTCAACCGAGTTAGAGGATTACATGAAGACATTTGAAGTGCCGTTAGCAGTAGTTTCAGCTCCTGAAACCAACATCACCGACCTTTTCCTAGATCGAGTCAAACTTGACCCAAACCTAGCCCTCATATCTAAGCAAGTTGAGCCTGGTGTTTGGAAAGACGTCACGGCAAGTGAGTACCTAGCCCAAGTGCAGGAACTGGCTAAGGGTTTCATTGCCTCAGGCATCAAGCCTGGTCAACGTGTTGGCATTATGAGCGCAACATGTTACGAGTGGGCTCTTGTCGACTTTGCACTTTGGTTTGCTGGCGCTGTTTCAGTTCCAATCTATGAAAGCTCAGCTCCCGCTCAGATTGAGTGGATTCTTGGTGACTCAGGAGCTATCGCCTGTATTTTCGCCAACGACCAGCTGGTTCAGCTGTTCAACTCAGTGAAGCCATCTCTAAAAGATGTAAAGCATGTTTGGACTTTAGATGGCAACGACCTAAATGACCTTGTCAAAACCGGCAAAGGTGTTTCAGATGAAGAACTAGAGAAGAGCAGAAAGACAGCAGGTCTTGCTGATCTAGCAACAATCATTTACACCTCGGGAACAACAGGTCAACCAAAGGGTTGCGAACTTTTGCACCAGGGGTTCGTTGATCTCTGTCGTAACGCTCAAGCTGTGCTGCCAGATGTTGTGCGTCCAGGTGGAACCACTCTCCTGTTCTTGCCAATGGCTCACGTGTTTGCACGTTTCGTTTCAGTTCTGTGTATTTCAGGTGGTGTGAAGGTTGGACACCAAGGTGATGCAAAGACTGTTGCTCCGGCAATGCAAAGCTTCCACCCAACATTTTTGCTGGCTGTTCCTCGTGTCTTCGAGAAGGTCTATAACTCTGCAGAGCAGCGTGCAGAATCAGCTGGCAAGGGAAAGATTTTCCATGCTGCAGCTGAAACTGCTATCGCTTGGTCAATGGCTAAGGACACCAAGAAAGGTCCTAGCGTTGGATTGAACTTGAAATACAAATTGTTTGATGCTCTTGTATACAAGAAGCTTCGTGCTGCTATGGGTGGACAAGTCAAGTATGCAATCAGCGGTGGTGGTCCTCTAGGAGCTCGCCTTGGTCACTTCTACCGTGCAATCGGTCTTATTGTTCTAGAAGGTTATGGCCTAACTGAAACTACTGCACCAGCAACTATCGGTAGACCTGACAAGGTAAAGATTGGCAAGGTTGGTTTCCCACTGCCAGGTTGCGGCATCATGATTGCCGATGACGGTGAAATCTTGCTTAGAGGGACTAACGTTCTCAAGAGTTACTGGAACAACCCGAAAGCTACTTCTGCAACTTTTGAAGGCGACTGGTTCAAAACTGGTGACATTGGCTCATTGGATGAAGATGGCTTCCTATCGATTACCGGTAGAAAGAAGGAGTTGATCATCACCGCTGGTGGTAAGAACGTTGCTCCTGCACTCCTTGAGGATCCACTTCGTGCTAACCCACTTATCAGCCAGGCTGTTGTTGTTGGCGATGCTAAGCCTTTCGTATCAGCTCTTATCTCCTTGGATGAAGAGATGCTTCCTATCTGGCTTGAAAACAACGGCATCAAGGACAAGATGAGCGTTGAAGCTGCAACCAATAACCCAGTTGTTATTGCAGAGATTTCAAAGGCGATTGAAGCGGTTAACTCCAAATTCTCATCAGCAGAGTCAATTCGCAAATTCGCTCTGTTGCCAAAGGATCTAACCGAAAAAACTGGCCACCTAACTCCTTCACTGAAGATTAGGAGATCAGTTGTTATGGAAGACTTCGCTCACCTTGTTGATGACATTTATGCGGCAAGTGCTAAGTCAACCTGTCACAACATCGGTGATTACAAGATCTAACGAAGGAACCAATCTGTTTGACGCAAAATCTTCATAGCTTCTTTGCGCTCATCGGTACCTAACCTGTCGAGATAAAGCTTTCCATCTAAATGGTCATTTTCGTGCTGAAGTGCTTGGGCTAACAGCCCTTCACCTGCAATGGTTACGCGAGTTCCATCTAGTTGATAGCCCGAAAGTGATGCCTTTGGATATCTAAGAGTTTTATGCCAAAGACCAGGAACCGAAAGACAACCTTCGTCTATTAACTCTGGTTCACCTTCAAGAACAAGTTCCTCTGGATTGATAAGGTATCCGACTGTGCCATCAACGTTGTAACTAAAGGCACGAAGTGAAACTCCTATTTGTGGCGCCGCTACCCCAGCTCGGCCAGGTTCTTTAGTGGTATCAATTAGATCTTCAATAAGAGCTCTTGTCTTTTCACCAAAGTCTTTGACAAGATCACACTTGGAAATCAGAACAGGGTCACCGTATAGGCGTATCTCACGAACCGGCATTGGCTATTTGGACTTAGCTAATCCCTCAACAACCAGAGCTGCAAGCTCACGTGCTGCTTCTCTGGTGTTTTTGTGTAACTGATCAAACTTAATTACTGATCCGGCAGCAAGAGCTGGGTCATAAGGAATCTTTACCACTGCACGCACACGAGATTTGAAATGCGCTTCGATTTCATCAAGCTTTACAAGATTAGTTCCCTGAGTTGCAGTGTTAAGTGCAACTACTGATCCTCTGACTAGATCGCCATAACCGTTAGCCTCAAGCCAGGTAAGAGTCTCAGATGCAAGTCTCGCTTCATCAACAGAACCGCCTGAAACAATAACAAGTCCGTTTGCTCTTTGCAGAGTTGGTCTCATTACAGAGTGCACAATTCCAGTTCCACAGTCGGTCAAGACAACTGTGTAGTAACGAGCAGCCATGTCAGCGACCACGTTGTAGTCACCCTCATCGAAAGCTTCAGAAAGCATTGGATCGCTGTCAGATGCAAGCACGTGCAATCTTGTTGCATCTCTAGAAACCATGGTTGAAAAGTCTGTAAACCCATCAACTGCTGCAGCCCTGTTAACAACATCTCTAACAGTGAATCTTGTTGACTTGCTAACACGCTCTGCAAGGGTTCCACGGTCAGGGTTAGCATCGATGGCAATCACTCGATCTTCTCTAACGAGAGCCATCGCCATACCTAGCAAAGTGGTGACTGTTGTCTTACCAACTCCACCCTTACGAGTTAGAACTGGAACAAACTTTGCTCCGCCATCTAGCTGAGATGAGATTCTGGCATCAGTTGCCTTACGCTCACGAGTGCGAAGGTTATCGCCAAGGTTGATTGTTTTTAGCGAGAAGAAGTATAGGAATCTGCGGAAACCTGATTCAGGTGCAGGTCTGTTTTTTGGAGAAACATCGATTAGTCGATCAGCTGTCAACATCGCTGCTGGCTCTGGCTGATCAAAAGCATCGCCACGCAGGCTGTCTCTTCGGGTGTAACCGGCCTGTGCATTTGGACCTGTGTCAGTGCTTAGAGTTTCACCCTGAGGAACAATCGCTGTAGCTTCGGTCACGACCTTGATTGAAGAAGTTGATGGGGTTAGATCGATTGAACCTGCATCTAAAGAAGTAGTCGATAGTTCTGAAGATGGATTTTCTTCCTTCTTACGACGGCGCATGAGTCCGCGTTCTGATTTTTCAGCCAAACCTAATCCTTTGTGTATCTTTTGGGCTATAACAGTCGCCAAGCCGAACCTTGTACTTCAGGTAAGTCTAATCTCTACTGAGGTTCGACAATGAGAATCAGGTCCCCTGACTCGACAGACTGGGTCTTCCCTATGGCTAAACGCCTGACAATACCTGCAATATTGGAGGTAATTGTGGCTTCCATCTTCATGGCTTCAATGGTGGCTATCGGCTGGCCTAAGGCCACAGGAGTGCCCTCAACGACCTGGAGGGTCACTACTCCAGCAAATGGGGCGGCTACCTCAGCAGGGTTAGTTGGGTTAGCTTTCTCCGCCACAACAACATCTGAGGCTATCTTCTTGTCCCTAATGTTTAGAGGTCTCAGTTGACCGTTTAGGGTCGCCATGACAGTCCTGAAGCCCTTGGTGTCGGGGCTACCGATGGCCTCAAGCCCAACAAAGATTCGAACACCCTTAGATATCTCAACAACGTGCTCATGGCCCTGCTCAAGCCCGTAGAGGTAATCCAAGGTGTCAACTGAGTCAAGGTTCCCGAAGGTTGCTCTTGCCTTCTCAAAGTCCTTGGTAGGGCCTGGGAATAGAAGTTTGTTCAGGGTGCTTCTTCTAACCCCAGCATCGTCAGATCTCAAAGCCTCAAGGTCCTCTTTGGAAACAGCGGTGATGCCAAACTTCGGGTTCTTGCCTTGAAGGACCTTAGTTCTAAATGGCTCCGGCCAGCCACCAGGAAGATCGCCTAGTTCCCCTGCCATGAATCCAATAACTGAATCCGGGATGTCATAGTTTTGTGGATTCTCAGCAAACTCAGCAGGGTCGGCATTCACAGCCACCAGGTGAAGAGCTAGATCTCCAACCACCTTGGATGAAGGAGTTACCTTCGGAGGTCTACCTAGGATCTGGTTGGCAGCTGCATACATGTCTTCAACACGCTCGAACTGATTGCCGAGACCAAGCGCAATAGCCTGTTGTCTCAAGTTACTTAGCTGACCACCTGGAATCTCATGTCTGTATACCCGTCCTGTTGGTCCAGGTAATCCAGATTCAAATGGTGCGTAAACATTTCTAACAGCTTCCCAATATGGTTCTAAAGCAGTTATCTCATCAAGGGTTATACCTGAGTCACGTTCAGTGTTAGCAAGAGCTGCAACTAGCGCAGAAGCAGAAGGTTGGCTAGTTGTACCCGCCATTGGGGCAGAAGCTACATCAACTGCGTCAACACCAGCATCGATGGCAGCCATCAGAGTTGCTAGTTGGCCACCTGCAGTGTCGTGAGTGTGTAAGTGAATCGGAACATCAAACTCTGCACGAAGTGCTGTAACTAACTTGGCAGCAGCCTGAGGTCTCAGAAGTCCTGCCATGTCCTTGATTGCGATGATGTGTGCACCTGCATCAACGATCTGCTTAGCAAGTTTCAGATAGTAATCAAGCGTGTATAGATCTTCTTTAGGGTCAAGTAGATCTCCTGTGTAACAGATTCCAACTTCAGCAACCGCAGTCTTAGTCTTCAGAACAGCATCGATGGCTGGAATCATCTGGTTCACATCGTTTAGTGCATCAAAGATTCTAAAAATATCCACTCCAGCATCAGCTGCTTCTTTCACAAAAGCGTCTGTTACTTCAACTGGGTATGGTGTGTAGCCAACAGTGTTTCTCCCACGCAAAAGCATCTGTATACAAATATTTGGCATCGCCTGGCGAAGCGAAACAAGTCTTGCCCAAGGATCTTCGCCTAGGAAACGAAGTGCAACATCGTAGGTTGCCCCTCCCCATGCTTCAACTGAAAACAGCTTGCTTAGAATTCTTGCTTCGTAGGGAGCAACTTGAACTAAGTCACGGCTTCTTACTCGAGTTGCCAGAAGTGACTGATGAGCATCTCTAAATGTTGTGTCAGTAATTGCAACAGCAACTTGGCTTCTTAGTGCATCAGCAAAACCTTTAGGACCGAGTTCAAGTAGCTGCTGTCTAGAGCCTGCTGGGGCTTCCTTTGTTAGATCAATCTTTGGCAATTTGTTTGCCGGTGAAGATAGATTTCCTCTAGCCCCATAAGGCTGATTCACAGTAACTTCAGCAAGCCAGTTGAGAATCTTGGTTCCACGGTCAAGCGAAGGATAAGAGTTCAGTAGTTCAGGTCTTTCATCGATGAAGGCTGTGCTGAGTTCACCTTTTCTAAAGCTAGGGTCTGACAAGACACCCTGCAGAAAAGCGATGTTGGTTGACACACCTCTAATTCTGAATTCAGCAAGTGCTCTAGATGCTCGACTGACAGCTGTCGGTAAATCTCTACCCCTGGTGATGAGCTTTACAAGAAGTGAATCAAAGTATGGACTAACTTCGCTACCGGTTGCAGTTGTTCCACCGTCAAGACGGATACCTGCTCCCCCAGGGGAACGGTATGTAGTGATCTTTCCAGTGTCTGGTCTAAAGCCTGCCGATGGGTCTTCAGTTGTAATGCGGCACTGAATAGCAAAGCCATGCATTGCAATCTTGTCTTGAGTAAGGCCTAGTTCAACTAGAGACTCCCCAGCAGCAATTCTCATTTGTGACTGAACTAGATCAACCTCGGTGATTTCCTCGGTCACTGTGTGCTCAACCTGAATACGAGGATTCATTTCAATGAAGACGTGCTTACCTGCGTTAGGACCGACAGTATCAATTAGAAATTCAACTGTTCCAGCGTTTAGGTAACCGATCTGTTTAGCGAAAGCGATTGCATCTTTATAAAGCTCTTGGCGAAGAGTTTCATCAAGGTTAGGAGCAGGTGCGATCTCAACGACTTTTTGGTTACGTCTTTGCACCGAGCAGTCACGTTCAAAAAGATGAACAACATTTCCTTGGCTATCAGCAAGAATTTGAACTTCAATGTGTCGAGGTCTAAGCACAGCTTGCTCAAGAAAAACTCTGGCATCGCCAAATGCGCTTTCAGCTTCGCGCATTGCCTCACCGAGAGCACCTCTTAGTTCTGATTCCTCAGCAACTCGGCGCATTCCACGGCCACCACCTCCGGCTACTGCTTTAACAAATAATGGAAAACCAAAACCAACTGATGCCTTAACCAATTCGTCAATGTCAGCTGATTGAATGGAAGATTTTAGAACTGGAACATTAGCTGCGATGGCAGCTTCTTTAGCATTCACTTTGTTTCCTGCAAGTTCAAGAACATGAGAACCAGGACCAATGAAGACAATTCCGTTAGCAGCTGCTGCTTCTGCTAAGTGAGGGTTTTCTGAAAGGAATCCATAGCCTGGGTAGATTGCATCTGCCCCACACTCAATAGCCACCCTGATGATCTCATCAACATCTAGATAAGCCCTAACTGGATGACCTAGTTCACCAATCTGATAGGCCTCATCGGCCTTTAGTCTGTGTGATGAGTTTCTATCTTCGTACGCAAAAACGGCTACTGTCTTAGCCCCTAGCTCGTAGGCAGCGCGAAACGCTCTGATGGCTATCTCGCCTCTATTGGCGACCAGAATCTTTTTGAACACGAGTTCCTAACTAAAGGCAAACGGACTAAATAGTGGCTTGCACATAAATCAAAAGGTAGCCTAGACGTGTGCATGTATTAAGCGTTAGCGCCCTCAAGGGCGGTGTTGGTAAGACCACTATTACTTTGGGTCTTGCCTCTGCCGCCATGGCTAAGGGCCTTAGAACTTTGGTGATCGACTTAGATCCCCAGTGCAACGCTAGCAATTGTTTAGGTGCGGTTGGGGAATTTGAACATTCAGCAGCTGAAGTGATCAAGAAACCCCGACACAACTCTGTGTTGAAAGCAATTGTAGCCTCATCTTGGGCCAAGGGACAGACAGGCCGCCTCGACATCATGGCAGCTAACCCGAGGCTAAGCCTCAGGAACACCACGAAGCCTTCCTTCAAGTCCCTTTGGAACCTTGAGCAAGCCCTTGCCAAGATCGAGGCAGATTACGACCTAGTCCTAATTGATACTCCCCCAAGCATGAATGCGCTAACCCGTATGGCTTGGGTTGCTAGCGATAGGGTGATGATTGTCTCTGAACCATCCATCAACGCTCTTCTAGGAGTAGAGAATGCCATTAAGGCGTTCAAAGAACTGCGCAGAAGCGTGAACCGACAGGTTTCGTTATTTGGTATTGTCATCAACCGACTGCGCCCTAGCGTTGCTGAGCACCAGTATCGTGTGAATGAACTTGAAGAGACCTACGGTGATTTCCTGTTGAACCCCGCTTTTGAAGAGAAGTCTGCCGTTCAACAATCCCAGGGTGCCGGAAGATCTATTCACTCTTGGCCTGGCCAGAGTGCTGCCAAGATTGCTATTCAGTTTGATTCCCTACTTGAACAAGCCCAGGAGTCTTTTGCCTCAGAAGACATGAGAAGACTTGAAACCACCCGCAAGTCAGCTGCTAGAAACAGGCATGCCAAACGTACCCGTGAAGTCGGAGTGGCTATTCCTCAAAAGGCAAGAAGGTCTGCTGAACAAGAAGTGAGCGCTCCGCGAATTGAGATGGTTGATGCTCAGCCAGTTTCTCCCGAATACGAGGAAAAGTGGAATGAAGTTTTGAGGCAGACCATGACTAAAAAACAGCTCAAAGCATTTACTGAGCAAAAGAACGAGCAGGAAGACTAAACAGCTTTTTTCTTGAGGCGACGAAGAGTAAGTTCGTCCATTTCCTCCAGGTATGAAGGATTGATGTTTACCAAGGTGGCTTCGACTTCACCCAATACTCGGCCAACTGAAATACCAAACACGCCCTGACCTTTATCAATAAGGTCAATGACCTGATCGCCTGATGTGCATAGGTATACCTTTGCGCCATCTGAAATCAAAGTAATCTTGGCAAGATCTCCAATGCCCGCTTGTCTTAGCTCGACAATCGCTTTTCTAATCTGCTGGAGTGATACTCCTGCATCAAGGAACTTCTTTACGAGTTTTAGAACTAAGATGTCGCGGAAAGAATACAAACGTTGTGAACCAGACCCTGTTGCCTCACGAACGCTTGGTTGAACTAGAGCGCTTCTGTCCCAGTAATCTAACTGGCGGTAACTGATTCCTGAAGCTCTAGCAGCTGAGTGTCCACCGTAGCCAACATTCGGGTCATGCCAAGGTTGTTCTTCAGAAAATAGTTCATCTTGAAGGTATGCAAAATCACTAGCCTTACTGAGGTTAATGCGGCCAGTTTCAGTTGTTGGTTCGTCTCTTTTAGAACTTGAACCTGACTTGTTTTCTTCCATTCTGGCCTCCTCTCGGCTTCTATGAAGTTCAAGTAGACCTTGAACCTTTTCTTAATTCTTGCGGTTACTACTGACTTAGTCGGGTTAATATTCTTCTTCGGCGTGTCGCGTTAGTCGATTTTATCGATAACTGACCTGATTAGTTCAGATCTAATTACCGCAAAATGAGACTCAATCTCACTGGCATACTCTGCAGCCCTTGATTTGGCTGATGGATCTCGCTGCTTCTTTACAGTTGCAACCACTCCATTGATCAAACCTAAGTCTCTATCAGCAGCAATCTTGATGCCACGAAGGTGTCTAGCGGAAATACCAAAGCGAGATAACTGCATCAGAGACCTGGCGATTTCGATGTCGCTGAACTCGAAAGGACCAGCTGAAATAAGTGAGTTAGCTTGGGCTTCAGCAAGTAGTGTCTCGTTGATACCAGACTCTGCAACCAATTCAAGTTTTGAGAATTTGCGGTTCACGCTTGGTCGTCTAGTTCCGGTTGGCAGCGATGGCTGCTTGCCTGCATCTAAATCATCTAAGTATGACTTGATAACTCGAAGTGGAAGGAACTTGTCTCGCTGCAGTTCAAGAACGAGCTTCAAGCGCTCTATGTCAGCATCACTAAATTTTCTATATCCAGATTCAGTGCGATGGGGATTAACCAGGCCTTGCTCTTCTAAGAAACGAATCTTAGAAGGGCTTAGATCTGCAAACTCTGGTTTTAGTAATTCAATGACTCGACCAATAGTTGAAAGCTTTAGTGCTCTTGCACCAAACAAACTTGTTACTTCACTGCTTGCCATCTTTATGCATCTTTCTTAGATGAGTAGTAGGTGAAGTGGTACTTACCAACCTGAACTTCCGCACCGTTAAACAGTTCAGCTGATTCAACTCGCTTACCTTCAAAGTAAGTGCCGTTTAGTGAGGTTAGATCCTTGATGCTGAAAACAGCACCAGTTCTAGTTATTTCTGAGTGTCTTCTAGAGACAGTTACGTCATCTAGAAAAATGTCTGCGTTTGGGTGACGACCAATTGTGACTAAACCAGCATCAAGCAGGAATCTTGCACCTTTGTTTGGGCCTCTTCTAACAATCAGAAGTGAGTTGCCTGAAGGAAGCGCATCTACAGCTTGCTGCTCTTCATCGGTCAGTGCATTAGCGTCAACTGGAATGAGTGTCTCGGAGAAATTGCGAGTAGCATCCACTTCGTCAGCTTTGTCCTGCTGCTTGCCATCGTTGAACTCGTTCACTTCATCTCCTTCTTAGAGACAAGAATACTTCAGGTTAACCTAGCTGTTTTCCGGATGTTATAAACCTGTCGTAAATAGACTGCCCCAGCCCACCAGTAAAGCCAGATACCCCAGAAGGCAAAGCCCCAAGCTAGCGGATATATGAAAACAGCCGATCCCGACCCCAACACATCAGGTAAGAGCATCAGTGGGAAGGCATAGAGCAAGGCAAAAGTGCCGGCTTTTCCTGAGTAATTGACTGGCAGTGGTCCGTAGCCAACCTTAGCCAAGATAGGGAAAGTGAAAAACAGCATGAAATCTCTACCGACGATTACGAATACCAACCACCATGGCACCTTTTCGGTTATGGCTAGACCCAATAGCGATGCCAGGATGAACAACCTGTCTGCTGCAGGATCAAGAAGCTGACCTAGCCTGGACATCTGATTCAGCTTGCGTGCAAGATAGCCATCGAGCCAGTCCGTAAAGCTTGAGAATGCAAGAACAGAGAAAGCCAAAAGGTTTTCATCAATAAGAATTAGCCACAGAAACACTGGCACAAGCGCCAAGCGTAAAGCGCTCAACACGTTAGGCCAGGTGAGCACTTTATCGCTCAACTGTAGATTCTGACTCGGCATGCACTTAGATTATCTGCATTCGCTTGGCTATCGGGTTTTCAACCCGCGCCTAGCAGTCTCCAGTTCAAAGTTGTGCACTGTATCCAGTAGCTTCTGATGCCTCAGAATTCTGGGTCTGATCTAGTTTTCCAGAAAACAGAGTATTGAAGCTGCCCGTAGGATTTGCCCGCTATTCAATTCCCGTAAATGGAATTAAAGACGCAAGAGTTGCGGTGAACGCAAAGATACCTAAGGAAATCAAAGAAATAACAAACTTTGTTTGGCTACGACTGACCACGGCCGCAACACCCAAAAGAAACAAGCAAATCGCCATCAATACGGTGTAAAGAATTAACTTGTCTGCATGAGTATTGAACAAATCACCCTGTTTAGTCTGATCCTCGGCCGCTACACTCTTTTCTTCGTATGGGCCGAAAAGGAAATCTAAGTATTGCTCGTCTTCTTGTGGAGAGATGTACTCGCCAGTCAAATCACGTTCAGCTGCAGCACGATCAATTGCTTCTCCGAACTCCTCAGAGACGCCACCGAAATAGAGTGCGTCATATTTCTCTTTTGCCAGCTCCGTAACCGATGAGTTAGACAAAATCTCGACATTCAGCTGATCTAAAGCTACTAACGTCTGCGCGTCCTGCGCGTACTGTTGGTTTGCTTCGAGATACATTGACTCTGCCTCAGTCTTCATGTTTTGAGCCACTGTGTACTCTTTGAACATTTTTGAGTCATACAACGACGCCTGAAAAGAAACATAAGCTGTCGAGACTGAGACAATTCCCAATAGAGTGACGATTACTAGTTCTGAAAATTTCTGAAACCATGCGAACATTGAAACTCCTTCTCGGCGAATACATCGTTATGAACTGAAGCCCGGGGGCTAAACTCCTCCTAGAGAGTATCAGCCCAAGTGAGATGCCGCTTTATTCTAAATGTTTCATTTTCGTTATGTTTGAGTAGTTTCGGCTGGAAAAAACCAGACACATTTGAGATTTATCGAAGAAGCGGAAAGAACCTAGCGCTTACGCTTTTCTCTTACTCGCATACCTAGTTCAATTGGTGAACCTTCGAAACCATAGGTTTCACGAAGTCTTCTAATGATAAATCTTCTATACCCTGGGTCCAGGAATCCAGTTGTAAACAGAACAAACTTAGGTGGACGAGAGCTGGCTTGGGTTGCGAACAGGATTCTTGGCTGCTTACCGCCGCGAACAGGGTGCGGGAATTCCATAGCCAACTCTTGGATGAAAGCATTTAGTTTTCCAGTTGGAATTCTGGTATCCCAAGAATCTAGTGAGACTTCAAGAGCTGGAACAAGCTTTTCTAGGTGACGACCTGTTTTTGCTGAAATGTTGACTCGAGGTGCCCAAGCTACGTGTGCAAGATCTTGTTCAATCTCACGTTCAAGGAATTCTCTTCTGTCTTCATCTAAGTTGTCCCACTTATTGAAAGCTAAGACAAGAGCACGACCTGACTCAAGAGCCATGTCCACGATACGAATATCGGCTTCGCTTATTTTTTCTGTGACATCCAAGACAACAACTGCAACTTCAGCTCTTTCAAGAGCTGAAGCTGTTCTTAGAGATGCATAGAAGTCAGCGCCTTGCGCTAGGTGCACTCTTCTTCTTATACCTGCGGTGTCAATGAAGCGCCAGATTTTGCCGCCTAGTTCTACCTGCTCGTCAACTGGATCTCTAGTTGTTCCTGCAAGATCATTCACAACGGCTCGTTCTGATCCAACTGCCTTGTTCAGAAGTGAAGACTTACCAACGTTTGGTCTACCGATGATGGCAACTCTTCTTGGTCCACCAAACTCTTGCTTTGCAACTGCTGAAATCTCAGGCAGAACCGCAATGACTTTATCCAAGACATCTGCAACTCCCCTACCGTGCAATGCAGAAACTGGGTGCGGCTCACCTAGACCTAATGACCAAAGCGAAGAAGATTCTGCTTCCATACGCTCATCATCAACTTTGTTAGCAAGAAGAAATACTGGTTTCTTGCTTGCTCTTAGCATCTTTACTACTCGTTCATCAGTCGCTGTTGGACCAACGGTTGCGTCAACTACGAATAAAACCGCATCAGATAGTTCAACTGCTATTTCAGCCTGGATTGCTACTGACTTATCAATACCTTTAGCGTCAGCTTCCCAACCACCGGTATCTACCAGAGTGTATTTACGGCCATTCCATTCGGCTTTGTAAGAAACTCTGTCACGAGTAACGCCTGGCTTATCTTCAACCACTGCTTCGCGGCGACCAATGATTCGGTTAACAAGAGCGGACTTACCAACGTTAGGTCGCCCAACAATAGCTAGTACTGGAAGAGCAGGTAGTAATACCTGCATGCCATCGGCCGCACCGATCTGCTCAAGAACTTCAATATCTTCTTCGTCTAGGTCGTATTCGTTTAGGCCGACGCGAAGGGCATTGACTCTCGCCTCTTCCTCTTCAGTCGAGATTGAGTTAAGACGTTCAATGAACGCAGGGTCTAACCCTTCTTCATTAAATTCTTGTTCATCCATCTTGGCCTCTAACTATTTGTTGACTACAAGCTCAATAACAGCGCTAACAGTCTGATCAAAATCTAGTTCCGAGGAATCCACCAGGATGACTCCTTCAGCAGGCATGAGAAAATCCACTACTTTAGAGTCGTTTTGGTCGCGTTTAGTAACTTGATCGGCAACAATGGTGCCTTCAGGAAGTTCAGCGGAACGTCTTCCTAGTCTAACTTCTTCACTGGCAGTTAGCAGAATACGAGTTTTAGCCTCTGGGAAGACCTTTGTGGTGATATCTCGACCCTCGACGATAACCCCTGGCAGCCCTGATTCCAGAACAAGTTCTCTAGTTAGAGTAAACATGTAGCGGCGAACCTCCAGCAAACCAGCAAATTGGCTCACAACCTCGCCAACGCTCGGGTTTCTAATCTCATAAGTGACATCTAGCTCTCCAACCCGGACCCAGTAGTCCTGCGGGTCCAAGGAGATCGAATAGTCAAAGTTTGCTTTGATTTCCTCAGCAGATCGATTGGCTACTTCTAACCCAAGGGTCAAAATTGCATATGTAAGAGCTCGATACGCCGCTCCAGTGTCCAGATAGCCAAAATCCAGAGCCTTTGCGCAAGCTTTGCTTACACTCGATTTACCTGATCCAGCTGGTCCGTCTATTGCAACGATATGCATTTAGCCCGCCATCCGCCAACCGTTAGCTTTGAGCGTTTGCACTAACTTCTCTTCAGAAGAGGGTAGAACTGAGAGTTCAACTAGACCAACTTGGGCTCCTGTTGCATGGTCAAGTGTCAAATCTTCAATATTGAGATTCGCAGCCCCTATCTCGTTCAACAATCTCGCAAGTTCACCAGGCTTGTCATCAATCATTACAACTACCTGAGCGTATGAGGTGTTTCTAGAACCGTGCTTACCTGGAAGCCTAGAAATACCCTGATTACCCTTTTCAAGTGAGCTACCAATCTTTGCCAAAGATCCTGCACCATTTACATCTTCTAGAGCAGTTAGAACTTCAGATAAGTCCTTTTGGAAAGATTTCAAAACTGGAATCAGTTGTTCTGAGTTCATGGAAAGAATTTGTAACCACAGCTTTGGATCGCTTGCAGCAATGCGGGTTGTGTCCCTAACACCTTGGCCAGCCAAGGCTAAATCAAATTCATCTGCTCCCGCTAGCCTTGCTGCTAGCAAACTAGAAACTACCTGTGGGGCGTGCGAGATCAGCGCAACCGCCCTGTCATGTTCAAAAGAACTCAGTCGAACTGTAGTCGCACCTAAATCAAGAGCAAGCTTCTCAACAACATCAACTGCAACTGCATCCGTGTTTTCTTCAACAGCAACAACCCAAGGTCTACCAATAAACAGATCGGGACGCCCAGAAAGTGCTCCACCCTTTTCTCTACCAGCCATCGGGTGCGAGCCCACGTATCTCGCTGAATGAGCAGAACCAGAAACTACATCCTCAAGAATGACAGCTTTCACACTTGCCACGTCTGTAACAATTGCCTGAGGAAATTTCTCTAGAGCCGAAATAATCGTTGAAGCAGTCACATCAGGTGGAACACAAACGACAACTAGCGCAACCTCATCTCCTGCGTTCAGGCTTCGACCTGCACCAAAATCCACTGCAAGAGATTGAACTGCCGGAGATGAATCTTCAAGGGAAACATCAACGCCAATATTGCGAAGCGATAAACCGATACTGGTTCCTAGTAACCCGGTTCCGATGATGTGAACTTGACCTTTGGTGCGAGCAATCACTGAGCGATGTCCAATCGAAGAGCAGCAGCACCCCTTAGGTAAATGTGTTGGACTTGAGATCTAGGAGTATCAAACTCGGCATTAATCATCACTCGGATGACTCTTGGCATTGAACCTTTAACATTCATCTCAACAAAACACATCAAAGGAACATCACCGATACCTAGTTCTCTAGCTGCTAGAGCAGGGAACTCGCTAGTGATATCTGGAGTTGCAGTGAACAGGATGGAAATCAATTGGTCAGTATGAAGATTGTTTGCGTGCATCATCTTGGTGATGAGTTCAGCAGTTGCTTTCAGAAGTTCATCTCTGTTGTCACTGTCTAATTGGGTTGCCCCACGGATTGCTCTAAACGCCACTTCTTCGCCCTTTCGGCTTGGCCTTGATTGATTGCCCGCCTTTGGACTTTGGTCTTGGAGCTCTTTGTTGTTTACCTTCAGCAGACTTTAGCAGAGCACCTACTTCAACTTTACTCAGCAGCCTAGTTTGCCCAGGCTTTAGTGGGCCTAAATGCACCGGACCAAACTGCCGGCGAACAAGGTCTTTAACAGGATGACCAATTGCTTCAAACATTCTTCTAACCACACGGTTCTTACCTGAGTGAATAACAATTTCAATTAGGGATTCAAATGGGTTGGAATCGATGAGCGTTGCCTTATCGGCATTCATCATGCCATCTTCAAGTTCAACCCCTGAAATTAGCTTGTTTATCTCCTGAGGTGAGACTTGGCCTTCGACCTTGGCAACATAGGTCTTAGTAACGCCAAACTTAGGGTGAGCCAGCATGTTAGCTAGCTCTCCGTCGTTGGTGAGAATAAGTAATCCTGACGTGTCAGCATCTAGTCGACCTACGTTATAAATACGATCTGAACGAAGCGAGTATTGACTTAGATCAGGTCTACCGAATTCATCGGCCATAGAAGAGATAACACCGATTGGCTTGTTCAGTGCCATGTATACCCTCGAGGCATCCAATTGAATAGGTGTTCCTCGAACCGAGACCTTATCGTTCTCAGGGTCGATACGGGTACCGAGCTCTTTGACTACTTTGCCGTTGACTTTGACTGCTCCTGAAGTGATTAACTCTTCGCTTGCACGTCTTGAAGCCACTCCGGCGTTAGCAAGAACTTTTTGAAGTCTTATGCCTTCGTTTGATTCGGTCATTATTTTTTACTAACTGAAAGATCAGAACCTAATTCAGAGTTTGCATCTGGTAGGTATGGGCTTATCAATGGAAGGTCTTCCAAAGCATTGATTCCTAGGGTTTCTAGGAATGTTGGTGTGGTTCCGTAGTTGATTGCTCCAGTTTCGCTATCTGTGAATAACTCAGTGATCAATCCTCTACTTAGAAGTGTCCTTACAACGCTGTCCACGTTTACACCACGAATAGATGCAATCTGTCCTCTGGCGATTGGCTGACGGTATGCAATAACGGCAAGTGTTTCTAAAGCTGCTTGAGATAGCTTGGTTGGATTTTCATTTGAAATGAACTCTCTAACTGCCCACTCGTAATCTTCACGAACGAATACTCGCCATCCCCCGCCAACCTCACGGATTTCAAATCCACGAAGACGCGCTCCATTAACTCCATCAAAGTCATCTCTCACCGCAAGAACAGCTTCTCTGATGTCTGGGACTGGGGTGTTCAATGAAGTTGCTAGGTGAACAAGAGATAGCGGAACATCGGCAACCATAAGAATTGCTTCAATTGCTCCTTGCAGATAATCAGGGTTGATTGGTTCAGATAGCGCTAATGATTCACGAGGGTCTTCGCTCAGCGTGGTCTGCCCTTCAGAGACAGCTTCCTCTTGGCTCTGAGTTTCTACTTTAAGTTCTGGGTTTTCATCATGAGTCATAATCTGCTCCTAGCACTGATAGTTGTGATTCTTCAAAATCATCCGCTTGCCAAGTAATCTGCAAAGGCCCTAGCGATTCACTCTGCTCAAAAGCTACTGCGCCTAAACGGTAAAGCTCGAGGATGGATAGGAACCTGGCTACAAGAACTGCTCTGTCTCTTACCGAAGAAATCAGTTCACGGAAAGTGAGTGTCTTTGCGGAGCGAAGCATTGCTACTACTTCAGCAGCCTGCTCTCTTATTGAGATTCTTGAAGCGTGAAGGTGAGTAAGCCCTACTAAAGGAATTTCTCTTGGTGCCATGGTCTCTTCAGCAAGACGAGCGAAGTCTTCAACGCTCAATGTCCATACCAATTCAGGTAGTTTCTGCTTGAATCGCTCCTCCAAGCGCACTGAACGATAGACACGTCTTGATTCTTGATTGATAGCCGTTTGGAACCAGACTGAAATGTCTTTGAAGGCGCGGTATTGCAACAGACGGGCAAACAAGAGATCTCTTGCTTCTAGTAAGGCAACATCCTCAGGGTCAACTACTTCACCCTTTGGAAGTAGTTCAGCAATTTTTAGATCTAGCAAGGTTGCAGCGACAACCAGAAACTCACTTGCTTCTTCAATCTGATCGATTTCTTCTAGTGTTCTTACGTAGGCAATGAAGTCATTGGTTACTTGACTTAGCGAGATAGATGTTAGGTCAAGCTGGTGCTTTGAAACTAAAGAAAGTAGAAGGTCAAACGGTCCCTCGAAGTTACCTATATTTAGCGAGAATCCACTGGAACTAGATTCGTCTACTTCACTATGGAGCGCAGCCACGTTCGACCATCTCTCTAGCTACAGCTCGGTAAAGTTCAGCAGCTTCAGACGAAGGTGCGTACTGGGTAACAGGTCTACCCTGTTCTGATGAGTCCTTGAACTTAACTGTGTGTTTGATAACAGTCCTGAAAACAGTGTCGTCATAATCTTCATACAGTTGGTTCAGCATGCTTCTTGAGTGCAGGGTTCTAGCGTCATACATTGTGGCAAGGATGCCATCAATCTTTAGACCCTCATTCAATCTTTCTTTGACCAAATCAACTGTGTGATTGATTAAAAGCTCAAGTCCCTTTAATGCGAAGTAATCGCAGGCAACTGGAATCATTACTCCGTGAGCTGCTGTAAGTGCATTCACAGTCAAGAGACCCAAAGACGGCTGGCAGTCAATCATGATTACGTCATAGTCACCAAGAATTGGTCTTAGCACTCCTGCCAAGATCTTTTCACGACCAGGTTCAGCAACTAGTTGAATTTCAGCAGCTGAAAGTTGAATGTTTGCAGGAATAAGATCCAGACCCGGAACTTCAGTGTGAACGATGACATCTTTAGCGTTCAGTCTTCTGTCTAGCATTAGGTCGTAAACAGTTTTCACATCTTCGTTGACAACACCCAATCCTCTAGAAAGAGCTCCCTGAGGGTCAAAGTCGACAAGTAGAACCTTGCGGCCATATTCAGCTAAAGCAGCCGCTGTGTTGATGGTTGTTGTTGTTTTACCTACGCCACCTTTTTGATTACAAAGGGCAATTATTCGTGCAGGGCCGTGACTAGTTAGTCGTTTAGGAATTGGAAACCGTCCGTCGGCGTTTTTACCTGACATATACTTAGCTTCCTCTCTGGCTTCACAGCAGTAAGTTATTGACTCAAAAGCCAATCAAATCTGTAACTTTGCTCTATCTTACCGCTGTGCTCGGGGGTGGCTACTCGCATAGATTTCCCTTAGGGCATCCACCGTAACCAAAGTATAGATCTGTGTTGTTGTGACCGATGCATGCCCCAAAAGCTCCTGAACAACCCGAACATCCGCCCCTCCCTCTAGCAAATGGGTAGCAAAGGAGTGCCTAAAGGTATGCGGGGAAACTTCCACCTGGAGTTTGGCGGCTTGGGCGGAGTCACTGATGATCTGCCAGATGCTTTGCCTCGAGAGCCTTGAACCTCTTTTGTTTAGAAACAATGCTGGGGTGCCATGCGACAAGGTGGCAAGGGTTGGCCTAACTCTAACTAGATATGCGGCCACTGCTGCTTGAGCATATCGTCCAACTGGAACAATTCTTTCCTTGGACCCCTTACCGAATAACCGAACAATCTCAGGATCGATTAGATCATCCAGATCCATGTTCACAATCTCTGAAACTCTGGCTCCAGTTGCATAAAGCAGTTCAAGGATTGCTCTGTCTCTGACTCGGATGATATCCGCCGCTCCAGCAATGTCATCCGGCTCAGGGCCTGCTGCTTTTAGCAGTATCTCTATCTCTTGAATCGAAATAGCCTTAGGCAACCGTTTCGGTGCTTTTGGTGGTTTTACCGCTGCCGAAACATCATGGTCACTTATGCCTTCAAAAAGCATGAACTTATGAAATCCTCTGACCGCTGCCAAGATTCTCGCAACTGATGTTGCAACTAAACCTTTTTCGGATACAAGTCCTTGAGCAAAGTTACGCACGACTAACTCGGTAATCTCAGTTGAATCCTTGATGCCTACCTTTTCAAGAGCTTCAAGATACTTTGCTAGATCACGTTTGTAAGCAAGCAAAGTGTTCTTAGCCATACCTCGCTCAATGGTTAGGTGGCGAAGATAGCTATCAACGCTGCGCTCTAGGCTAGCCATGACTTTCAGAATTTCTTCTTGCAGCTAATGCCAAGACGGCAACAACAAGAGTTGGGCTCTTGGTTTTAGATTGCATGACCGATGAAAGAACATCTTTGAATGGAATCCAGATTGGAACCATTCCTCGCTCTTCACTGGTTCTATCAAATGAAGTTCCGGTTGGGCTAAGGTCTTGAGCTAGAAAAATCTCGATGACTTCACTTGAAGAACCAGGTGTTGTATAGAAACTTTGTAGATGAGCCCAAGTATCTGCTTTGTAGTCAGCCTCTTCAGATAACTCGCGCTTTGCTGACTCCAAATCGCTTTCATCTTCTTCATCTCTAATTCCTGCTGGCATCTCATAGAGATACTCGTTGACTGGAGCTCGATACTGCTTGATTAGCAGAACTTCGTCGTTCTCATTGATTGCAAGTACGGCTACAGCTCCAGGATGTTGAATGTATTCACGAGTTAGCTCTTCGCCTTGGAATTCAAACCTCTTGCTAACAACATTCCAAATCTTGCCTTTGAATGCAACTGCAGTATTCAGAACTGCCGATTCAGGCAGACCCTTTTCATCTGAGAGCTCTTGGGGTTTATTCTCAGCCATCTAAGAAACTTTAGTCTGCTTTGTTACTGAACAAACGACCAGCTAGAGCAGCCTTGATTAAACCATGGAACAGCGGGTGGGCCTTAGTAGGTCTGGATAGGAACTCTGGGTGAGCTTGAGTTGAAACATAGTATGGGTGAACTTCTCTAGGAAGTTCAACAAACTCAACTAGATTGCCATCTGGTGAAGTTCCAGAGAAAACCAATCCAGCAGCAGAGATTTGATCTCTGAAACTGTTGTTCACTTCATACCTATGACGGTGACGTTCATAAACCGTTGTCTTGCCATAAGTTTCAGCGATAACACTTCCCTCTTGAAGCTTTGCTTCAAAGAGGCCAAGTCTCATGGTTGCACCCATATCACCTGAGGCAAGAATGTCGACCTGCTCAGCCATAGTTGCAATCACTGGGTATTTGGTGTCGGATTCAAACTCTGTTGAAGATGCTCCTTCTAAACCAACTACGTTTCTTGCGTATTCAATAACCATGCACTGCAAGCCAAGACATAGTCCTAGAGTTGGTATGCCATTTTCTCTAGCAAATTTGAGAGCACCAAGTTTTCCTTCGATACCTCTAACACCAAAACCACCTGGCACACAAATAGCATCCACATCGCTTAGGTGAGTTCTGGCACCATCCTCGGTGTCACAAAGATCACTGGCTACCCACTTGATCTTTACTTTCACTTGCTCAGCAAAGCCACCGGCACGAAGTGCTTCGGTAACTGATAGGTATGCATCTGGAAGATCGATGTACTTACCTACAAGCGCAACATTTACTTCTGCAACTGGCTCGTGAACAGCTTTTAGAACGCTACTCCATCTAGTCCAATCAACATCTTTGGCTTTTAGGCCTAGGTGGTTGATGATGTATGAATCTAAACCTTCATCATGAACAACGGTTGGGATATCGTAAATGCTATTTGCATCTGCTGCATTTATTACGGCCCGCAAATCAACATCACACATCAAGGCAATCTTCTTCTTGATTGAATCTCCAATAGGTCTATCGCTTCGACAAACAATGGCGTCTGGCTGAATACCGGTTGAGCGAAGAGTAGCAACTGAGTGCTGAGTCGGCTTGGTCTTTAGCTCACCACTTGGAGCAAGGTAAGGAACTAGCGATACGTGAACAAAGAAGACCTTGTCTCTACCTAGTTCATGTCTAACCTGACGTGCAGCTTCAATAAAAGGAAGAGATTCGATGTCACCTACGGTTCCACCGATTTCGGTGATGATTACATCCGGTGCTGGATCCTCAAAAGCTTGCAGACGCATTCTTCTTTTGATCTCATCGGTGATGTGTGGGATGACCTGAACGGTATCTCCTAGGTAGCCGCCAGATCTTTCCTTGCGAATAACTTCACTGTATATCTGACCTGTAGTTACGTTGGCAGACTGTGAAAGGTTGATATCTAGAAAACGCTCGTAGTGACCAATGTCTAGGTCTGTTTCTGCGCCATCATCGGTTACGAATACTTCACCGTGCTGGAAAGGGTTCATTGTTCCAGGGTCAACGTTTAGATAAGGGTCCAGCTTCTGCATAACAACAGATAGGCCACGAGCTCTAAGTAGATTCCCCAAACTGGCTGCCGTCAGGCCTTTACCTAGTGAGGAAGCGACCCCACCAGTTACAAATATGTGTCTTGATTTACCAGAATCCATCGCATCAGCCATGGAATTTAACATTAGCAGGGACCCTGCCCAGCCTCCAACTTTGACTCTTTAGACATGCCGAACAAGCCTTAAAGATCTTGTTGATTAAGAGTTTTTGGCTAGTTCCAAAAGTTCTAAGGCTGCCGATTGGGCAGTTTCTGAGTCTGATAAACCGGATAGCATGCGAGCTAATTCCTCTGCTTTGGCTTGCTGGTCAAGCACCTTGACGTCGCTGGCTGTATACATGGCATCTGAAGTCTTTTTGATTACTAGGTGTTGATCAGCAAAAGCTGCCACCTGGGCCAGGTGAGTAACAACAATAACCTGAGCGTTCTTGGCAAGCTTGGCTAGTCTTCGGCCAACCTCAATAGCCGCTGCCCCACCAACTCCTGCGTCAACCTCATCGAATATGAATGTTGGAGCACTGTCTGACTCAGCCAGGATTACCTCGAGGGCAAGCATGATTCGACTCAGCTCACCACCTGATGCACCTTTACCAATAGGTCTAGGCTCTGCTCCTGAGTAAGACTCAAGTAAGAAACTGACGTTATCCATACCAGTCGCCGTTAAAGTCTCGGTAACCTCAACTTCAACGTGCAGCTTTGATCCGGACATGGCCAGAGCAACAAGTTCGCTTGTAACTCGCTCACCTAGTTGCTTGGCGGCGGCTTGTCTGTTTCCAGAAATTTCTTGAGCTAGTTTTCGAGCTGTTGCCTCAAACTGTGAAACCCTGGCGGTTAGTTCTTCGACACGTTCGGTTGAAGAGTCTAAATCTAAAAGCCTTTGTTGTGATGCTTTCTCAAACTCATGCAGATCTTCAATTGTTGGACCAAACCTACGAAGCGCTGAATTTATCTCGCTTCTACGAGATTGAATCTCATCTATGCTCATTGAACTCTCCGATTCGAGAGAAGAAAGGTAACTGGCTAGTTGAACCGCAACGTCATTGAGATTTTCGATTATTTCATTGAGCTTTGTTACTGCTGACTCAAGCGATGAGTCGTGACCTGCTGCATTCTCTATGGCTTTGCGGGCCTTGCCAACAAGCCCAAGTGCGTCTACCCCATCAAATGAATCACTAATTAGGGCTTCATGGGCTAGGCCAACGGATGCTCTCAGGTCTTCGGTGTGATTGAGGCGTTTGGCAAGATCTGCTAACTCAACATCTTCGTTTGGCTTGATAGCTAACTTTTCTAGAAGATTCAGTGCTTCGGTAAGTTCCTCAATCTGTGATGCTCTGGTTGAATCGCTCTTCAGCACTTCTTCGAGTTGAGCTTTGGCATTGCGCCAGGCGTTGAAGGATTCGTTATAAATAGCAAGAAGGTCTTGGTGCTTTGTCCCCGCAAAGCGATCTAGCGCTAGTTTCTGAGCGACAGGTGATTTCAACCTGATTTGATCAGATTGCCCATGCACCACAACAAGATGTTCTGCCAATTCATTTAGTAAGCCAACTGGAGCGGATCTTCCACCAATCACAGCTTTCGATCTCGAATCGCTTCCAACACTTCTAACAAGAAGTAGTTCACCGCCCTCAATAAGTGCGCCAGCTTCCTCCGCTTTAGAAATGGCGAGGTTATCTGTGTTAAGTTTCCAATGTCCTTCAAGGACTGCTTGTTGAGAACCTGCGCGTATCATTCCGGAATCAGCTCTAGCTCCAAGTAAAAGACCTAGTGCGGTTAGCACCATGGTTTTACCTGCGCCTGTTTCACCAGTTAGGACAGTAAGGCCTGGATGAAAGTTAAGCTTTGCTTCGCTAATGACACCAAGGTCGCGAATAAAAATGTCTTCTATCATTTTGTAGTGCTTTTACTCGCCTTGATCTGAGCTATCTGGACCACGCCAGCCTGTTACGGGTAGAGCAAACTTCTTTACAAGACGATCAGTAAATGGTCCTTGACGCAATCTTGCAAGACGGACAGATTTCGCCGACTTAGAAACTTCAACTCTTGCACCTACTGGTAGGTCATGTGTTCTGCGGCCATCACACCAAAGCACTCCTGTGCCAGCTGAACGATCTAGAACCTCAACAGCTAAAAGAGATCTTGGGCTAATGACCATAGGCCTTGAGAAAAGAGCGTGAGCTGAAAGAGGAACCATAAGAATGGCATCGACACTTGGCCAAACTACAGGACCGCCAGCGCTAAACGCATAAGCGGTTGACCCTGTTGGCGTTGCCATGATGATTCCATCGCAACCGAAACTTGACAGTGGCTTTCTGTCGATTTCAACAATTACCTCGAGCATGCGCTCTGCTGCACTCTTTTCAACGGTCGCTTCGTTAAGTGCCCAGGTTCTGAATACTTCTTTGCCACCAACTAGGACGCGAACATCTAATGTCAGTCTCTCTTTGACTAGGTAGTCTCGATCAACGACTCTGGCAACAGCGTTTGAGAAGCCTTCTCTTTCGCTTTCAGCAAGGAATCCGACGTGACCTAGATTGATTCCCATCAGAGGAGTCGCGGTTTCCCTAACAACTTCAGCGGCCTTCAAGATAGTTCCATCGCCACCAAGAACCATAACTAATTCAAGGTCCTTCTCAGGAACGGTAACGCCTAGCTCAAGAACACTGGCAAGGAAATCACTGGTTGAGTTTCTGTTGGTTTGGAACTCTTTGATTTCGACAATCTGTTCTGAGGTCATAACTGGGCTCAGTTGAGCCGCAACCAATTGTTCGATGGCTTCTTGGGTTGCGTTGATTGCTTCAAGTCGGCCAGTATGGGCGACTAACAGTATGTATCTAGGTGCACTCATCCCAGTTGCCTCCTTGTTCTAAGCTCGTTCTTTCGCCAGTTCGTCAATTCTGCCAGACCAATCGATGCTGTGGTCAGTCTCCACAGAATTTAGCCAAACCAAGAACTCAACATTGCCGTGGGTCCCAGGCAATGGTGACTTGATTAGACCATGGATGTTCAGGCCCTGAGCCTTGGCTTCATCCAGAACCTGCCTGATGGCTGATGCTCTTAACCTGTGGTCATTGACGATACCTGAGGCATCTAGAGACTTCTTACCAACTTCAAACTGAGGCTTAATCAAAAGAACGAAGTTAGCTTTTGGGGCAATCTGGCTCATTTGAGCCAAGACTAGGGTCAAGGAAATGAAGCTTAGATCAGCAACCACTAAAGATATGGTTTTGTCAGTTATCTTCTGATCGAGTCTTGAACCGATAACTTTCTGCAAGTTCTCTTGGGTCATATCTCTTGCATTGAAGTTTTCAATGTTGATCACCATTCGGTTATCAACCAAAGATTCGGCTAATTGAGAATGACCAACATCTAGAGCGATAACCTTGGCAGCTCCGTAGCGCAATAGCACATCAGTAAAGCCACCGGTTGATGCCCCAACGTCTAAGCAAATTTGCCCAACAACTTCGATTTCAGTAAATTCTTCCAACGCAGCTGCGAGCTTGTGTCCTGCTCTTGAAACGTAATCAATTGCTTCAAGAACAACCAGCTCTGCTCCTTCTGGAACAGGTTGAGAAGACTTTCTGGCCTCTCGCCCATCAATGAATACACGACGAGACTCAATCAAGCTCGATGCTTGATTTCTAGATCTGGCTAGACCTCGCTCTACTAGAGCGACGTCAAGTCGTGTGGAGTTTTGATCCAACTGATTACTCGTTGGTTTCGTCTGATGCAGAGTTAAGTTGAGCTTCTAGCTTTTCCTTTAGATCAGCAAAAGCCTGTGGTTGCTCTTCCAAACTAAGCTCTGCGATTCTCGCGAGCTCAGCTTCGAGTTCATTTAGCCTGTCGTTCATTTATGCCTTCTTTTCGTATAGTTCGCTCTGCACATCCAGGAAGTGAATATGTTTTCCTGAATTCCAAATCACGTTACAAGCTGCTCTAAGTGCCTCAATGGATTGCGGATCACCGTCTGTAACTAAAACTTTATCGCCTAGTAATTCAACACTAGCCTTACCGCAACTAAAGCCTCGTTTGGTTTGCTTAGGTTCCTGATAGTCATCAAGTAGTTCATTGAGGTTACTGATGATGTAGTAAGGACGCTCTTCAGGCTTAGCTGCAAGGACATCTTTTCTAGTAGAAACACCTGTAAGCACCAATGCGCTCTTGATACCGGCTCGGTTAGCGCCAAGAATGTCGGTATCTAATCGATCTCCTACAAACAAAGCGCTATCTGGCTTGTATAAGTTCAATGCTGTTTGAAAAATAGCTGGTTCAGGTTTTCCAGCAACAATCGGTAACTGCCCCACTGCTGTGTGAACAGCACCAACCAAAGTTCCATTACCTGGAGCCAATCCTTTTTCTTGTGGAAGGGTCCAGTCGCTGTTTGTGGCAACCCAAATAGCGCCGTTTTGAATTGAGTAAGCAGCTTCTGCTAAATCTTTCCAAGAAACATCTGGTGCAAATCCTTGAATTACTGCTTCTGGTTTGTCATCACTTGAGGAAACAATTTGAAACCCTCCAGAAGACACCCTCGCTCGAAGGCCATCGCCACCGACAACTAAAACTTTTGCTCCACTACCGAGCTTGGTTTGCAAAAGCTCAACAGCAGTTTGACCTGAAGAAATAATGTCCTCTGGTTTTGCGTGCAGACCAAAACCCAAAAGTTGTTCAACGATTGTTTCTGGTTTTCTTGACGAGTTATTTGTAACATAACCAACTGGAATGTTTTGTTGAGTAATTGTGTTAATTGTTTCAACAGCATTCTCTATTGCTACTGTGCCTTCGTAAACAACACCATCAAGATCGGCAAGCAATAAATCATGTTGATTCCAGATTTTGTTAGCGACCACGACCTGGTCCTCGGCTTCTACCCTTAGGTGGTCCACCAAAACCTTTACCGCCACCTCGTGGACCTGATCCACCTGCTGGTGGACCGCTGTTTCTTGGTCCCGAATTAAATGGTGGACGCTTTGGTTTTTCACCAGAATTGTCTGAAGAGTCTCTGCGAGGTCTATCGGAGTTAAAAGAATCCCGAGGCGCCCTGGTACCGTGTTCATGCTGGGATTTTGAGTGACGGTCCAGTTTTGATGACGCCTCGGGAATCTGAATCTCCTCAATTACTGAGAAGACCTCGTTCTCGGGGTTTTTACTCCCGAGGAAGTGTTGCTCTGCTCGATCTGCGAGATCGAACCATTTCTTAGCTTCACTTTCTCTGTTCCCAATTATAAGGGTATCTGCATATGCGCGGAAGAGATTTGTGGAAAACTCGAAAACTTTTGTTGGATCCAATTCTGGAATCTCAAGCTCTGCCAAAGCCAGGTCGTTCTGACCTAGGTCTAATCTGGCACCTGACATAACAATGGCTAGATTTACTCGAACTGGGACAGGAAGAGTGTTTCGGTCAACAGATCTGGCTAGTTCTAGAGCCTTTTCTGGTCTGCCAAGCCCTCTCTCAGAGTCAACCATGATCGGAAGTTGATCATTTGAGCCAGATAGACGTCTATAAGTAGTCAATTCTCTTATTGCTAAGCCGTAATCGCCTACCTGATAGGCAGTAACACCTAGGGTCTCACGGACAATGGCGATGCGACCTGCACGTTTGGCAGCAGCCAGTGCGTGCAAATGGGCTAGTTCCGGGTCTTGGTCATGGAGCAGGCTCACCATAGCTAAATGCCTGGCAGTCATTTCAGCGTTCTCAGGAGTTAGCGTCTTGAGCTGAACTCTGATACCGAGCTCAAGATCTGCTTCTGTGATCTCATCAGGAATCAACGGAGACTTGGCGGCGAACTCATCACGTGGGGTTGCTACGCGAGTCTGCCACTCAGGGCGTGACTCGCGAGACCCACCACTACGAAGCTCAGCTCCAGGTGGCTTGCGTCTATCATCTCCGCCTGCGCTTCTGCGGTCTCTTGGTGCTGGTTTATCGTTCATCATGTCTCCTAAGAACAATTAAAACATGTCTATTAAACAAAAAATGGCCACCTTGAATCCAAGGTGGCCATTTTTCTAAATTAAGTCCGGCGGTGACCTACTCTCCCACAAGGTCCCCCTTGCAGTACCATCGGCGCAGAGAGTCTTAGCTTCCGGGTTCGGAATGTAACCGGGCGTTTCCCTCTCGCTATGGCCGCCGAAACACTATTGAGTTATGTGAATCGTTGACACACAGTGAAGTGTGATCTTTAGATTCCCGAACATATCTCGGGAACCACATAGTGGACGCGAACAAAAAATTGTTATCAAGTTATTGGCTTATTAGTATTGGTCAGCTCCATGAGTCTTTAGTCCTCACTTCCACATCCAACCTATCAACGCAGTAATCTACTGCGAGCCTCTCGACCGAAGTCATGGAAATCTCATCTTGAAGCAAGCTTCCCGCTTAGATGCTTTCAGCGGTTATCTTTCCCCAACGTAGCTAATCAGCGGTGCTCCTGGCGGAACAACTGACACACCAGAGGTTAGTCCATCCCGGTCCTCTCGTACTAGGGATAGGTCTTCTCAAATTTCCTGCGCGCGCAGAGGATAGAGACCGAACTGT
>JBIIXN010000047.1:0-6250 GCA_044347325.1 Rhodoluna sp. | reverse complement strand
TCAACCTCTCAGGGTGAGGCTGATTCAGGTTACGTCGAACTACATCTCTTTTAGGCATTGAAGGATAATCGTATGCCTAGATTCCTCCTTACCCCTTCAGGTCCCGCAGAATTGTTGATTAGTGCCCGCCAAATTTGATCCTGAAACGCCTAAAAACTTGCAACCTAGCTCTTCTGAGGGGCTATCGTTTCCATATGGAACGTATTTCACATTGGCTCCTCTCAGGCGCTGCAACTCTGTCCCTAGTTCTTAGCCCGCTAGTAGTTATAAGCCCAGCCTCAGCAGGAATCTCTCAGAATCCCTACTACTTCGATGGCATGGTAACCCCAAGTCTTGGTGATGGTGAATACCGTACTGCTTTCCCAAACTGGGATAACTACACAGATTCCTGGTACTTCGCCGATCACGACAGCGGACGAGTTCTAAAGTTTGATCCAAACGGAAACTTCATAAGTAGCTTCGGTAACGCAGGTACAGAGCAAACTCCACTAAATTATCCACACGACGTTGGTGTGAACTCTCAAGGCTATACATTCGTCAGCGACAGCGAGTCGGTCAAAGCTTTCAATGCGCAAGGTCAACTGGTGGCTAAAGATGTCTACTTCAACGGCCAACAAAACAATGGTTGGATAAGTGGAACTCACATCACAACTGATGACAATGGGAACCTATACGCCTGCGCATATTTAAGTGGACCAGAAGAATCAACAATTCTAAAATTGACCGTCAGCCAGGATCGAATAAATGCTCAGCAGGTAATAGGCGGAATCAACACATGCAACAGATTTGGCGGCGCAAACCTTCAGGTTAGTTCCGATGGTCAAGTGATTTTGGCTGCAGGAGCAAGCGGCACTTTAGCCTGGGTGAATATAGGTGGGATATGGACGCAGACCTTTGAATTTAAAGGTACCGAATGGAGCTCACACAGCAACTACTGGCTATCAGACAGTGACGGAACTTACGAAGTAAGTGTATTGTCCTACAACCGAACCACCATTAAAAAGTACGATCCTCTAAACGGAGAACTTATTCAAAGTTCTACTGTTGCCAATAACTCAGGCATGCAATTAGCACGAAATCGAAGCAATTACTTTGATGGAATTACGCAATTTGTCTTAGCTGGACCGAATTCTTTTTGGGTCCAATCCAACACTGGTCTCCAGGCTTTTGATCTGAGCTCCAATCAACTGACTCCATTTGGCATCACTAACCTTGGAAGCGTCAGCAAAGTTTCAGTATCCGCCAACGGAAACGTGCATTTGGTAGATTACCTTGGTAATTTTGTTACCTTCAATTCGTCCGGCCAACAAATCTCAAAAGTGCAGCTGAGTTATGTTCCATCTGATGTTTCCTCAGCCTCAATAAACACGGATGGCACAATCATTGTTTCGTACTTGAACACAGACAAGGTAGGTGCTTATGCCTTGTTCGACTCACAAGGGCAGCTCATCACGGACTACGGAACTTTTAGGGGATTGACTTCTTTCACACCTACTTCAACGAGTTGGTTTGCCTCAATTCATAGAACGTATCCAACAAAATGCCAAATTCTAAACGAATCCAATGGCACTTACGTTTATTACGGAACTAGGTACGGAAATACATATGTTGACGAATCGTGTGGAGCACGTGGTTCTGCTCAGGTTCAGATCGTGACAGACTTTGATACCCCATCTGAAGCATTCAAAACCGTCACTCTTTCTTTTCCTGATGACTCACGGAGTTACGCTATTGGAAATCTAGCTGTTGCCCCAAATGGAAATATCCTGCTTGCAGTCGAGAGTGAAAACATCTGGATGTTCGATCCAAGCGGCACATACATGGGGGTAATCGAGCAGCCTCGTGATACTTCTGTTAACAGGTACGGAACACTCGCTTTTGACAGTGAAGGAACCCTGTATGTCGGGTATGGCGCAGGGGTAGCGCGATTCAAATCACTGAAGACTTTCACCCAAACTCCACGTCCAACCATTTCAGGTAAGGCAGGCATCGGAGCAGTAGTTACTGCAGAAGCTGGTGCTTGGGATCAAAATGCTTCCCTTTCCTATCAATGGCTGCGCGATGGAAACATCATTAGCGGAGCTACTAACAGCACATACCTAGTTAATTCTGATGACTATGGGCACTCTTTGGCGGTCCAGGTCACTGGAACCGCAATTGGATATTCAGAGGTGAGCGTAACCAGCGCCACCAAACTTGTTGTTGCAGGCTCGTTCACCAGCTCTCCGGTTCCAACGGTTGAAGGTAATTATCAAACGGGTAGCACTCTCACCGCAATCCCGGGTCAATGGGATGCCAATGCCGCACTGTCCTATGCATGGCTAAGAGACGGAGTTGAGATAGACGGGGCTATCTCCAAGGGATATGTCGTAACTGGCGATGACTATGGCCACGACGTTTCGGTTCGTGTTACTGGTAGCGCAATTGGCTATGGCTCGATTCAGAGAACTAGCGAGACAGGATCGATTGGACTGGGCACACAACCGGTTAGCACAGTTCAGGTTTCTGGAACTTTTGCAGTAGGTCAGGTGGTGACTGCAAATGTTTTCTCTATCGTTGCCATTGCCGCTAAATCGTATAGGTGGCTGCGCGACGGTTCTGAAATTGATGGTGCAACCTCATCAACGTATGAATTGGCTTTAGCAGATCTCAATCATGAAATCTCAGTCCGAGTTACATCGACAAGCAATGGCTATAGAGATGCAACTGCAACAAGTTCGACTCAAAGCGTTTCGCTTGGCTCGATTACAGGTAATCGAACTGCTCAACTTAACGAAACTCCATATGCTGGAAAAACTGTATCTGTTTCAATTGAAGGTAAATTAGGCTCTGAGTCCGTCTCATATCAGTGGTTCAGAGATGGAGTTGCGGTTTCAGGGGCGTCTCAAGAAACTTATGTTCTGGCAGGGTCAGATTTCAAAAAGAACATTTCTACTGAGGTCACATTCCGAAGAGCCGGGTTCATGGATTTGGTCATAGAGACTCAACCGATGCTCGTTCAACTTGCTAAGGAGTCCCAAGGGTTAAGTTTGGGAGGGCTGGATTTACATGGGATGGATCTAACTTTCTACAACTTCAAAGATGCAAATCTTGCTGGCTCAAACTTCAATGCAGCCAACCTAAGCTACGTGAACTTCAAAGGCGCAAACTTGACAGGCTCAAATCTGGCAACGGCAAACCTAACTTTTGCAGACTTCTCGGGAACTAATCTGAGCAGTGCAGATCTAAGCAACGGTAATGCTGCCTTCACATTATTTGTTGGTGCGAATTTGAATAATGCGAACATCACTGGTCTATCTCTTGATGGAAGAGACTTCAGTCAAGTTGACCTATCGGGAGTTAGAGGGCAACTGGCAGCAGCACCTAGTCAGCTACCAACTGATTGGGCTGTAGTTAAGAATAGGCTCGTGGGCCCAACGGCAGATCTATCTGGTGTTAACTTTTCAAGAGCTAGTCTCAAGGATCTGAATTTATCTGGAGCTGACCTTACTAATACAAACTTAGTTGGAGCAGATTTGACGGGAACTAATCTTTCCGGTGCAAAACTCACTGGGGTAACTTTCTATCCGGATACTTTGGCGGCAAGGTCATTAGCAGGCTCTGCAACCGTTGGATCTGAAATGTCTATAACCCAAGCCTCTTGGGCTAAGGGACTGAGTTATTCCTACCAATGGTTTGTCGACGGCATCGCTCTGTCAGGCGCCACATCTCCAAATTTGGTTATGAATGCCAAGCAGTTGGGCAAGCGTATTTCTTTGACAGTGCTAGCCAAATCAAGAAATGTGACCATTGGTTCTGTAACTTCACCATCGGTTCTTATCGGTTCTGGCACAATGGTCACCAAAGTCATTCGGCTCTCAGGCGTGGCTAAGGTAAACAGCACTGTTCAGGTGAAGGTGACACCTTGGGTAACTGGCGCAAAATCTAGCTACCAATGGTATCTAGATGGTAAAGCCATTAAGGGTGCTACAGCTTCATCACTTAAGCTGCTAAAAACGCACAAGGGCCGCAAAGTTTATGTGAAGGTTACTCAGACTGGAACTGGATATAAAGCTGCGTCTGTGATTTCAAATACGGTAAAGGTCGCCTAGGACACTCGTTCAACCTAGATGGCATTCGGTCCTTCTAAAGGCGTTGGTTATTTAGTTCACTGACTCAGGGTCATCGATGAACTCCGTGACCTCTTGAGGGCAACGGCAGCCTTTAGCTATCTTTGCTGCCCAGAAGTATGCCTCTTGAGCATCTTTTACTTCAAGTATTGAGAAGCCACCAAGAACAACATCGCTCTTGGTTATTGGTCCAGAGGTGATGCTTCCTTCTTCGGATACAACAACTGGCTCGTAGGCATGGAACCCTCCACCAAAGATCCAAACACCAGCTGCTTTAGCTTCTCTAACAACTTCATGAGAGTCATCGGCAACTTGTTGCCATTCATCATCAGCAACCTGCATGTCTCCTTCATTGAACGAGATTATGTATCTAGGCATATGTTCCTTTCAAATAGCCATAACTTTATCGGCTAGATAAGTTTTCTAGCTGTCCCGTAAATCATATTGACCACTATTTCCAGGTGAATTTGAAGGCCCCAAATAGAAACAAAAAAGATTAGGATTAAGGCCATGGGAATAATACTTTTAGCAATGTTTGTTCCTTTCTTTGTGCTCTCCGTTGCTGCTCTATCAGCAAGCAAGAGAATTCGAAGAGGGGACGCCATAACTAAGTCTGCCTATGTGGTTTTGGGGCTTCAAGCTATCGCAACAATCTGGTCATGCGTAAATGCGTTTACAGGGCCTGAATTCACTAAATGGGCAAATGATTACTTGGCGATCTTTATGCTGACTTTTACTGCCGTCTGTTCGCTAATTCTTTTCACTCCAAAATCAAAAGTCTTTGAGAAGAACCGGTAATCAGTATTGATCTAGGGGAGTTGCGTCTTGGGAACCAAGCAGCCCAATAACCTTCTTGATTTATTGTTCTAGACTGAATCCAGAGCAAGTGCCGAAGCAAACTAGCGATTGAAGTTGAGAACTTTATGACAAACATCCGTGGAACCCTGATCGGGATCTATAACGCCGACGGTGGACTAGCTGGCGAACTTGCCTACGTGTTTGGACACCTGATTGGCATTAGAAGCTGCAGCCTGTGTGACATCTCTCATTCACCAATCAAGAAGAAGGCTGCTTTCAAGGAACTTGAAAAGCACTTGCTATCAGAGCACGGAATCGTTGTCAGAATGATTCACCTCAACGAACGCAACGAGCGTGAGACAAAGGCTTCGGAAGGCCGTGAGCCATGCATGCTTCTGGAGTATCCAGACCAATCGATCTCTATGTTCTTAGACTCAACAGACCTAAAGGCACTATCCGGAAGTGTTAGCTCTCTCAAGAAGTTGATTACTTCAAGACTTGACCTATATCTCTAGGCATAAAGCTGAAACCCTCGCAACTCACTAGTCGTGATCAGAGTCAGAACTCAAAAAAGTTAGGTTAGAAGATGAAAATGTCCAAAGTAGCTGTAACGCTAGTTTTGTCAGGAATGCTTGCAGGGGGCCTCACTGCCTGCAGCACACCACAACCGAACCCAACTCCGAGTGCAACTTCGACTCCAACTCCCATAAAACCTGCTGCCAAGACTCCAGCAGAAGCAAAACTTGCTTTCTCCAAGATTGCCAAGGACAGCTGCTTTGAGGCTCAGAAACTTGGAGTTGTCGAGAGCAGCGAAGGTTTCAAAGTGGTTTCACTGAATAAGAATGACTCCTATAAAGATTTCTCAGCTGCCTATCTTGAGTACCCAAGCAACTACGGGTTGATTTGGGAACTAGACGCAATTACTGCTTGTGCAGACTATTACACCTTCAGCATGTCCGAAGAAGCAGGCAAAGAAGCTGACATTGACGTCACATTTGATCCAAACGATTCGACCTACACAACCTTTGAAGATTTTGGCGAGTTTGGCTCATCCAATTACAAGTTCACGATTGTTGACGGCAAGTTTGCCACTGCTGAAAACCTCGACCCAAAGAATGCAGGTCTTACAGTTATTCGTTACGGCAGCATTACCGACGAGGATCGAACTGTTGTGAAAACTGCGGTCGACGAGTATCAAGCGAAGGATTAGCCGAACCCTCATCCAAAGGGAAAACCCCACCATCTCAATGATGGCGGGGTTTCACACTTGGTAGGCCCCGTCGGGATCGAACCGACGACCCACGGATTAAAAGTCCGTTGCTCTAACCAACTGAGCTAGAGGC
>JBIIXN010000046.1:0-6362 GCA_044347325.1 Rhodoluna sp. | reverse complement strand
TTCCCAAGGCTTCTTCGATGCCTTTTCAACTCTTGAAACAAACAAGATCGTTAGTAAGACAAGACCTGAGACAACACTGAACTGAATCCAGAGATCTGGGTTCAAAATAGCCGCTACCAGTAAAGAAACTAGAGCCAAGGCACTTACCCCTAGCTGACCAAAAGCCTTAGGTGTTGACTTGGCTTTAGGGGTTGAATTCTCGGTTTCGGTGTTCATAACCTTACAAGGTTACCCGAGGGGCTAGGGTCTAAGCATGAAGATAACAAAGCAAGGACACGCCTGCCTAATCTTTGAAGAGCAGGGTAAAAAACTAGTCCTAGACCCAGGTTCATACACAACACCCCTAGAGGGTCTAAGCGATGTGTTAGCAGTAGTAATAACCCATGCCCACGATGACCACTGCTTTGAAGCGCAGTTGGACAGGCTGGTAGCAACCAACCCAGATCTAGTTATCTTTGGGCCACCTCAGGTTTGCACCAGATTAGCTAAATACAACACCACTGCTGTTTACCACGGTGATCACTACCCGGTTGGTCCTTTCACAGTTGAGTTCATGGGAGATCTTCACGCTCAGATTCATCACAGCATCCCAGTTATTGAAAACAGAGCAGTGCTTATAAACAATAGAGTCTTCTACCCAGGCGACTCCTTCACACTGCCAGATAGAGAAGTTGAATTACTAGCAGTGCCAACCAGTGCCCCGTGGCTAAAGATCGGTGAAGTAATGGATTTTGTATCATCCATCAAACACAAGAAGTCAATTGCAACCCATAACGCTTTGCTAAGTGATTTTGGTCATGCTCTGAATAACGGCAGAGTCAAACAACTGACAGAAGCACAAGGTGGAGAATTCACCTTCGTGCTTGATGGTCAGTCAATAGAGATCTAGCCCTAAAGCAGTTGCTTCCTTCGGCCTTCAATTATTGTCTTTAGAGTTTTATTAGAGACCTTCTCATCCCAACCAAATCTCAAGGTGGCTTTATCTAACTCCCCTTGGTCAAGTTCTTTGCCAATCTGTGCACCTAAGTTGCCATTTAGAAAATAAATTGAGTAAAAGTTCTTCCAAGCAGCCATTGCTAAGAACTTCTTTCCCTTCACCTGAATGGTTGGTAACTGGTAGCTCATGATTACCTCATCATCAGCCTTAGCTAGTTTCATCATTCGATCTCTAAGGTCGATAAGAACCTCTGCCTGCTCCTGAGGGAGCAGTTCAAAGTAAAGGTGAGCTTCATTACGCTCTAGTTTTCGCATTCCCCTATTAAAGCAAAACAGTCAGACTTTTTAGTCTGACTGTCAAAGCTGGGGTACCAGGACTCGAACCTAGAACAAATGAACCAGAATCACTCGTGTTGCCAATTACACCATACCCCAAGGGTTTTGCTCCGAGCTTTCGCTCGACTCCCCATTCTACCTAGGACTATAAACCTCGAGCAAACAGGCTAAGACGGGCAAGGGTTTCAGCCTTGCCAAGGATCTCCATTGATTCAAACAAAGGTGGTGAGATTCTCTTACCTGAGATGGCTGTTCTTAGTGGCCCAAAGGCATTTCTAGGCTTTTGAGCCATCTCTTCAATAAGTTTCTGGTTCAGAACCTCTTGGATACTGACTGTCTCGAATGAAGCTAATCCCTCTAGAGCTGAGATAGCAGCCTCAGTGATTTCCTTGCTGTTTTCAGGTAATCCAGACTTGGCATCATCCTCAACAACGATTGCTTCAGAGGTGACAAACAGGAAGGCAAGCATAGGAACAGCTTCACTTAGGACAACAATTCTCTCCTGAATCAAAGGAGCTGCCTTAGCTAACACTTCTAGTTCTGAAGCGCTAAAAGTTGAGCCCAACACTCCAGCTGATTGTAGATAAGGGATGATTCGCTTAGTGAAATCTTCAACAGTTAGAAGCCTTAGGTGACTTGCGTTAATCGAGTCAGCCTTCTTCTGATCAAAACGAGCAGGGTTAGGGTTCACATCCTTGACATCAAATACCTGAACCATCTCTTCAAGTGAGAAGACATCTCGATCAGCGCTAATACTCCAACCCAGTAGAGATAAGTAGTTCAACAAGCCTTCCGGAATAAAGCCGCGGTCTCTGTGGTGGAACAGGTTAGATTCTGGATCTCGCTTAGAGAGCTTCTTGTTTCCCTCACCCATAACAAAAGGAAGGTGACCGAACTGGGGAATGAACTTAGTAATACCTGCTTCATACATAGCGTTATATAAAGCAATCTGTCTAGGAGTTGAAGACAATAGGTCTTCACCTCTCAGAACATGGGTGATACCCATAAGGGCATCATCAACAGGGTTTACCAAAGTATACAGAGGCTGACCATTAGGTCTCACCACAACAAAGTCAGGGAATGAACCTGTTGGGAAAGTAATCTCTCCTCTAACCAGGTCATTGAAAGTGATATCAACATCAGGAACCCGCAAACGTAGAGCTGGTGTCCTGCCTTCTGCTTTATAAGCAGCCTTCTGCTCTTCAGATAGATCTCTTTCAGAGTTGTCATAACCTAGCTGAACAGCACGACCGTTAGCCTTGTTTCTCTCATCAATTTCTTCACCGGTTAGGAAGCTCTCATAAATGTGACCTGAAGCCTTTAGCTTCTCAATAACCTCAAGGTAAATGTCTGTTCGCTCAGACTGTCTATATGGCTCGTTAGGTCCCCCAACACCAACACCTTCATCCCAGTTCAAGCCCAGCCACTTGAGCCCATCAAGAATCATTTCAAATGATTCTTCGCTGTCTCTCTCAGCGTCAGTATCTTCAATACGGAAGACAAAGGTTCCACCGGTGTGACGAGCATAAGCCCAGTTAAACAGTGCTGTTCTAACTAGCCCTACGTGTGGAGTTCCAGTAGGAGAAGGACAGAAACGGACTCTGACATCAGATCCAGAAGCTGTAGTGAAGGGTGCAGTAATTAGGTTTGTCATAACTAGACAAGTCTAAGCGACAGGGTTAGTAAGAGTCCCGATGCCTTCAATGCTTACTTCAATAAATTCTCTGAGTCCTCCCCCAAACTAATCTGGCTGTGTTTAGGAAGGCTTGCAAGGTGAAAAAATTGACGTACCTATTTCTGAGCCTTGTTGGCCATTTAGCCTGCCAAGCAGCACCATTCTTACTACAACTTTCTTTTAATTAAACTGCCTAGATCAGATTTCATGATGAGCCCGATTGACGCGACGGCGAAGACCGCGATCGAATACTCACGAACATTGAAATTCCAGAAGAAGCTTGCAAGTTCTGCAGTATTAGCTGAACCATACCAATACCCGGAAGCACCGAGCTCCAGCAATAACACTAAGGCTTGAAAAACGAAGACCAGTACCGCCGCTGCCGTGAAGAACCAACCTTGCCAAGATGAAACAATGAGGGCCAAAGTTGCGTATCCGAATAGAACTAAAACTATTACAGACATTTCCAAGTAAGAACGAGTCACGGGCACAGTGGTTTCAAAGCAGTGTTGGCAGTAACTGACCCAATCTTGGGAACGAAGATAAAGTGCTACTGCGAGAGCCACATGTGCACCAAACGCGATGAAGGTGACAATAGGTCTACTTCGATTCAAAACATAAAGTACCACAGCTGAGCCGAACGTTAGCCAAACAAATTGTTGAAGAATCATTACAAAATTCAGTGACTTGAATACAAAAAGCACGAGAACAGAGTTGAATGCACTTAATCCAGCGCAAATAAAAAGTAAATTCCTCAATGGTTGCTTTACAGAAGCGTAATTTAAAATTGTTCCCATACTGCCCCTATTTGAAGTAAAAAGATGCTAATGTTAGTTTATCTCAAATTGAGAAGAAGTTTAGATTTTGGGGGCGGTATCGGTGAAACCTATAAAAATTTTAGGATTGAGCTTAATGTCAATTCTAAGCATTTCAACCGCCGGCGGAATTTCTAATTTGACAGCAAACGCTAATCAATCTTGCCTCGATCAAGAAAGCGTTGAATTGTGTTCTATTGATGAAAACTTCGCCAGCTTCTCTGGCTACTACAAAGTTGATCTACCTGAAGAAAATTCAATAAATGAATTGAGTGTCCATAAGATTGACGGGTCCCAAATTGAAATCATTGTCTCCTCTGATAATGAAGGAGAGGTATCAACCCAGGTACGTGAAAACTCAGTAAGTCTTGGCTCAACGGTGCCTACCAACGGCCCTAATCCAATGACTTTCACTAACTGCGGTTCGGCCACTTACCACACTTTCCTAAGTCACACCACAATCGTTCCTTTTAGGTGGTACTACAACCCACGATTCCAGTATGCAACGAACAGTATTTACAGAATTAGAGAAGCAGCGCTTACTTGGAGCAAAGGTAAGAATAGATGCAATAGTACGATAATCGAAAATTCATTTCAATCTATCTATGAGGGCACCACCACAAATGTTCCTGCTATCAGCACAATTTATGTTGAAGGAGATTCTGGTGAGATGGTGATTATTTGTGGTACTCAAAGCTCCGAAAACATTGTTGCCTGGGGCATAATGCCCGATTACGTGGCGGGAGCTGCGTGCAAGAGTTACTTTGGAACTACCAGCATTGCTAAGTCATCAGTCAAGCTAAGTATGAATCCTGACGTATCGTGGTACACCAATCTTTCCATGTCTGAATGTGCGGGAGATGTTGATTTGAAGGGTGTAATGACACATGAATTTGGTCACGTTATCGGTCTGGATCATTACACTCATATTGGTCAAACGATGAAGCATTCCACAGGTTATTGCGACATGAATTCACGAGGCCTGGGCTACGGGGATGTTCATGGCGCTGCAGCTTTGTATCCAAATTAGTTGAACGGAAAGGGCGTTAAATCGTGAACAAAACCAAGATTCTGCTAGTGGCCGCATCACTCACTGTTTTCACTGCTACTTTTGCGGGCTTTGTGGGCATAGAAATTTTTCAGAGACAAATTGTTAGAGATAACTCCCCAAGTCTTTCCTGCATAGGAGAGGTTATCTGTGTCGACACTGGGAACGCCGTACTTCTCGATGATGGGACAGTTGTTACCCGAACAGTGCCATCCAATGGCCGTAAACCGATAAAGACCCTGCCTTACACAATTTCGGAGTGGAATGAGATGACTGACGAATCACAGAATGAAATTGATGAACGCGACAATTAGTTAGGTTACAGGGTTAGTTAGCGCCCCGATGCCTTCAATGCTTATCTCAACGGATTGACCAGACTCTATCTGGCCTATGCCAGCTGGAGTTCCAGTAAGTATGACGTCTCCTGGGAGCAAGGTCATTGCTTGAGATACATGTTGAATAATCCTTGGAACCTTGTGTATCAACATATCTATTGATGCGTGTTGTCTTACTTCCCCATCAACACGTGTTTCTAGCATTTGACCATCAACAACAAACTCTGTTTCAACCCAAGGCCCTAGAGGGCAGAAGGTATCAAAGCTTTTAGCTCGGGTCCACTGAACATCTTGATTTTGAATATCCCTTGCTGTCACATCGTTAGCGATGGTGAAGCCCCAGACGTAATCAAGTGCTTTATCTTCAGAGACATCTTTAGCTACTTGACCAATAACTATTGCTAGTTCACCTTCGTGATCTACTCGTTCAGATATCTTAGGTAGGACGATTGCCTCATCTGGACCGATGACTGTAGTAAGTGGCTTAATAAAGATAAGTGGCTCAGGTGGAACATCACCGCCCATCTCTGCAGCGTGATCGGCATAATTCTTACCAATACAAATGATCTTGCTAGTTGGTAGTACTGGAGGCAGGAGTTGAACATCCTTTAGAGGAACTCTCTCCCCTGTTGTTTCATAGCCTTGGAATATTGGATGACCTCTAAATACAACTACCTCAGGACCATCCACCACACCCCAAGAAACCTTGTCTTGGACTATGAACTTAGCGATTCTCATTAGCTAAGTTTTACCAACCAGTTGTGACGGTCTTCGATTAGACCGTATTGGATACCAGTTAGTTCTTCACGAAGAGAAGCAGTTAGAGCACCTGGTTCTGGATTCTCAGGACCGATGGTGCCCTCTTTAGACTTGAACTGACCAACTGGAGTAATAACAGCAGCAGTTCCACAAGCAAAGACTTCAGTAATCTCACCTGAGTTATAGCCTTCACGAACTTCATCCAAAGTAACTGCACGCTCTTCAACAGAAATGTTTCTGTCCTTTAGTAACTGGATGATTGAGTCTCTAGTGATGCCTCTAAGAATGGTTCCATCGAGAGATGGAGTCACTACGTGACCATCTTTGTATACAAAGAAGACGTTCATGCCACCTAGTTCTTCGATGTATGTGTGAGTCTCAGCATCTAGGAATAGCACCTGAGAACAACCGTTCTCATAGCCTTCACCTTGAGCTAGCAAACTAGCTGCATAGTTTCC
>JBIIXN010000015.1:0-25776 GCA_044347325.1 Rhodoluna sp. | reverse complement strand
AGAAGCTATTACTCAGTTTCGGATCGTATCGCTAGAGAAACTCCTGGAGCTTTCAAGCCAGATCAATACAGCAACCTAAATGGTCCAGCATCTCATTACGAAACTACAGGTCCTGAGATTTGGAAAGACACTGACGGCAAGGTAACTCACGTTGTTATCGGTGTTGGTACCGGTGGAACTGTTTCTGGTGTTGGTAAGTACCTCAAGGAAGTCAGCAAGGGTGCTGTTCAGATCATTGGTTGTGATCCTGCAGGTTCTGTTTATTCAAATGGAGCAGGTAGACCATATCTTGTTGAAGGTGTTGGTCGTGGCGATGATTTCTTACCTGGTGCTTATGACAACTCTGTAGTTGATGACTTTGTTCCAGTTCCTGATCTTGAATCATTCATGATGACTAGAAGACTTGGTAAAGAAGAAGGTCTACTGGTTGGCCCTTCTTGTGGGATGGCAGCAGTAGCTGCCCTCAAGGTAGCTAAGACTCTTCCAGCAGATGCTGTTGTGGTTGTAATCCTTCCTGATGGTGGAAGAGGATATCTGGCCAAGGTCTTCAATGACACTTGGATGAGAACCTATGGCTTTATGCCTCGACTAGAGGATGCTGTTGAAGATCTAGTTTCTGGTACACAGGTTTCTCCACAGGTTGTGAGTGTTAAGGTAAATGACACCATTAAGACATCTTTGGAAAAGAATTCGGAGTTCTTGGTTGTCTTCAACAACCAGCCACCGGTTAGATACGGTGAGATTCTCGGTGTCCTGAGACTGGATCACCTCAAGGCAGGGTTAGCTTCTGGAGCTTTCAAAGAATCAGATCTAGTTGAACAACACATGGAATCTAAGCCTCTTCCTCTGGGTTACACAGACACTATTGCCACAGCTAAAGAAGTTCTAGCTGATGCTGATTGTGCCCTGGTTCTTCGTGAGGGTGAAGTTATCGCCCTGTTGAGCCACTCCCATTTGGTTTAGTCTTGAACTAACCAGAAAGTCAGTTATGTCAAAGTTTGAAACCAGAGCAATCCATGTCGCCCAGCACCCAGATGATAAAACAGGTGGTGTTATTCCACCTATTCATATGACCACTACCCATAAGCAAGATGGTGTTGGAAACCTTCGTGAAGGTTACGAATACAACAGAGCAGCTAACCCAACTAGATCAGCACTTCAAGAAGCACTAGCTTCTCTTGAAGGTGGAAGATTCGGCATGAGCTTCTCAAGTGGTTTGGCTGCAGAAGATGCCATCATCAGAGGCGTGCTGGCAGTTGGCGATCACGTCATTCTTGCTAATGATATGTATGGGGGCTCTTACCGACTATTTGCTCGAGTGCACAAGGCCTGGGGGATTGATTTTTCTATCGTTGACCTAAATGACTCAGCAGCACTTGAAGCTGCTTTCATTCCTGGTAAGACCAAGATGGTTTGGATTGAGACTCCTTCTAATCCAATGATGACAATCTTTGATATTGCTGCAGTTGCTGCAGTTGCACGTAAGCACGGAGCTATCTCTGTTGTTGATAACACTTTTGCTACACCGTATCTACAGCGTCCACTAGAACTAGGTGCGGACATTGTTATGCATTCAACTACTAAGTACCTTGGTGGTCACAGCGATGTTCTTGGTGGAGCAGTTGTTCTAAACGATGCTGAAATGGCAAAGAAGATTGAATTCATTCAGTTTGCTGTTGGTGCTGTTTCATCTCCATTTGATGCATGGCTTACCCACAGATCACTAAAGACTCTTGCTCTACGTATGGACAGACACTGCACTAATGGCCAAGCTGTTGCAGAGTTCCTTGTCACACAAAAGAAAACAGTGGCAGAAGTTTATTACCCAGGTTTAGTTGATCACCCAGGCCACGATGTTGCTAAAAAGCAAATGGATGGCTTTGGTGGAATCATTTCCTTCAAGCTTGCTGGTGGAACCGAAGCTGCTAAGAAGTTCTGTGAAAACACAGAACTGTTCACTCTTGCTGAATCTCTAGGTGGAGTGGAATCTCTGGTTAACTATCCTGCTGAGATGACACATGCTTCAGCTAATGGAACTCCTATTGAAGTTTCTGGTGACATCGTTCGTCTGTCTGTTGGTGTTGAGCACATCAGTGACATTATTGCTGACCTAACCCAAGCTCTAGAGAGACTATAAATACATGTCCGATTCAGAGCAAGACAGAGTTCAGGCTATATACGACGAGTTCGCTAAGAGCTATGACGATCACTATGCTTCTGCAGAATTCCAAGAAGAAGACCAATCATTATTCAAGATTGTTTCTCCTTGGATCAGAGGCAAGGTCTTAGATTTAGGTTGTGGAACTGGGCTAACTCTTTCTTATAACGACATAAATAAAGATGATTACCTTGGAGTTGACCCAAGTGCTGGAATGCTTGCCAAGTTACAGGTCAAGTTCCCTGGCTACAAAACCGTGAACTCAACTTTTGAACAGTGGAATGAAACTGATGAGGATTCTAAGTTCGACACCATTCTGGGTCTATTCGGAGCTCCTGCTTATTTTGCCAAGGAATCTTACTCAGAGGTCCTAGCTAGGCTCACCCCTAAGGGCCACTACTTCCTTATGTTCTATAAGCCTGGCTACTTCCCAGCACATATCTATACAGAGGAAGATATCGCTGCTGCCAAGGCCCGTATTGACTATGACCTGATCAATTCGACCTTTGAAACTACCTTTATCTTCACTAATTACCTAGTAGCCACCAATATTCCTAAAGAGTTCCTGCCTGCACGGTAACACTTGGTAACACTGGTTTTAAGGCCCTCAGTTTTAGGGCAAAATGTACTTGAAACATACTTAAAAACCTAAAGGAGTTCACAAATGGCTATACAGAAGAAAACGCTATGGCGCGGGTTTGCAGCAGCAGCTGCAGTGCTATTGGCTACAACACTTACCGCATGTTCAACCGGAAGCATTGCTGGTGACACAGTCACCGAAGGCAAGCTAACCATTGGAACAGGTAACCCTGCTTATTCACCATGGGTTCTAGATGACAATCCTGAATCAGGTGAAGGCTTCGAGTCTGCAGTTGCATATGCTGTTGCTGAAAAACTTGGCTTTGCTAAGGAAGACGTTATCTGGATCCGCACAACTTTCGATGAAGCGATTGCACCTGGAGTTAAGAACTTTGACTTCAACTTGCAGCAGTACTCAATCACTGAAGAGCGCAAGGCAAACATCGACTTCTCAACCCCTTACTACGAGACATCACAGGTTGTTGTTACTACATCATCTTCACCTGCAGCAGGTGCTACAAGCATTGCCGATCTAAAGGGATACCTAATCGGTGCTGCAACTGGTACTACATCATTCAACGCAATTCGCGATGTAATCCAGCCAACTCAGGATGCACTTGCCTTCAACTCAAACGATGACGCTAAGGCTGCTCTAACTAACGGACAGGTTGATGCAATCGTTCTAGATCTACCAACAGCACTTTACGCATCATGCTGTGAGCTAGACGGTGGAGTAATCATTGGCCAGCTGCCAACAGCTGACAAGGGTGACCAGTTCGGTCTAGTACTAGACAAGGGCTCAAAGCTAACTGCTGCAGTTAGCAAGGCTCTGGATGAACTACGTGCAGATGGCACACTTGCTGCAATTGAGGCTCAGTGGCTAACTGCGGATGCTGGTGTTCCAGTACTGGAGTAAATTAGTTCTATGAGTAATAGCGAAGCCCGTAGGTTCAGCCCAAGTGAAATTGAGTTGGACCGACGGGCTTTCCGCTTAGCTCGGAAAAGAAAGTCAACTCTTGTTGCCTTTATCAGCACACTAGCCTTCGCGGTATTCGCTTGGTTCGCTCTCGTTAGCTCTCCTGGCTGGCCAAGAGTTGAGCAGAGCTTCTTCAACTGGGAGACAGCGGTTGAAGCTTTCCCTGCTGTTATTGATGGGTTACTACTAAATCTTCGAGTGCTGTTCTTCTCAGCGATTGGTGTTCTGGTCTTTGGGCTAACTCTTGCTTTACTAAGAACTCTTCGTTCACCTATCTTTACTCCAATCAGACTTCTGGCCAGAGGCTATGTTGATCTATTTAGAGGATTACCTCTAATCATTGTTTTGTATTTAGTGGGCTTTGGTATTCCTGGTTTACGTCTGGAATTCTTAGGAAGAATTCCAGTTGAGGTTTTAGGTACCGTTGCTCTGACACTTACCTATAGCGCTTACGTGGCTGAAGTATTTAGGGCAGGTATTGAAGCTGTTCACCCTTCACAACGACTAGCTGCTAGATCACTTGGTTTGACATATGGCCAAACCATGAAGTTAGTTGTGTTGCCGCAAGCATTTAGAAAAGTTGCACCACCACTTATGAATGACTTTGTTTCACTGCAGAAAGACGTTGGACTTATCTCTGTCCTAGGTGCAGTGGATGCGGTTAGAGCAGCTCAGATCGAAGTAGCCCAGTTTGCTAACTTCACACCTTATGTTGTTGCTGGTTTACTATTTGTTCTTCTAGCTATACCAACAGTTAGGGCAGCTGATTATGTGACTAACCGATTGGCGAAACGCGAGCAGGCTGGAGGTGTTCTATGAGTCAGTCAGTAGACGAACTTGGGCCTCTGATTCTGAATGTCAAAGGTGTTTGGAAAAGCTTTGAAGATAAAGATGTTCTAAAGGGTATTGACCTTGAAGTTTATCGAGGCCAGATTGTTGCACTTATTGGTTCCTCTGGTTCTGGTAAATCAACCCTGCTGAGATCAGTAAACCTCTTAGAAGAAATCAGCGATGGGCAGATTCTTCTAAACGATGTTGACATCGCTGACCCACGTATCAACCAAGATGAGGTCAGAAGACAGATTGGCTTAGTCTTCCAGGCTTATAACCTGTTCGCTCATCTATCTATCCTTGAAAACATCACTTTGGCACTTCGTCATGTTCAAGGTCTTGATGCTGAAGAAGCTAAGACCAAGGCACTCTCGTTACTGGATCGAATCGGACTTCTAGAGAAGGCTAACGAGTATCCAGATAAGTTGTCCGGTGGTCAGCAGCAAAGAACAGCAATCATGCGAGCAGTTGCTCTAAACCCAACCCTTCTACTTCTTGATGAAGTGACCAGTGCACTAGACCCTGAACTAGTTAGTGAAGTTCTAGAACTGATTAGAGATCTAAAGGCTTCAGGGACATCTATCTTGATGGCAACCCATGAGCTTTCCTTCGCTAGGGATGTTGCTGACTGGGTTGTTTTCTTAGATGGTGGAGTAATCATCGAGGAAGGCCCAGCCAAGGACTTCTTCGAAAACCCTAAAATGCCTAGAACCATTGAGTTTCTCCAGAGACTCAGAAGAAGAGCGGGCGAGCAGTAAAAGGCTTAGGTAGGCTTTATCTAGAAGGCAACGATGCCTTCAAAATGATAATTTAGGTTGTGAAATTAAATGCGTATTTTGCTCGTAGGCGCTGGAGGCGTCGGAGATGCAGTGGCCAAGATTGCTGCCACAAGAGATTTTTACGAACACATGGTAGTCAGTGACTACGACCAATCAAGAGCCGATAAGACTATTGAGTGGATCAGAAACAAGTACGGCGAAGATGTCGCCTCAAGATTCAGCTCATCCAAGATTGATGCTTCCAACGCAGCGTCAATGGCTGCTCTAATTACTGAACTAGGTATCACTCACGTTCTGAACGCTGTTGAGCCTAAGTTTGTACAAACTATTTTCTCTGCTTGCTACACAGCAGGTGCTCATTACTTAGACATGGCTTTAAGTCTTAGTGAGAAGAACGACCAAGATCCTTTCCACAAAACAGGTATCAAACTAGGTGACTCACAGTATGCATTGCATGAGCAGTGGGCAAGAGCAGGAAAGCTTGCTCTAGTTGGTATTGGTGTTGAGCCAGGACTGAGCAACATCTTTGCAAGATACGCAGCTGATCACCTTTTCAGTGAGATTGACGAAGTCTCTGTCAAAGACGGCGGAAACCTCAGCGTTACTGATGAAAATGGCAAAGAAATCTTTGCTCCATCATTCTCTATTTGGACAACCATTGAAGAGTGTCTTAACCCTCCAACACTTTATGAAAAGAAAAAGGGTTGGTTCACAACAGAGCCTTTCAGCGAGCCAGAGATATTCGAGTTCCCAGAAGGCATTGGCGCTGTTGAGTGTGTGAACGTTGAGCACGAAGAAGTCACCATGATTCCAAGAACCATGGATGTTGGCAGAGTCACATTCAAGTTCGGACTAGGTTCAGACTTCATCGGAGTTCTCAAGACCCTACACATGCTAGGTCTTGATGCAACTAAGCCTGTTCGTGTTCGTTCAGCTCAAGGACCAGTAGAAGTTGCTCCTAGAGACGTAGTTGTTTCAGTGCTACCAGATCCAGCAACCATTGGTCCTCGCATGACAGGTAAGACCTGTGCAGGTGTATTAGTTACTGGTAAGGGTAAAGATGGAATGCCTAGAGCTACCTACCTATATCACGTAGCTGATAACGCTGTGACCATGGCAGCCATTGAAGCTCAAGCAGTTGTTGCTCAAACAGCATTCAACCCAGTAATCGCGCTAGAACTATTAGCTACCGGTATTTGGGATGGCGTTGGAGTTATGGGTCCTGAAGAGTTTGATGCGAAACCTTTCCTAGATTTGATGGCTTCATCAACCGGTTACCAGGAGAAGTGGGTTTCCCAGGAACGTCTACCAGCAAGTCCACTTAGACACCCATAACCGAAGTGTTCATTCGTCAGGCCAGCATAGAAGATGCACCGCTGGTGCTTGAGATTCTCAACTCTGAAATACTTGCAGTTGATCAAGCCCATGGTGCATTTGGCTTGGATATCGCCAAGCAGATTATCGATAGCCCAAATGAGCCTTCGCCAACTTGGCTTTTCAGTGATACTGAAGATTCGATTGCATTTGGTATTGGGAATCTTCATCCAGATTCGTCTGCGAAAGAACTAGAGCTAACGATTTCTGTAAGAGCCGGTGATAGTAGATATCCAGTACTACTTGATTGGTTGATGGCTGATGCTATTCAGAAGTATCCGGATTTCACATATCAAATTGAAATCAATGAAAAGCATGAAGAGAACCTAAAGCACCTAGCATCGAGAGATTTTAAGGTAATCCGCTTTTACAACTCTCTTCGAGCACAAGTGTTACCTGATCTCGAGCACCCAACTCCTCCTGAAGGTGTAAGCCTTAGGGCAGTAGACCTCAGCAACATGGAGGATCTCAAACAGTGGCACATGGTTTACCAGCAGTCCTTCGCAGACAACTTTGGCTTCACACCTAAGGGCTTTGACACTTGGCTGAAGGTAATTCAAGCCGATGAGTTTATCCCCGCAGATGGTGTCTTTCTCTTGCATGTTGATTCTGAACCGGCTGGCTTTATTAGGACTGATGATATGGATGCATTTGATTCGCGAGGTTTTGTAGTTCACCTTGGTGTTCTAAAAGAGCACAGAGATAAAGGTTTAGGCAAACTTCTTCTGGCCACAGCGCTAGCTCACTTCTCTAAGCGTGGCTATGTTCGTGCCGAACTAGGTGTTGACACCCAAAATGCTTCTAATGCCCTTAGAGTTTATGAAAAGATGGGCTTTACTAGGGTGTCCAGTTGGATTGCCCACGAAAGACCTGTCGTTCTAAACGCATAGACAAGAGGCTACATGTCGAGCTCTAAAGGTAATCACTACGATGTGATCATCGTTGGTTCTGGCTTTGGCGGTTCCATCTCAGCTCTTCGTCTTACTGAAAAGGGCTATAAAGTCCTAGTGATTGAAGCAGGCTCTAGATTCAAAGACTCTGACTTTGCCAAGACTTCATTCAATCTAAAGAAGTTCTTATTCTTTCCAAGACTTGGACTTAAGGGTATTCAAAGAATAGACCTGCTTAGAAATGTCATGGTCATGTCAGGTGCTGGTGTTGGTGGGGGATCTTTGGTTTATGCCAACACTTTGTATCGACCACCAACAACATTTTTCAAGACTGGTTCTTGGGCAAACATGTGTGACTGGGAGAAAGAACTTGCTCCCTATTATTCTCAAGCTGAGCGCATGCTTGGTGTTGAAACCAACACATACATGAGCCCTGCTGACATTCAACTCAAGCAGGCTGCTGACAAGTTGGGTTATGGAGATACCTTCCAGATGGCACCTTTGGGTATTCACTTTGGTGAACCAGGTAAAGAGGTTGCTGATCCATACTTTGGTGGAGTAGGACCAGCAAGAACAGGCTGCATCAACTGCGGCGAATGCATGACTGGTTGCAGACATGGCGCTAAGAACACTTTGGTGAAGAACTACCTTTTTCTAGCCGAAAAGGCAGGAGCAGAAGTTATTGCCAACACAACTGTCGTTGACATCATTGACTCAGGTTCAGGTTATGAAATCAAAACTAGAAACTCTTCAAGTGCTGGTTGGGTAAAAACTAAATCGTTCACATCCGATCAGGTAATTATTGCTGCAGGTGCTTTAGGCAGTGCAAAGCTTTTACACAAAGTAAGAGCCAACGGCAATCTTCAGGGAATCAGTTCAACTCTTGGTTCATTGAGTAGAACCAATAGTGAATCACTGTTGGGTGTTGTTGCTAAAGGCAAAGACATCGACTTTTCCTTAGGTTCATCTATTACTTCAAGTGTGTTCCCTAATGAACACACACATGTTGAGCCAGTGCGTTATGGAAGAGGCTCTGGCTTTATGGGAATCATGGAGAGCGTGATGGCATCAGGACCTAAGGGTCAGAAGCCAACTTTCTTTAGGCTGATAGTTGCCAGCATCAAGAAGTTCGGATCCCTTCCGAGCATGTATAACCTTCGAACTTGGCCTGAGCGAACACTGATTCTTCTAGTTATGCAATCAAGAGATAACTCACTCACTACTTTTAGTAAGCGTGGTTTATTCGGAAGGAAACTTACATCTCGTCAGGGCTATGGTGAAGTGAATCCTGCTTGGGTTCCTGAAGGTCACAAACTAGCAAAAGAATTAGCAGAGCAGTTCAACGGAACAGCTGGGGCTGTTGTTACTGAACCTTTTGGTATTCCAATGACTGCTCATTTCCTAGGTGGATCAGTTATTGCACCTAACGCTAAAGAAGGTGTTCTTGATGGTTACCTCAGGGCATTCGGTCAACCAGGCCTACACATTCTTGATGGCTCTGCACTATCAGCTAACCCAGGAGTGAACCCTTCACTGAGCATTGCTGCTCAAGCAGAGTGGGCGTGTGCGTTCTGGCCTAATAAAGGTGAGACAGATACAAGACCTGAGTTGGATAAAGAATTCAAACTGATTGCACCTGTGCAACCGAATGCTCCGGTGGTTCCCAAAGGAGCTGTTGGTGAACTAAGACTTGATGTAAACATCAAGTAATTACATAGCTAAAGATTTACGTCTTCTCAACAAGCCCTGAGCAATAGCTCCACCAATCAAGATAATTAATCCACCTATTGGTTCAAACCAACTAAGTTTTTCTCCAAGGACAACCACACCTAGGGTGAGTGCGACAACTGGTGCTAAAAGTGTCACTGTTGACGAAACTGCGGAACCAACCTGTCTCAGCAGTGGGTAATACATTGTGTATGCGATTCCTGTACCAAAAACGCCAAGGACAATAATTGACAGACTAGATTCCCAAGTGAAAGGACCGGTTGTTGGAGGCTGGGTTAGATAGATAGGTAGCAGTAGCACTGCAGCTGCAGCTATCTGACCGAAAGCAGCAACTTCTAGAGGATGGCCTCGAGGTTCAACAAACTTTCTAATAAACGGTCCGCCAAAACCATAAAGGGAAGCTGCGATGATGATGCCAACAACTGCCAGCCAGGAATCTGCCTGGACACCTTCCCAGATACCAATAAGAACCAATAGACCAACAACACCGACAAGTAATCCAATGATCTGGTTTCTAGTAACCTTCTCACCTCTAAAAACAGTTAGCAAAGCGATGATGGTGGCAATAGGGGTGATGGCATTAGCCATACCTGAGAAGGCCGAAGACACATGGTGTCCACCAAATGAGAAGAGGACAAAAGGTATAGCTGAGTTGAAAAGACCAACTATGAAACAAAGCATAAAGAACTTCGGATCTTTACGGATTCGAATCTTACGCAACAGAAGAACAATGTATAAAGTTGTTGCTCCAAGAACACATCGCCAGAAGGCTAAACCAATGGGAGAAAGTGACTCGTTAGCAAATTCGATAAAGAAGAACGATGAACCCCAGATTATGCCTGCGCCAAAATAGTTGAACAGCCAACTAGGTGATTTGGTAGCCGCAGCAACATTGGTTTTAGGCACTTAGATAGCCTAGCCAATCAACCCTAGTTGACAGTTCATTTCTCAATGCTCATGCCTTAGACTGTAAGTGGTGTGCTGGGAAGTCGGGTCGGCAATGTAAATTGCCTATAACCGATTGGATATTAAATGTTAACTATTGCCGCTGTAACCGTATTCCTAATTGCGTACTTCTTTATCGCAACCGAAAAAATCAATCGAGTAGCAGTTGTTTGTGCCGGCGCTGCTGTAATGATTATCATTGGCGCAACCGATGCCGACGCGGCTTTTTATAGCCACGAAACAGGAATTGACTGGAATGTAATATTCCTGCTCCTAGGAATGATGATCATCGTTGGTGTCATCCACAAGACAGGTCTATTTGAGTACCTAGCTATAAAAGCTATTCAGCTGGCCAAGGGACGTCCTCGCCAAGCATTCGTATATCTACTTCTACTGGTTGCCTTCTGCTCCTCTCTTCTAGATAACGTAACTACGATCATGCTGGCAGTGCCAATGACCATCATGGTTGCCAAGTACCTAAAGGTTCACCCAGTTCCATTTATCTTGGCCGAAGTGTTTATCTCAAACATTGGTGGCGCAGCAACATTGATTGGTGACCCACCAAACATCATCATTGCTTCAAAGGCAGACTTAGATTTCAATGCCTTCCTCATTCACATGGCGCCGATGGTGCTGGTTGTGTTAGCTGTAATCATTCCAATGCTCGTTCTGATGTTCAATAAAGATCTAAAGAACAACCCTGAAGATCGCAAGACTGTGATGGATCTTCACCCAGGCAGCTTTATCAAGGACAAGCCACTTCTTGTTAAGAGCCTTGTAGTGCTAATACTGGTTATTGTTGCTTTCGTTCTGCACACCGTTCTGCACCTAGACCCATCAGTGATTGCCATGGTCGGTGCTGGTTTCTTGGTGATGATAAGTAAGCTCAAGCCTGAGCAATTTGCTAAAGATGTTGAGTGGGGAACCCTCGTGTTCTTCGCAGCACTATTCATTATGGTGGGCGCTTTAGTGAATGTTGGAGCCCTGAAGATAGTTGCCGACACAATTGCGTCATTCGTTGGAAATGATGGAGCATTGGCAGCAGGAGCAATCGTTGTTGTGTCAGCCATTGCTTCTGGAATTGTTGACAACATTCCTTACGTAACATCAATGGCACCTGTTGTTCAACAACTAAATGAATCCATCTCTAGCATCACTAATGATGGTCTTTGGTGGGCTCTTGCCTTTGGCGCAGACTTTGGTGGCAACATGACTATTGTTGGCGCAAGTGCAAACGTTGTTGCTGTTGGACTTGCTTACGCCAGTGGCTATAAAATTACTTTCTGGCAGTTTGCTAAGTACGGTATTCCAGTAACGGTAGTCTCTACCGCTATGGCTCTGCCATATGTGCTAATCCGATACTTCAGTTAGGCCAAACTTGAATTACAACAAAGATCAAATTCTCGATAGAGCTCGAGGAGCACTGCTTGGAACTGCAGTAGGGGATGCTCTTGGAGCAGGCTATGAGTTTGAACCTCCGCTTAGCTGGGAGTTCCCAGTTGTTTTCAAAGCAACGGGACAATTCAAAGCTGGAGAATTTACCGACGACACGGCCCAAACCATCGGTGTTGCGTTGGCTGCCAGTAGGTCAGATCTTCGAGTAACACTGGATGAAGTTTCAAAGGAGTTTCATCGTTGGTATAAAGAAGATGGTCGCGGTATAGGGATTCAAACTGAAAAAATCTTCCAAAAAGTAAAAGATTTCTCTACGGCCGATCAACTCCTAGAGCAGTCACAGTTATTTGTTGACAACAATGAGAAAGCAACAGGTAACGGTTCACTAATGAGAACCGCACCTGTTGCATTGCCCTACCTATCTAATCCAGAAGCAGTTGGTGAAGTTGCAAGTAGCGTTAGTGCGCTAACTCATGCTGATGCTGACTGTAGGGAAGCCTGCATAATTTGGTCTAAGGCCATAAGGCATGCCATTCTCTTTGAAAACTTCGATGGCATCCAGTTGGCTATCAACGAGCTTCCCACTTTCAGACAGAGCTACTGGAATGATCTATTTGATGAAGCTGATGAAGCTGACGATGCTTCTGATTTTGAAAACAATGGCTGGGTTATTCATGCGATTCAGGCTGCCTATAAAGCCATTATGTCGACTGCAACTGAGACACCGGAACATTTGGTTCTTGGTATCAATGAAGCTGTCCGAGTTGGGAATGACACTGATACCGTGGCTGCAATTGCAGGAGCACTGCTTGGAGCTCGTTGGGGATACTCTGCAATCCCAGAGAGATGGCTTGAACCACTAAGTGGCTGGCCTGGCTATAAAGCAGCAGATCTTGTTTCTCTAGCCGATGAGATCACTGAACCAATCTGGCTTTAAAGATTAGACAGTGATGAGTATCTCGGCAAGGCTTGGAAGCAACCAACCAAAACTCAAGTATTCTGCACCCTATAGAACAGTTAAGTGAATATTCAGGACCCTAAATGCCTAAACCAGAAGCGACTAGAAGAGATCCTTTCTTTGAGTTCGTTATTGTCTTTGCCCTTGTCCTAGGAACCGTCTTTGCATCAACATCCGAGACTTCAAAAGCAGAGACCATCAAAGATCAAACCCCAACTGTCCAGGTTGAGAAGATCAAATACGTTGTGCCAACCGGTAAGACTCAGACGCTGGTTACAGGGCTAAAAGCTCCTTGGGAACTATTGTTCTTGCCAGACGGCCAGGCTTTAGTTGATGAAAGAGACACTGGCTCAATTCTTCTCATTAGTAAAGATCTAAAGCTCTCCAAAGTTGGCTTCACTAGAACAGCTCCACCATGTGAAAGGTTCTGTGAGGGTGGAACTTTAGGTATGGCCTATGCCGCTGACAGATTTGGCGGGAAACTTAGTTTGTTTGTCTTTCTCACCACCATGCAAGATAACCGCATCCTGAAGTATGACTTGGACACAAATGATTCTGGTGGCTGGTCTCTCGCCAACCAGAGAGTGATACTAAAAGGCATTGAGCGAAGCGGTAAGTCAACAACTCATAACGGTGGCAGATTAGCTATCGGTCCTGATGGAAAACTTTGGGTGAGCCTAGGTGACTCAGGGATGAAAGGTGTAACTTCACAGAACTGGGATCGATTAGCTGGTTCCATTCTTAGAGTGAATCTAGATGGAACTATTCCTGAAGATAATCCCAAAAACTCTTTAGTTTGGGCTAAAGGCCTTAGAGACACCCAGGGAATGGCTTGGGATGACTTCGGAAATATGTGGACCACTGAGTTCGGTCAAGATACCTGGGATGAAATAAACCTCATGGAAAAAGGTAAGAACTACGGTTGGCCGATTGCCGAGGGTTTTTATAAGTTTGTTGAAACTCCTCTAGAGCCAGGAAACCTCGGATCTAATGAACAGGGCACAGCCGATAAGCCTGCACCGACTCCAAACATTCCAACCATGCCTTCAACTAAAGAGTTAGTATCTGATTCAAGATTTACACCTCCAGTTTTCACATGGCATCCATCAGAAGCTGCTTGCAGTGGGATTACGTATGTTAAAGGTTCGCTAATCGCTGCCTGTCTTAGGGGCGGGAAGCTTTGGGTTATCCCAGTAATTGGAGACAAGAAATTGGGTGAACCTCAAGAATTCTTCAAAGGCAAGTTCGGAAGATTGAGAAAAGCTACCCTCGCTCCAGATGGAACGTTATGGCTTCTAACCAGCAATAAAGATGGACGAGGAGGCTGGTCTCGAGGTGGAGAGAACCCTCAAGATGATCGAATCATCCGAGTTCCCCTCAAGACCATGTTCTATGAGAAGTAAAGAACTACTTCTTACTCCTATTACTTAGCCACAGAACCAGTCCCACTACAGAAACCACGAGCCCAACCGGCAGACTCACAATCAACAAGAACAGCGCTGCTCCGCCGCCGTCACCACCGGTACTAAACATGTTTCCCCCGATAGGTGTTGCCAACAAGGCAATAGCGATAGGGGATAGAGCTAGGAGGCAGCCACCTCCAGATAGCCATTTGCCAACTACTCCGACTCTATTTACTGATACATCAGCCCCACAGTTCGCACAATATCGCTCTTCCCCAACAGAATCAGCCCCACACTTCGAACATTTCTTCATATGAACCTCCCAATACCTTCTTACCTGAAGACTAGTCACTCACAGGCTTTTGCTAGCCTTTGCTGTCCAAATCGTTACGTTCCAGAAAGGCAATACTCAGGATTAGGGCGGCTATATCGCTAGGCTGTAAGAACACCTACGTTTTGTGCGAAACGTAAATCCTGAAAGGTATCAATGTTTCGCAAAACGCTAGCGACTTTGCTCGCTCTTCCACTAATCACTCTAGGAATGTCTGCTGCTAACGCAGCCGCAGAACCTTACACACAAAACTTCGATGCAATGTCGGCCTACACAGGCGTTGACTTTGACGGTGGTGTCGGAACTGTTGTATCGGACCAGCCTGCTGGCGAGGGATTCACTTCTGGCAAGGCTCTAAAGGTAGATACAAAGATCAAGGCTTGGGCTGGAACCAAGATTGAGATGCCATCATCTTTTAGCTTCATCTCAAGCGTCAACAAGACCGGTTCTATTTCTGTTTACTCACCAGATGCAGAGAGTCGTTGTTTCGTTATGAAGCTTGAAGGCCCAGGTGTTGCAATTGAGAAGAAACTCAGTGTGCAATCAGGTTGGCAGACACTAACCTTCAACTACGCAGCTGAGTACATCGCATCGAAGAACTACAACGTAGTTGCGCTTATGCCTGACTTCTTTGGTATTGGTTGCAACATGGTTTGGAATGCGGACAACAAGCCGCTAACCACATGGTACGTTGACAACATCTCATTCCCAGGTGCACGCTCTGGCGATGAAGTTATCGTTCCAGAAGAGCGCTCAAATCCATCAACTCTTGTGAACTTTGAGTCAAACGACACATCTGGCTACGAGAACATTGACTTCAACGGAGCTGTATCTAGCGTTGTTACCGATGCACCTGCTGAAGGGTCAATTGGTTCAACCAAAGCTCTAAAGGTCGTCACAACAGGTAACACTGCTGGAACTCTATTGGTTACTAAGTCCCGTGCAGCATCTTTGATTTCTGCTTCGTCATTTGTTGTCAAGGCAAACATTCATTCTCCAGTTTCTGGAAAAATCATCATGATCAAGCTCGAAAGCATTGAACATCCGTCTCAGGTTGTTGAAGTTAGAAACACTAGCGTTGCGGGTTGGAAGACATACAGCTTCAACTTCGAAGTTGGTGGAAACCTAACTCAGGATTATGCAAAGGCGATCGTGTTCTTTGACTTCCTAGGAAATGGAAGCGACAACCCTTGGTACCTAGATGACCTAGCCTTCAATGGCGCAGTCGGAGCTGCACTGCCTGGTGGCGGTGGCGGTGGCGATGGTGGCGGTGGTAACAATGGCGGCGGCGGAAACAATGGCGCTGGCGAACCTACCCCAACACTTCTAACCTATGAAGGTTCAGACAGCCTAGGTGCTCTAAACGCATCTGAAGCTACTGGTGAGAAGCCACAGGGTGTATTCGGTGGAGCAACAGCAGCTATTGTTGCAGCTCCTGCAGGTGGACTTGGCGGCAGCGTTCTAGGAATCACTAAGTCTGGCGAACCATGGGCTGGTTTGAATGCTCTGGTTAGCACCGACGGTTCTTTCCGTTACAGCAACGAATCAAACAAGTTGGTTACCTTCAACTACCACTCACCTAAGGGCGGCAGCCCAGTTGCCATCCAGCTGTTCAACGGTGAGACCATGGCGGTTGAAATGATTCAGAATGCAAACGCAGGCTGGAACAACATGTCATTCGATCTATCAACTGCACCTAACTGGTCAGCACTGGTTAAGTACAACAAGCTGGTTATCTTCCCTGACTTCCAGGTCGAAGCTGATAACCAGGTTTACTACGTTGACAACGTTGCAGTGAACGGTGCTGTTACTCCTCAGATTGATATCACTGACCCTGAGGATCCAGTAGATCCAGATCCAGTAGTAGTCAAGCCTGCAGTGAAGACTGGTGCAACAGTATCTACATCAACTCCTAGAGTTGGCGTTACCCTGCGTGCAACTAAGGGTACCTGGACAGGCACATCTCCAATGACCTACAAGTACACCTGGTACCGCTGTGTAGTTTTTGGTAAGACTGCCCTAAAGGCAAAGCCAACTTCTTCTGCGAAGTGTTCGACCATTTCGGGTAAGACAACAAGCACATACAAGTTGAGCAAAACAGACAAGGGCAAGTTCATCAGAGTTATGGTTACTGCAACCAACTCAAAGGGATCTGCAATGACTTTGTCTAAGACAACCACTAAAAAGGTTTTCTAGTCAGCTAAAGATTCAATAACTAAACCCCCGAAGGTAATTCTTCGGGGGTTTAGTTTTATAGAAATCTATTGAGCTGCTTTGATGATGAGCTCTTTGATTTGAGACTCAACCTTAGGGGTGAGTTTGATTAGAGCAAATGAGGTTGCCCAGAAGTTGCCGTCGTCGAGAGTGGAGTGCTCTGAGAAGCCAAGAGTTGAGACCCTAGCTTTGAACATTCCTGCGTTCTGGAAGAAGATGATTACTTTGCCAGTTTTACCTGGAGTATAGAAAGAAGGCATTCCGTACCAGGTCTTAGCGACTAGGTGAGGAGCGTGCTTTTCTACCAGGGCTTTGATGCGCAGAGCCATTTCTTTCTCTTCCTTAGGCATCTTGTTGACCTTCTCCATGAATGCCTTTAGATCGGCTTCAGCGCTGGCTGCACGCTTAGCCTCAGCCGCTCTGTCTTTCATCGCTTGGCGTTCTGCTGCTGTGAAAGTTTCGGTCTTTTTCTTTTCAGCCATTGAATTTCCTTTCAGCTGTTACACCTAATTTTATTTGATGGAATTGGCGTAACCTTGTTCAATGAGTGATTTAGACAGCGTAGGCGCGAGGGACAACTGGACCTGTTGGCTTTGCGATGAGCTTGTTGACTCTGAAGGGTCAGTAAACGGTGATCTAGGCCCTAGTGCAGATAGCTTCTTTGTGGTTAAAGCCAAAAAGGGTGAGAAGGCAGTTGAACGTTTAGCTCACCGAGCATGTAACACCATGAAGGGCAAGATAGACCCGGTTATTCAATGGCGTCAGGACCTAATGGTCTTTGAACCTGCTCCAATCATTCAGACTGTTGAGCGACTGTTGAAAAAAGGCGGCAAGGAAGCCATTGGTCGTTGCGCTGATAAACGAGATGCTGATGCTGCAGCAGAGTGGCTACTGGATCGACTCTCTAGATTTGCTCCTGACCAGAAATTTACTGTAGACATAACCCAAGGTGGCGGTCAGTACGTTCTAATGCTTAGAAGTGCCTAAACATGGCTAAACCAATAAGAGTCATCTTTCTAACCTTTTACTTCGAGGCCTGGGATGCATTCGATGCTGTTTATAAACAGATGAAAGCAGATGAGAGATTTGATCCACTGGTTATATCTATGCCTAGAAAACTCACCGGCTATGAAAAGTTCAGAGATGAAAAGCTGGTTAGCGCTTATCTAGATTCTTTAGGAATCGAGCATGAGAGATTCAAATTCAAGAAAAGTAAAGACGGTTTAGCAAGGCTTAGAGAACTCTCTCCGGACTACATTTTCCTGAATTACCCGTGGCATAGAAATTACAAAAGAAACTATCAAATACACAAACTGGTGGAGTTCACTAAGGTTTGCTACATCCCCTACTTCTCGACATCACTCGTTGCTGAACCAAGTGTTGACGGAGTTGCTCTTCACCAATACACGCAGCCGACCCACAGGCTTGCCCACATGGTCTTCCTCCAAGATGAAGACACTAAGGCAGCTTTTGGCACACTAGGAAGAAGTGAACACGCCTTTCTTACAGGGACACCAAAGATTGATGCACTCCTAGAGGCAAAAGACAAGGTCAAACCAGTTTGGCCTTTGCATAGAATTCTTTCCGACGGCTCAAAGCCATTCAGATTGATTTGGGCACCTCATCACAGCTACACTCCGATTTGGTTGAACTTCGGACACTTCATTGATCAAAAAGATGCGATGCTCGAGTATGCCAAGAGTCACCCTGAGATAGATATTGTGTTTAGGCCGCATCCATTCCTGCTAGGTACTCTCACTGGGGAAAATCTGATGAGCCCAGAAGAATTACAGAGTTGGCGGGAGAAATGGGATTCTCTTGAAAACACCGCAATTGAGATTGAAGTGGCCTTTACTGCGCTGGCATTGGCTTCTGATGCCATGATCACCGATGGTGTTTCATTTATCGCCGAGTATCCATTGGTAACTAGAAGGCCTGTGATTTTCTGGGCGAAACAGGGCCACTGGGAATTCTCTCCATTAGGCAAGATTGCTGAGGAAACATCAGTCACAGTTAACACAGCCGAGCAGGTTTTTGCAGCAGTTGAACAAGTGAGAATTGGAACTCTGCCTGCCAAAGCTGATGAAATACAAGCGCTAATGAAGGCTGTTAGGCCAGCCGAACTAAGTGCAGCCAAGGCTATTGTGGGCCTAGTTTTAGAAGATTACAGCGCTAACAAGGCGTAAGTTTGCCAAGAGGTATAGATTAGACCCTGCGATGAAAACTCTTTCACAGCTATCGGCCACCAAGCTGATTGCGATAGCCTTCACGGTTCTTATTCTCATAGGCACAGCCCTTTTAATGATGCCGATGTCTTCCAACACAGGAACAGTCACAAACTTTTTTGATGCACTCTTTGTCGCTACCTCCGCAATCACAGTTACTGGTTTAGCTACCGTCGACACTGCCGTTCACTGGTCTACTGCTGGTCACGTTATCCTGGCACTGTTGGTTCAAATCGGTGGATTTGGAATCATTGGTTTCGCAACCTTAGTTGGTTACCTGCTTGAAGGAAAGATTTCACTGAGAAGTAGGCTTTCTGTTTTCTCAGAGTCTTCAGCGACTAAGCAGTCAGATGTTAAGTCTTTGCTCAAGAACATTGCGAAGCTCATGATCTTCTTCCAACTCGTTCTTTTTGTGTTTTTGTTTTTCAGGTTCCTAACCGAATATCAATACCCAGTTGATGAGGCACTTGCGCACGGTGCTTTTCACGCCATCACCGCTTTCAACCAAGCAGGCTTCTCTTTATACACAGATAGCCTGATTCGCTTTGCAAGCGATGGTTGGATAATCTATCCAGTCTTCATTATTGCTACTATGGCTTCGCTCGGTTTTCCTGTTCTGGCAGAACTACGTGACAGATTGAAACTGAGAATGTATGTCATGTTTTCTAAAGAAGCCGATTACAGCATGCCTCGACAATGGTCATTAAACACAAGGATTGTTTTATGGGCCAGCTTACTTCTACTTGTAGTTGGAGCTTCGGGAATAGCCATCGCTGAATGGAATAACCCAGCAACACTAGGCATGATGGATCCATTCCAGAAGCTGGTTTCCAGCATGTTTACTTCTTCTATGACTCGATCCACTGGCCTAAACTCGATTGACACAGCTGCTATGGATTCTGGTACTTGGATTGGGATGAACATCTTGATGTTTATTGGTGGAGCGAGTGCTTCAACAGCTGGTGGTATCAAGATTGGAACTGCGGTAGTCCTGTTCTACATAGTTCTAACTGAGATAAGGGGAGATGCTGCAGTGAATGTTGGTAACCGCAGATTACCTAGATCTATGCAACGTCAAGCGCTAACAATCTTGACTATTTACTCTTTGGTAATTATTGGGTCTCTGCTCCTACTTAGGTTCACTACTCAATTCAGCACTGACCAGCTACTTTTTGAAATCATATCCGCAGCTGGAACAGTAGGTCTTTCAACTGGAATAACAGCAGATCTGCCTCAGCACGCAAAGTTCCTGCTATCCCTACTGATGCTCTTTGGTCGTCTTGGCCCTATCGTGGTTGCTACTTCTCTAGCTCTTCGAAAGACTAAGCGACACTTCGAATACCCAAGAGAGAGCCCACTGATTGGCTAATTTACCTACCTACCCAATTACTTCTATCGTGAACCTAGTATTAACTAGTGATTTACAGTCTTACGCAATCAAAATTGAACACCTGAATGGAGAACAAATTGCCTAACCGTAAAAAAGGAAGTGCAACTAACAAAGTCGACGCAAGAAGCGTTGTTGTCATAGGACTGGGTCGCTTTGGAACATCCCTGGCCAGGGAACTGGTTAAGGGCGGTCGCGAAGTAATGGGTGTTGATGCGGATGAGCGTATCGTGCAGAGCCTAGCCAGCGAACTTACAGATGTGGTTCAGGCTGACACGACAGACGAGGCTGCCCTTCGTGAACTTGGTATCCAAGATTTTGATTCTGCTGTTGTTGCTATTGGTAGCGATCTCGAGTCCAGCATTCTGACTGCTTCTCTTCTCCTTCAACTCGGCATTCCTCAAGTCTGGGCCAAGGCAACAAGTACAGCCCATGGTCGAATCCTGGAACAACTAGGTGTTCACCACGTTATCTTCCCTGAAATGGATATGGGTAAGCGAGTTGCTCACATGGTTTCAGGAGAATCACTGGACTACGTTGAGCTTGATAAAGACTATGTAATGGTCAAGACTGAGGCACCAGAGCTGTTCAATGGCAAGAGCCTTGCTGAATTAAAGTTTAGATCTCAACACGGAGTGACTGTTGTTGCAACTAAGAAAGCTAATGGAAGCTATCAGCCATCATTTCCTGAGACTGTTATTGAAACAGGCGATCTTATGGTAGTTGCTGGAAGTACCAAGAACGTCGATGAGTTCTGCCGCATGGGGCTCTAAGAGAATCCTTAGGCGCTCACTTCTGAAATTTCTTTAGGACCGATACCGCAGCATCCGCCAATAATGGTGGCTCCGCAACTAGCCCACTGTTCAATGTGTTTAGTAGAGAGCTTTACTGAAGATCCTTCTAAGCGTTTTAGCTTTTCATTCCATACGCGACCTGCGTTTGGATAAACAACAAAAGGCCCATAGCCTTGTGCTGATCCCAGCAGACCTTGAACAAATTCAGGACTCGTGCAGTTGATGCCAACATAGTTCGCACCTAGTTCTTTGGAGACTATGGCTGCCTCTTTGAATGTCTCACCTGAACAAAGTAATAGTTCGTCTCTGCAGGAGAAAGCAATCCAAACAGGAATCGTGTTGCCTAGGTCTTTCAGTAGCTGGAGTAACACTCTCGCTTCCCTGATCTCTGGAATAGTTTCAATCGCTAGGTAGTCAGGTTTACAGGCAATCAGAATCTCAAGTCGTTCCTTGTGAAACTCTCTTAGTTCTTCATCGCTAACGTCATAGTTGCCTCGATACTCAGAGCCATCAGCTAGATACGCTCCATATGGACCAATTGATGCAGCTATCTTAGGGGCCTTGGCATCTCTTGCCAGTTCAACGGAAAGCTTCAGAGCATCGACTACTTCTTGATGAGTCCAACCTTTGGCAATACAACCAGGAAATGAAATCTGGTAGGTAGAGGTAATAATGATTTCTGCTCCTGCTTTGACAAAAGCAGCATGGGCATCCCGAATCTGATCAGGAGCGCTCTTTAGTAACTCACCGGTCCACAGTTCAGATGTGAATGTGTTACCAAGATCTTCGAGAGCAGTCGCGAGACCGCCATCGAGCAGAGCGTACTTCTTAGTCATTCCAATACTCTATCGGGGCCTTACAAAGTACTTATTTGGCTTTGAAATTATTCGACGCTTTAGCCATGAAAATGGCAAACACCAAGCCAATAACAATCGCTGTGCTGATACCTAACTCAATTACAGCTCTATCGAACTCAGCCTGTGATTTTCCAGAAGCTAGCGTCATCGATGCACCAACTGTGAGGATGTGTCTCACCGCTGCGATCACACCGATTATGAGGAAGTTCTGCAACTGGAATACACCATCTGTGTATCTAGCAACAACAGTTCTTAGAATCTCAAGAATGATGATGATAAATAGGATGTCGTTGATTGCTTGAATCATTCCAGTTGGGAAGAACGGAGTTGTTTCAAATACTCTCACTACAGAGTAATAAAGTGCCGCTACCGCAATACCCAGAAGAAAGACTCCAAGAATAACGTGAAACAGTTCTTCGACGCGCTCAACCCAGCGGCCGGGAATCATTACATTGTGGTTCGAATCTCTTTGTTTAGCCATGTTCGAAATCTAGCCCAAATACTGGTTTTTGAACCCAAAAATTAGCGGCCAATAATCACAGTCTTATTTCAGTCTTAGATCTTGTTTTCATGACATAACTAGCTTATTCGATAGCGATGGCGGTAAACAGTGTCTGCAGTTACGGAGCGATTGCTAACAGTGTCTTGCCATCAAACCAGCACAGGTTTGTCAGGTAACCAAACCAAAGCAGGAGTATCTTTAAATGATGGGCATTTCAGTTTTCCAAACCTCCCTATTTGACACAATAGGTGGACTGCCAGTTCACCCGCTAGCCGTTCACGTTGCTGTTGTGTTTCTGCCGCTTTCAGCACTAGCTCTAGGCATTCTTATCTTTGTCCCTAAGTGGAGAAAAGCATATTTACCTCTAACGCTGATTGGGTTATCGATTGCAACAGTATTTACATTCATCGCCAAAGAGTCTGGTGCTGCTCTAGGAGAGCGGGTTGGGGAGCCTCGGACCCACGAAGATTTAGGCGAGATCCTTTTCCCTGCATCCGTCGGTCTTTTGGCTGTTGGAGTAGCGTTCTATTTTCTACAGAAGTCAGATCGCCCTAAGTGGATGATTCAAGCAGCGGCTGGAGTTGCTGTAGCGGCGATTGTTTCTGTGTCGGCACTGACCTACTTTGTTGGCCACACTGGAGCAGAAGCAACCTGGGCTAAACGAATTGGCCCAATAGATGCCAGCCCTAGTCCAACACCTACTGATTCAGAGACTCTCGGAACAAGCCTAACCGCAGCCCAGGTTGCAAAACACAACAAGGCAACGGACTGTTGGATCACTGTCGAAGGTTCGGTCTATGACCTAACCTCATACATTCAGCAGCACCCAGGTGGTTCAGGTGTTCTGACTAATCTTTGTGGCACAGATGCTACTCAGGCTTTCAAGTCTCAGCACGCAGCAGAGATGGCTCCTGCCAGCGCACTTGCTGCTCTGAAGATTGGAAAGATTGGCGCAGTTCCAACTACAACACCTAAGCCAACGTCTAAACCAACCCCAACTACCACACCAAAACCTACTGCTGGTGGTTACACAAAAGCTGAGGTTGCTAAACACAGCACAGCATCGGACTGCTGGAGCATTGTGAACAAGAATGTTTACAACCTAACTACGTACGTTTCATCACATCCTGGTGGCTCAGCTGTCATCAAGGCAATCTGCGGTAAAGATGGAACAGCTGCCTTCACAGGTCAACACTCAGGTCAGCAAACTCCAACAAGTGTTCTTGCTGGTTTCAAGCTTGGAGCACTAGCTGCATCAACAGATCCTGATCCAGTTGCAAAGACATACACCTCTGCTCAGATTGCGACGCATAATTCAGGAGCAAGTTGTTGGGGGCTAGTAAACAAAAACGTCTATGACCTAACTAGTTATGTTTCATCACACCCAGGAGGAGCAGCAGCTATAACTGCTTTATGTGGGAAGGATGCAACAGCTGCATTCACTGGTCAGCACGGTGGCGAATCAAGCCCAACTAATGTTCTTGCTAGTTTCAAACTAGGAACTCTGAGTGGAACAAACACTTTGCAGCCAGCCTCAAGAGTTGACGAGGAAGAGGAAGAGGAAGAAGAGGACTAAGTCCTACTTCACTTCTCGGCTATAGGTCACAAACTCAGATAACTCAGCTATTCCTTCATACAGGGATCTAGCCACCTTGTTATCCTTATGGGTTTCCCAGTAAATCTTCTCTGAACCTCTAGCCTTAGCTGGTTCTTCTAGAGCAATGATGAGAGCTTTACCGATACCGCTACCTCGATGTTCAGGATTTACGAAGAGGTCCTCAAGATAAAGATGTGGTGCTTTGGCCCAACTGGAATAAGTAAAGGAGTAGTGGGCTAGGCCAACTACTTTCCCGTCCAATTCAGCAACTAGCCCGCACATACCAACACCTGAATCATTTAGTCTTTGCCAAGTCAGCTGGGTCTGCTCTTCAGATATCTCTGTCTTATAGAACTCGAGGTATCCAGCCCAAAGAATGAGCCAGTCATCGGCATCCTTCAGTTCCACTGGTCTTATCGTTATTGGCATAGTCAAATACTACGGAGAACCTAGGCAACCTCGCTATTGAGCCATAGCCCACATGCACAACCATCTTTCTAGCAGGTAACTCTTAGGTTTATGTGAGAGATTAGGGGTAGAAGCCTAGACACAGGGAGAACTAGTTAGATGAGTAAAAAGCGTTGGATCTGGTTATCCGCCATAGCGTTGGTGCTAATTGTTGTGATTGGTCTAATAACCAATCGAGTTCTCACTAGAGAATCTAACTTTGAGACCTACGAGGTCATCCCAACATCTGTTGTGAAGACTGTTGCTGCCAATGGTCAACTAGCAGAAACTCAGTTACTTGCCTACGGCCCAAGTGAACAGCCTGTTCAGTTAGCAGCTAATGGCTCAATAGCCATCCCTGCTCAGTTTGGGGTAAGCCTTGAGATTAGCAGTATTGAAGTTTCAGTAGGAGACAAAGTTGCCGATGGTGATCTGCTGTTCACCTATAGAAATCAGTTCGGTCTAAAAACCAGAGTGACAGCCCAATCAGCTGGAGTGGTTAGAACTGTTGACACAGCAGAAGGACTTAGAACATCTGGTCAGGTTGTTTCTATCGGAAGCAACAAGCCAATCGTTTCTGTATTCGCTAGTGAATACGATGCGGATCTTTTGGATCTAAGCCAGAAGGCAACTATTGAGCTTGATGCCATCAATGCTGTCTTCGAAGGTGCTGTTATCTCTATCGGCCAGGTTGCTAATTCGGTTAGCGGTATCAAGCAGTATGAGGTTCTAGTTGAAGTGAAGAAAATTCCAGCAGGAGCAAGATTTGGCATGAGCGCAACTGCAGAGATTGAAGTGGAAAGAGCTGATGATGTTCTAGCAGTTCCAATGAGCGCTCTAATTGGTGAATTACCAGAAGTTCAAATTCTTAGAAATGATTCCGGTGGAGCATCAGAAGTTGAAACTGTGAAAGTTGTCCTAGGCATTAGAGGCGATAGCTTGGTTGAGATTACCTCTGGCGTTGTTGCAGGCGATCTAGTCATCACTGGCATTGATGGAAAGATTCCTGCTGAAATCCAATTCGGTCCTCCACGTGGAGCCGGAAACAATGGCTGATGAAGTTGTTCGCTTAGATAAAGTTCGAAGAGATTATCTAGTTGGCGATCAGGTAACTACAGCTCTTGATGGTGTTGACCTAGTTATTGAACGGGGTGAGTTTGTCGCTATCGTAGGTCCTTCGGGAAGTGGTAAGTCCACCATGATGAACCTAATTGGTTGCCTGGATAGACCAAGTAAAGGCTCTGTGAAAATCGCAGGCGATTCAACTAATGAACTAACCGATAACCAACTAACTAGCCTTAGGTCTAAAGCTATTGGCTTTGTCTTTCAACAGTTCCAACTACTTCCAAACACCACAGCCATTGAGAATGTTATGGCTCCACTCTTGTATCAAGGTGTTAGCCCTA
>JBIIXN010000003.1:0-83970 GCA_044347325.1 Rhodoluna sp. | reverse complement strand
GTCTCTGATGCACTTGACAGTTGGAAGAAGCAAAGCTGACCAATCTTCATACCTGGGTATAACTTGATTGGCAGTGTTGCTGTGTTTGAAAGTTCTAGTGTTACGTGACCTTTGAAGCCTGGGTCAACGAATCCTGCTGTTGAGTGAGTTAGAAGACCAAGTCTTCCAAGAGAGCTCTTACCTTCTAGTCTTGCTGCAATGTCATCAGGAAGGGTCACAAACTCATAGGTTGAGCCAAGAACGAATTCTCCTGGGTGCAGAATGAAAGGCTCATCGGCACTGCACTCAATCAACCTAGTTAGATCTGGTTGGTCAATAGCCGGGTCAATGAATGCGTATTTGTGGTTATCGAATAGACGGAAGAACCTGTCTAATCTCACATCCATGCTGGATGGCTGTAACAAGTTCATCTCTAATGGATCTAGGCCAATACGCCCTGCTTCGATCTGGGCTCTGATATCTCTGTCTGACATTAACATAATCAAAAGGTTACCCTGAAGATGTCTATGGGTGATGTTGGTTGAGCGTGTGTAAGGCAAAATAGACCTATGCGCGATAAAGACGGACGGATATCTCCGCCTGAGAAACTAAGAAGAGTCTTCGAAGGTGAGGCTGAGGCCTTCAATAAAGTCCCTCGAAACAAAAGAGGGCCTTTAGGTGCAGCTGTCACCCTTCGTCTCGGCCACCTTTTCTCTCGCTGGCTTGAGCGCAATATAGATGTCAACTGGCAGGGTTCTGCTCCTCAGCTAATGCTGATAGCTGTTTTAGTTAGACATAAGACTCTAACCATGGGTGAAGCAGCAGAACTACTTGATGTCACTCCAAGAGCGATCACAAGACTTGTTGACTCTCTAGAAAAACAAGGTTTGGTTACTAGGCAGGTTAGCCCCCATGATAAGCGTGTGTATCTGATCTCAGTCACCGCTAAAACAGAAGCACGAGCTAAACAGATGATGCCTAAGCATGAGAAGAAGATGTCAGAGTTGTTTAGCATCTTCAGTGATGCTGAGTTACTGGAGTATCTAAGACTGAGTAGCAAGTTGGCTCAGCACCTAAAGAAGGATCTAAAGAGCGACGATTAGTGCTCTAAGCCAACCTTCTTCTGAATCCACAACATCCACTTAGGTGCGTACCAGTTAGCTTTGCCAAATAGTTTCATCAAAGCGGGAACCAGCAGAGCTCTAATCACTGTTGCATCTAGTAACACTGCGAATGCAATTCCTAGCCCAAGCATCTTCATAATGCTCACACCGCTTGATGCAAATGCGACGAATGAAACCGCGAGAACTAAAGCTGCAGTTGTGATGATGCGACCTGATCTTTGAAGTCCAAGAGCAACAGAGTCATTCGTGTTCAGACCCATATCATGCTGTTCCTTGATTCTTGAAAGTAAGAACAGTTCGTAGTCCATGGATAAACCAAATGCGATTACCGCAACCAACACAAGCGAAGATGAATCGATTGTTCCAGGCGTAGCAAAGTCACCTAGTAGCCATTTGAGGTTTCCTTCCATGAAAACCCAAACTAAGAAACCAAGAGTGGCAAATAAGGATAGGAAATTCAGGAAGACCGCTTTAACTGGAAGTAGCAGAGAACCGGTAAAGAGGAATAACAAAATAAGAGTAGACACAATGATCCAGAGTGCTGCCCACGGCAGATTACTTGTAATTCCAAGAAGTGAGTCTGTGTATGAAGCAGCAGAACCACCGACAAGAATTTCTGAGAAGCCACTTGGGTGCTCACGCAGGGTCTTGGTCATTGCTTCGCCATCTGGGCTTCTAGGCTCAACATCAGCGATTGCTATGATTCGAGTCCAGTTACTGGATTCGTAATCTGTGAACATTGATTCGGTGCCAGGAACGAGCATGGCATCGCTAAGCGATCCATCTGGAAGTTCAACCTTGGAAAAAATACCCAGTGGTGTTTGAACTCTAACAATGTGTTCTTTATCTGAAAGTTCTTTAGCAAAAGTTGTAATTCGCTCATCAGTTGCACCTTGAGCCATAATCACAATAGGTGAACCTTCGCGGCCAGCAAATCTTTCACGTACTTGATCGCTTGCAACCACAACTCTGTTATCTGGCGGCAGGATGCGGTCATCAATTAGACCTAGCTTTATGTTGCTACCTAGAGCAGCGAGTGAACCTAAAGCGAGCACCGAAACCAAGATGATAGGTAATGGTCTCTTCATAACGAATACTGCCAGCTTGGACCAGAAGCCCACATCCTTAGTTGGACGGTGCTTGAACAACGGCCAACGGTTTATCTTGTCGCCGAGAAGATTCATTAGTGCAGGTAAAACAATCAAAGCAGCTGCAACTGCAAGACCAACAGAGACTAAACCGGCCATAGCAAAAGACTTGAGGAATGTTTGTGGGAAGAAGTTGAGTGCAACCATTACTAACGCCACAGTCACACCTGAGAAGAAGACGGTGCGTCCAGCAGATAACATCGTCGCTTCAACGGCTTTAGCAACATCCGCTTGGCGCTGGCGTTCCTCACGGAACCGGTTAACCATTAGAAGTGCATAGTCAATTCCAAGACCCAACCCTAAACCGGTAACTAGGTTTACTGAGAAGGTTGATGTTTCTGTTAGTAGTGATGAAATCCAGATAAAGAAGAAAGATCCAAGAATTGTTAGAACAGCGATAATCAATGGGAGACCTGCTGCAACGACCGAACCAAACACAAACACCATAAGCAGAATGACTATTGGAATAGCAATAGTTTCTGCCTTGATTAGGTCATCTTCGATGGTGTGATTTACTTCGCTGGTAACTGCACCGACTCCAACAACATAAAGAGTTGCGCCGAAGTTTTCACCAGTGAACTGGTCTTGAATCACTCGAGAGACTTTAGTCAACGAAACATCAGCTTCAACCTGCACAAAGAAGTAAGTAGCCTCGCCATCGGTGGAACGAAGTGTTGCAGGGCTGCCCAGCGAGTAATAGGAGCTGATGCTCTCAACTCCAACAACTGCTTCTAAAGCTCTAGTGATTAGAGTTGCTGAGTTTTGAGATTCAGGTGCGTCGACGCTTCGACCCATATCCGCAATCAAAACAACCTCTGGGTCGTTTTCATTGAATTCTTCAATCAGGATGCTAGTTACCTTGGCTGAATCAGATGTTGGATCGTTGTAGCCACCGCCGGAAAGATTGCCGAATGCTTGAACCCCTCCTAAGAGGGATAGCAAAATGAGGCCAATAAAGCCGAAGAGGGAAAATTTGCTATGCCGAATGACAAAATTACTAAGAGGTCTCATTTACCCAAGTCTAAATTACTTACCTAGGAAAGAATCACCCCTTGAAGATAATTAACAGGAATCACAAAGCAGCCTTCTTCTTTGTGGTGGCTTTTGTTGGTCTGATTACTGCCTGGTACTTCAACACAATGGCAATTGTCAAAGCACAGGATTACTTAGGTTCATGGTTTGGCTCTGAAGTTGACCTAGTCCTATCTTTAGATCTACTAGTCACAGCATTTGCCGCTGTTCCATTTATGTTCATTGAATCTAAGCGCATTGGCATGAAACATGTTGTTTGGTACGCGCTATCAAGCTTTGTAACTGCAATTGCTTTTGTCTTTCCATTTTGGTTAGCCATGCGTGAATTACATCTTTCTAAGTTAGAACGAACTGAAACAGGAACTAAGCGGTCTTCCTCTCGTGTTCACACTGTTCCTATGAGTAAAGGTTCAGCTAAGGGAAGTATTGAAACATTTAAGTTTGAAGGAAGACGAATTGATGTTTGGGTTCCTGAGGTGTTGGATGAACTAACACCTTTGGTTATTGCTCACGATGGCGGTAACTTCCTGATGGATATCTCTGAGACCTGGAATGGTCAGAACTGGGGAATTCCAGAAGCAATCTCAAGTTCACGCATCGTTGCAGTCAATGGTCGTCTACCAATATTTGTTGGTGTTCATAGAGTTGATGACTCACTGCGTATGAACGAGTTAGTTCCCGAAGATGTCTTGAAGGCTCACCCTCAGTTACTAAACCAAGTTGACCCTATTCATCGCCCTACAAATCTTGAATACAAAGGTAATGAATACCAAGATCTTCTTGCTCTTCGTTTAGTTCCTGAAATTGCTAGAAGATACTCTTTGAAACTTGATCCTTCAAGAACCGCTCAACTAGGAGCAAGTCTTGGTGGTCTTGCAACTATCTATGGTGTGATGAAGCACCCTGAAGTATTTGGAACTGCTTTGGCGCTATCAACTAGTTGGCCATTAGGTGGACAAGAGCTGATTGATATCTTGGTGAAAGATTTAGGGAAGCCTGGTTCAGTTCGTATTTACAGTGACTGCGGAACTATTGAGCTAGATGCTTCTTATTTCCATTGGCACTTCAAGTTTGTTGAAGCAATGGATAAAGCTGGTTGGGTTAGAGATGTTAGCTATCGTGCTGAACTATGGCCAGGAACAGGACACAACGAAACCTGGTGGGGTCAGCGAGTTGAGCACCCGATCAACTGGTGGTTGAATTCCTAACCTAGAGGGTCGTCTTTCACAAGGCTTCTTGCACCACTCATGAACTCAACAACTGTTGGATCAACTTGAATATCTTTCAATCTAATTGCTTTAGTTAGATAAAGCCCTTCGAGTGATCTAACTCGACTGAGAGCAACATAGGTGTGACCTGAAGAGAATGCTCCGCTACCCATATCTATTGTCACCTCGTCATAGGTTTGTCCCTGTGATTTGTGAACCGTGACAGCCCAAGCCAGTCGCAATGGTATTTGTCTAAACTCTGCTTGAACTTCAGGAACTATGGTTTCAACAAACTTTCCTGTTTCTTCATTGAAGTCTTCTTCAACTAGATACTTAACTTTCTGCCAGGTGCTCATCCCAACTGTGTGTATCTCATTATCAGCTTCAACCAAAACTTGATTACCATCACCAAAAGAAACGACTTTGCCAATGGTTCCGTTAACCCAGCGCCAGCTCATGCTTCCCTCAGAGTTCTTAACTGGCTTTTGGTCATCATTCTTGATGAACATGACTTGAGCACCAACTTTTAGTTTTAGCTCTGACTCAGCTGGCAAAGTGGATCCGAATGAGCTTGCATCACCTGAGGCAAAAGAAGACTTGAATACTCGCTCTTCAGTTTGCAAGGTGGCTAGTCTTGCGAAGTTAACTGAGTCAACTGCTGCGTTCACTGTTGCCAAACGAATTACATTGTCGTGTGGTGGGAATCTGTTTCCTGCTTGATTGATGCGATCAACTATTTCTTGATTCACTTCCCCAACACGAATGGCGTTCAAGATTTGTTTGAACTCAGGATCTCTTTGTCTAAAGATCTCGACTAGTTCAAAAATCTCCATGCGCTCCGATGACCAAACCTTGGCGTCAAAGAACCACTGGGATCTGTATTCCATCTCGTAGAGCTTCGCTAGTTCTTCCCCTCTGGCTGGCACAGGGGCTAGCTGGTAAGGGTCTCCAAACATGACCACCTTGCAGCCACCGAAGGGAAGTTTAGGCTTTCCTCTGGCTGTCTTGAGGGCCACATCAATCGCATCCATTAGGTTTGCTGAGACCATGGACACTTCATCAATGATGAGCATGTCTAATTCCCTTAGAACCTCACGCTGTCTTCTACCTAAATGCTTAGCAACCTCACCAGGAGTGAGTGCTCCAAAGGCAAAACCAAATAGCGAGTGAATTGTAATTCCACCTACGTTGTATGCAGCAACCCCAGTGGGAGCACAAACTACAACTTTCTGTTCAGTGTTATCTCTTAGATAACCCAAAAGGGTTGATTTACCAGTTCCAGCTCTTCCGGTTACAAAAACTGTTTGGCCGTCTTTCTCTATGTATTGAAATAGAGCAAGTTGTTCTTTAGAAAGTTTTACTGTTGACAAGCTAGTTCCTTGAATCTTCTTTACGTTTGGCCAGAGCGTCAAGCATACGGTTGTATTCAGCTAAATCCTCGTTGCCACCTCTATCACTGGCACGATCTAATCGTTTAGCGTCTCTCGCATCTGATCGTGCCCACTGAATAGCAACAATTAGTGTTATAGCTGCCGTTGGTAATTCACCAAGACCCCAGGCAATAGCTCCACCGGTTTGTTGATCAAGAAGGGGCTCTTGTCCCCATGTTCTTCCCATGGCACCAAACCAGTCAGGTAGTAACAAAGTAGTTGAACCCATGACAGCCAAACCAAAGAATGCGTGGAAGGCAAGAGTTCCAATTAGAAGCATCAATCTTTGCGGGTAAGCAAATCTTGATGGTCCTGGGTCAATTCCTATGAGTGCTTGGACAAACAGATAGCCAGTAATCACAAAGTGAACAATCATCCACTGGTGTCCAATATGTTCTGTCATTGACCAACCAAATATCGGAGTGAAGTAGAAAACAACAAGAGAGCTTGCAAACATGAGTGCTGCTATCAAAGGGTGAGATATGAACTGAGCGTATTTAGTGTGAATCGCCCAGAGGATCCATTCTCTAACTCCCCTTGAGTCATCCTGTCTCTTAGCGACTGCTCTAGCCAGAAGAGTGATTGGTGCACCTGGAACTAGTAACACTGGAACACCCATTGCTAGAAGCATGTGTGCGAGCATGTGAGCGCTAAATAGATATTGTTCGTAGGCGGCAAAGTAGCCGTTGGTTACATAGGCGAGTAGTGCAACTCCACCTAACCAAGAAGCTGTTCTGCTCCATGACCATGAATCTCCGCGTTGCTTCAATCGCCAAACACCAACTAGATAGAAGGCAGCAAGAGAAGCAGTAATGACTAGCCAAAGAATGTCAGGACTAAAGGTTGTCACCCAGGTCCATGCAGTTGGTTCAGCTGGAAGTTTTGCTCCAGTAAGAATCTCAGCTGGAGTTAGTTGACCAGTAGGGAAGTCGCTAACTGGGTTCTCTGTTCTAGCCAAAGCTGTGCCCAATCCAATAGCGATTCCAAATATTACAAATTCAACTGAAACAAGCTGCCAAAAATTCTTAGGAGCCGTTGCTAAGACAGCAATCAACTTTCTTCTGTGCAGCGCACCGATAACTCCCAGAAGAATGAATGCAATAGTTTTTAGAATTACAACTTGTCCGTAGCCTGTGACAAATAGGTTTTCAATAGTTCCGATTCTGATTTGGGCAGAAGCAAAGCCTGAGACAATCACTAACCCAAATCCTGCTAGAGCAAGTGACGAGAATCTCTTAACAATCTCAATTGCTGGATCTGCTTTGTATGCAAAGACAATCGCCACTAGTCCACCAACCCAGATACTGATTCCAACTAGGTGAAGTCCAAGAGAGTTAACAGCCATGGTGTGACTGGCTGATCCTGCAGCATGTCCACCAAGCGCGACTGGAACAAGTGAAAGTAATCCAATACCTGCACAAACAGCAACACTGAATAGTCTTCTAACTAGAAGTGCTGCGATTGACAAAACGATTGCAGCAAGAATGTTTAGTGCAATTAGTTGACCTAGTTCGATGTCTGTAATGAATACGAATAGCTGCTGAGTAAAGCTTTCTTCTATTGAGACTTCAGAACCTGTCACAGCTAGGAACGTTGAGAGTAGATAAGCAGTTCCGGCTAGTGCCCATACCGCTGCTGAAACTGCAGCAAGAGAAAGTGTTTTTCCAAAAGCTTTGCTCTTCTCAACCAAAGCGAATGCAGCAAAGATTAGGGTTCCAATTGTTATTGCTTGAGCCAGGTTTGCTATAGATCTAAATGAAGGTGTTCCCCATCTGAGAACATCACCAACGTCTCCCAGTTGGGAAGGGGCGGCGGCTCCACCGGTGATCATTCCAGCAATCAAACCAACAGCCGAGCCGACTATTAAAAGACAGCTGATCGCTACCCAGTTAATAGTTTTGATTGTGGTCATTCAACAAGCCTAAGTTAAAGCAAAACGACGCACCGAAGTGCGTCGCCTGCTTGTGTAACTGGAATTACTTAACAGCTGCCTTTAGCTTGCTTCCAGCTGAAACCTTAACTGTGTTTGAAGCAGCAATCTGGATTGTTGCACCAGTCTGTGGGTTACGGCCTGCACGTGCTGCACGGAAACCCTTCTCAACTGACAACCAACCTGGGATTGTTACTTTGTCGCCCTTGGCAACGGTTGAAGCGATGGTCTCAAAGAAAGCGTCAACGATTCTGTTGACTGCTGCCTGTGACTCACCGGTCTGGCTTGCGATAGCGGCTACTAGCTCGCTCTTGTTTAGTGCTGACATGTTGTCCTCCTGGACTTTTGAAAGATTCATTTTGGAACTTCGTAATCACCCTATACGCCTAGATACCGCGTGTTTATTAGGGTTTCGGCGTGTTGCGGATAACTTTATTGAGAAAATCCCTGTGAATACACGGTTTTTCGCACATTTAAGCAGAAAATCCGCCGTCTTTCGACAGCGGATCTCTATGAAAACTAGTGGTTTACCAAGAGGACTTGGTGATACCTGGAAGCTCGCCCTTGTGAGCCATGTCACGGAAACGGACACGAGATACACCGAACTTGCTTAGAACACCACGTGGACGGCCATCGATAGCATCGCGGCTACGGACACGAGTAGGTGATGCGTTACGAGGAAGCTTCTGTAGGCCTAGACGTGCTGCTTCGCGCTGCTCGTCTGTTGAGTTTGGGTCAACCAAAGCCTTCTTTAGTTCTAGACGCTTTGCTGCGTAGCGCTCAACAACAACCTTGCGCTGCTCGTTACGTGCAATCTTGCTCTTCTTAGCCATTTTTAGCGCTCCTCGCGGAATTCAACGTGCTTACGCACAACTGGGTCGTACTTCTTTAGCACGATACGGTCTGGGTCGTTACGACGGTTCTTACGGGTTACGTATGTGTAACCGGTGCCCGCTGTGGACTTCATTTTGATGATTGGACGAATGTCTCTGTCTTTAGCCATGGTCTATTCCTTAGATCTTCTCGCCACGGGCAAGGATTTGAGCTACAACAGCTTCGATGCCACGTGCGTCAATAACCTTGATGCCACGTGCGCTCAACTGAAGAGTCACGTTGCGCTTTAGTGAAGGCACGAAGTATGTGCGCTTCTGGATGTTTGGGTTGAAACGACGCTTGGTCTTGTTCTGAGCGTGCGAAACAGCGTGCCCAAACTGCGGACGGGTCTCTGTGACCTGGCAGTAAGCAGACATCGGCTTCCTCCGTTATAAAAATGATGGATGGTCTAAAAGAGACCAGTTTGTAAGTCCCGAAGATTTCGGGCAACTGCTCAAGTTTAGACCTGTTTGGGCAGTGTGTGCAAGTCCTAATATGCCTAAATATCTGATATTTAGCCTATATTTGGGGGCTTTTCCTGATTAGCCCTTTTTGCTGCACTCTCTACATAGGCCGAAGATGTCTATGGTGTGGGTCACTTGGGTAAAGCCATGATCTTTAGCCACCTTAGAAGCCCATTTTTCAGCGGCTTCTGCTTCAATCTCAACAGTTACTCCACAGTTCTCACAGATCAGGTGATGGTGATGATGGGTTGAGCAGTCTCTATATAAGGTTTCGCCGTCATTACTCTGCAAACTATCTGCTTTTCCTAGGCTGACAAGTTCTGTTAGCGCTCGATATACGGTTGCCAATCCGATAGTGGATCCGTGCTGCTTCAGAACAAGGTGCAGTTGCTGAGCGCTAACGAAGCCCTTGGCTTCGGTCAGCGCATGCATCACGGCATCTTTCTGCCAGGTATTTCTTTTTGCTGTGCTCATGCCTTCAAACCTTTGGATACTGACTGCTTAGCTGATCTCTTTCTCACTACTTCGACTACTCGTGCAACAAGGTAGATAAAGAATGACACAGAAGTAATGTATGGGCTCACTGGAAGTCCACCTCCAAGAGCTAGAAGTATTCCACCAATTGCCGAAGTCATTGCAAAGCTAACGCTTAGAAGAGGTGCAAGTTTTGGGGAAGAGGTCACTCTAAGTGCAGCTGCGGCTGGTGTGACCAGAAGACTGAGTACGAGTAATGCTCCAACAACTTGAACGCTTGCAGCAACCGCTAGTCCCAAAAGTAGTAGGAAGCCGAAGCCAAGTTTTCCAGTTGCAACTCCCCTAGCCTTAGCAACCTCTGCGTCTAGGCTTGCAAACTGCAGTGGCCTCCAGATAATTACAAGAACAAGAATTACAAAAATCGATATTGCAGTTAGCCAAAACAGTGAAGGTGAATCGATGGCAATTATCTGTCCGGTTAGAAGACCGAACTTGTTCGAGGTTCTTCCTTCATAAAGCGAGAGCGCAAGAATTCCAATGCCTAAACCAAAAGGCATAAGAACAGCGATGATTGAATTTCTATCTTTTGCTCTTGTACCTAATAGCCCAATAAGTATTGCTGCTGCTGCAGATCCAATTACTGAACCTAAGACAACATCGAGGCCAATTAGAAGAGCAACTGCTGCACCTGCAAAAGAGATTTCACTTATTCCATGAACAGCAAATGATGAATCTCTAGTCATAACAAAGATGCCGATTAGGCCACCCATGAGACCTAGCAAGGCTGCAGCTATTAGTGAGTTGGTTACTAGTGGAAGAAGCTTGTCGTAATCAGTGAAGTCGAAAATCATTATTTCCACTCCTCATGATCGTGATGCTCATGATCTGAACCGTGTGTACCAAGAATTGCAATTCTTCCCTGGTTGCGAACAACATCAACAGGAGCTCCATAAAGTTCACTAAGCACTTCACTTCGCATAACTTCATCAGGAGTTCCGATTTTGAATTGTCCATTAGCCAAGTACAAAACTCGATCAACCATATCTAGTACTGGATTGACATCGTGTGTGACAAACAAGACTGCAGCTGAATGATCTTTTCTTTCACGGTCAATTAGATCTGCAAGTATTCCTTGCTGGGCTAGATCTAAAGCACTTAGTGGTTCATCAGCAAGAATCAGATCAGGTTCATCTATTACTGCTTGACCCACGCGAAATCTTTGCAGTTGTCCTCCACTTAGTTGACCAACCGGAAGATTAGCTAGCTCGTGCCCATCAATGCAGTTGAGAATGTGTTCAACTCTTGCTTTATCTTTGCGCGAAGTAAATGGAACTCCATACCGGTGACCGTTGATACCCATAGTCAACAGGTCTCTAGCTAGAAGTGGTGTGTGAGCATCCAGAGTTCTTGACTGAGGGATATATCCAATCTTCCTGGAACCGTGAGTAACCGGTTTTCCATTCAGCAGGATCGCCCCTGAGTTAAGTTTCTCTTGACCCAAGATTGCTCTAAGCAGTGTTGTCTTACCAGATCCGTTGGCACCAATAATTGCTATGAATTCTCCCTGAGCAACTTCTAAATCTAGGTTGCTCCAAAGTGGCCGCTCGTCGTAACCGAGAGTGGCTTGTTTAATTCTTAGCACTGGGCTAGTGGTGGTAGATATGGCCTGCAACTTCCTTCTTTATTGACTGAGTTTATCTCTCAGCGCGATTAGGAACTAGTTGCTTATTGCTTCGATTTCAGCGAGGATTCCAGCCATCCAGTCCTGGTAGTTAGAACCTTCTGGCAGAAGTTCATCAAAGTTCAAGACAGGAACTGCGTTCTCTTCCGCAACAGCAATCAGTTGTTCGAGTGAGGTTGAACTTGCCTGACGGTTCACAGCAACAAAGTCAACTTTGTTACCACCGATAAGTTCCTTGGCCTCATTCATTACTAGTGGTGATGGTTCTAGTTCCGCTTCTTCTGCTTCGGCAAAGCCTTCTGGTGTTAGGTTCTCAAAGCCCAGTTCCTTGAACAAGAGAGATGCAAGAGGATGGGCTTCAAAGTATGAAAGCTTGGTTGTGATCTTTGCTGCTCGTTCTTCAAGTTCTTCAATTGAAGTCGCGAACTTTGTGTAATTCTCAGTAAACAGATTCTTGTTTTCTGGTTGAATTGCAGCCATCTTTTGTGAAAGCTCAAAAGCAGTTGCCTCAACAACATGTAGGTCATACCAGATGTGGTCTGAGCCATCGTGGCCATGAGCGTGCTCGTCGGCATGTTCATCTTCAGTCTCGCCAGCATGTTCACCACCATGAGCTTTTTCTTCGGCCTCATACACGTCGAAAGGAACAACGTTCGCTGCGCTAGCTAGCTTGGTTGCAAACTCGTCATAGCCCCCACCGTTCATGATGAAGATGCTTGACTCAGACACTGCCAACTGGTCTCTCGCTGATGCCTCGAATGAGTGAGGATCCTGAGTTGGCTTATCGATAAGAGCAATTACGTTGAACTTATCGCCAGCTATTTGGCTGGCTACGTCAGCCCAGACGGAGGTAGTGGCAACAATGGAAGGTCGGGTATCTGCTGACTCTGTTGATGAACAGCCTGATATGCCTATTGCTAGGGAGGTTACGGCGACAAGTGCTAATAATGATTTCTTCATGACTAAATAATAGTGTTATTGATAATGAATATCAATAACAATAGAGAACTCTTTTGGGGCCAGCCCTAGTCCAGAAGCAGAGCTGGTTCTTCGATAACCGACGCGACGTCTTGCACAAATCTGCTTGCGACGTCTCCGTCAACAACTCGGTGATCGAAGGTGGCTCCAATAGTTGTTACCTGACGAATAAGAATCTCGTTGTCGACAACCCAAGGCTTAGGTCTAATTGATCCAAGAGCTACGATTCCTACTTCACCTGGGTTCAAGATTGGTGTTCCAGTATCAACACCGAAGACACCGATGTTAGTAACTGTGATAGTTCCGTTTTGCATATCTGCTGGAGTTGTTTTTCCTTCACGAGCAGTAGCTGCAAGTTTCTCTAATGCCATGGCTAGTTCAAGCATTGACAATCTATCTGCGTCTTTTACGTTTGGAACAATGAGTCCTCTTGGTGTTGCAGCTGCAACACCAAAGTTCACATAGTTGTGAACGATGATCTCTGTGTCAGTCCAAGTTGAGTTAACAGTTGGGTTTCTTCTTGCTGCCCAGATCATTGCCTTCGCCATGATCAAAAGTGGTGTTACTTTTACTCCAGCAAAGTCAGCACTTGCTTTAAGTCTCTTCACATATTCCATAGTTCTGGTTGCATCAACATCAACAAAGATGCTTACGTGCGGAGCAGTAAATGCAGATTGAACCATTGCGCTAGCAATAGCTTTTCTAACTCCCTTGACGGGAATTCGTTCTTCGCGTTCTGTCTTTAGTTCAGGAGTCGTTTGGTTTTTGAAAACACTTGCTACCTGGGCTGCTGCAAGAATATCTTCTCTAGTAACTTCACCAGATACCCCAGTCGCTTTCACTTTAGAGATATCGACATTCATGTCTTTAGCAAGTTTGCGAATCGGTGGCTTGGCTAGAACGACATCTGCTGCAGGAACAATTGCAATTAGATCAGTGCCTGGTGCTGTTGCATTCGCAATTGATGTTGCTGCAGCTGACGCCACAACCGGCGCAGCTCTACGTTTTCTTCTACTAGGAGCAGCAGCTGATACTCCGTAGCCGACAAGATTAGGTTGAGGTTTCTCTTCAGAACTTGAAGAAGAAATTTCAGAAACAGTTTCAATAGCTTCAGTTGTTACTGCGTTTTGCGCAACTGCTGTGTGCATAGAAGTTGGTGCATGCCCTGCAGCAACTGCTGCGGTTGCTTCACTTACTGTGACACCGATGATTGGTGAACCAACGTTTACTGTGTCACCTTCATTGGCAAGCAGTTGAGTGACAACTCCAGCAAATGGACAAGGTAGTTCAACTAAAGATTTAGCAGTTTCAATTTCAACGATGATCTGGTTGACGGTTACGTTATCGCCAACTTTAACTTTCCAAGAAACAATCTCTGCCTCGGTTAAACCTTCGCCAACATCTGGCAAATCAAAATATGCAATCTGTGACATCTGATCCGCCCTAGTAAGCCAACACTCGATCGACTGCTTCTAATAAGCGGTCTGCGTCTGGAAGATATAGTTCTTCAAGTTTTGCTGCTGGATAAGGGACATCAAATCCACCAACTCTAATTACTGGAGCTTCTAGATAGTAGAAGCAGAGTTCAGAAATCTTTGCTGCAATTTCAGAAGAGATACTTACGAAAGTTCCTGCTTCGTGAGTGACAATCAGCCTTCCAGTTCTCTTCACTGATTCAACAATATGTCCGAAGTCAATTGGTGAAAGAGATCTGATGTCAACAACTTCAATGTTGATACCTTCCGCAGCTGCGTTCTCTGCTGCCTGCAGGGCAGTCACCACCATGGGACCGTAGGTTGCAATAGTGACATCAGAGCCCTGGCGGATGGTGCTTGCTGCGTGCATAGACATAGGAGCTTGGTCAAGATTTACTTGACCTTTCTGCCAATACCTTCTCTTTGGTTCAAAGAACATAACTGGGTCTCGTGATTCGATTGCTTGCTGAATCATCCAGTAAGCATCGTTGGCATTAGATGGACTGATTACTCTAAGACCTGCGGTGTGTGCAAAATATGCTTCGGGTGATTCGCTGTGGTGCTCAACGGCCCCAATGCCACCACCGTAAGGAACACGAATGACTACCGGCATATCAAAGAAGCCTTCGCTTCGATTAGTTAGCTTTGCCAGCTGGCTTACGATTTGGTTGAAAGCTGGGTAGATGAATCCATCGAATTGAATTTCTGCAACTGAACGAAAACCGCGCATTGCTAAACCAATTGCAGTTCCAACTATTCCTGATTCAGCAATCGGTGAGTTAAAAACTCGATTGGCACCAAACTCATCAAGTAAACCTTCAGTGACTCGGAACACTCCACCGAGCTGCGCTACGTCTTCACCAAATACAAGAACCTTGGAATTGTCCTGCATGGATTTACGGATGCCAGCGTTGATTGCTTTAGCAATTGAAAGCTCTACGAAATTACTCATTAGCGAGTACCTCCGTAGCTTGGGGTGTCGTCACCATTGTTAGTAGGTGTATGGCCACCCAAGGATTCTTCGTAGCCCTGAAGCCACGCTCTCTGTTCTTCAATTAGTGGATGAGGTTCTGAGTAAACGTGATCAAACATAAGTTCAAGAGGTGGCTCAGTCATAACAAAAGTTTTTTCACGAAGTTCTGTAGCAAGTTCATCACCGGCTGCCTTAACTTCGTCAAAGAAATCCTGACCGATACCTTGCTTACGCAAGAACTTCTCAAATCGCAGTAGCGGATCTTTAGCAGCCCACTCAGCAACCTCAGCTGGGTCACGATACTTAGATGGATCATCGCTAGTTGTGTGTGCACCGATTCGATAAGTCAGCGCTTCAATAAGTGAAGGGCCTCTACCTGCACGAGCATCATCCATGTGCTTCTTTGTAACTGCATAACAAGCAAGAACGTCATTACCATCAACACGGATACCAGGAACTCCAAAACCTTCGCCACGTTTGTATAGGGGCACCTTGGTTTGTGAGCCAACTGGAGATGAGATCGCCCATTGATTGTTTTGACAGAAGAAAACTTGAGGAGTGTTATTAGTTGCCGCGAAAAGGAAAGCTTCGCTAACATCGCCTTCGGCCGTTGCACCATCGCCGAAATATGTGATTACTGCGAGGTCTTTTTCTGGATCACCTGTTCCAACCAGACCTTCAAAGTTCAAGCCCATTGCATAACCGGTTGCGTGCAGAGCTTGAGTGCCAAGAACAATCGCATATAAATGGAAGCGGGTTTCCTTAGGATTCCATCCTCCGTGGTTGACACCACGGAACATTTTGATGATTGACATTAGGTCAACACCGTGAGTGATTGCTACCCCATGCTCACGGTAAGAAGGAAAGATGTGATCGTTTGGACCGACTCCATGACCGGAACCAATTTGCGCACCTTCTTGCCCTATAGCTGAAACCCATAGCCCCATTTGGCCTTGGCGTTGAAGTGCGGTTGCCTCTTCGTCGAAACGACGGATGCGAGCCATGTCCCGATAAAACTTCAGGAAGTCTGCTTCTCGAAGCGCTCTGACGATTTCGCCATAGACAGCATGTTCTCTAGGCTCGATGAAATCGCCGTCAACGGTTAGGAGTTGAACCATAGGAATTTCTGGGGATGCGGCGTTCACAGATACCAATTTACTTGAGGGGTGGCACAATAAAACACATGAAACGTTTTCTTGTTAGCACCATCATCAACGGACTGGGTATTTGGCTGGTTTCAGCAATAATCCCAGGAATCGGTCTAAAGCCTTACGGTGGCAACGAATTGTGGCAATTAATCGCTACTTTGTTGGTTATTGGAGCCATTTTTGGCCTCATCAACTCCATAATCGCCCCAGTTATCAAGGTGATCGCGTTCCCGTTATACATTCTGACCTTCGGTCTGATCTCATTTGTGATCAATGGATCGCTACTTCTGTTAGTGGCCTGGATAAGCCAGCAGCTAAGCCCTGATACCTTCACAATCCAAGGTTTCACTACCGAAGGACTAGAAATTGAATCTCTAGGTTGGGCAATTCTTGCCTCAATAGTGATCAGCATCTTCTCATTCATTGGTCGAGGACTTTTCAAGGCTCTGAGAATCCTTTAGGTCATTCATAGAAAAGACCTGCACTTCTCCATCAGCCAAACCCTGGTGATCGGTGAACACTTGTGCATCCGGAATGATCACTTCGCCATCTCTCATTCCAACGAAATGCACTTGATCGTTTCCTGTTGTTCGATATTTTATGAAGTCAGCTAGTCGGTTGTCGTCAGCTGTCATCGGAGCATGGCCATTGATAACTGCCCAATCCTGTTCTTTGGGAAGATAGAACCAGTGTGAGGTTGTTCCGTTTCTCATCGCGTAGGTTTCTTCTCTCACTAGTGGCTGACCCGACCATGTTGTTTCGCTATATCGCTGAGTGATTATGTTCACATCAGTTGGCGGCATGATTGTCACCGGTGGAACGTGCTGGCTGAACCCGAATGGCAGATTCAAAACCGGTGCTAATTCAACTACCCAAGAACCCAACTCTTTTAGTAGTTCAGGAACGTTAATCGTCTCTAGGACGGTTGTGAGCATGGTCTCGGTTTGCATATAGGAATGTGCTGATGTGATCAGCCCCTGTTGGATATGCCAGAGCTTGCCTAAGAGGAAAGGAAGCTCGATGGTGAATCTGGCAGCAGCCCAAGGAGCGGTGGTGAACTTCGTTGGGTTGAGTTCGGTTAGCAAGCTAACCGCAACCAGCCACATGTCCCTGGCGCTTCTAACTAGCTCTTCGTGAGTGGCAACTACCACCACCGGGGCTACCGGTGGGGTGCAGACATCCGGCTTCATGGGATCAACCCAAGTAGTTGCATCTGCCACATGAGCGAACTCATCTGGTGTTGGAGTTTCTGCATTTCCAGCCGACAGGAGTCGGCTGCGGGTCCTCGCCAGAGTGTGTGGCTAGGTTCTGCGCGTTTGAGCAGAGCGATGGTTACAGCTAGGTGATTATTGAAAATGTTCATGATGGAAATCTCTAATATTTCTAGTCACAGACCCTACGAATGAGGTAGTTCTGTGCATAAAGCAGGGCAATATAGATATGTGAGTAATCTTTCGAATCAGCCCCTCAGCCCACTAGACGGTAGATACCAACCTGTGGTCGCCGCTCTAGCAGAGCACCTGAGTGAAGCTGGTCTAAACAGAGCTCGCATCCTGGTTGAAGTTGAATGGTTGATTTTCTTGGCCAACAGAAACCTCCTGGGCACGAACGCTCCAATCGATGGAGTTCTCAAAGAAAAGCTCAAGAATTTGGTCATTGACTTTAGTGACGATGATATTGCGGAGTTGGCTGAGACTGAAGCGAAGACTCGTCACGACGTTAAAGCTATCGAATACTTTGTGCGTGATCGCCTTACCAAATTTGCTAGAGAAGATTTACTTGAACTAACTCACTTTGCATGCACCAGTGAAGACATTAACAATCTCTCTTACGCAATCACCATTCATGATGCTGTTTCTGACGTTTGGTTGCCAAAGGCACATGCATTAGTTGAAGCTCTTTCTGCAATGGCCGTTAAGTATCAAGACTCTGCGATGCTTGCAAGAACTCACGGTCAGCCAGCAACACCGACGACCATGGGTAAAGAGCTAGCGGTGTTTGTTCACAGACTGCAAAGACAAATCACTCGCATTGAAAGTGCAGAATACTTAGGTAAGTTCTCAGGAGCAACCGGTACCTGGTCTGCTCACGTTGTTGCAGCACCAGGGGTTGACTGGTTCCAAGAATCGAAAGCGTTTGTTGAATCACTAGGTTTGAAGTTCAATCCTCTAACCACTCAAATCGAATCTCACGATTGGCAAGCTGAACTATATTCAGCAATCACTTTGTTCAATAGAATTCTGCACAACCTTTGCACAGACATGTGGACATACATCTCGATGAATTACTTCAAGCAAACTCCGATTGCTGGAGCAACAGGTTCTTCAACAATGCCTCACAAGGTGAACCCAATTCGTTTTGAGAATGCCGAAGCAAACCTCGAACTATCAAATGCAATTCTTGATTCGCTATCTAGCACCCTTGTTACCTCAAGGATGCAACGCGACCTAACAGACTCAAGTGCCCAGAGAAACATTGGATTGGGGCTTGGTCACTCGCTACTAGCAATAGACAACGCGACTCGTGGCTTGGCTGAAGTTGAGCTATCAAGTGTTGCGTTGGATGCTGACCTCGCAGAGAACTGGGAAGTATTAGCTGAGGCAATTCAAACTGTGATTCGCGCTGAAGTTGCTGCTGGACGAAGTGACATATCCGATCCTTACCAACTTCTTAAAGAGCTAACTCGCGGTAGAAGAATTGGCAGTGAAGACTTGGCGCTGTTTGTTCAGGATTTGAACATCGGTCAGGATGCTAAAGACCGTTTATTGATGCTTAAGCCAAATACTTACACAGGTCTTGCATCAGAGCTTGTTTTGATTATTTCAAACCGCGGCAAATAGTTTCTACTTGAGCCTAGGTTTTCCTGGCTCGCTCTCGTCATCCTTGGCAACCAAGTTCAAGACAAACAAACCACCCATAACAATCACAAAAGTGATTGCCCCCGCAAGCACAACTCTAAACAAGTCATCGAAAGCACCTGCGGCTATTGCTACTACGAACGCAGTTGCAACTGCAGAGAAGCCCAGCATTGACTTTAGAGAAGTTGGGGATTTCTTCTTAGGCATTGTCGCTCTTCTTTCCATTGGTTGGAGATGCTGCCCACACTGCTCGTTGAACTCCTGAGATCGCTAGGTAAGCACTTAGGAATCCAACAGCGTTTCCAACATCTAGTGGTGCTAATGAAAATACTAACCCTGTCAGTAATCCGATGCCGGCTGCGATGCGCAATTCCAGCACATCATCAGGATTCGCTTTGCGGGACAAAGCAAATTCATAAACAGCCATGCCAACTGCAAAGACAAATACAAGAGCTCTGAAACTAAATGGTCTGTCGTTTTCAACCACTAGAACAACCAGAGTTGACACCGCTACAACAAAAGAGAGCGCTGTTGGAATCAAATACTGTTTCGCTGAAGATCTGTTTGTGAGAACACCTGAGACAGCAAGAGCAGCTGTGACTAGTAGAAGAACCATCATTCCAACTTCGACGGAATGATCTTGATAGAAAATCAGAAACGCTGCACCTGTTGCAAAGATTGCCGCACGCACTGAATTTGCTAGGCGCATTCCTATTCCTTTGGATTCACGAAGCGTGAGTATTGACCCTGGAACAGAACGGTTGAGCTTCCTGTTGGTCCATTTCTCTGCTTCGCAATAATAAGTTCAGCTTCACCAATGCGGTTTGTTTCTGCCCCTGCAGTTTGATCGCGGTGAATTAGAAGTACTACGTCGGCATCCTGCTCAAGTGATCCAGATTCACGAAGTTGAGACAGTTCTGGTCTCTTGTTTGTTCCGTCTTCAGACTTTCTGTTCAACTGAGACAGAGCAACGACTGGAACCTTGAGTTCTTTAGCGAGAAGCTTTAGAGATCTTGAGAATTCAGAAACTTCTTGCTGACGGTTTTCTACCTTCTTGCCGGAACTCATCAACTGTAGGTAGTCAATGATGACAAGCTTGAGATCAAACTCTGTCATCATTCGACGACACTTAGCTCTGATCTCTACGATGTTTAGATTCGGGCTGTCATCAAAGACAAGAGGTGCAGCACCAATATTGCTTCGACGTTCAGCCATGATCGCCCATTCGTTGTCACTGATGTTTCCCTTACGCATGCTCTGCAAAAGAATTCCTGTTTCAGCTGACATCACTCGCATAGCAATTTCAGTTGTGCTCATTTCAAGAGAGAAGACGGCTGTTGCAAGCTTGTTGTCAATCGCTGCAGAACGGGCGATGTCAAGCGCAAGAGTTGACTTACCCAAACCAGGTCTTGCAGCAATAATCACTAGCTGACCTGGGTGCAACCCGTTAGTGTCTTTGTCAAATTCAGTAAAGCCAGTTGGCACTCCAGAGATACCTTTATTCTTTTGAATAAACTCAATTTCATTTGCTGCACCTTCTAGAGCAGAACTAAGACGAGTCCAATCTGCACCAGTTGATTCATCTGCAACTGTGTAGATCTCACTTTGAGCTTTGTTAACTAGGTCTTCTATTTCACCTTCAGCATCGTAACCACGTTGTGCGATTCGAGTACCGGCTTCAATCAAGCGACGAAGAATTGCTTTCTCCCGAACGATCTTTGCGTAGAAATTTGCGCTCGCTGCTGTTGGAACAATCGCCGTTAGCTCGTGCAGATACTCAGCTCCACCCACGGTGGCTAGCTTGCCCATCTTGGTTAGCTCAGCGCTAACTGTAATTACGTCTGTAGGTTCAGCGTGATTGGCCAGGTTGATAATCGCTACATAAATAAGTTCGTGCTTAGGGGCATAAAAGTCACGGGCCTGGATCTTGCCTTCCGACAAAATTCCATGAACAACGTCTAGAGAAAGAAGCATGCCTCCAAGAGCGCTCTGCTCGGCATTTAGGTCGTGAGGAAGTAAGCGATCTTCGCTTCGGAAGCTCTTACCAACTGGTGCAATGGACATGTAAATCTTTCTTGAGTAGTACTAAAACTATAGAAACTTATTAGTAGCATCGTCGTCTGACATGCCCAAATCAACTTCGTCTGTGGCTAAGGTTGTGGATAAATAGGGCAACACGCCGAGCTAACTGTGGACAAATTGTGTATAAGTCTGTGCAAAAACTGTGGATAACTGCCTAGAGACCAATAAAAGACAAGGAATTTTCGTGGATTCTAAATCGACCAGCAAAGTCTAAACCTGTGCATGAAGGTTGTAGGTAAACCCCAATTTAGAGCCTTTTTGGGTTAGTTATCCACAAGTTATCCACAGATATTGGCTTTTGGCTTAAAGACTAAAGGCAGGCTCGAAAGCCTGCCTTTAGTTAGAAAGACTTACTTCTTTGCTACAACTTCTAGCTTTAGGGTTGCAGTCATGTCTGAGTGCAGCTTTACAGTTGCCTCGTATGAACCAGTGGTTCTGATTGGTGAGAAGAAAGCGACTTTACGCTTATCAATCTCGCCCAACCCAGCTGCTGCAACTGCTGCTGCAACGTCACCGGTCTTTACTGCACCGAACAAACGACCACCAACACCAGCCTTTACAGCCAATCTGATAGTTGCTGCCTGGAGAGCGTCCTTGAATGCCTGAGCTTCTTCAACAGTTGCTAGAGCACGAGCCTCACGGCCAGCCTTGATCTGAGCAACCTGCTTCTCGCCACCCTTGCTCCACATAACTGCGAAACCACGAGGTAGTAGGTAGTTGCGAGCGTAACCGTTCTTAACCTCTACTACGTCTCCGGCTGAGCCTAGACCTGATACTTCATTAGTCAAAATAATTTTAGACATTTCGATTCCTCCTAGCGGCCTGCGCCTGCGTAAGGCATAAGTGCTACCTCACGTGCGTTCTTTACGGCTTTGGCGATTAGACGCTGTTCCTGAACTGAAACACCGGTGATGCGACGTGAACGGATCTTGCCGCGGTCTGATACGAACTTACGCAGGGTTGCGATGTCCTTGTAGTCGATAACTCCGACCTTGATTGGCTTCGGTGGTGCAAGCTTTAGGTTCTTTGCGTTGCGACTACCTTTTTTTACGCGGTCGCTGTTTACTTTTGCTGCCATTGTTTTCTCCTATGAATTCTTAGAAAGGGGTGTCTTCGCCAGCGGCAAAGCCACCGTCTGAGACACCTGGGTTAGACCACGCGTCAGCTGCTGATGCTGCAACCACTGGGGCTGCTGCAGTTGCTGCTGGTGAGTTGTTCCATGGATTAGCGTCGATTGGAGCCTGGCCATCGCGTGAACGTCTTGTTACAGTCGCTGTTGCGTACTTCAGTGATGGTCCAACTTCGTCGATGTCAAGTTCGATTGAGGCACGAGCTTCACCGCTAGCTGCTTGGTAAGCAGTCGCTGGCTTTAGTCTGCCTGTGATGATCAAGCGAGTTCCCTTGGTTAGAGACTGGCCAATGTTCTCGGCTAGCTCACGCCATGCGGTGCACTTCACCCAAACGGTGTCGCCATCTACCCAGGTGTTGGTTTCTCTGTTGTATGTACGAGGAGTTGAAGCCACGTTTAGGTTTACAACAGCGATACCGCCTGCTACATGGCGAATCTCTGGATCGTTGGCTAGGTTGCCAACAACTGTGATAGTTAGTTCACCTGCCATGAGGGTTACTCAGCTGACTTCGCAGCAGGAGCCTTCTTGGCACGAGCTGGCTTATCTTCGCTAGCTTTTACCTCTGGGACTACTACTGGGTTGATTCTGAATACAGCGTCTTCTGCACGCAAAACCTTGGTGCGAACAACTGCTTCTGACAACGTTAGTTGACGGTCCAACTCAAGAACTTCAGCAGGCTTACAGGTCAGATATAGAACTGCGTAGATACCTTCGGTTTTCTTGTTGATTTCGTATGCGAAACGACGGCGGCCCCAAATATCAACGCTGTCAACGGTGCCTCCACCGTTGCGAATTACGTTGAGGAATTTGTCAAGGCTTGTACCGACGGTACGCTCTTCGATGTCTGAGTCTAGAATGACCATGACTTCGTATTTATGCATGACTAACCCACCTCCTTTGGACTAGAACGGCCACGGCGTTTCCGTGACAGGAGGGTAAATGCAATTGCTACCCAACAGATAAGCACAGGGTCTTATCAGGGCAACTTCACTACTCTACCTTGATTGCCACCATGCAAGCAAGCGAATCTTTGCTTCTTCATATTCAAGAGGTCCCTCATCAAGACGAAGATCGAGCATGTATTTATAGGCTGCTCCAACTTCAGGGCTTGGCTTCAAATCCAGTATTTCCATGATCTGTTCACCAGACAGGTCAGGTCTAATTGCTTTGAGCTGCTCTTGCTCAGATAGGACAACTATTCGCTGCTCTAAATCGTCATAGGCATGGGAAAGACGGTCTGCCTTTTTCTGGTTTCTGGTAGTCACATCCGCTCTAGTTAGAACGTGTAGGCGAGTTAGTTGATCATCGGCATCTCGGACATAGCGTCTGATAGCTGAATCTCCCCAAGCCTGGTCGCTATAGCCAAAGAACCTTAGGTGCAGTTCAACAAGGTGAGCTACCCCCTTGATGGTGTCATTGTCATATCTCAAAGCTCTTAGTCTTTTGGTAGCCAACTTTGCTCCAACAACATCGTGGTGGTGGAAAGTAACTGCGCCTCCAGTTTCAAGCTTTCTGGTTAGTGGCTTACCGATATCGTGCATTAGGGCGGCAAGTCTTAGAACTAAATCCTGCTCAAGGCCGTATTCTGCCTCATAGCCAATTGCCTGCTCCAACACAGTAAGAGTGTGTTCATAAACATCTTTGTGGTGGTGATGTTCATCTATTTCTAGTTTTAGAGAAGGAAGTTCAGGGAAGACGATGTCGGCTATTCCTGAATCAACTAGAACCTCGACGCCTTCTCTTGGATTAGCTCCAAGGATCAACTTTGAGATCTCAACCTGGATTCTTTCTGCTGAGACTATTTCAATGCGATCAGCCATAGCCTTCATTGCTCTGAAGGTTTCCTCATGAACCATGAACCCGAGTTGGGATGCGAATCTTGCTGCTCTCATTATTCGAAGTGGGTCATCAGAGAAACTATCTTCTGGTTTGCCGGGGGTTCTTATAACTCCATCAATAAGGTCAGTCAGTCCATTGAATGGGTCAACGAATACGCCTTCAGGTAATCTCAGGGCCATTGAGTTGACTGTGAAGTCTCTTCTAAAGAGGTCATCTTCAAGATTGTTACCAAAAGCCACCGCAGGCTTTCTGGATTCTGCGTCATATGAATCAGCACGGTAAGTGGTTATTTCAACAGTGTCATCACCTATGCGAGCACCGATTGTGCCAAACTCGCGGCCAACATCCCATTGAGCATCAACGTGGCCTTTGAGGACTTCAAGTATTTGATCTGGGTTTGCTGAGGTGGTGAAATCCAGGTCATTAGTGATTCTGCCTAAGAAAGCATCTCTGACTGGTCCCCCAACCAATGCCAGCTCAAAACCAGCCTCAGTAAAGAGTTTGCCGAGTTTGCTAAGTAGCGGAGTCTCAGATATCCGCTGTAAATTTGCTAACGCCTCGGCAACAGTTCGCATGGATTTAAGTATGCCCAACAAATGCCTCGCATTAGGCTAAAGCAATGAACTCTCGACAGAAACCTCGTGTCGAGGAGACTTCAGCCGGGGGATTTGTTTTAGCTGCTGATGGGTCTCCCCGCATCGCCGTCATTGGACGACGCAACCGTGGCGGTCGCATTGACTGGTGTGTTCCTAAGGGGCACCTTGAGGGTGACGAAACCATTGAGCAAGCAGCACTTAGAGAAATTGCTGAGGAGACAGGTTTAGAGGCAGTAATCATTGAATCTCTGGGTTCAATTCACTACGAGTTCTCAACCCCAACTTCTATCATCAGTAAAACTGTTCACCACTTCCTTATGAAGCAAACCGGTGGAGAACTAACTATTGAAAATGATCCAGATCAAGAAGCAGTTGATATTAGATGGGTCAACGCTGATCTGCTACATGCCGAACTAGCTCACGAGAACGAAAGAAGACTTGCTCTCATTGTTCAGGAGTGGGTTTCAAATCAATGAGTAAGTTCGTGAAAGCTTTAGCTGTTTTAGTTTTACTAGCAGTAGCAACACCTGTTCAAGCAGCTCTTCCTCCTGCTCAGGTATTTGTTGTTACAGGATCAAACATCAACATAGTTTCACGTGAGAGCAAGGTTCCCGTCTCGATTCAAAACAACTATGACCGCCAGGTAAAGATTCGTGTTCACGCCAGTGCCCCGGATCCAGCGGTTACTGTTCAGAATTATGTTTCTCTAACTATTCCTGCCAACTCAAGAAAAGATGCGTTGATTCCGATTAGCATTCTCTCCGGTGGTGACTACAAGCTAAATGTTTGGGTTACCACTTTCAACGACATTAGGGTTGGCGAAACAGTTGAGATGAACCTAACTGTAAATCCAGATGTTGAAGTGTTCGTCATTATTGTGTTTGGTGCTCTAATAGCGGTGCTTCTTGTCTTAGGTGTTGTTCGTATGAAGCGAAGAAATACCACAGGAGAGCAAGCATGAGTATTGTTCGCTCCTCTTTGATAATGGCAAGTGGAACTGTGTTCTCAAGATTCTTAGGTATCCTTCGAGCAATTCTGTTAGCAGCAATGATTGGTGTTACGACAAACGCAGCTGACGCTTTCGGAGTGGCTAATCAATTACCAAACAGCATTTACGCAATCATCGCTGGTGGCGTTCTAAACGCCGTTCTGGTTCCACAAATTGTTAGAGCAAGAACACACCTTGATGGTGGCAAGGCTTATATCGATCGATTGCTAACCCTGGCAATAGTTACCTTCGGTTCCATCACGATTCTGACTACCGTCAGTGCTCCACTACTTGTTTCGCTATACACAAGTGGTTGGGAAGCAGATCAGTTAGCTTTGGCAACTGCCTTTGCTTACTGGTGTTTACCTCAGTTGTTCTTCTACGGTCTTTACTCTCTACTTGGTGAAGTTCTTAATGCTAAGAGCAAGTTCGGTCCATATATGTGGGCACCGGTTCTAAACAACATTGTCGCAATCGTTGGTATGGGTGCATTCATCTGGCAATTTGGATTAGACCCAACCGGTCAACAGAGTGTTGCTGATTGGACACAAGCCCAGATTGCTTGGCTAGCAGGATCGGCAACTATGGGAGTTGCATCTCAAGCACTAATACTTTTCGTGTTCTGGAAGAAGATGGGTTTGAGTTTTAGACTCAACTTCTCTTGGCGTGGAGTTGGACTTGGGCCAGCCATGAAAACTGCTTCCTGGACATTAGGAATGTTGATTATTACCCAGATTGGCGGAATTGTTCAAACCGCAGTTGCTTCAAGCGCTATTGGGGGTAGAGAGTTTTTAGTTGATGATTCTGTTGCGATTGCATCTGTTGCGGCTATGAGCGTCGCTTGGTTGATATTCATGCTTCCTCATTCAGTTGCAACTGTTTCTATCGCAACTGCATACTTCACCAGAATGTCCATCCACGCGATGGAGAAGAAGTTTGAAGATCTAAAGAAAGATCTAGTTGATGGTCTTCGAACCATCGCGATGATTAGCGTCTTAGCAACAACAGCTCTTATTGTCTTGGCATATCCAGTTTCACGTGTATTTGTTGGTGAGCTACCTAGTGCCATAGCTTTGGGAAATGTTGTGATCGCAATGGTTGTTGGCTTGTTGCCGTTTAGCTATGTCTTTATGATTCAACGTGCTTTCTATTCTTTAGAAGATACGAGAACACCATTTGTCTTCACCGTGATTCAAGTTGGTGTGAACATAGTTGGTTCTCTTCTTGTTGGGATTTACGTTGAAGACCTATGGATGGTTGTCGGTCTATCTCTTGTGACCAGTGGAAGCATTCTGGTTCAGTCAGGTCTTGCCTTCATTCTGTTCAAGAGAAAGTTCGGTGCATTAGGTCACGGAGAACTCTCGATCGTGACAGCCAAATTTATTGGAGCTGCTTTGGTTGCTGGTGCTGCGGGTTACGGGCTATTGCAGGCCATGGGTGGAGTTGGTGCAGGTGCCTTCCCTGTTCAGACGGTGATCTCCGCTGTTCTGACCTGTCTATCAATTGGTTTTGTTGTCGCAATCGTCTACATCGCTGTTCTGAAGTTACTTAGGGTTCAAGAAGTGAACATTCTGTTAGCTCCAGTAGTACGCCTGCTACGTCGCTAAAGTTGCAGAGATAAACTAGCCTTAATCGCTTCCCCTTTCATCAATGTTTTGGAGTATAAATTGCACGAAGTAATCATCATCGGTTCTGGTCCAGCTGGATACACCGCAGGAATCTATGCCGGTCGTGCTGGGCTGAATCCCCTGCTAATCGCTTCTTCTGTTGAAGCCGGTGGTGAGCTAATGAAGACAACTGAGGTTGAGAACTACCCTGGTTTCCCTGCTGGTCTTCAAGGTCCAGAACTTATGGATGCCTTCAGAGCACAAGCAGAACGCTTCGGTACCGAAGTATTGCTTGATGACGTAATTGAAGTGGATCTCAAAGGTGACATAAAGATTGTTAAGACCGGTGGCGGAAAGACCTTTGAAGCAAAAACAGTAATTCTGGCAACCGGAGCCGCCTATCGTGAACTTGGTTTGCCTAGAGAAAAAGAACTAAGCGGGTATGGAATTTCTTGGTGTGCAACCTGTGATGGTTTCTTCTTTAGAGAAAAGGTAATCGCTGTTGTTGGTGGTGGAGACTCTGCAATGGAAGAGGCAACATTCCTAACTCGATTTGCTAGCAAGGTATATCTAATTCACCGTCGTGACTCATTCAAGGCGTCGAAGATTATGCAAGAGCGTGCCATGAACAATCCAAAGATTGAAGTTGTTTGGAACACAGAAGTAAGCGAGTTTCTTGGTGAAGGAAAACTTACTGGTATCAAGACAACCAACTTGGTTGATGGAACACAGAACACACTTGAGTTAGATGGTCTTTTCATTGCCATTGGTAATGACCCTCGCGTTTGGTTGGTTGAAGATCAGGTAACACTTACTTCAGACAAGTTCATTCAAGTTGATGGTCGTTCATCAAAGACAAGCTTGCCTGGAGTGTTTGCTGCCGGAGATGTTATCGATCCGACTTACCGTCAGGCAATCACCGCAGCAGGTTCTGGTTGTGTCGCGGCATTAGACGCAGAACACTACCTAAGCAACCTAAAATAGAAGTAACTAATAAGGAGTAATCATGGGAGCAAAAAACGTAACAACTGCGACTTTCCAAGCTGATGTTCTTTCATCAGAAAAGCCAGTTCTAGTAGATTTCTGGGCCGAATGGTGTGGTCCATGTCGTATGGTTTCACCAATTCTTGATGAGATTGCTGGCGAGCACGCTGACAAGATCACCATCGTGAAGGTGAACGTTGACGAAGAGCCAGCATTGGCTCAGCAGTACGGAATCACCTCAATCCCTGCGATGCAGGTCTTCCAGGGTGGGGAAGTTGTTAAGTCAATTATTGGCGCAAAACCAAAGCCAGCTCTATTGGCAGACTTGAGCGCATTCATCAACTAAGTTAGTTCTAAGTTAAACGGCTACGGTGCCTATGCACCGTGGCCGTTTTCTTTTAAGCAAATGTTTCACGATTAACGAAGAAGGCAACAATGACTAAAGATCTATGGTCCGACAGATACGCATCCAGAGCTAACGGTTTATCCGCATCTGAAGTTCGAGCGTTGTTCGCAGTTGTATCAAGACCAGAGGTCGTCTCCCTTGCTGGCGGAATGCCATTCGTGCCTGCTCTACCTAAAGAGAGAATGATTGAAAGTTTCCAGTCATTAATGTCAGACAGGTCTGCTGTTGCATTGCAATACTCAGGTGGTCAGGGTGACCCTAAACTTCGTGAACACATCCAGGAAATCATGGCTCTTGAGGGAATCAAGAGTGACGTAGACAATATCGTTGTGACAACTGGTTCTCAGCACGGACTTGATTTGGTTTCTTCTCTGTTTCTAGATCCAGGTGATGTGGTTCTTGCTGAAGGTCCAAGTTATGTCGGAGCACTGGGTGTTTTCAGAGCAAGACAAGCTCACATTGAACATGTATACACGGATGGCAATGGCATCTCCCCCGAAGCATTGGCACAAACAATCAAACGTGTTCAAGCAGCAGGCAAGAACATAAAGTTCCTATACCTCGTTCCTAACTTTGCTAACCCAAGTGGTGTGACTTTAGCCGCTGAAAGACGAGCTCAAATTCTTGAAATCTGTCGCAAGAATCGCATCCTGGTTTTGGAAGACAACGTTTACGGTCTTCTCTACTTTGAGGAAAAAGCGCCAGAAGCTCTTCGCTCTCTAGATGAGGATGGGGTTATCTACTTGGGCTCGTTCTCAAAGATTTTGGTCCCGGGATTCCGAGTTGGCTATGTGCTGGCACCGCCTTCGATCAAAGACAAACTGGTCTTGGCTAATGAGTCAGCTGTGCTTTGTCCAAGTGCGTTTTCCCAAATGATGATTAGTGAATACCTCAGTACAAACGACTGGAAGGCTCAAATATCTGTTTTTCGCGACGAATACAGACTCAGAAGGGACGCTGCACTGTCTGCGATGACTGAATACCTTCCAAATCTAAAGACAACCAAGCCTGGTGGCGGCTTTTACCTATGGGTTGATCTGCCAGAAGGCGTTGATTCAAAGAAAATGCTTCCAAAAGCCGTTGAGAACTTGGTTGCTTACACCCCTGGCACTGCGTTCTACGGAAATGGAACGGGTCAGGAGTTCTTAAGGATCTCTTACTCATATCCAACTCCTGAAAATATCAAGGTGGGCGTTGAGCGATTGGCTAAAACTATTTCGAATGAGTTAGATTTGGCTAAATAGTCAGTTATCCACAGGTTTAAACAGGTTTATTGTGGAAAAGTATGTGGATAACCCTGTGGAAAACATTGTGTATAGGGTTGTGGATAACTTTAGAACTTAGTTTCTTGCCCTAGCTCAGTCAAAATTCTCTTCATGTCGTCGACACTCGCAAAATCAATCTCAATCGTGCCCTTACGAAGACCCAATTTGATTCTCACTGAAGTGTTCAACTTGTCTGAAAGTGTGTCTGCGAGCGATTTGAGAGCTTGCTGCTTACTTCCCTGTCTAATTTTTGCCTTTTTGCCTGGCTTTTTGACTAGTTCCTCGGTCGCACGAACAGATAGACCCAGATTCACCACCTTATTTGCGAGTTCTACCATTCGTTCTGGATCTTCGACCGAAAGAATGGCTCTAGCGTGACCCGCACTCAAGACACCGGCTGCAACCTTTGACTGCAGAGCTGTAGGAAGCCTTAGGAGCCTCAAAGTGTTTGTTATCTGAGGGCGAGACCTAGATAATTTCTCAGCCAATTGGTCCTGAGTGCACCCATACTCCTCAAGAAGTTGCTGATAAGCGCTGGCTTCTTCAATTGCGTTCAGATCGCTTCTGTGAAGGTTCTCAAGAAGAGCATCTCGAAGCATGTTCTCGTCGCCAGTTTCACGAATAACGGCAGGTATCTGGGTAAGTCCAGCAGCCTTAGAAGCTCTAAGGCGGCGTTCCCCCATAATCAGTTCATACTTGTTGATTCCATTTTGTTTACCAAGTGAACGAACTGAGATTGGCTGTAGAACACCAAACTCACTAATACTTCCAACAAGCTCAGCGAAGTCGTCTGGATCGAAGTTGCTTCTAGGCTGTTTGGCGTTAGGGACGATGTCATCGATATTTAGGTGACCAAAAGTTGCACCCGGAACTGGAACCAAGTCAACGGGAGCGTTTGAAGAACCTCCGAAAAATACGCTGATCGGGTTACCATCGGCTGGTCTCTCCATGCGATCACCTGTGTTGGCAACTTCTGGAATTAGCGCGCCTATTCCCCTACCTAGTCCACCCTTTTTCTCAGCCATTTGTTACTCCTCGGTTTGCGATCTCCAGTGCAGCTTCCATGTAAGAAATTGCTCCATTTGAGCTGCGGTCGTAGTTGATAACTGTTTGTCCGTAGCTAGGCGCTTCAGCTACACCAATTTGACGTGGAATAAGGGTTTGAAGGGTCTGGGTTGGGAAGTGAGTGCGTACATCATCCACAACTGCCTGGTTTAGCTTGGTTCTTGAGTCATACATGGTCAACAAGATTGTTGAGAGAGCAAGATTCGGGTTCAAAGCCCCTCTAATCATGTCGATGCTTCTCTTTAGCTGGCTGAGCCCCTCTAGTGCGTAGTATTCACACTGAATTGGAATGAGAACCTCAGTTGCTGCCGTGAATGCGTTCACGGTTAGAAGGCCCAGACTTGGCGGACAGTCAATGAAGACATAGTCGGGCTTTATTGTCGTGGTTGACATGTATTCCGCTAGGGCGTTACGAAGTCGGTATTCTCGGGCTAGGAGAGAAACTAGATCCAATTCGGCAGTAGCTAGGTCGATAGTTGCTGGCACGCAGCGAACTCTCGGGGACTCTGGGCTAACCTGAATTACCTCCGAAAGAAGCATGTTCGCGGTAATAACCTCATAAATAGATTTGACGCCAATTCTGTGCTCAATTCCTAGAGCGGTGGATGCATTTCCCTGTGGATCTAGGTCGATTACAAGCACTTCCATGCCCTTTTCAGCCAAGGCAACAGCTAGGTTTACTGCGGTTGTTGTCTTGCCTACGCCACCCTTTTGGTTCGAAACAGTGATAATTCGCGTTGTATCAGGGCGAGATATGACGGCATTCCTGACGTTAGACATGCGTCTAGTGTTGTCGCTGATCTCTTGGGCTAGAGGTGCGTCTTTAAAGCCGCCCGCGAGGCCGAATTCATCTGGATGTTTCACGTGAAACCTGCTTCTCAATCATGGTTATTTCTTCGGAATTTGCCTGCCAACCCACTGGATTTGGGCTAACTTCATCTCTGCCATTAGGGTATCCGAGGCCCCTGACAACTGTTCTTTTTGCCACAGAGGTACGTTCGGCTGCAGATTCTGAAGCCTCTTGGACGTGGTTTTCTTGACTCAAAACTTCTCCCTGTTCAAGTTCCTAGAGTAGCCTAACCCGAACCACTGTGGTTGGGTCAGACAGAATATTTTGCCCAACTGTGACAATTTCAAATGACTCGAGCTTCAATTTCTTCATCAAAGGCTTGGATTCCTCGATCTCATCTTGAGCCTTAGAGCCCTTCATGGCTAGCACTTGGCCGCCCTGAACTGTCAAAGGTGCCAGCATTCTGAGTAGTTTTGGGAGCGCCGAAACTGCTCTAGCCGTGACAACATCGTAGTTTCTAAGAGGTGCTTCTTCAGCCCTACCTCTCAAGACTTTCACGTTCTTAAGGTCTAGTTCAGGAACCACTACTTCAGCTAACCAATTGGCTCGTCTTTCCATCGGCTCAATCAGGACGAATTTCACGTTAGGTCTCAAGATTGCCATTGGCACTCCTGGGAATCCTGCCCCAGACCCCACATCGGCCACAAGCTGCCCGTCGTCGACTAAGTCTGCTACTACGGCTGAATTGAGGATGTGTCTGGACCAAAGCTTAGGTAATTCTCTAGGCCCGATTAGGCCCAATAGGTCTCCGTCTCGAACTAGCAGATCGAAGTATTTGCGAGCCTTTTCGATGTGTTCGCCATAGACCTTCCGTGCCTCTTCGGGCTCGGCCTCAGGGGTGTAATCGATGTCTTCTTCGCGAGTGTTCATGACTGAATCCAATCTACAACGATAAACAAAAAGCCAGGACCTTGGCCCTGGCTAAATGTTTCACGTGAAACTATTCGGCAGGTTTCGCCACAATGTGGCGTTCCTTGCCCTCTCCTTCAGACTGGGAAATTAGTCCAGCTTCGGCTATCAAATCGTGAGATATCTTGCGATCGTATGAACTCATTGGCTTAAGCGCCACCGGTGCATTGGTGTCTTTTACCTTGTCGATTGCCTTGTTTACCAACTTGGTAAGAGCATCCAGACGTACCTGTCTTGAGCCAGCAATGTCGATGATTAGTCTGCTGAAAGACTGGGTTTTGGTCTGAACAGCAATACGTGTTAGCTCCTGAAGTGCCTCTACTGTGTCTGGGTGCGAAACCAGTCTGAGGTTGCTCTGCTCGTCTGCAGTGACCTCCAAATAGGCTCTTCCCTGCCTGACATCGATGTTGATGTCGCCATCAAGATCGAAGATATCAAGCAGTTCTTCTAGGTAGTCTGCAGCTACTTCGCCTTCTTCTTCTAGGTCCTTAACTGAGGTTTTTGGGTCTGCAGAATCAGTAATCTGCTCTTCGGTCTCTGGGGTTTCAATCTGATCTGACATGCGTCCTACTTCTTGCCTTTCGGCTTCTTTTTGGCTCTGGCCTTAGATACCGGCTGAATGCGCTGGGCTGGTTTTGGTTCTTCGACTTCTTCTACTGGGGCTTCTTTGGTTAGCTTGCCCTTCTTGATTAGCTTGGCTTCTCGCTCATTGAATGCGATTGAGCCAGGGGTAGGCATGCGCTTGATGACAACGTACTGCTGACCCATTGTCCAGAAGTTAGACACTAGCCAGTAGATCAATACACCTAGTGGGAATGAGATACCTGAGACCAGGAAGATAACTGGGAACGCGTAGAGCATGATCTTCTGGGTCTGAGCGAACTGTGAGTTCTGGGTCTCAGGGTTCATGTTCTTCGCCATGATCTGCTTCTGGGTAATGAACTGAGATCCGGTCATCAGCACGATCATCACTGCCGCTATGATCTGTACGGAAACGCTTGTCGCTGTTAGGAAGGTTTCTGAGAGGCTAGCTCCTAGGAACTTTGCGCGAGCGAATGAGTCTGATAGATCCTGAGTCAGTAGGCCTACTCCAGGCTTTTTAGCCTGTGCATCCTGCAGGGTAATAAAGAGCGAGAAAAACACCGGCATCTGCGCGATGAGCGGTAAACATGAAGCGAAAGGGCTTGATCCATGCTTCTTGTATAGAGCCATCTGCTCCTTTGCCATCTTTTCGCGAGAATCGCGGTCTGACTTTCCCTTGTATTTCTTCTGAATCTTCTGAAGGTCAGGCTGGAGAACGTACATTGCTCGCTGAGATCTAATCTGCTTCACAAACAGGGGAATAAGAGCTGCACGAACAACTAGAACCAAACCTACGATTGACATCACCCAGGAAACACCTGAGTCAGGTTGAACCCCGAAGGTTGTGAAGACGTTGTGGAAGGTTATGAGGATTGCTTCGATAACCCATCTGAATGGCCAGAGAATGGCCGCGAAAATATCCATTTATTTTTCCTTTTCTAAAGACACAGCTTTTGGCTGCGCAAATACAAAACCGTGTTTGGTCAAACTCAGCCACTCTGGACCTTGCTTAACCTCGTCAATGCCACCCTTAGCAAATGGGTTGCAGCGCAGGATCCGCCAAGTGGTCAACACTGACCCTTTAACAAATCCTTGCTGCTGTATAGAGCCTAAACCGTAAGCGGAACACGACGGGTAGAAACGGCAAACTTCGCCATAAAGCGGTGAAATCATCTTTCGCCAAACAAGAATGAAAGCTATAAAAGAATTCCTTGGAATGAACCAAATGTTCAGGAGTAATGACTTCATGTGTTTACCTAGTTAACGAATCTGGCTTGGTTGCAGTTTGATTGAGGCACCAATCCAACTGGCTTCCTAATTCATCCCAGGACAATTCGCTAATTGAGGGCAGGGCTCGGATCACTAAAGTCTGACCATTTTCAAATCGAGAGATTCGGTCTCTTATAGCCGATCGCAATCTTCGCTTCACGAGATTCCTTTGGACAGCTGAGCCAACTGTTTTAGATACGACGAAGCCAAACTTTGGAGCAATTGGATTCGAGTCGTTTTTGAGATATGTGACCATACTGTCGGAAACGGTCTTACGACCTGTTCGCATGGTTGATCGAAAATCCTCGGCTGTCTTTAGCCGGTTCTCTCGAGCCAGCAAAAGAATTTACGCAGACAGTTCGGTGCGGCCCTTGCGGCGACGAGCTGCAAGAATGGCACGGCCAGCACGGGTTTTCATGCGAAGACGGAAACCGTGGGTCTTAGCGCGGCGACGGGTGTTCGGCTGAAAGGTACGCTTGCTCATTAGGTGTTACTCCAAAACTTTTGGTGGGTCCACGTCGAAGTTGAATTGATCTGATACTCAGCGAACCCAATGCCGAGCAACCTCTTAAACTTACGCCAACAACCGCCCACAGGTCAAGTTATATGTAAAGTTTTTTCAATCGATGATTTTGATTTTCTGGTGAAAGCCAAAGCAACGTTTTTCATAACATTTTGAAAAAAAGTCCAAAAAACTGCTTTTTCGATTTGCAATTTCAATCACTTAAGCAGTTGAATACATAGAGATAGTTTTCCACAGACTTCATGGGCTTTAGGATGTGGGTTATCCACAAGTTATGCACAGGTGTTAATATCTGTGGACTTGCCTGTGGAAAACTACATGACGAGCAGTAAATCATTGAATTATTGAAAGACACCAATGGCCGAAATAACCGGAATAACCACTGAACAGTGGCAAGACGTTGTTTCTAGGCTGAGGGACGACGAGAGAATAACCAAGCAGCTTCTAGGCTTTGTGAATTTGATCTCAGTTCAAGGAATTCTAGGTGAAACACTGTACTTGCAGGTTGCCAATGAAATGACCAGGGGAATCATCGAGCAACGCATCAAATTGCCTCTACTGGAGACTCTGTCGTCCGTTGGTTTGGACGATACCCCAACCAACATCGGCATCGTTGTAAACCCAGAGTTAGCTTTAGCATTTAGTGCAACCCAACAGGACGAAGTCGAGATTGAAGACGAGCCAGCAATAGTGCCTGTCTACTCATCAGCAGATGCTTCTCAGCCAACTGATGGATCATCTCGCCTGAACCCTAGATACACATTCGAGAGCTTTGTGCAGGGAAGCTCCAATAGGTTTGCCCACGCAGCAGCCTTTGCTGTAGCTGAAGTTCCGGCTAATGCGTACAACCCCCTATTCATCTACGGAAACTCAGGTTTGGGTAAAACCCACCTACTTCACGCCATTGGAAACTATGTTCAGCAGTACTGGCCTGGAAAAAAGGTCCGTTACGTATCCAGCGAAGTTTTTACGAATGACTTCATCAACGCTATTCAAACCAACACAAGTTTCAATTTCCAATCCAAGTACCGTCAGGTTGATGTTCTTCTGATTGATGACATCCAGTTCTTGCAGGGTAAGAAAGAGACCCAGGAATCTTTCTTTGCTACCTTCAATGCTCTTCATGAACAGGGTAAGCAGGTCGTTATCACTAGTGACGTGTCACCGAAGCTTCTAAATAGTTTTGATGAGCGAATGAGAAGCCGATTCGAATGGGGTCTGATGACTGATATTCAAGCCCCTGAACTTGAGACCCGAATCGCGATCCTTAGGAAAAAAGCTGAAAACGACAAAATTCGTGTCAGTGATGAAATCTTGGATTACATGGCAGCGCGTATCTCGTCTAACATCCGTGAGCTTGAAGGTGCGCTAATTAGAGTTACTGCTTTTGCTGCTCTAAACAGAACGCAGATTGACATGCCTTTGGTTCAAGCCGTCCTTAAGGACGTTGTTCCCCTAGGTGAAGATGCCAACAGCATTGCTCCTATGGAAATAGTTAGAGCTGTTTGCAGTTACTTCAAACTCACCCAGGAAGAGCTTTTTGGCAAGTCAAGATCCCAGGCGATTGTGACTGGAAGACAGATTGCCATGTACTTGTGTAGAGAAAAGACCAGCATGTCTCTTCCTAAGATTGGTGCTCTATTCGGTGGTAGAGACCACACCACAGTCATGTATGCCATAAAGAAGGTTGGGGATCTGATGAAGGAACGGAGATCTATCTACAACTTTGTAACCGACATCATGTCCGGACTAAAGTAAAAAATTTTCAACATCACCTGTTTATAACCTGTGCACTAAACCCCTATTTCTGTTAGTAACCCAACCCAGCTTGTTAGTACCCCGAACTCAGTCCACAAGAGAGAAAGTTATACACAGAATTATCCCCAGATGTGTATACAACTTTCACGCTTGTAGTTCAGGTCAAATACAAGGTCGTTAGACAGTTATACACATTATCCACAAGCGTTAATAAGACTATTAAAGATTTAAGAGTTAAAGAAATTCAAGACCATAACCCTTAGGGTTTGGCTATGTCCCCAGCGTGAGTTAGTTTTATGTCAAGATTAACCTCGTAATCCCAAGAAAGGTGAACTGTGAAGTTCCAGGTCAACAGAGATGTGCTCGCAGAAGCAGTAGCGTTCGCCGCTCGCATGCTGCAGTCAAAACCAACATCCCAAGTTCTTTCAGGTATGCGATTGGTAGCTGACGCCAACTCTCTACAAATCTCAGTTTTTGATCACGACGTATCAGCTCAGACTGAGGTTGTTGCAAACGTAGAGCAATCAGGAACAGCTCTAGTTTCAGGAAGACTTCTCAATGACATCATTGGCAGGCTTCCAAACCAGCCAGTAACTCTGGTGCTTGATGGAACAAAAGCCGTTCTTACTTGTGGAACATCTAAGTTTGAACTAGCAACACTGCCAATTGAGCAGTACCCGACTCTTCCACCAATTCCTCCTGTAAATGGAACTATTGAGGGTGATGCATTCATCTCAGCAATTAGAAGAGTCTCTGTTGCTTCAGCTAAAGAATCAACAAGACCTTTCCAAAAAGGAATTCAACTTAAGGCAACGCAAACCTCAGTAACTTTAACTGCAGCTGATCCGAACAGAATTGCTCGTTGCCAGGTGCAGTGGTTGGGTAAGAATGTTCCAGACGACACTTCAGCAGTGGTACTTACCAAAACCATGCAAGACATCGAGAAGACCTTCGCGAACTTAGGTGAAGTCAACATCTCAATTTCACCTGATGGTGGAATGGTTGCTTTCCAAGCAAAGAACAGAATCGTCACAACAGTTGTTCTCAACATTGAAAACTATCCAGATATCGATCAATACTTCCCAACAAACCTTGAAGAGTCTGTAGTCATAAACAAACAAGACTTGATTGATGCAACAAGGCGAGTAGAGCTTGTTGTTAATGAGTCTGAAGACACCATTCGTTACGCTTTCGAAGAAGGGTCTGTAAACCTAGATTCAACTAGTTCAGAGAACAACGCTTCCGAATCAGTCCAAGCAACACTAAGTGGTAACCCAACTAGTTTGAGATTTAAGCCTTGGTTATTCCACGATGGTCTGTCTCAGATCACCAGTGACTTCGTAAAGATTGAATTTACAAAGAATCAGAGAGACCCTTCTCGTCCCGGACCAATCATCATGTCAAGCCAAACCTCCAAAGATGCAGCTTCGCCTGACACATATCGGTACCTTCTAAACCCGAACATGCTAAAGCGATAAATAAACGCATCAAGTGAAAGGCAACAAATGCACATTGGACTAATTGGTCTAGGAAAAATGGGTGGCAACATGCGTACCCGTCTTCGTAACAAAGGAATTGAAGTAACTGGTTACGCACGTGATCGTGCTGTAGCAGATGTTGGCAGCATCGAAGAATTGGTAGCTACTTTGCCCTCTCCAAAGATTGTTTGGGTTATGGTCCCTCACGGTAAAGCCACCGATGATGTCATAAATGAACTTCAGAAGCACATGGGCGTAGGAGATTTAATTATTGAGGGTGGAAACTCTAGATTCAGCGAAGACATCAGACATGCAGCCCAGGTTGCAGAGTCTGGTATCGGTTACCTCGACTGTGGTGTTTCGGGTGGAGTATGGGGACTTCAAAACGGCTACGGCTTGATGGTTGGTGGAGACGAGAAGTTAGTAGCGCAGGCTATGCCAATCTTCGATGCACTACGTCCTGAAGGTGAAAGAGCTGAAGGCTTTGTTCACGTTGGTGATGTTGGTGCTGGTCACTACGCCAAGATGGTTCACAACGGAATTGAATATGCCATGATGCAAGCATTCGCTGAAGGTTACGAACTTCTTGAAAAGAAGGACATCATCAAAGATGTTCATGGAACATTTGCTGCTTGGCAAAGAGGAACAGTTGTTCGTTCATGGCTTCTAGATCTTCTAGTGCTTGCACTTGAAGAAGATCCAAGTCTGTCAAAGATCAAGGGTTACGTCGAAGACTCAGGTGAAGGTCGATGGACTGTTGAAGAAGGAATTGCTAACGCAGTTCCAATGCCAGCAATCACCGCATCTTTGTTTGCTAGATTCACTAGCCGTCAAGATGATTCACCAGCGATGAAAGCCGTTGCAGCTCTGCGTAATCAATTTGGTGGTCACGCGGTTAAAAAAGCAGATTAGATTCTAGATGCACGTAAAGCATCTAACTCTTTCAAACTTTCGCAACTATAAAACGGTTGAGTTACCGCTTAACCAAGGCATCAATTTACTAGTTGGTAAAAACGGTCAGGGTAAAACCAATCTGGCTGAAGCTATTTTTTATGCAGCAACTTTAAGTTCACACAGAGTCAGTGGTTATCTTCCACTTATCAAACAAGGTGAATCAAAAGCGATAATTAGAATTCTTGCCCGATTTGATGATCGTGAAAATCTATTGGAGATAGAACTAAACACTCAAGGATCCAATAGAGCACGCATCAATAAGGGTGACGCTTCTCGAGTTAGAGATGTTCTTGGTTACGTGAACGCCGTCATCTTTTCTCCAGAAGATTTGGACATTGTAAAAAGAGATCCTTCCAACAGACGAGCATTCATTGACGAACTAATCGTTCAACTCACTCCAAGGATGGCCGGTGTTTACAGCGACTACGAGAGAGTCCTGAAACAAAGAAACACTTTGCTCAAGAGCGCTAGAAATATCCCCACGGGTTCGTCAAGTCTGAGCACACTAGATTCCTGGGACCAGTCACTAGTTCGCATAGGAAGTGAAATCATTTCCGCTCGATTCGACATCACTGCCAGACTAGCCCCGCACTTGCAAGAGGCTTACGCCGCAATAGCTGATGAGAAGAATGATCCTTCAGTGAAACTAAGAAGCTCACTTTTATCTAATGACATCGAGTCTGAAACCTCCAATGAATTCTTAGACACAGGCAATAGGGAAGAGATAGAGAATCTATTCCAGCAACGTCTAAAAGATGTTCGAAGTAAAGAACTTGAGCGAGGAGTAACCCTAGTTGGCCCGCACAGAGATGACCTGCTGTTACTTTTAGGCACACTTCCAGCCAAGGGATACATCAGCCACGGCGAATCTTGGTCATATGCTCTGGCCTTGAAATTAGCGAGCGCGGAACTTATTCGCAAAGAAGCAAGAGCTGGAGACCCAGTGTTGATTCTTGACGACGTATTTGCGGAACTTGATTCAACCAGACGGTCTCGTTTGGCTGCATTGGTATCGCATAATGAACAGGTGATAATCACAGCAGCGGTAGCAGAAGATGTTCCTTTTGAGCTAAGCGCTACCCGCTTTTATGTCAACGCAGGATCTCTTGAGGTGTCAGATGACTAAAGAGAACAAGCCGGATATCGCTGTTGAGTTTTACTATCGTATGAGAGCTGCCATAACTGGCCGAAAAGATAGAGACACTAAGAGGCGTGAAAAGAACCAACGCCAGAGCTCCAGACCATTTGACGAAGGAAGAGCACCTAAATCAATAGCCAACACAATGGATGAACTTATTCAGAGCTTTGGTTGGCAGTCGAAGGTCTCGGAGGCTGAGCTGTTCGCCAACTGGAAAGAACTTGTGGGGGATAGGGTCGCTGAGAGCAGTTTTCCTGAGGACCTTTCCAAGGGACTCCTAACGGTTCGCTGTAAAAGTACCGCCTGGGCAACCCAGTTGAGGCTCATGGGAACAGAGATTTTGGCGAAGATATCGGAGCGTTTGCCAGATCTGGAAGTTACGGAAATAAGATTTATTGGGCCTCAAGCACCAAGCTTTAAGCGAGGTTTTAGGACCGTTCAGGGTAGGGGTCCGAGGGACACCTTCGGATAACCAGCCATTATGGCTTGACCCTTGTAAATAAGCGACTTGTAGAGAGTTATCCACAGGCCAAAAAGTACCCAAATAAGCCGTTTTGGGCTTCTCAGAGGCCTTAAAAAAGGTAGAATTAGAGGGTTAGTTACCCCGGATTTAAGTCGCCTTATTGAAGGCGCAGTCGTGAGGGCCTGACTCGATGAAATAGGAGCTGCACCCCAGTATGACCGATTCTCCAAAAGGCTACGATGCCTCGAATATTCAAGTTTTAGAGGGCCTAGAGGCGGTTCGTAAACGGCCTGGTATGTACATAGGTTCTACCGGTCCAAGGGGTCTTCACCACCTGGTCTACGAGATCGTAGACAACGCTGTAGACGAGGCCCTAGCCGGCCACTGTAAAAACATTGATGTTGTCATCACTAAAGACGGCTGGATTAAGGTCGCTGACGATGGCCGAGGTATCCCAGTGGATATGCACCCAGTTGAAAAGAAACCAGCTGTTGAAGTTGTGTTGACTGTTCTGCACGCGGGTGGAAAATTCGGTGGCGGTGGCTACGCAGTTTCTGGTGGTCTGCACGGTGTTGGAGCTTCTGTTGTTAACGCACTATCAACTCAACTAAACGTGATTGTTGCTAGAGATGGTTTCATGTGGACACAGAGTTACTTGGCTGGTGTTCCAATAGCTCCGCTTGCGAAAGGTAAGGCCGCGGACTTCACTGGAACAGTTATCGAGTTCCTACCTAGCCCAGAAATTTTTGAGACAGTTGAATTCGATTACGAAACACTCAGATCGAGATTCCAGCAGATGGCTTTCCTAAACAAGGGCCTAAGCATTTCACTTCATGATGAGCGTAATGAACGCAGTGACAAGTTCATGTATGAAAACGGTTTGAAAGATTACGTTCAGTATCTGAACTCTGCAAAAAAAGTTGACTTAGTTCACGACGAGATCATTGCATTTGAGTCAGAGAACCCACAAAAGTCAATGTCACTCGAAGTTGCGATGCAGTGGACCAACGGATACAACGAGAGTGTTCACACTTATGCAAACACAATTAACACTCACGAGGGTGGAACACACGAAGAGGGTTTCAGAACTGCACTTACTACACTTCTAAACAAATACGCTCGAGATAAATCTTTGTTAAAAGAAAAAGACGAGAACCTAACCGGTGACGATGTTCGCGAAGGCCTAACCGCAGTTATTTCAGTGAAACTTGTTGAGCCACAGTTCGAAGGTCAAACCAAAACCAAACTTGGTAACACAGAAGTAAAAGCTTTTGTGCAGAAGATCGCCAACGACAAACTTGCCGACTGGTTTGACAGAAACCCAAGCATGGCGAAAGAAATTTGTCGCAAAGCTATTCAAGCTGCGACAGCGAGACTTGCTGCTCGTAAAGCAAGAGAAGCAACCAGACGTAAGGGGCTTCTTGAGTCAACCGGTATGCCTGGAAAACTTCGGGACTGTTCTTCCAGAGATCCAAGACTAAGTGAAATCTATATCGTTGAGGGTGACTCAGCGGGTGGTTCCGCCATGCGTGGAAGAGATCCAGAGACTCAAGCCATCCTGCCTCTTCGTGGAAAAGTCTTGAACGTAGAAAAAGCCAGACTAGATAGAGCTCTAGGTAATAGCGAAGTCCAAGCACTAATCACCGCTTTCGGAACTGGTATCGGTGAAGACTTCGACATATCAAAAATTAGGTATCACAAGTGTGTTTTGATGGCTGATGCTGATGTTGATGGGCAACACATTAGAACCCTTCTTCTGACACTTCTATACAGATTCATGAGACCTCTGATTGAGCATGGCTATGTTTATTTAGCCCAGCCACCGCTATACAGAATCAAGTGGTCAAACGCTGAACACGAATACGTTTACACAGACGCTGAACGTGATGAAAAACTTGCTAGCGGACAAGCATCGGGAAAACGTATTCCAAAGGAAAACTCAATCCAGCGTTACAAGGGTCTAGGGGAGATGGACTACGACGAGCTTTGGGCAACAACCATGGATCCAGCTCGTCGCACACTTCTTCAGGTGACTCTTGATGATGCAGTAAGAGCAGACGAAATCTTCTCAACACTCATGGGAGATGATGTCGAGCTACGCAGAACATTCATTCAACAAAACGCAAAGGATGTTCGCTTCCTAGATATCTAGAGCGGGAAAATATTATGACTGAAAACAACGAACCAATTGCAGACAGAGTCGAGCAAATCGATCTAAACGTAGAAATGCAAAGGTCTTACCTTGACTATGCAATGAGCGTTATCGTTGGCCGTGCTCTACCTGATGTTAGAGATGGATTAAAGCCTGTTCACCGCAGAGTAATTTATGCGATGTATGACGGTGGTTATAGACCAGACAAACAATTCTCAAAGTGCTCTCGTGTTGTTGGAGACGTCATGGGGCAATATCACCCTCACGGTGACGGTGCGATCTATGACACTTTGGTTCGTCTTGTTCAAGAGTGGAACCTAAGGTATCCACTAGTAAATGGGCAGGGTAACTTCGGTTCTCCAGGTAACGATGGTGCAGCAGCTCCTCGATACACCGAGTGTCGTATGGCCCCGCTAGCCCTTGAAATGGTTAGAGACATCGATGAAGAGACAGTTGACTTCCAGGACAACTACGACGGTAGAACTCAAGAACCAACAGTTCTTCCTAGCCGTATTCCAAACCTTTTGATCAATGGTTCTATCGGTATCGCTGTTGCTATGGCAACCAACATCCCACCTCACAACCTTCGCGAAGTTGCCGAAGGTGCACAGTGGGCACTAGCTAACCCGAATGCAACTCAGGAAGAACTACTTGCTGCATTAATGCAACGCATCAAGGGACCAGACTTCCCAACAGCAGCAACCATTCTTGGTTCTCAGGGAATTAGGGATGCGTATAGAACCGGTCGTGGATCAATCACGATGCGAGCAATTGTTAACGTAGAAGAACTTCAAGGCAGAACTTGTTTAGTTGTTACTGAACTTCCTTACCAAGTTAACCCAGACAACCTTGCACTAAAGATTGCTGAGCTAGTTAAAGAGCAGAGACTAACCGGCATCGCAGATATCCGTGACGAGACTTCTGGTCGTACAGGTCAGCGCCTTGTAATCGTTTTGAAGAAAGATGCTGTCGCTCAGGTTGTCCTAAATAATCTATACAAGTTCACTCCACTGCAAGAGAACTTCAGTGCAAACATGTTGGCTCTAGTTGACGGTGTTCCAAGAACTTTGAGCCTTGATGGATTCATCACATACTGGATCGCTCACCAGATTGAAGTCATTGTTAGAAGAACTACCTACCGTCTAAGAAAAGCAGAAGAGCGTGCACACATTCTCCGTGGTTACCTAAAGGCTCTAGATGCACTTGATGAAGTAATCAAACTTATTAGAGCAAGCGCAACAGCTGATGATGCTCGCGATGGTTTGATGAAGCTTCTCGCAATTGATGAACTGCAGGCAAGAGCAATCCTGAACATGCAGTTGCGTCAACTAGCAGCTCTTGAAAGACAGAAGATTGTTGACGAGGCAGCAGAGCTAGAAGCTTTGATTGTTGAGTACAAAACAATCATCGCTGACCCACAAAGACAAAGAACCATCGTTAGCGAAGAACTAGAAGAAGTAGTTAAGCGTCACGGGGATGAAAGAAGAACTCAGATTCTGCCAGGCGAAGACGGTGTTACCGATCTTGATCTGATCCCTGAAGAAGAAATGGTAATCACCATTACTCGCGGTGGATACATAAAGCGCACCAAGAGCGATAACTATCGTTCACAGCATCGTGGCGGTAAGGGTGTGAAGGGTGCAAGCCTTAGAGCAGATGATGTTGTTGAGCACTTCTTCGTAACAACAACTCATCACTACCTACTTTTCTTCACAAACAAGGGTCGCGTCTATAGAACGAAGGCTTACGAAGTTCAAGAAGCAGGAAGAGATGCAAAGGGTCAGCACGCAGCTAACCTTCTAGCCCTTCAGCCTGATGAGAAGATCGCTCAGGTGCTAGACATCCGTGATTACAAGCAAGCAGAGTTCTTAGTTATCGCAACTAAGTCAGGTCTTGTGAAGAAGACATCTCTTGAGGCTTACGACACTGCACGTTCAGGTGGTTTGATCGCTATCAAGCTTCGTGAAGACGACGAAGTAGTTTCAGCGATGCTTGTGAACCAGAGCGATGATTTACTTCTAGTCTCAAGCAAGGGTATGTCAATCAGATTCTCTGCAAGCGATGAGTCACTGAGACCCATGGGTAGAGACACCAGTGGAAACATTGGTATGAACTTCCGTGACGGTGATCACCTGCTTTCTGCAGATGTAATCACTGACCGTGGGTTTGTATTCGTAGTAACTGAAGGTGGTTTTGCGAAGAGAACATCAGTTGATCAGTACCGTCTACAAAACCGTGGTGGTATCGGTATCAAGGTAGCCAAGCTAGAAGATCGTCGTGGTGACATCGTTGGTGCACTAATCGTTGAAGAAGATGACGAAGTTCTTATCGTCCTATCCAGCGGTAAAGTGGTCAGATCTTCAGTGAGTGAAGTACCTGCTCGCGGAAGAGACACAATGGGAGTTGTTTTTGCCCGTTTCGATGATGACGATTCAGTCCTAGGATTAGCAAAGAACAGCGAAAGAAATCTAGAGAGCGTTGACACAGAAACCACTAGTGTCGAGGTTGTCTCAGAAGAAAGCGGAGAGCAAGAATGAGTATCTTTTCACGCACTGTAAGACGCAGTGAATCAAGCGTCAAACCTGTCAACCTAAAGCTAGTGAAGATCAGCTTCTGGTCAGCGGTCAGGGTTGGCTTTGTCATCAACATCGCAGTTGGAATCGGCCTAGTCATAGCCGTCACAGTGGTGTACTTCATCCTCAACGCCCTAGGCGCTACAGCCCTGCTGAAAGACTTCGTCGGACTAGACGTCGCATTCCCGGCAGTGCTTGCTACAGCCCTCAGCATGGCCCTTTTCACCATTGTTGTGGGAACCGTCTTGGCAGGCGTTTGGGCGGCTATTTTCAACATAGTTGCGCGCATCACAGGCGGAGTATCAGTAGGTTTCACAAACAACTAAATCTCAGTTTGAGACAAATCCTCAAATCAGATAAGGTTAAGGTCGTTCTATGGGCCTATAGCTCAGGTGGTTAGAGCGCTTCACTGATAATGAAGAGGTCGGAGGTTCAAGTCCTCCTAGGCCCACCAGGAAGCCTCAAGTCCACTTGAGATTTCCAAAATGGGGACTTAGCTCAGTTGGTAGAGCACCTGCTTTGCAAGCAGGGGGTCAGGGGTTCGACCCCCCTAGTCTCCACGCAAGTGGAAAGCCCGGTCAGAAATGACCGGGCTTTTCTTTATCCTCTAAAGCTCAATGTCCAATTGCTTAGCGATCTTCTTGCAGCGGTTCTGGATTGACTTGGCACCTGAGCGATTGGCAGCACGCAGTCGTGGAAGGAAGTCCTGCAACAGAACCTCGTCAGTCTCAGCAAAGTCCGCTGCCGCTTGTAAACCGTAGTAACCAACAATTTTGCTCTTGTCGGTTTCAGCCCATTCCATCACGGTTTCATAGGCCGTCCTCTTTTGTGCCTTTGTAAGTTCTAAGTGAACTAAAAGCTGAGGGATGTGCCAACGAACTTCCTGTTGGGTATAGAGAGGGAAGTTTTTGAATAAGTCTTTTGTGAAGGGCTTCACAGTTTCTGGCTTCTGCGCTGCCAGCCTCATTGCAACGTAACTGGCCCTCATGGCTACAACAGGATCTGTGTCCAGGAATAAGTCATAAATCTCAGACAAACCTTTATCAGATTTAAGCAAACTGGTAATGACCTTATCTGCTTCTCCAACAGATGTTCTTGTGCCTCCAGACAGAAGCTCTCTAAATTTACTCATTGAACACTCCAAACACTCGATGGCTCAATTCTAGAAATCTGAGAGATTGGGTGGAATAGTTTCAAAGGAAACTCTCAGGGGTAGACTGAACCCATGGAATCTTTAGCAAACTTTGTTGGCTTCATGCTCTTGTTTATGCTTCTGTTGGCAGTTGCCTCTTTAGTTTTGTCTATCCTTGTGAATCTTGGAAAACTACCTAAGTTGGTTGGCTACATCGCTGCTGGTGTTCAAGCTGTTCTAACAATCTTTGCGTTCCAAATAACGCAAATGCTGGGCATGATTTCTTTGGCGTTGCTAGGAATATGTCTTGTACTCGTTTTTATAGAGGGCTCAAAAACCAAGAAGTAGTTCCTTGGTTTCCAAGAAGTAAAAAGGTATTCTAGACACAAGAGACGGGGACCCACATGAGAACATCAAACGCACTCAAAGTACTAGCAATTGGCACATCAATTTTTGTGTTGGCAGGTTGTGCGGCAAGCACTCCAGAACCAACTGCGACCCCGAAACCAACTCCTACAGTCACTCAGACACAAGCTGAAATCGAGGCAGAGTTTTACAAGATCGCAGAAGACTCTTGTGCCAAGGGGCAACAGGAAGGACTTGTTGAAAGATTCGTCAACAATGTTCCTTCAAGAATTATTGCTCTCTCTAAAGATGATGCTTACATGGATTACAGTGCAATCTACATTGATGACCAAGGCGCCGCTCAGGTTCTTTATGAACTAGAAACCACCGCCTGTGATCCTGGCTACCTAATTTCAATGATGGAAGAAGCTAATCAAGGTAACACTGGTGACTATGAGCACTATGTGAAGAAGAATGCCGATGGCACATTCGTGTGGACCAAGAGCACATACTTTGAAGAAGGTTCAAGACTTGCTGACACAATCTTCGAAGCGAAGGATGGCTTGCTGGTCAAGGCCACTCCAGAAGATGTGAAGAACACAAGGCAGCTTGAGTATGGTCCTGTGTCAGATGAAGACATGCAGGCTCTTAAGGATGCTGTTGATAAAGAACTTGAAAGATTGAACGAGTAACTAAACAGTTACTGGCTTTAAATCCCTAAATCTTCTTCTAATAATTAGTGCTGCTATAAGCAGGACCAGTCCACACAAAACAATCGTTAGACGAATACCCACAGCGGCTGCAACAAAACCAATTAGTGGTGAACCAATAGGTGTTCCACCCATGAAGATCATCAAGTAGATTCCCATCACTCTTCCACGAAGAGCGTTGCTGGTGTTGCCTTGAACATAGGTGTTGGCAGAGATAAGAGTCAGAAGAGCTGTTGCACCCATGATTGGCAGCATGATTGCAAACAACAGTGGGCTAGGAAGATAAGCGGACAGCATTAGCAAGATTCCAAACAAACCTGCTCCTCGAAGAATGTTTTGAGTTGTTCTGTGCTTCTCCAGTCGAGCTGCTAGCAATGCTCCTGACAAAGACCCAATAGCCAAGATGCTTCCTAGAGCACCGAACTGGTCAGGGCCCATGTTGAACTCTTTAGTTGCCATCAAGGCAATAAAGATCTGAAAGTTAAGGCCAAAGGTTGTTGTGAAGAAGACAGTCATCATCACTAACATCAGGTCTGGTCTGGACTTCACGTACGCAAATGCTTCGGCTAACTTGTTGTCCTTAGCAGGCTTCACGGTGATGTGTAGGTCCTGATCTCTAATGACTAGGAGAGTCACCACCATAAAGACATAGGTCACAGTGTTGATTAGGAATGAAGGGCCTGTGCCATATAAGAAGATCAGGTAACCACTTAAGGCAGGACCTACGAGTCTTCCTACGTTGAAGTTAGCTGAGTTCAAGCTAACTGCATTAGCAAGATCATCTTTACCTACGAGTTCGCTTGTGAAGCTAACACGAATAGGGGAGTCAATAGCAGTGAAGACACCAAGAGCTAAAGCCAATACAAACACGTGCCAGAGTTGAACCATCCCGCCAACAACTAGTAGACCCAGAACAACTGATGTTAGTCCCGCACCAGTGTTAGTAAGAATAAGAAGTTTTCTCTTACTGAATCGGTCTGCAAGAAGACCACCGTAGAGGCTTAGAAGCATTGCTGGTAAGAATTGAATCGCTGTGACAAGTCCAAGCATTGCCGCATCGTTGTTGGTGAGCTCTAGAACCAACCAGTCTTGAGCCACTCTCTGTGTCCAAGTGCCAATGTTGGACATGGCGTTAGCTGGATACAGTATGCGAAAGTTCCGATGTTTGAATGATCTCAGCGAGGAACTTTTAGGCACTGAACAAATCTACTTGCCTTACGCTCGTGTATCTTGTCTTTATGAAGATTAGACAGATTTCTCTAGCCTGCAGCGACTTAGAACGTGCCGAAAAGTTTTATTCAGAGCTCTTGAAGAAAGAACCAATAGCTGTATTCCCTAACCCAGGAATGCTGTTCTATGACTTAGGCGGAACAAGGCTTCTACTGGAACCTACAGGCGCTAAATCAATGATCTACCTTGAGGTAGAAAATGTTGTCGCAAGCGTACATGAACTCAGGGAAAGGGGGGTGACTATTGAAATAGAACCACACATAGTATTCGCTGACCCTCAAGGAATTTTTGATACCCCAGGCAATGAATGGTTAGCATTCATCAAAGACTCAGAAGGCAACCTAGTTGGTCTTATGAGCAGAGAAAAGATCTAACCGATAGTTCTTAGGGGACTAATACTCAGAGCAGAAACATCGTTGACAGATAAAAGAAAACGGGTCCAACTATCAAGTTGGACCCGTTACCTCTAGGAGCTAACTACTACTTAGCTTCTTTACGTCTGTTCTTTACGATTACTAGGGCCAATAGAGCTCCTGCTAGAACTCCAAAGATTGCCACTGCGATAGAAACTGTTGGATCAGCAGGTGATTCTAGTGTCTCGGCTACACCGCTCTGGAACATTAATTCTCGATCAACTGGAGCGTCATCTACGTAGCCAACACCTCCATCTTCTTCAGGTGTACCACTGAATGGAACAGCCTTCATGCAAACCTCTGAAGAGACACCCTGGTCGTCTGTAGTGGATGAGCATTCAGAGCTGTCTACTGGTGTGTCTTCAACATTTGTAGGCATTGGAGCAATTGCACCTCTCGCACAAACATCAGTACCATCTTCAGTTGTCCAACATGAATCAATTGGCTTTAGGTCTTCTACTTTTACTTCCGGCTCAGCTTCGCAAGAGTAATTACCATCTTCGAGCTCAATTATGGTGTAACCCACAGCACAACTTGTAGCCATGCCTGGGGTGGCCGAAACGGTCAGGAATCCAGCAGCGAACAGGGCCACAACTGCGATCTTTGAAATCTTCATTTTTATCTCCTTGTAACGTCTTTGTATCTAGTTAATGTTCATTATTTAGCATTTATGACACAAACTACACAAGTCTTTTCGAATGTTAGTAAATCTAACAAACCCCACCTAGCAATAAAGTAGTGGGCCCGGCTAAATTAGCCGAGCCCACTGAACACCTATTGGAACTAGTTAGTTTCCTTTTGTCTGCTTATTCCGATGCCAAGAGCACCAAGAGCGGCTACTAAGACACCGAAAGCTGCCAGTGTGCTGGAAGCAGTCTGATCAGGTGTTCCTGCGGACTTTGCAACACCGTTTTGCATCATTAGTGATCTGTCTTCTGGCATGTCTTCAAGATAGGCAACACCGTCACCTTCTTCAGTAGATCCAGGACAAGCCATCCACCCTTGACCCTCTGCTTCAGAGCTTACGAGGCAGTCTGAAGGGTCTACTGGAACTCCCGGAAGCTCTTCACCAGTATCAGGTGTAGGGACCATGCCTCCTCTTGCACAAACATCAGTACCATCTTCAGTTGTCCAACATGAATCTATTGGCTGCACATCAACATCGCCTTGTTCAGTTGTGTAGGCCACACCTTCTTCTGGGTCGGTCTCAATACACTTGTAGCCCTCTTCTTCTGTGTATTCGTTTATGCACTGAATGACCATGGTGTCGTCCTGGTCACGTGTTTCTCCCAAGGCGAATGTTGTCGGCACGGTCACAAAACCAGCAGCGAAAAGAGCTGCGATTGCGATCTTTGAAATCTTCATATTTTCCCTTACTTCTATATATCTAGTTAATGTCCAAAGCCACTAATTTCTGACACTTCAAGCACTAATACTTAAGTTAAGCCTAGGGGTAAGTAAGTAACAATAGGGTTGCGTTAAACTGTGAATCAAATCGTTTATGCACGGAAAGAAAACATGCCAGAAGACAAACTGCTTTGGTCCGAAGAGTTCACACAGGGTGAAGGATCTGCCCCCAACCCTGAAATCTGGGGAAGAGATCTAGGAGATGGAACCTCACACGGCATACCTGGTTGGGGTAACAATGAGCTTCAGGTTTACACAAGCGACAATGCCTTTGTGAATGCCGAAGGGCACCTGGAATTAGAGGCTCGCAGAATCAACGATAACTCTGCTGGAGATGCCTATTACGGGCCTGTCGAGTGGACCAGTGCTCGTCTTGTTACTAAGAACAAGCTTCATTTCCATTATGGACGCCTAGTTATTAGAGCTATGGTTCCGGCAGGTGTTGGCCTATGGCCTGCATTCTGGATGCTCGGGGACACCATGGATGTAGAAGGCTGGCCGCTAGCCGGCGAAATAGACATTATGGAATGGGTGGGCAAAGCCCCACTAGAAGCTTTAGGAACACTCCATGGCCCAGGCTACTTTGGCGACAATGGATGTGGCGGCAAACTGATTTTTGACGAGAGCCTTGCTGGTCAATGGCATGAGTTCTCAATCAACTGGAAACCAGGTTCAATTTCTTGGTTTGTTGATGACAAAGAGTACTTCTCGGCTACGCCAGAAAGCGTTAGCCCGAACCAGTGGGTTTATGATCACCCTTTCTACATCCTTCTGAATCTTGCAGTTGGTGGAAACCTAGGCGGTCCGCTTAGTCCTGATCTGCCAGACTCCAACAAACTGCTGGTCGATTACATCAGATTCTATGAATTTGAGGGCCACGGGAAAGTTTTTGAAATATAGTCTGAAAATTTGCGTATAGTCTCTACATGTTCCCGATTATGTGTATAAAGTGTGTATTGGGTGCAAGTGCATGGGGCTTCAAGGAGCAGGTAACTAACACTAAATGGTACACAAGCAGTCAGCAGAGAACATAGAATCCGCTTGGAAATGGTTTGTCTCTAAGTACGAGGCTAGAGGCTACCGGTCTCTAAACCAGTTCGCGATCGCAACAGGCATGCAGAAGTCAAGCCTGAGTAGGTATTTTCACCTAGAACGTGAGATCCCTTCAGGTACAGTCGGAAGACTGTGTCAAGAACTAAAGGTTTCTCCAGAAGAGCTACTTAAGGCAGTTGGTGCCTTGGGTTGGCCAGCTAAGCCTAAACGCAACCGCGGATAAGTAAGTTTCTACCTACGGGTAGCACAGTTCGGCAGTAGTCCGGGTCTGACCAGAGACGTATGACATGCTCGAATAATTCCGGCTTGAGGTGTTTTTTACAGTTTTCACTAAATTCGTCAACACGTTGCCCCATTTGAATGGTAATTCTCGGTCTATCAAGGGCCACTTCAGCCTGAACCTTAGGATTCTTTTCAGGAATCAGTTCAATTTCAACATCATCCCAAGCCTTTAGGGGCAAAGGCTTACCAACCGAAGACTCTTGGTTCTCAGGCCAGGTTGTGTGTAGGTGTGAAATCAGCTCTGGGTGCAGAATGTCTTCGAAGTTCTCCTTGAATGAGCTGTAGTCCAGCCCCACTGGGACAACAATTTTGATTCTTTTTGGCTCTGGCCAGGAAACCCTTATTGGTGCTGACGCAGGCAATTCGAAAGATGTGACGGTTTCCCCGCGTGATAGGAAGATCTCAGTATGCATTCCGCCCCGTTGTTTAGAGGTGTCGATATCCCCGATTGGAAACATCTTAAACATTCTAAGGTTACCCACCGACATTCCCGTTGATATCGGGGTTTTTGCGACTATTTAGAGACGTGCGAGAATAAGAACATGACTAATCACACGCACATAGCGACCCTACACACCAACCACGGAGACATTAAGGTCAACCTTTTCGGCCTTGATGCTCCAGTAACCGTAGCCAACTTTGTTGGCCTCTCAGACGGCACCAAGGAGTGGACTCACCCTCGTACAGGAGCTAAGAACACCGATACTCCTCTATACAACGGTGTTATCTTCCACCGCATCATCCCAGGTTTCATGATCCAGGGTGGTGACCCAGCTGGAACCGGAATGGGTGGCCCAGGCTACAACTTCAATGATGAGATCAGCGAGCAGAACTTCAACGACCCTTACAAGCTAGCTATGGCTAACGCAGGTCCTGGTACTAATGGTTCTCAGTTCTTCATCACCGTTGCAGACACCGGATGGCTTTATGGCAAGCACACCGTCTTCGGTGAAGTTGCTGACGAAGACTCAAAGAACGTAGTCAAAAAGATTGCTGCTGTGAAGACAGGTCCTCAAGACAAGCCTGTTGAAGATGTTGTCATCAACAGTATTTCAATCGAAAAACTTTAGGTCTTGTGTCAGAACTAGATACTCGTTGTTACAGACACCCCGATCGAGAGACCGGGGTGTCTTGTCAACGCTGTGAAAGATTTATTTGCGTCGACTGTTCAAGTCCTGGAGCAATTGGTTTTCTTTGCCCAGAGGATTCCAAAGATCGCGTGAAGATTCAGAAAGCTAGTTTTCAAAAGTCTTTGTTTAGCGCAGCACCAATAACGATGACTCTGATCGGCATAAATGTTTTAGTTTATGCAGCACAACTTCTAATTCCAGGTTTGACTTATTCACTCCGCTACTCAAACGTTGGAAGTATTACAGATGAAGGAAGCTGGCTTCGCGTCTTCACTTCAGGATTCGCTCATTCCGACAGTCAAATAACACATATTCTTTTCAACATGTATTCCTTGTTTGTGCTCGGAACATTACTTGAGCCAATGATTGGCAAGATCAGATTCCTAGTTCTTTACTTCATGTCAATCTTTGGTGGAGGGCTAGGTTTCCTAGTTCTCTCCACTTCATTTGGCAGCGTAGTTGGAGCTAGCGGCGCAGTCTTTGGTTTGATGGGTGCTTACTTGGTGTTCCTAGTCAAAATGAAACTAAATGCTGGGCAGATGTATATCATCATTGGAATTAACTTGTTTGTTGGATTCCTACCAGGCATAGCTTGGGAAGCACACGTTGGCGGACTTGTAGTTGGTGCAGCAGTGGGTTATGTGCTTGTTTCAACTAGAGATCGAATGAAACAGAATATTCAAACGTTGTCTCTAATTGCAATATCTATTGCGCTGCTTGCGATATGGATTATCCGTAATGCACCAATAAACAGTTTGTATAACTAATTACTTCCAGCGGGTTAGCAGACCGAAACCAACCATCATTAGACCAAAGCCTACGATGATGTTTCCTGCACCTAGGTTGATAGGTGTTCCTGAACCTAGTGGGTATAGAGTCTGGCTGATGTAGTAGACCATGATCCAAACCAGGCCGACAATTAGAAAAGTAATTGTCACAGGCAAGAACCAAGCAGGGTTACCCTCTTTATTCTTTGCTACCTTTACTGAATCAGGGACAGCAGGCGCGGTTGGACGCTTACGAAGCTTTGGTGTTTTCTTTTCGTTTTCAGACATTGCTCAATTCTATTACGAGAGGGGCCTAAGCAAGTTAGTCTTGAATCCTTATGGTCAAGATATTGGTTTTAGATAACTATGATTCCTTTGTTTATACCCTCAACGGGTATCTTCAGCAGCTAGGCGCTAGCACTGAGGTCCTTAGAAACGACGTAGTTTCTGAGGCTGAACTGCCTGAACTCTTGGCTCAATACGATGCTGTTTTGATTTCTCCTGGACCTGGCACCCCTGCGGATGCAGGACTTAGTGTGCTAACGGTCAAGCAGGCCCTAAAGACAGGGCAGCCAATATTTGGTGTTTGCCTAGGTCACCAAGCCATAGCTGAAGCTATGGGGGCAACTGTCACGAGCGCTGAAGAACTTATGCACGGTAAGACTAGTCAAGTTTTCCATGATGACAGCTTGGTATACAAAGATGTGCCCGAGCCTTTCACAGCAACTAGGTATCACTCACTAGCGGTAGTTGCTAACACAGTTCCTGATGATTTATTGGTAACTAGCAAAACTGCAGGGGGAGTAATCATGGGATTGCAACACAAGACTCTGCCGATTTATGGTGTTCAGTTCCATCCTGAGTCAGTACTAACCCAAGGCGGATATCAGATGCTTGGTAACTGGTTGGAATCTCTTGGACTAAAAGGTGCAGCTGAAAAAGCTAAGACACTAAGTCCGCTAGTAAATCTTTAGTTAACTAAACACTCAAGAGTCAAAACAATTGTCTGCATCTGAGGTTGAATACCAGGTGCGATTGACTGAGCAATAACTGCAGTGCCTGCCGTTCCTGTGCAAGCAGGGTCAACCTGAGTTTCAACAACATAACCAACCTGTGGAGCAGTTAGCTGAGCTCTAGCATCACTAATCTCTAGATTCACAATGTTAGGAACTAGAACACTTCCGGTTGAAATAACGATGTTAACAGTCGTGCCAGCTGTTATCTGTTGGTTGGCAGCAGGATCACTAGACATGACTAGGTTCTTGGCAACAGTTGGTGAATCACTTTGCGTGATAGTTCCAAGGACCAACTTAGCGTTCGTTATTGCAAGGATTGCATCTTGTTCAGTCATGCCAACGAGATTTGGCATCAAAGCTAATTCCTGACCTGATGAGACAAGAACCGTGATGGTTGTCTTAGCACCAACTTCTTGACCCGCAGGAGGATCTGTTGAGATAACTGTTCCTGCAGGAATTGTGCTACTAACCTGAAGCACTCTTGCTACTAGAAGATCTTGCTCATCGAGAATCGCTAATGCTTCCTCGTAGGTTTTGCCAACAACATTAGAGACGACAATCTTTGTCCCAGTGTTGCCATTAAACGAAATCAGCGCAGCGCCACCGGCAATAAGCCAGACAACAAGACCAATAACAAAAACACCAACACCACTGCCAATACCCCAAAACAAACCAGCAGAAGGCTTTTCAGCTCGGGGCTTGGTTATGACCCTAGTCTCCTGCTCACCTTCTTCGGTTGAGCTATTTTCAAAACCTAGAAGAGAGAATCCATCTTCCATTACTTCTGTTGGAGCTTCTTCAGTAACTTCAGCAACAGTTGTTACAGGGTTAGTTGACTCATTGTTAGATGACGCAAGAAGTTCAGCAAAAGGATCACTTTCGGGAATAGCAACAGTTGCCGCCACATCATCGACGAGTGGTTGCAGAGGAGCTGTTGGTGGCTGAGCACCATCTTCAAAGAATGAAACAGACTTACCACCAACAGCAGCTGTTAGAGCAACCCTAAACTCACTAGCTGACTGGAAGCGCTGGTTTCTTTCTTTAGCTAATGACTTCATCACAACAGAATCAATTGCTGCAGAAATACTTGGGTTAATACTTGATGGGGCAGGAGCCGTCTCACTTACGTGTTGGTAAGCAACTGACACAGCTGTCTCTCCAGTAAAGGGAGGTTTGCCAGTAAGCATTTCATAAAGCAAGACACCTGTTGAGTAAAGATCAGTTCTAAAATCAACAGTCTCGCCCTTGGCTTGTTCAGGAGAGAAGTACTGAGCGGTTCCAACAATGCCGTTGGTGTGAGCAAGCGTTGCTGATGAATCACTTACTGCTCGAGCAATACCAAAGTCCATAACCTTGACCGCATTGGAGTGAGTAATCATTACGTTGGCAGGTTTGATGTCGCGGTGAATTACTCCTGCAGCATGAGAGAACTCAAGAGCAGTCAGAATGCCTGTTGCATAGAAGATAGCTTCTTGTTGAGTTAGTTTTCTTTGACGAAGAATATCTCTAAGCACATCACCAGTAACAAGTTCCATGATGATGTATGGCAGGTGACGTTCAACCCCGTACTCATCAAGAGTTACTTCATCTCCCGCGTCATAGACCCTAACAATGGTTGGGTGAGCCATACGAGCAGAGGCTTGAGCTTCCTGGCGGAAACGAATCTCAAAACTAGAGTCAGCAGCCAGATCTGCCTTTAGAAGCTTGATAGCAACGGTTCTGCCAAGTCTTGTGTCAATACCTGAGTGAACCTCAGCCATACCCCCGCGACCGATTAGTTCACCTAGTTCGTATCGGCCAGCGATGATGCGTTTAGACTCGCTCATTCATCGCTCCAATCTGTCTTAGACAACTCATTAAGTTTATCTTTGCTTCTCCTATAGAAACTTAGACTTACCTGCTAGTTGGTTACCGTGTTCGGATCTGGTTGCTGTTGGTAGTAGTAGACCTTTATCGTGCTACCAACCTCTAATGTCCCCAAAGGGGAAACTTCATAAACCTGTGAGATACGAGGATCATCTGCTGGAACCTCAGTTCCAGCTATCGGTTCAACAATCAGTCCTAGATCACTCAGTCTTGGAACAACCAAAGACACATCCAAGCCCTGATATTCGCTGAGTAAGACAACAACTGTGTCAACCGTTTCAGTCGGCGTTGGGGTAGGTGTTGGCGTTTGAGTCTCGGTAGGTGTTGGGGTAGGTGTTGGATCAACCTCATTCTTAGGAGATACCAGTCCGGCCCAAACAATAACTCCAATGGTTGCAAGCAGTATCAAGATGAGAGCAACCCATGGCCAGATAACCGGAACAGTGACCGTAGGTTTCGTATCAGTATTGATAACAGTGGTGTCATCACTAACTGGTTCAACACCAGTTGGAATAACTGTGTTGATTGCAACATGAGCCGGACTATCAGCCAACAATGCTTCTGCTCTTGCAGCTAGCTCAAGAGCAGATCTTGGTCTTTGATCTGGTTTCTTGGCAAGACAGTCCATTACTAAGCGAATTAGTTTTGGATCTATTTCTTCAGGCAGTGGTGGTGGCACTTCATTGATTTGTGCCATGGCAATAGCCATCTGTGTATCACCTTTGAAAGGTCGACGACCAGCTAGTGCTTCGTAAGCAACAATTCCTAGTGAGTAAATATCTCCTGCAGCAGTTGCAGCTTTGCCGGTTGCTTGTTCAGGTGCAAGGTACTGAACGGTTCCCATCACCTGGCCGGTCTGTGTAAGAGAGACCTGGTTAGCAACTCTCGCAATACCAAAGTCAGTTATCTTCACTTGACCATCAGGAGTAATCAGTAAGTTACCTGGTTTCACATCTCTGTGCACTAAACCTTCTCTGTGCGCGGCATCTAGAGCTAAAGCTGTTTGAGCGATTATAGAAATTACTTGCTTTGCTGGAAGAGTTTTTTCTCTTTCCAAAATAGATGAGAGAGCTTCACCTGGAACTAGTTCCATTACTAGGAATGCACTACCTTCATCTTCACCGTAGTCATAAACGTTAGCAATACCGTCATGATTGATCATCGCTGCATGTTTAGCTTCAGTTCTAAAGCGATCCACGAAATCTGGATCACCCATGTATTGCTGTTTCAAAATCTTGATGGCAACTAGACGCAGAATAGTTTCATCCTGCGCTTGCCAGACTTCACCCATACCACCGGTTGCAATGCGTTTGATTAGACGATATCTACCACCGTAGAGCTTTCCTTCTTCAGGCATCATTTGTTCAACACCGCCTCCATTACTTTCTTAGCAATAGGAGCAGCCAGTGTGTTACCTCTACCTGATTGCCCCTTGCCACCCCCATCCTCAATAACAACTGCAACAGCTACCTGTGGATTATCAGCAGGAGCGAAACCTGTGAACCAAAGTGTGTATGGGTCATCCACACCGTTCTCCGCTGTTCCAGTTTTACCTGCTACTTTTACGCCAGGAATCTTTGCATTAGAACTAACCCCTGACGAAACTGCTGCAATCATCATGGTCTTCAAACGCTCTGCAGAGCTAGTAGTGATTGAACGACGTAGTTCAGTAGGGTTTCCTTCTTCTAGCAAAGTTAGGTTAGACGTGAAGATCTGATCAACTAGATATGGCTTCATCTCAATACCAGCATTAGCGATAGCAGCTGAAACCATTGCCATCTGCAATGGTGTTACTCGAACATCAAACTGACCAAAAGATGTCAGAGCAGTTTGAGCATCATCAAGATTCTCAGGATAAGTACTTGGTGTCGCCTTCAACGGGATAGCCAATTCCTCACCAAAGCCAAATGCTTTTGCCTGCTTAGCAATAGCTTCTTGACCTAGTGCAATACCTAGTTGCGCAAAAGGTACGTTGCAAGAAAGCTTCAAGGCGGTGGCTATAGAAACAGTTGTCGCTCCACCACAGCGACCTTCACCTGAATTAGTGATTGCTGTTGTTGTTCCAGGGAGGATGTAAGACTTTGGATTAGGTAGCTTGCTCTGTGGAGTGTATTCGCCAGATTCAAATGCTGCAGCAGCAACAATTAGTTTGAATACTGACCCAGGAGCATAAAGATCTCCGCCAATAGCCCTATTGATTAGAGGGGCATTCTTATTGGTTAGTAACTTCTTGTAGTTAGCAGAAGCATCAGCGGTGTTATGGGTTGAAAGAAGATTTGCATCAAAACCAGATTTAGATACAAGAGCAAGAATTCTTCCAGTTGCTGGTTCAATTGCAACAACAGCACCCTTCATATTGCCCATTGCATTCCATGCTGCAAGCTGAACATCTTCATCAATGGTCAGTTCAACAGATGCTCCTGACACAGGGTTACCCGATAGCAAAGCATTTAGTTGTTCAAAGAAAGCAGCTGAGTTATCTCCACGTAGAGAACTGTCCAGCACATTCTCTAAACCAGTTCTACCTTGGAACAAAGAATAGAAACCAGTGATAGCGCTGTATTGCTCACCGTTGTATTGACGTAGGTATCTGTAAGCATCAGATGTCTTAATTGATTCAGCAATGGGTTTGTTGTTAACCAATATCGCTCCGCGCTGAGTTTTATAACCCTCATAGACAGCTCTCTGGTTACGAGAATCATTGCTTAGTGAATCAGCATTGACAACCTGCATTGCACTGGCTGCAACAAACAGCGATAGAAACATCAGCAGGATGAAGTTAGCGACTCTCTTAATCTCAGGGGTCATTCGCTCACCGTCCCAGGCTTCGGCAAGGTGTCAGAAAGTCTAAGTAACAAGGCAATGATGATCCAGTTCGCAACTAGAGAGGAACCACCAGCTGCAAGTAGCGGTGTTGTTAGGCCAGTTAGTGGAACTACTCGTAACACTCCACCAATAACAATGAAGCACTGCAGGGCAATAACGAAACCTAAACCAACTGCAAGTAACTTACTGAAATCATCAGCGTGAGTATTCGCTATGCGAAGAGCTCTAGCAACTAAGACCATGTATAGAGAGAGCAGAGCAAATAGTCCTGCTAGACCTAACTCTTCACCAATGGCAGAGATGATGAAGTCGCTCTCAGCCAGAGGAACGATAGTTGGCAAACCTCCACCAAGGCCAGTTCCAAAGATTCCACCGTGAGCAAGCCCAAACATGGATTGAACCAACTGATACGAACCACCAATGGCTTCGTAGTTAGCTTCGTTTAGTGGATCTAACCAAGCAGCAATACGGTTACCAACGTAAGACAAAAGTCGTGATGCGATAAGTGCTCCAGCGACAAACATCACAAGACCTACAAGAACGTAAAACACACGACCAGTTGCCACATATAAAAGAACCAAGAACAAACCGAAATACAAAAGCGATGTTCCGAGATCTCTCTGCAGAACTAGAACACCTAAGCTTGCCAGCCAAATGAAAACTATCGGACCTAATTCCCTAGCTGGTGGAATTCGAATACCTAGAACCTTGCGACCAACAACAGCTAGCGCTTCACGTCTCGAAGTTAGATATCCGGCAAAGAAAACAATAAAAGCGATCTTTGCTAGCTCACCCGGCTGGAAACTAATTGGACCTAGGCGCACAGAAAGAAAAGCGCCACTGGTGCTGACGCCAATAAAAGGAATAAGTGGAAGTATCAAAAGCAACACGCCTAGAGCCATTGCTGAGTAAATGTATTTTCTAAATGACAAGTGTGACTTCACAAGCCACAGCACAGCTGCTGCAATCAATATCGCAATCAATGTCCAGACAACTTGTCTTTCACCAACAGTTTTATCTGTGTCGGCCAGAGCTTTGGCTAAATCAAGGCGATAGATCATCGCGATACCAAGCGAGTTCAGTAAGAAACCAATTGGCAGAAGAATCGGATCAGCATCGCTGGCTCTAAGACGCAACACAATATGAAACACAATCGCAGCAACAACAGGCACAGACCAGATGAACCAACCATCAGGTCTAAGGATTTGTATTGTTGCAAGCTGAACCTGAGAGATCTCAAAGGCAAACAAACCAAAACCAAAGAGCAACATGATTAATTCGAGGTTCCGCTTTTTGGGCATTACCTTGATGCGAACGCGAGATTTAGCCATCTTTAGAACTCACAAGAATTTGCTCTAGCTTGGCCTCCGCGTCAGCGAGGCTCTCTGCCGAGATGCTCTTCAGAATTAGTTCTTGTTGGAAGTCAGGAAGGTCAACAATTCTGATTTCAGATTCCTTATAAAGAGTTGAGAAACCAATTCCACCAAAGCTTTCTTTGATGCCTTGATAGATAGCTACGTTTCCGTTCTCAACACCTAGGTAATAACGAGTCTGAATGTATGAGAAGACACCCCATAGAGCTCCACCGGAAATAAGAGCTAAGACTAGGAATAGAGCCGTTCCTCTTTTCTTCCAAGAACGAACCTTGCCATCAAACTCACCGATAGCTTTTTCAAGGGCAGGATCGTTGATCGAATAGAAAGTTTCTTTACGACCAAGATCTCTGAATGCATCAAACCAAGCCTTAGGGCTGAACACTTCGAGAATGCGTCCAGCACTGTTCTGCTTGATTACAACTTCATTGGCAGCAGAACCTAACCAGGTAACCGGTTGCTGGTAATCAGCAAGTTCTGCTTCATCTCTTACTTCAAGAAGCAGAACAGTTACGTTATCTGGAGCGCCATACTCTTTAGCTTCATCAATTAGAAGTTCAATTGCCTCATCAAGGTTGGCTACCTTCATGTTTTCTTCAATTAGGTAGTTAGGTACAACGCCACACAAGCCATCTGAACACAGTAACAACCTGTCGCCTGGCTGCACTTCTATTTGGTGAATATCAAACTCAGGCTCTTCAGAGGTGTCACCTAAAACTCTAAGAATTACATTTCTTCGTGGGTGAACGAGAGCTTCTTCTTCAGTAAGTTTTCCAGCATCGATTAGTTGCTGAACAAAAGTGTGATCTTTTGTAATTTGAGTCAACTTAGAATCACGCATCAGGTAAACGCGCGAGTCACCGATGTGGGCAATGTTGGCAATAGAACCCGTGAAGATAACAGCATCCATGGTTGTACCCATGCCAGCAAGGTAGTTGAACTTGCTTACTGTGTCAGAGAGATTGCGGTTAGCTTCACGCATTGCGTCAAGCAGTGAGCTCATAGCTTGATCACTGTCGGGATAAACATCATCAATCTTCGCTACATGCTGGGTAGCCAGAGCTGAAGCAATGTCGCCACCAGCATGACCACCCATACCATCAGCAACAACATAGAGGTTAGTGCCTGAGTAGCCGCTGTCCTGGTTACTGGAGCGGACCTTACCCTTATCGCTTTGGGATGAGCTGATGATTTTGATAGCCACGATTAACCTCGTAGCTCAAATATTGTTTTACCGATACGAATCTGCATTTCCTGTTTGATTGAAACAGGAGCACCGATTCTTGCACCATCAACGTATGTTCCATTGGTTGAGTTGAGATCTTGTAATAACCAACCATCATCTGTTTTCTGCAATCTTGCGTGTTGAGAAGACGCGTAGTCATCCTCAATTACGAACTCATTATTAGGCGCTCGACCTATTCGAATTTCTTTTCTATCGAGAACTATCTCCATGCCTTGCAAAGGTCCATCGATAACTACAAGAGTTGCAGGCGTTTCGCTCATTGCAGAAACAATGGTTGCCGAACCCGGAGCAGTTGAAAAGTTACCAACGTTGGTAAGCCCCGTAGTAGGGGAAGAAACAGAAGTAGGAAGATTCTTTTCAACTACCTTGGAAAGAACTCTTTCACTGAATAGATCCGCTCTGATGATTGAAATGATGCTCAAGACAAACAGCCAAAGAATAATCAAGAAGCCTGCACGAACAATAAAGAGCGCTAGTTCACTCATTACGCATCACCTTGATTCTTGGCAACTACTCTAAATACAAATTCAGTTCGACCAGCTTTGATTACTGTGTCAGCAGAAATGTTTTGTAATTTCACATCGTGACCGGCAACGGTAGTTCCATTAGTTGAGCCCAGGTCCTCAACAGTTGCGCTAGAACCATCCCAGTTGATCGCGAAGTGCGTTCTTGAAAGACCAGAGTCGTTCACTTGAATATCTGCAACTGCATCTCTACCAACGGTTGTTTTATCTTTAGCCAGCAGATAGCGCTTACCTGAGATATCTAATGCCGGAACCCAAGAGACATTGGCAACTTGAGCCGCTTTGCTACCGCTAGCAGCAACCTGGATCTGACCAACTGCAAGAGTTGAAGAAGATGAAAGAGAAACCTTAAGTTCGTCAGTGAGCTGGTATCGCTGCTTCTTGGCGTGAGCAGATACCTGCTTTGTGATCTCAGCAACAAGATTGTCACCTAGAGAATTAAGCCGAAGCAGATCTGGTTGTGAAAGTGAAACTCTGAATTCGTTGGGAGCAAGGATACGGTCTTTACCAATTACGGCAGCGCTAACATCCATCTTCGCCTTGATAGCTGCACTGATTTCAACCGGCTGCAATTGTGATTTGAATGCCTTAGAGAAGGCACCGTTAACAAATGATTCAAGGCGACGTTCAAAGTTCTCTACAAAGCCCAAAACTTTTCCTTACTCGCTGTATGACAAGTTTAAGGTGACACGGCACATTAGTTGCCTAGGCCAGCGATAACTGAGGTGCTTAGCCAACCTGTGATCTGCGTTTACCGCGGGTGTGGGTTGGTGAACAACCTAGGTTCTCTGGAACATCAGCACATCCGTCACAAAGCAAAATCAAATCGCGACAACCAAGCGATGTACAGTTTCTGAACGTGCTGGTTGGAGCTTCACACTTCTCACATTTACCAATGGTCTTTGCATCAGGAGTGAAATCAATGTTTAGACGATCATCGAATACATAGAGCGAACCCTCCCAGAGAGACTTATCGCCCTGGCTTTCGCCGTAACGGACAATTCCACCATCAATCTGATAGACCTCTTTGAAGCCGTTATCAATCATGATTGCGCTGAGAATCTCGCATCTGACCCCACCGGTGCAGTATGTGACCACAGGGCGGTCCTTGATGTCGTCATATTTACCACTCTTAATCTCAGCTACGAAGTCATGGGTTGTTTGAACATCAGGGATAACAGCATTCTTGAAGCGGCCAATGGCAGCTTCAAAGGCGTTTCTACCGTCGAAAAAGACGACTTCATCGCCTCTTTCGGCTACTAGTTGGTCAACTGCTGCTGGTTTTAGGTGTTTTCCACCATTTACAATGCCTTTTTCAGTAACTGTGATGGCATCTGGGGCATCAAAAGCCACTAATTCATTGCGAACTCGAACTCTTAGGCGAGGAAAGTCGTTTCCAGTGCCCATAGACCATTTAAAGTCAATTTTTCTGAAACCTGGGTACTGTTTGGTGGTTTTTACATACTTTTTCAGGGCTGACATGTCGCCACCGAGGGTTCCATTGATCCCATGCTTAGAAATAAGGATGCGACCTTTTAGCCCTAGGCTCTCGCAGAGGTTCTGCTGCCATAGCTTTACGGCCTCCGGGTCCGATATTGGAGTGAAGCCGTAGTACAAGATAATTTTTTGTAATTCCACGCTTCTAAGTTTAGGGATATCGGCGGCCTCTCAACAGCCCTAGAATTGCTCACATGACTGACATTAAAGGAATTAACACCAAGGGTTTCGACCACAACGTTCGTCCACAAGACGACCTTTTCCGCCACACCAACGGTGATTGGCTAAAGAACGAGGAGATTCCAGCCGATCAGGCTGTGCACGGCTCCTTCTATAAGCTCCGTGATGACTCAGAGGATGCCGTTAAAGCAATCCTTGAAGAGGCTCAGGCAAACTCAAAGCCAGGTGTTAGCCAGCAGATCGGTGACATGTATGCATCTTTCCTAGATGAGGCAAGAGTTAATGAATTAGGTGCAGCCCCTATCTCTGCAGATTTAAAGCGAATTGCAGCAGCAAGCTTCTCAGAGATCACTCATCTATTGGGTGAACTAGAGCGCGGAGTTGTTGGCGGAATCTTCGGAATGTATGTCAACAATGATCCAGGTAACCCAGAGCGTTACCTAGTGAACATGTATCAGGGTGGCCTAGGTCTTCCTGATGAGTCTTACTACCATGACGAAAAGTACGCTGCATATAGAGATGCATATGTTCCATACATCTCAACTATGTTGCAGCACGCAGGTTGGTCAGCAGCAGATGCAGACAAAGACGCTGCAACAATCATGAAGTTTGAAACAGAACTTTCAAAGCTGCACTGGAACGTTGTTGAAACTCGTGATGCAGAAAAGACTTACAACCTAATTACCTTCGAGCACCTAAAGAAGATGACTCCAACTTTTGATTGGGATGCTTACCTAAAGGGAATGCAGCTAGATTCAAAGATTCTTTTTGAAAGCGTCATCATGACCCCTTCATTCTTTGAAGGTATCGACTCTGTATACAACGAGGGAAACCTTGATGCAGTTAAGTTGTGGCTGCAGTGGCAGGTCATTAACGGAACTGCTCCATACCTAAGTGATGACTTTGTGAACTCTCGTTTTGATTTTTACGGCAAGACTCTAACTGGTCAGCCAGAGATGCGTGCTCGTTGGAAGCGCGGAGTTCAAATCGTTGAAGGTGCACTTGGTGAAGCGGTTGGAGAGATCTATGTTGCTAAGCACTTCCCACCGGCAGCCAAAGAAAGAATGGATGAGCTTGTTCACTGGTTGATCGAGGCTTACCGTGAGAGCATCACTAACCTAACTTGGATGACTGAAGAGACTAAGAAGAAAGCTTTGATCAAGCTTTCTAAGTTCAACCCAAAGATTGGCTACCCAAGCAAGTGGAAAGACTACTCAGCTCTAGTAATCGATCGCAATGATTTGGTTGGCAACGTAAACCGTGCAGCAGCATGGCAGTTGGCTAAAGAAGCAGCGAAGATCGGTGCTCCACTAGATCGCGAAGAGTGGCACATGACTCCTCAGACTGTGAACGCTTACTACAACCCAGGCTTCAACGAAATTGTTTTCCCTGCTGCAATTCTGCAAGCACCATTCTTTAGTTTGGATGCTGACGATGCAGTTAACTTCGGAGGAATCGGTGGCGTTATTGGTCACGAGATTGGCCACGGTTTTGATGACCAGGGTTCAAAGTATGACGGAGACGGCGCACTTATTTCTTGGTGGACTGATGAAGACAGAGCTGCTTTCGAAGAGTTGACTAAACAACTCATCGAACAGTATGACGCTCTAACTCCGGAAGGCCTGAGTGAAGAATACAAAGTTAACGGTGCGCTCACTATCGGTGAGAACATTGGAGACCTTGGTGGAATCACAATTGCTTACAAGGCATACCTGATGAGCTTGAAGGGTGAAGAGCCTCCAGTAATTGATGGATTAACTGGTACACAAAGATTCTTCATGTCATGGGGTCTAATTTGGAGAGGTAAGTCGAGAGAAGCTATTGCTATCCAGCGTCTTGCGACCGACCCGCACTCACCAAGTGAATTCCGTTGCAACCAGGTTGCTAGAAACTTTGATTCTTTCTATGAGGCATTCGATGTCACAGAGAATGATGAGATGTGGCTTGAACCCGCCAAGCGCGTTTCAATCTGGTAAGAATCTTTTCTAAGTGAGACTTTGGTTCCGCCTAATCTGGGCACATCTAAGTTGGCGTTGGCGTCGCAAGTTAACCGTAGGTGAGCCAAGTTCTAGAACTTTTAGAGTTTGGCCTACCGACATTGACATCTTTATGCACATGAACAACGGCATTTATCTAACTTTGTTGGATCTTGCACGTTTTGATTTGATGAAGAGAGCTAACACCTGGCAGCTTCTCAAAAAGCACAAAGTTCATCCAGTTGTTGTTCAAGAGAGCATCACTTTCAGAAAGTCACTAACTCCTTGGCTCAAGTTCCAGATTGAAACCAAGATTCTGGGCTGGGATGAACAAGCCTTCTTCGTTGGTCAACGCTTCGTAGTCAAGGGTGAAATCTATGCTGAGGCCGTTGTGAAGCTGCGCTTTCTACGCTCTCCTAAGGGAACTCCAAGTCCTAATGAAATCAACGATTTAGCCGGTGGCTGGAATGTTCCTGTTCCTGTACTTCCAGACTGGGTTACCCAATGGAATAAGGCTGCTGCTCTGCCTAAGGGAAGAGAACCAGCCCAGTCTGACTGGCTAAGCACCGATAAGTAGTATCCCTGCATGGGCATGATTCATCTGCGAAGATGGAGATGTTTTGAACAGTAAGGCCTAGCAAGTAAGCTTGCGAGCTTTGAAAATGGAGTATCTCGATGGAGAGACAAGAGCGTGAAGAGTTAGCTCAAGAGGCTATCTCTTTAGTGAGAATGTGGCTCGATGAGTCAAAGCGCAAGCGCGCACGTTCTCCAGCTGAAAGAAGACTAGCCAAGATACTCAAAGACCCTAAGGGCCTTGACTGGACACTCAGGTTCGTTGACCGAGTAATTAGACCTAGTGACAGAAAAGTGGCAGCAGCTGAGCTTGCTAGGTTATCCAAAGATTTGCCTAAGAGCTTGGGGTCTCTAGATCGACTAGCTATTAGCGTTGGTGGGTCGTTTGCCAAATCTTTCTCGTTTATTGTCATTCCCATTGCTAAATCTGTTCTTCGAAAACTTGTTGGACATTTAATTGCTGATGCGAGACCAAAGAAACTAACTAAACACATTGCTAGATCTAAATCTGGAGGAGTGAGCCTTAACCTGAACCTTCTTGGTGAAGCGGTTCTTGGTGAGAAAGAAGCAAACCATCGATTGAAAGAAACCTTCGCTTTGCTAAAGAGAAAAGATGTCGATTACGTATCGATCAAACTTTCTGCGGTGGCAAGCCAGTTGTCGATGTGGGGATTCGAGACAACCGTAACAAGAATGGTTGACAAGTTAACTCCAATCTATGAATACGCAGCGAAAAGTAAAACACAAAAGTTTATAAACCTTGACATGGAAGAGTATCGCGATCTTGGACTCACAATGCTTGTGTTCAAGAAGCTTCTGTCAAAACCAGAACTAAAGAACCTAGAGGCAGGAATTGTTCTGCAGGCATATCTCCCAGATTCTTATGACGCTTTGAAAGAACTCACCGAGTTCGCACAGATGAGAACCCTGGAAGGTGGAGCTGGTATCAAGGTTCGTATTGTTAAAGGCGCAAACCTTGCCATGGAGCTAGTTGATGCAGAATGGCACGGCTGGAACCTAGCTACCTTTGGAACAAAAGCAGATAGCGATGCGAATTACAAAAGATTGATTGAATACGCAATTCATCCAGAACGTATAAAGAGTCTAAGAATAGGAATCGCAGGACATAATCTATTCGACTTGGCTTATGGCCACTTACTCGCTGAACGTGTTGGAGTATCCAGCCGAGTTGAGTTCGAAATGCTTCAGGGAATGGCGCAGCACTTGAGCGCACAAGTCAAGAAGAGTGTTGGATCCCTTCTTCTATACACGCCGGTAGTAAGGCCAAGCGAGTTCCAGGTTGCTGTTGCATATCTCACTCGTAGGTTAGAAGAAAACGGTAGCCCTGAAAACTTCATGTCCGGGGTATTCGACATCACGAAGAATGTTGAAGTCTTTGAAAGAGAGAAATCTAGATTCGAACTTTCAATTCAGAAGATGGAAGAACTTACCTCTACTCCTAACAGAAAACAAAACAGACTTGGTGAAAACTTCTCTCCCATGGAAGTTTTTGAGAATGAACCAGATACCGACACTGCTCTAAGAAATAACAGAGATTGGGTTAGACAAGTGCTCGCAGGAGCAGCGGCTCTTGAAGGCAATCTCAAAACTCACGATGTTTATCTGAAGGAAGCAAATCTCGAAACCTATGAAGTTGAGGAGATGGTCACCCAAGCCAGAGCTGCTGCAGCGGGGTGGAGTTTAGATAGAGATGCTCGTAAAACTTTGCTTCTTAGATGCGGAGTTGAATTAGCAAAGACACGAGGAGCTCTTCTACAACTCATGATTGCAGAAGGTGGAAAAACCATTGGTGAAGCGGATGCAGAATTAAGCGAAGCAATTGACTTTGCTAATTTCTATGCACATTCAATCGATGAGATTACCCGCACTGAACAAAAAGATGGTGTTGAGTTCATTCCTAATCAGTTAGTTGTTGTCACACCACCGTGGAACTTCCCAGTAGCAATTGCAGCCGGTGGAGTACTAGCAGCATTGGCTGCTGGATCTTCAGTAATCATCAAGCCTGCACCTCAAGTAGTGAACTGTGTACTAGCCATGGTGGACACTTTATGGAGAGCAGGTATTCCTAAGGAAGTGTTACACGTAGCACTAGTGCCTGACAACGAACTTGGTCTTCAGCTTGTAGGGCATAACAAGGTTGATGCAGTTATCTTGACTGGTGCTTTCGAAACAGCACAACTGTTCAAGAGTTACCGTCCCAGAATGCAGTTGGCTGCTGAGACAAGTGGTAAAAACGCCATGGTGGTTTCTCCATTTGCTGACCTAGATCAGGCAGCGGCAGATCTTTCTAAGAGTGCTTTTGGTCACGCAGGTCAAAAGTGTTCGGCCGCAAGCCTAGGTATCTTGGTTGGCTCTGTCTATGAGAACAAGCAGTTCCTCAAGCAACTAATCGATGCAGTGTCTTCGATGCAAGTAGGCTACGGCTCTGAGAGCGACGTCACTGTTGGTCCACTTATTGAGGCACCTAGTTCAAAACTTGAAAGAGCCCTGACTCAGTTAGATGAAGGTGAAACTTGGCTACTAAAGCCAAAGCAACTCGATGACACTGGAAGGCTTTGGCGACCAGGAGTGAAGATTGGTGTTCAGAAAGACAGTTTCTTCCACCTCAATGAGTGCTTCGGTCCAGTACTAGGGCTAATGAAGGCTAAGAATATCGAGCACGCTCTTGAATTACAAAACAGGACAGATTTTGGTTTGACTGCAGGCATTCATTCGCTAAACACCGAAGAGATCAAGTATTGGTTAGACAACATTGAAGCAGGAAATCTTTATGTGAATAGAGGTATCACCGGAGCCATTGTTGAAAGACAACCATTCGGTGGTTTCAAGAGATCAAGTGTTGGTTGGGGGCTCAAGGCAGGTGGAAGAAACTATCTACTCCAGTTCGGACGTTTTGTTGAAACACCAAAGACACTAAGCGTCGATTCAAGTTCGTTAAACGACAAAGTATCCGCTTACCTAAGTCAAGTCGCTGCCGTTGTTGACTCTGACAAGGAAAGGGCTTGGCTGCAAGAAGCTGCGTCTAGTGATTCTTACTGGCATAAAGAGTTGTATTCGAGAGACAGCTATGGTTTATCGCTAGATAAAGGTGTTATGGAGAACGAAGCTAACTACCACAGGTATCTTCCTCTAAACAATGTTGTAGTTAGAGTTAGCCGCACCGCATCTAAGGCAGAGGTGGCAAGAGTGGTCATGGCAGCAAAGCTAACTGACACAGAGATCCAGCTATCTTTTGCTAAGTCATTCATTACTTCAAGAAATCTTTCTCGTGAGGAACTTGAAACCCTTTCTGGAGGCTTCAAGATTTCATCTTCCGAAGAAGAGTCATTCAATCCACAAATCTTGCCTGGCACAAAACTTCTTTTGGTTGGCCCAAGAGAAGCAAGAATAAGCGAATTACAAGAAAACCCAGATTTGTTTGTGTTTGGTAATGACATCACTAAGTCAGGAAGAATCACGCTCTTGTATCTAATGCGCGAGCAGGCTATAGCCGTTACCCAACACAGATTCGGAGCTATCCAATCTGAACTAGTTAGCATTCTCGACAGAGTAGTGTAAAGCCATGACTGACCTACCAATTACAAGAGTGTTCACTGATTCTTTCGGCGTTGAGATTACTTACTATGTCTGGCCGGTAGAAAAACCTAAGGCTGTGGTTCAGATATCTCACGGTCTTGGAGATCACGGCAGAAGATACGATCACGTTGCTAAGGCTCTTAACGATGCCGGCTATAGCGTTTATGCAGATGATCACAGAGGCCACGGTGTCACTGGTGAGAAGCAAGTCGCTAGTGGTCAAACCAAGATCATGGGAAACTTAGGACCAGGTGGAATCAAAGCAGCTTTTGAACAAGTGCATGAGTTCAGTCAGCTAATTAGAAAAGAAAACCCAGGGCTTAAGTTTGTTCTAGTTGGTCACTCTTACGGATCATTCATCGCTCAAAAACTCGTGAACCAATATTCACATGAGTATGACGCTGTTGTTCTATCAGGTTCATCTCTTCTACTACCTGGTGTTCTTGGAGCTGGTGCATTCAATAAGAAGTGGGATAAAGAACCAGGTGCTACAGGCTACGAATGGCTAAGTAGAGATAAGCAAGTTGGTTTGGACTTTGTTGCAGACAAGCACACCTTCTACGCCGCAGCTGCAAAAGTGTTTGGTCCACAGAATGCAATTCAACTTTTCTTCACACCTAGCAACAAGATAAAGAAAGATCTACCACTTCTTATTCAAGCCGGAAGCGATGACCCTATCGGTGGTGAGCGCGGTAATCAGATGCTTGCCAACACCTATAGAAATAAGTCTGAACTAGAGAACGTCACCGCAATCATTTATCACGATGCAAGACATGAGATCTATAACGAAATCAATAAAGATGAAGTCATTCACGACCTCATCAGCTTTATCAAGCAGAGTGTTGGTTAGTTCAGTTCTCTAGAGAGCAAGTGCAGAGTCTCGGGGTGTCTCTTCATATAGATAACAACATAAGGACAGACCGGCCACACTTTGCCTAGGTCATTAGCCTCAATGTCAGCGAAAGCTTCCTTCATCAAGATAGCTCCATAGTTCTTACCCTGGTGAACAGGATCTACTTCGGTATGTGTGAACTGGAGTTCTCCATTAACGTCCACGTAGTCGGCATGACCAATCTTCTCTTCGCTTAGCCATAACTCGTAACGAGATAATTCCTGATTATGCAATACATGTGGGTTCATGCTGTTAATCTCTTTCTGTGCAGAACAATTCTAAATACCGAGTTATCCATGGCGATAACCTTACTGTTCTGAAGTCTATGCCTGACCAAAGCGTTCAACTGATTTATGTTGATCCACCTTTCAATACCGGTCGAGTCCAATCTAGGGGAAGTTCTAAAACTACAAGGACTGAAACCGGTAACCGTATTGGGTTCAAGGGCCAGCGCTATGAAATTGTCAAAGAAACAGTGCTTAGTTATGACGATGAGTTCAAGGACTACTGGGGCTTCCTAGAGCCAAGACTTGAAGAGGCTTGGCGTCTACTGAACGAGACAGGCACTCTCTATCTTCACCTTGATTACAGAGAAGCTCATTACGCAAAAGTATTACTAGATGCCCTCTTCGGTAGAGAATGTTTCATCAATGAAATCATTTGGGCCTATGACTATGGCGGCAAGGCCCAATCAAGATGGCCTGCCAAGCACGACACCATTTTGGTTTATGTAAAGAACCCCGATAAGTATTACTTCAATAATGAAACTGTTGATCGTGAACCATACATGGCTCCTGGACTTGTTACTCCAGAGAAGGTAGCTAGAGGGAAATTACCGACAGATGTTTGGTGGCACACTATCGTTTCTCCAACAGGCAAAGAGAAAACAGGCTATCCAACACAGAAGCCTTTAGGAATTCTTAGAAGAGTTATTCAAGCAAGTAGCAAAGAGAATGACCTCGTTCTAGATTTCTTTGCGGGGTCTGGAACAACAGGTGCAGCTGCAGCTGAACTAGGTAGAAACTTTATTCTGATAGATCAGAACCCAGAGTCAATTGCAGTTATCAAGGAACGACTTAGCGCACTACCTGTTTCTTTCGAGACGCTTTAGCGTTCTCTTGGCTGAAGCCAAAGACAATCAGAATTGTTAGCAGTGTAAGAATGCTGGCAACTGCTAAAGCCATTCCATAGTTCTGACCACCTGGTCTTGAAATAAGTTGATACATCAAAACAGGAATCGTTGCCTGATCTGCATAAGAAAGCAAATTGGCAACGCCAAACTCTCCAATTGAAACTAGAGCACTAAATGCTAGTGCGGTCTTCATCACAGGTTTTATGAGAGCTAGATCAATATGCCAGAACAGCTGAGAGCTCTTAGCGCCATCAGTCATCGCTTGTTCACGAGATGAAACATCGATAGCCAAAAGACTTGGATAGAGGATCCTGACAACCAGCGGAATAGCAAAGATGGACTGAACTATTGGAACAAGTACCCAACTGCTTCTAAGCCAGGCAATATCGCCCGTAAGTGTAACTAGGTAACCAACACCAATTACTACAGAGGAAACACCTATCGGAAGAAGGAATGCAGCATCCAAAGTAATCCCAAGAAAATCTGTCTTCGTTCTATGACGTTGTCGGGCCTGTTCAGCCAAAAGATACGCCACCAGTATGCCCAGCACCATGGCAATCACTGAAGCAATAATAAGATTTCGCAATGAGTTAAAACTTGCTTCTAAGAACGTGATATTCAGCAGATCTCTTGAACCTTTGGAATCCAATAGTAAAAAGTTATCCAAGGTCAAGGCACCACTAGATGAGATAAAACCTCTGCTGAGAACTAAAAACAGCGGAATAACAATAAGGAATGAAATCACAGTGATACTGAAGAGAATTGCTGGCGTATCTCTTTTATCAACCCTCTTTGCTTTGTGATTACTAGGTAAGAAACTAAGTGGGTTAGTTCCACCCCATCTACTGACAGAGAAGGCCAGTAAACAGAAAGCAATCTGTAGGAGAGCTAGTAGGGAAGCGTGGGCTAGGTCTAGTCTTTCAAGAACAGAAATAGAAATAGCTGTTTCTAAAGTATTTACTTGACCACCACCGAGGCTAAGCACAATCCCATATGCAGACGCGCAGTAAAGCATGATGATTGCACTCGAGGCCCTAATAGAACTTCTTAGTTGGGGGAGCGAAACTTTAAGTGCTGTTGTAAATCTTCCAACTCCAGACACTTCAGCTTCTTCTTCAGTAGCAATATCTAATGTCTGCCATTGAGATCCAATGTTTCTAACTACAACTGCATAGTTAGCAAACACATTTGCGAAGATGATGGCAGCAACAGGCTCTATGCCACCAATAAGTGAACCTGCTTCAGTAACGGCTATTGCTACCACTAGAGATGGCAACATGAACGGAACAGTGATTAAAGACTTTAGAAATGCTGAACCTTTAAATGATTTCCGATAAAGAATGTATGCACCTGGTATGCCAAGTACCAAGCAGATAGCTGTTGATACAAGTGCTTGCCAAACTGTAAACCACAGCACAGGCCAAACACTTACTTCATTAGGGACTGAACCATTTATACCGGGACCTAAAGCAAGGTTGAAAACATTTAGTAGTGGCCAGTAAAAGAGGGCAACCATGAAGGCAACTGGTGCACCCCAAAGCAAAGCCCTTCTAAGGGGCAACGTCAAATACCTTGTTGTATTGAGCTAGCCAGGACGCCCTGTTCTTGGCAATGTCTAGATCTCCACCAATAGTTGATGTTGCCTCAGGAGCTCTAAGCGCCCAAGATTCAGGAAGCTTTACAGTCTTATCAATTGGGTAGACATACATAGCCCCAGGCAGTGCTTCTTGGAAAGACTTACCAAGCATGAACTTGATTAGAGCTTCTGCTCCTGGAGCATTCTTAGCGTTACGCAGAACTCCTGCGTACTCAGTTTGTCTGAAGCAGTCTTTTCTCAAAGCAACAGTCTTGGCATTACCCTGCTCATCAACTTCATCTGCTGGAGATGAAGAGTATGAAAGAACAACTGGGTAGTCACCTTTACCTGCTGAACCAGAGAAGTCTGTGTAGTACGCATCTTCCCAACCAGCTGCAATCTTCACACCGTTGTTCTTGAAGGCAGACCACCACTTCATAGTCTGAACCTCTGTTGGGAATGCAGCAAAAGTTGAAACTAGGAAACCTAGTCCAGTTGAAGAAAGGTTCGGGTTCTGAATAACAGTTAGATTATTGTATTCAGGCTTAGTGAGATCTTTCCAGTGATTTGGAATTACAAGATTGTTGTCTTTGAAATAGTTGATGTCAACGTTGAAACAGATATCTGCAAAGTCAATAGGCACCAACTCTGCACCATCAGCCAATACCTGATTTGACTCGATGACGCTAGCGAAAGTGTTGTCGACACCAAATGCGACATCTGCGATAGGTGCATCTTTAGACAGAACAAGTTTTCCTGTCATCTCTCCAGCGTCTCCCGCTTTAACTATCGCTAAGTCGACTCCGCTGTTCTCTTTGAACTCTGCGATTAGCTCTTCACTCATTACAAAAGAGTCATGGGCAACGAGGGTTACTTTGGAGTTATCTGTTGTATTGGTGCAGGCGGTTAGGCCTAGTGCTAGGGCAACGGTGAATAGGGCAAATATGCGTTTCATTATTTTCCTTCCTACGCCGGCATGATCCGGATCAGGTTTGACGGTATTTGGCAGTAGCCTCATCTCAGTCCGATGCTTCGGACTCCCGTGTATTAAAAGAATAAACCCTTGGCACCAGTTTCTGGAACCAAGGGTTTATTGGTAGTTCTTTACTGCATACCTGCAGCAGCCTGCTCAGCCTTCTCCTGAACACCAGATTTGGTGCGTAGGGCTAGTTCCTTGATAAACAGGGACACTATGAAAGCAGCTAAGACAACAACAGTTGCGCTTACGAATACACCTGCAGTTGATTCAGCAAAAGCTTGTTTGATTGGGTTAGCCAATTCAGGGCTGGCTGTGATTAGGAATGATGAGTCTGACTGAACTAGAGCACCTAGATCTTGACCAGATGAGAATGCTTCATTACCTGGCTTATCAAGGATTCCTGGGTCAGCAGCGATTGCTGCACCAATCTTGTTAGCCATTTCAGTTCCCTTATCAGCCAAGCTGTTGAAGAGTATAGATAGGAAGATTGCAACACCTAGTGTTCCGCCCATCTGTCTAAAGAAAGTTGAAGAAGAAGTTGCAACACCAATGTCTTTAGCTTCAACTGCGTTTTGTGAAGCAATAGTCAGTGTCTGCATAACCTGACCTAGACCTAGACCCATTAGCACCATTCCAATTGAGATCTGCCAAATCGCCCAGTCAAAGACGAGTGTTGATAGGTATAGGAAAGATATCGACATGAGTGCTGTTCCTAGCACCATGAAGATTTTGTATTTCCCTGTCCTACTGGTTATTTGACCGCTGACGATAGAAGAGGTCATCAGACCCATCACCATAGGAATCATCAGGTAGCCAGCTTCAGTTGGACTTGCACCGTAAACAATCTGAAGAACCAGTGGAAGACAAATCATTCCACCAAACATTCCCATACCAACGATGACACCTAGCAATGTTGTTAGCGAGAAAGTTTTTGATTTAAAGATGTGTAGCGGAAGTAGAGCATCTTCACCCATTCTTCTTTGAATAATGATGAAAGATGTAATTCCAACTACACCTAGAACATAGGCAATAAAGGCATTCGGTGAAGTCCAACCCCATTCTCTACCCTGCTCAGCAACGATTAGAAGTGGAACAACACCAACGATGATGGTGAGAACACCCCACCAGTCAATGCGCTTACTCTTAGCTTCAATGTGTGGAACGTGTAGGAAAGAAAGAACCAGGACCAAAGCAATTGCACCAATTGGAAGATTCATGAGGAAGATCCAACGCCAACCCGTAATTCCTAGGAAGCTATCCACTCCTGCTAGTAGTCCACCAATTAGTGGGCCAAGGACGCTTGAAGTTCCAAAGACAGCAAGGAACAATCCCTGGTATCTTGCTCTATCTCTGGGTGGAACAATATCGGCGATGATGGTCAAAGCTAGAGCGAACAATCCTCCCGCACCAATACCTTGAATAGCTCGGAAGGCTGCAAGTTCATACATTGAGTTAGCAAAGCCACAAATAACTGAACCAATAATGAAAATTGTGATTGCAGCAATGAAGAGTCTTCTGCGACCGAAGATGTCTCCGAGCTTTCCATAGATAGGTGTAGCAATGGTAGAAGTAATTAGGTAAGCAGTAGTAACCCAGGCTTGAGCTGAAAGACCACTTAGATCATCTGCAATGGTTCGCATTGCTGTTCCAACAACACTCTGATCTAGTGCTGATAGAAACATTCCAGCCATTAGTCCAAACAACACAAACATAATCTGTCTGTGAGTCATGACTCCGGTAACAGCAGACTCTGCTGCCGCTGCTTTACGGTCTGCCCGCGCCATCGCGTTCTCTTTTCTTGTAATTTATAAAGTTAGACTTGCCAAATGGAAAGAAGAATCAGAACGACTGGGCAAAGAGCTTTAGGCTTTGTTGCGCTCTCTCTGCTTTTACTTCCCGCGGTAAATAACATTACACCCGCTAAGGCCACTAGCCTTGCCACCCAATCCCTAACAGACCCAGTGTCAAGGTGGGTAGTTGTAAACAAGCAGCGCGCATTGAACCCCATTCAATATGTGCCTACAGATCTGGTTGCCCCAAGGTTCGGCGCATTAAATGCCAACCCATACGGCCTCAAGCTAAGAAAAGAGGCCTCAACTGCTTCTTACAGATTGGCCATGGCTATGAGAGCCGAAGGTGCAGGCAGCATGGTTATCCAAAGCGGCTACCGATCCTTTGCTGAGCAGAAAGTCATTTACGACCGTCAGGTTGCAATTTACGGCCTAAAAGCAGGCGAGGCATTAGCAGCAAGACCAGGCTACTCAGAGCATCAGACTGGCTGGGCCATGGATGTTTCAGCTCGCGGACAAGGCTGTCAGATCCGTGTCTGTTTTGGAAAGACTAAGGCCGGCTCATGGCTAGTAGCTAATGCCTATAAATTTGGATTCATCATTAGATACCCAGCGTTCGCAACCCCTGTTACTGGCTACCAGTATGAGCCTTGGCACCTTAGGTATGTTGGTAAGCCTCTTGCTAAGGCAATGCACGATGCCAAGGTATCCACCTTAGAGAAGTACTTCTCGCTACCATCGGCACCTAACTACTAACAAAGCATTAACCTTTATCTATGGCTAAATCACTAAGCAGCAAGAAAACCACCTACGCCTTTCTAGGTCCTGTGGGCACCTTTACTGAGCTTGCTCTGGCACAGGTAAAAGAAGCTAAGAGTGCCAAGCACCTTTCTGTGTCAACTGTGACTGAAGCCATCGACGCAGTTATTACAGGCAAAGCTCACAGAGCAATTGTTCCAGTTGAGAATTCAATTGAGGGCGGAGTATCTGCAACTCTCGATGCACTGGCCAATACAACAGACATACGTATATATGGTGAGTATTTAGTTCCAGTTACCTTCAACCTTGTTGCAAAGCCAGGTACCAAGTTAACTCAGGTAAAAGTAGTCAGCACTCATCCAACTGCTTATGCTCAATGTCGCGGTTGGTTACAGGAAAACATTTCTAACCACTCACATCTACCTGCAACCTCAACAGCAGCAGCTGCAGCTGATCTACTATCTAAAGACCCAATTGCTGATGCTGCCATTGCCGCTAAAAGCATCACCAATCATTACAAACTAACTGTTCTTGCAAAGAACATCGGTGATAACAAGAATGCTCAAACAAGATTTATTGAAATAGGTCTAAGCGCAAAGCCAACCAAGCGTTCAGGTAAAGATAAGACCTCTGTAATTGTTGAACTACCAGAAGATAGACCCGGTGCTCTTCTAGAGATGCTCGAGCAGTTTGCTGCCAGAGGTGTGAACCTAAGTCGAATTGAATCCAGGCCTATTGGTGATCAGCTTGGTAGATACCGCTTCAACATTGATGCCCAAGGACACATAGATGATGAAGCTATGGCTGAAGCTCTTATGGGATTACACAGATTTAGCCCTAAGGTAACTTTCCTAGGTTCATACCCTAGAGCCGATAAGAAGAAGAGTGAGCATGAGGGAAATAACTCAAATAAGGAGTTCTCCTCTGCTGAATCGTGGCTAAACAAGCTACGCCAAGGACGCTAAAGGTAACCTTTAATAATGATTGATGTCAACCTGCTCAGAGAGAACCCTGCAGCCATCAAAGCTTCTCAGAAAGCTAGAGGTGCTAACGAGGATTTAGTTGATCAAGCCGCCAAGGCAGATGATAAATGGCGTAAAGCACAAGCAGAATTTGAAAACCTAAGAGCAGAGCAAAACGCCAAAGCAAAACTTGTTGCAGGGGCGAATCCTGAGGAGAGAACCAAACTAATTGCTGAAGGCCAAGAAATAGCTGCCGGAGTAAAAGCTGCTGAGCAAAGAGCAGCGGATTTTCAGAATGAATTGAACACTATTGTTCTAAAGATTGAGAATGTAGTTACCGAAGGCGTTCCTGTTGGTGGCGAAGATGATTTTGTTGTAATTCGTGAAGAAGGTACTAAGCCAACATTTAACTTCACACCAAGAGATCACACTGAACTAGGTGAACTACTAGATGTGATTGATATTGAACGCGGCGTAAAGATTTCTGGTTCAAGGTTCTATTTCCTAAAAGGTTGGGGAGCAAGACTAGAACTCGCTTTGATGAACCTAGCTTTAGATCAAGCAGCTAATGCAAACTTCACAGCACTTATCACTCCAACACTTGTTAAACCAGAAGTGATGGCAGGAACAGGATTCCTTGGTGAGCACTCTGATGAAATCTATTACCTGCCTGCAGATGATCTTTATCTGACTGGAACAAGTGAGGTTGCTCTTGCTGGATATCACAGCAACGAAATCATTGATCTAACTGATGGACCAAAGAGATATGCGGGCTGGTCAACCTGTTACCGAAGAGAAGCAGGTAGCCACGGTAAAGATACCAAAGGCATTCTTCGAGTTCATCAGTTCAACAAACTAGAGATGTTCTCCTATGTGACTCCTGAGCAAGCAGATGAAGAGCATGCAAAACTTCTTGCTTGGCAAGAGGAGATGCTAAAGAAGTGTGAACTTCCTTACCGCGTTATTGACACAGCAGCAGGAGATCTAGGCTCTAGTGCTGCTCGTAAGTTTGATGCTGAAGCATGGGTTCCATCCCAAGAGACTTACCGTGAACTTACTTCAACCTCTAACTGCACTACCTACCAGGCCAGACGTCTAAACGTTCGTTACAGAAAAGAAGACGGCAAGACAGCTATTGCCGCTACTCTCAACGGAACCTTGGCAACTACCAGATGGTTGGTTGCGATTCTAGAGAACCACCAGCAAGCTGATGGCTCAGTTCGTATCCCAGTAGCACTAAGGCAGTACCTCGGTGGTGCTGAAGTAATCTCACCAGTAAAGAAGAGCTAGGCGTTGGGCTTCGAACCTTGGCTGATTGCCATCGACATTGATGGCACTCTGGTTCATGATGATGGTTATCTAGCACCTGAAGTTATTCGTGAGGTTGTGCGTGTTCGTGAACTCGGTCACCATGTTGTCGTTGCAACCGGTAGAGCCGCTGCTAATGCGATTCCAGTAGTTCAGGATGTCGGTATTGAAGAGGGGCACGTAGTTTGTTCTAACGGTGCTGTCACTATCGAAATAAATAAAGAAGACAGCAAGGGTTACTCAGTTAGAGAAGTGATCGGGTTTGATCCAGGACCAGTGCTAAGTCAGCTAATTGAAAAACTTCCAGAAGCACACTTTGCTGTTGAAGATGTTGATGGCACATACAGATTCCATAAACCTTTTCCCTCTTATGCACTAGGCGCGGAGAACATTGAAACTCCTCTTGATCAACTTATGCACGGTGAAGTGAGCAGAGTTGTTGTGCTATCCCCTGAACAGAACGTAAATGATTTTCTAGAGATAGTTGAATCAGTTGGTTTACATTCTGTTTCATATGCAATTGGTTACACAGCTTGGCTAGATATTTCTCCGCAGGGTGTTACTAAGGCAAGTGCATTAGAACAGAGAAGAAAAGCACTGGGTATTCCAAGAAACAGAGTGATCACTATCGGTGATGGTAGAAACGATATTTCTATGTTTGAGTGGGCAAATGAAGGCGGAGGCTTATCTTTTGCTATGGGCCAGGGTCCTGATGAAGTTAAACAAGCCGCTCAAATAGTCACTGCAGCCGTTGAAGAACACGGTGTTGCCAAGGTTTTATCTGGCCTCGAGGGCATAATTTACTCTCAAAGCTAGTTCACAGCCCTAACGCAGGTTTAAGGCGTACTTTTATAACTACTGAGAATTCGTTAGACTATCCAACGGAGGTCTGTCCGAGCGGCCGAAGGAGCTAGTCTTGAAAACTAGTGAACTGAAAGGTTCCGTGGGTTCGAATCCCACGGCCTCCGCCAGTTTTGTCTAACTAAGACTCAAGCCAACTCATAAAAAAGGGGTTCACGAATTGTCTGAGAAGTCTAAGAAGCAACTAAAGCGTGATCGCGCTGTTGCTCGTCACGGCAACATTCACGCTGCTGGTCGATCCAGAACCATTCTCGGCGTTCTAGGTAAAGCCCTCGTTGTAGTTCTTGTCTCAACTCTCACAGTGACAACCGTTTCAGCTATCCAGCTATCACAGGAACTAAGCAGAAACCAAGTGGACATTCTTACACAGGATGGCAAGGACAGGGTTATCCCACCAATCGATGGTCCGATCAACATTCTTCTTATTGGTAGCGACACAAGACAAGGTGCTGGTAACTCAGCATTCGGTGACACCGGCGGTGTTCTTGCCGACGTGATTATTCTTTTGCACATCGCAGCAGACAGAAAGAATGCTGTTGCGCTTTCTTTCCCTAGAGACACGATGATTCCGTGGCCAGCTTGCCCTAGTACTTCTGGTGGCCCTGGCTACCTTCCACAATCACTAGGACAGATCAACGCAACTATTGCTAATGGTGGTCCAGGCTGCACACTTCTAACCGTTGAACTTCTAACCGGCCTAAACATTCCTTACCTAGCCATGGTTGACTTCGCCGGTGTTATTGAACTTTCTAATGCTGTCGGTGGAGTTGAAGTTTGTGTTGCTAACGACATCGAAGACGAATACACCAACACTTACCTAAAGAAGGGTATGCACACTCTTCAAGGAGTTCAGGCTCTTCAGTTCCTAAGAACCAGACACGGTGTTGGTGATGGATCAGACCTAGGTCGCATTAGCAACCAACAGGTGTACCTAACCTCTCTAGTTAGAAAACTAAAGAGCAAAGATATTTTGAATAACCCAGTTGCGCTATACAGCCTTGCTCAAGCAGCAGCTAGAAACATGACCATTAGTAAGACTCTTTCAACTCCAGTAGCACTTATGGGTGTTGCTAATGCCCTAAAAGATATTCCAATGAAGAACATCACTTTCTTACAGCTGCCATCTGTGTACGGCTTACCTGCACCTCTTCAGGGCAGAGTAAAGCCTGACTACGAGAAGGCTCAAGTTCTATTTGACTTGATGAAGAACGATCAGCCTCTTGTATTGGGTGAAGTAAACAACACCGGTGTTGGCTCAGAACTGGCACCAACACCTAAGCCTTCAGCCACTACTAAGCCAGGCACTAAGCCAACTAAGACCCCAACACCGAAGCCAACTCCAACTCCAACAATTACACCGCTCCCAGACTGGGCTCAAGGAACTAACGCTTCTACAACTACCTGCTCTAAATAACTATTTAGTAGTTGAATCTGGCTAGTCTTAAAACATGCCAGATTACATCTCGGCGCTAGATTTATTCACTATCGGAATCGGACCTTCCAGTTCGCATACGGTAGGACCTATGAGAGCAGCGTTGCTCTTTGCTGAAGCAGTTAATGCTGAAGGCAAGCTCACGCTAACTCATAGAGTTAGCGTCAAACTATTCGGGTCTCTCGGTGCAACCGGGCCAGGCCATGGAACAACCAACGCAATCGTCGCAGGCTTAAACGGTCAAACTCCAGAGACCTGTAATCCAGATGAAGTGCTAATCGCTTGGGATAAAGCAATCACCTCCTCTTCAATCAACATCTTGAATCACAAGATCTCCTTTGAAGAAAAAGATTTCAGTTTCCAACCACTAATTCGTTTACCTAAACATTCGAATGGTTTACGGTTCTCAGCTCTTGATGAAAATCAAGAAGTCTTAATGGAACAGACGTATTACTCTGTTGGCGGCGGTTTTGTTGAAGCAGATCACTCCATTCCAAAGCCAACAAGAGGTGATGTTCCTTACCTATTCATTAGTGCAGGTCAGTTACTTGAAACTTGTTTGAAGGAAAACAAAACAATTGCAGAGATTGCTTTTGCTAATGAAGTTGCTCTACATGGTGAAGAGCAACTAGTTAGCAAACTAGACGCTATCTGGAATGCAATGAAGCTCTGTATAGAAGAAGGATTGAAGACCAAGGGAGTATTGCCAGGTTATCTAGCAGTTGATAGAAGAGCAGCTGATATGGCTGAGCAGCTTTCTGTTGTTCAAGATCCAAGCGAAGTTTCCAACGAATGGCTGCAAGCCTATGCAATTGCTGTCAATGAACAGAACGCATCAGGACGAAGAGTTGTAACCGCTCCAACGAATGGAGCAGCAGGAATCATTCCTGCTGTTGCCTACTGGGCAATGAAGTTCAAGGGTGTGGACTCAAGCGTCATTGCTAGAGACTATCTACTTACTGCAGCGGCTATCGGTTCTCTTTATAAACGCAATGCCTCTATCTCCGGAGCAGAAGCTGGATGCCAAGGAGAGGTGGGCTCTGCTTGTTCTATGGCAGCAGCTGGTCTTGCAGCTGTTCTAGGTGGAACTGTTCCTCAGATTGAGAATGCAGCTGAGATAGCCATGGAACATAACCTAGGTCTCACTTGTGACCCGGTTGGTGGTTTTGTTCAAATGCCTTGCATCGAAAGAAACGCTATTGCTTCAGGTACCGCTGTTTCAGCAGTGCGACTTTCACTCTTAGGTGATGGTAGCCACAAGATCTCCTTAGATACGGTGATTGAAACTATGCGTCAGACAGGGTTAGATATGTCTAGCAAGTATAAGGAAACCTCACTTGGAGGTTTAGCCGTAAACGTAGTGGAGTGTTAGTCAATGTCAACTGTTGTGTTGTGGGTATCTGATCTAGAACGATCAGTTAACTTCTACGCAGCTCTGTTTGATGACAAGGCTCCTTATCGTTCAAGTGAATTTGCTAGCGCTCAAGGGCTTGGTAATGAAGTGCTGATTCATCTCTTGCCTGAACAATACAGATCAGAGCCCACCATGGGCGAAGACAATCCAATCAAACCAGTCTTTGAAGTTCAGAGCATTGATAAAGCCAGACTTGCAGCTGGAAGAACTGGTGGAAGAATCAAAGCTGATGTTATGGAACACAACAATTGGACTTACGCTGATGGCAATGATCCTGATGGCAACATCATCCAGGTTAGAGAAAGCTACTAGCTAAATATTCTTAGCAGCAAGCCA
>JBIIXN010000067.1:0-6643 GCA_044347325.1 Rhodoluna sp. | reverse complement strand
TACATCGATGCGGCAACAGATACAAAAATGCCTAGCCACTTAATCGCCTTGAAGTAGAACTTAGCTGATGTTTCCCTTGGATTCAGAACCTTTGTCTCAAGCATTTCAGGAACAGGTTCTGGGAATCTTGCTTCTCTCCAAGCCAAAAGGATCATTGGGAAGGAGTAGGCAACAAAGGCAAGAAGAAGGAAAACCTTGAAATAGAAACCAAAAGGATCCTCCATGCTTAGATCAGATAGGTATCTCTCTAGAGCTCTAAATGATTTGGCGGTAGTGCTGTAACCGGCAGAGAAACCTGTCATCTGGTTTCCGAAAGTAGCCAAGAAAGCAAAGAGCAACGCAACTGCAAATCCGATTCGTCTGACTACAAGGTAGCCAGCTTTGAATGCCCAGTCACGGTTAGCAATCTGGCGTTCATCCAAATACTCGTTTGGGAGCACAGTTACTCGCCTCATTGAAATACGTAGAAGGACATAACCCCAAACTAATAACAGCAGAGCAAGCCCTTGGGTGACATCTCTAAATTCGTAAAGCCAGTTGCCCTCCATTGCCTCACGGTCGGCATAGATACGATTCGTCTTGCTAATCCAGTAAGGGGTTGGGATAAGCAGAGTTGCTAACATCGCATAGCTCGAGAGTATTGCTATGAGGCTTAGTGTTCGTCTCATCAACGGGGATGTAAGCACAGGACTCTGCTTAGCTTCGAGAATGCGTTCTACTCGTGCATTTCTTAGTTCCTTGATGATGCTTTGCTTTTTCAATGCAGTTCAACTTTCTTCTTGCAGGACCGTCTCTGGAGATCAAGCCTTAGATTCAGAATTTTCTAACTTAATCTCTTTACTCAGCTTTGATGCAAAACTCACGGAGATGGCTTGTGCTGGGATCATGAGTACTCCCAGAACAAAAATTACACCGATTGGTTGAATCACACCCACACCCCCACTCCACTGACCAGGAATCACGAGTGTTACGAGCACCAAAATAGTTACCAATAATGTCCCGAGCAGATGGGTGATGACGAAGAAGGTAGTGGCCATAGTAGAGTTTGAAGTCTTTGACTTTACGGCTTTTAGAATCTCAACTGTCTTTATGCTGCTCCAAATGTAAACATAGACTCCAAACCAAGCGGTCAGGACTGCCGCCATGATAGCCAGTCCGTTCATCATGGCATAAGGCACAAGCCAACCAATCAAGATGCTGCCAAGGAATCCCATCACAACGATTAGGACTCGCTTCAAATAAGCTTTTTCAAATGCTTGAGCTTCCTTGAAGACCTGATTTTCAACTTTAGGCAGGGCTTCATTGAACTTTGATTCTCGCCAGGCTAGAAGGATTATAGGGAACGCATAAGCGACATAAGTAAGCAATGCAATGACTTGGAAATAGAAATCTAAGACTCCATCTGCAGTAAGGCCTTCAAAGTAAGCCACTAGTGCATCTTTCACTTCTTGAAGTGGGTGCTTAGGACCAGGCCACTGCCAAGTTCTAGGAGTTGTGACAAACAGAATGAATAGCGTAGTGAATCCAATAACAGTCAACGCTAACCCAACTCGCCTAATCACCAGGTATCCAGTTTTGAATGCCCAGTCACGATTGGCTATCTCTAGTTCGTCGAGATACTCATTAGGCAAAGAAGTAATTCTACGAATAGATGATCTGAGTAAAAGAAGACAGGTCAGAAGAATCAAGGGAGATAGTGTCCCAATGCCAGCAAGAACGTATGCAAACTCATATGTGAATCTTTGAGACGCATCCAGCTTGTCTATATTTATGCCGTCTTTGCCTCGAAGTGGATCGTGGAGGATTTCCGGAATTGGAATCAGCAAAGTGACTAGGTAGTAGTAACTAAATACAACTGACACAACAGACAGTGTTCTTCTATAACCCTTAGAGATCCAAAAACCACTTGGTGGTGAGCTTAGCAAGCGCTCTATCTTGGCTTGTCGCATGTCAGACAAAAGTGAACCTGATTTTTTCATTAGATGCTCGCTTTCAATTTGAATAGTTGTTCAACTTTGCAATCAAGGGCCGCTGCTAGGCGCAGGGTAAGTGCGAGAGTCGGAGCGTATTCCCCACGTTCGATGTAACTCATCGTTTGATAATGAACCCCCACCAGATCTGCTAGTTCCTGCCTGGAGATCTTTCGCTTAGTTCGCCATTCTTCGACGAAGTTATCCAGCTGGTCTTTATCTTGTTTCGGCTGTCTTCCCATACTTAGAGTATAAATGCTCTAGAGCATAAATGCGTAATTTGTAGCATATTGGTCTCTAACGTGAGGATTTGCTTTGAAGGTCTGTGGTCTTGTTAAAGCAAGAAGTGGGACCGATTACTCGATCCCACTTCTTAGATTTGCCTTAGCTAACTGTGATTACTTGATCCAAACAATCTCAATTTCTGCTCTACGGTCTTGGTCATTACCTAGGCGGTAGATTCCCTTACCGTTGAGTGTGATCTTGGTCTTCACTCCTGCACGCTTTAGGAAGTTAGCGGTCACAGTGGCTCTCGCCAAAGACAGTTTTGCGTCAATAGCTGTGCTAGCTGTTCGCTTCACCCATCCATTTACGTTTACTGACACAATGGTCGCACCCTTAGGAATGCCCTTCAGAAGCTTGTTCAGGCTTGCAATACCTGGTGCCAGCAGAACTGATGAGTCTCCGTTGAAGATGATGACCGCCTTGCTTGTCTTAGCTCCTGGAATGTATTCGAATCCATCAGCGTAAGTAAAGCTACCGTCGTTGGTTTCAACCTTGATGTCCATCGGGCCAGTTGGGTTTGGAGGAGTGATGAACTCTATAGTGTTTCCACTCTTAGAAACCTTGATGCCTGTTGCTAGAACACCATTGACATAGATCTTGGCAGGCTTTCCGTTAGATCCCTTGAATGCTGAACCTGACATTGTGACCTTAGTTCCACCAGCAGTGGTTCCCTTCGCAGGCGCAAGAGCCAAGATCTGAGGAGTTGGCTTCGGTGGGAAGTATGTGAATACTTCACCTAGCTCCAAAGTTCCGTGGTCAGTGATTAGAGTCACTGCAACTAGGCCTTCAGCGTGTGGCGGGGTAACACCAGAAATCTGTGTGCTACCAACCAAAGTTACCTCAGTTGCATCCAGTCCATCGAATCTAACAATTGGGTTAGTCAGACCAAAACCGAAACCATTGATAGTGAATCTAGTTCCACCAGCTACTGGTCCACGCTTTGGATCGATGTTCACAAAGAACGGTGCGTTGATTGTGTAGGTTGCCGGAACGATGGTGATGTTGTAGTTATCGGCAGTTCCTGCAGCAAAGGTTGCAACAGTCCCATCGAGAGCATACTCACCAGGCATCGCCGGAGCAGTTTCTGAACCATCGAAGGTGTAGTTGAAGGTTCCCAACTTGTCGTTGTTCTTTAGTCCCTCAGAACTACTCGCACCAGCAGGGCTTACCTTGTCTCCCCAGTCAGAGTTTGCATTAGAGATGTAAATGGTCAGATCAGCCTTGGTAACCTCTAGCTCACCCTTTACATAAGTGATCTCGTAGTTATTAGCAGATCCACCAGCAACAACAGCCGCACTAGGAGTGATGTCGTAGGTGCCGACGTTTCTAGGTGGGTTGGTTGAGTAGGTGTAGGTAACTCCAGAGATTGTCTCTGTGAAGGCCAAGGTACCTGAGGTAACCGAGAAGGAGTTCACTGGAAGAGTCGAACCATAAACCATGGTTTGGTCTCCAGCAGTTACTGTCAGAGCAACCTTCTTGATAGTCAGTTTGGCTCCAGCAGTGATAGTTGCCTCGTAGTTAGAACCTGCATTCAAAGTACCAACTGAGATTAGGTACTCACCAACATTTTGACCAACTGCACGGGTCGGAGCGCCAGTCAAAGTGATTGGGCTTCCGTTACCAAGAGTTGCTGGTGCAAAAGTGAAGGTGTAAGCAGGATCTGCCTCACCATAGAACTTCTCCAAGTTGTTTACTGTGACAGTGATAACAAGCTTTTCAATGTTGAACTTGTTTGCAGTATCCAAAGTGATGTCGTAGTTCGGGTTAGATGAACCAATGCTTCCGATTGTATATGGGTATGAATTTACATCCTCGCCTGCATCTCTACCTAGAGCACCTGCCAAGGAATCTGAGAATGGCAAGGTGATGTTAGTAGTGAATGTGAACACAGGATCGTTGTCACCGTAGCTCTTCTTCTGGTTTGGTGAAGGAATCACTCTGATCGCTAGTTTGTTGATGGTTAGCTTTCCACCAGCAACAGAAACGTCATAGTTATCACCAAGAGTTAGTGAGCCAAGGGTGATGTCGTAATCGCCAACATTCTCCCCACTCTCTCGAGAAAGAGCTCCAGTAAAGCCATCTGAACCAACCAAAGTTCCAGTTGTGATGCTGTAGTTGAAGGTTGGGTCATTCTGGCCGTAGAACTTTTCCTTGTCAGCGGCTGTAACAGTGATCTGACGCTTGTTGATTGTCAGAGTCGCAGTCTCGTAGCTGATGTTGTAGTTAGCAAGGTTTCCTGTTGAAAGAACAGCAGCACTTGGAGTGATTGTGTAGTCACCAGCGTTTACCGGGTTAGGTGTTGAGAAGGTGAATGTAACACTGCCAAGAGCATCTGGACCAACGAAGCTACTGCCATCACAGAGCGCTGCAGAGTTTGCCGGTCTAGATTCACCGTAGGTGTGCTCCTTGTCATCTGCACAGATAGAAACATCTCGCTTAGTGATTGTTAACTTGCCTGCCACAAAAGTGATTGTGTAGTTTGTGTTGTTGGCATCGATAACTGTGCCCTGGATGATGTTGTGATCTCCAACAGTTTCGCCAGCTACACGAGCTAGTTCACCGTTTAGGTTCACATCGATTCCATTGTCGAGTTCAGTAACTGAAGTTGTAAAGGTAAGTTCAGGGTCATCCTGGCCATACTCCTTAGTCTTCGCTTCAGCCGTTACAGTAATCGCCTTACGGGTGATGCTGAACTGGTTAGTTGCATCCAAGGTGATGTTGTAGTTCGGGTTACTTGACTCGAAGTTACCTAGGTTTACCTGGTAATTACCAACATCTTCTCCAGATGCGCGAGAAAGATCTCCAGCTAACGTATCTGTAAAGGCAAGTGAACCAACAGAAACTGTAAAGGTCAAAGTTGGGTCATTATCTCCATAGACCTTGGTGTCACCGTTTGGCTTGACTGTAATACCTCGCTTGGTGATCTCAAGAACTCTAGAAACTACTTCGATGTCATAGTTCTCACCACCGGTGACAGATGACACGTTGTGGTAATACAAACCAACATCTTCACCAGCGTCTCTACCTAAGGTAACGACAGGAATGTCCGCACCTACCCAGGTTGAACCTGCAGAAAGAGTTGCAACTAGTGCTGGGTCAGATTCTCCATAAACCTTTTCCTGGTTCGGTGCTTCCATAAAAATCTTCTTCTTAGTGATCTCTAAGGTTCCGTTATTGAAGGTAAGGTCGTAGTTTGCTGACAGCGCTAGTGATCCCTGAGTTATTGGGTAATCACCAACATTCGCTCCAGCGGTTCTAGTGATTGCTCCAGTGAAGGCATCTGAACCAACTAGGTCAAACTCACCACAATTTTCGTAGGTAAGTTCAGGGTCGGCATCGCCATAGGTCTTTGACTTGTCGTCAGCACAAACCTCTATTGGTCGCTTTTTGATTACAAGCTTTCCACCGCTCACAGAGTCAACGATGTAGTTATCTCCGCCAGCTAGGTCACCTGCGGTGTAGTTGTAGTTTCCAACGTTTTCACCAGCAGCTCTTCCAAGAGCACCGGTTAGCCTGTCGCTTCCAACTAGTCCAGCTGATGTGTAATCAAGCTCAGGATCTGACTCACCGAAGTACTTCTCGGTGTCGACACCTGTTACAGTGATGCGCTTCTTGGTAATAGTGAACTTGTTTGTGTTGTTTACTGTGATGTCGTAGTTCGGGTTGTATAGATACAACTCCTCACCAAGAACGTAGTCGTAAGTTCCAACATCCTCACCATCATTACGTCTCAAGCTTCCAGCAAGTGAGTCTGACCCAACTAGGTTTCCAGTTGTCACAGAGTAAGCCAAAGATGGATCTGAATCACCATAGGTCTTTGTCTTTGCAGCAGGAGTAATGGTGATTGGACGCTTTGTAATTTCTAGCTGTCCGTCGGTTACATATACTTCGTAGTTGTTACCAGCAGTAACACTTCCTTTAGTGATGTCATAGAAACCAACATCGTTTCCTGTCTCTCTAGAAAGAGTTCCAGTAATTGAATCCCCACCAATCAGAGTGAAGCACTCAGAGTTGGTAACAAGGGTTCTAGTGAAAGCAGGATCTGCGTCACCATAAACCTTGGTCTTGTCATCAGCCGCTAGACACAGTGGTCTCTTCGTGATTGTGAACTTGTTTGACTTGTAGGTAACTGTGTAGTTAGAGCTTGCAGCTAGAGTTCCACGGTTGATTGTGTACTCACCGACGTTTGAACCAGTAACTCTAGTTAGAGCACCAGTCATCACATCATCAAACTGCAATCCATATTCGCCATCGAAGTAGTAAGTGAATGTAGGGTCTACTTCACCATAAATCTTGCTCTCTTCGTCAGCCTGAACAGACAACGGACAGGCTGTGATGGTTAACTGTCCACCTGTAATCGAATTGATGGTGTAGTTGTTTCCACCATT
>JBIIXN010000014.1:0-26569 GCA_044347325.1 Rhodoluna sp. | reverse complement strand
GTTGGCGCATCCATGGGTGGATTGCGCACAGCTGAATCACTACGACGATTTGGTTATCTAGGGCCTATCACCGTTATCGGGGAAGAAGCACATAAGCCTTATAACCGCCCTCCGCTATCCAAAAATGTTTTGGCTGAAGGGGTGAACCACGAAGCAGTTGCCTTTGAGGAAAGAGCTGCAACAGCAGATGTCAACTGGGTCTTAGGAACTAGAGCAGTATCAGTTGATCAAGAACACAACACTGTTACTGACAGCTCCGGTGTGGTGCATCCATACTCTGCCCTAGTAATTGCAACCGGCCTTAGGCCAAAAAGACTAAACCTTGCTAATGGCGATCTAGCCGGGAGGCATGCCTTAAGAACTTTGGATGATGCCATCAACCTAAGAGCAGAACTGACGCCTGGTGCAGATGTTGTGATTGTTGGTGGTGGCTTTATCGGTTGTGAGGTAGCAGCAACAGCAGCCAAACTGGGTTGCGATGTGACTGTTGTTCATAACTCCGCCCACCCAATGCTTAGACCTCTAGGAACTGAACTAGCTAGGGAAATGCAGTTAAGGCACGAAGCCGAAGGTGTTCGCTTTCTTCTAAATAGATCAGTAACAGGTGTCTCAGGAGACACAAGAATCCAAGAAGTTCAGATTGATGACGGTAGCAGCATCAAGTGCGATGTCTTGATAGAGGCAGTTGGTTCTCATTCAAATACTGAGTGGCTGGAAAGCACCAACATCGACCTAAGCGACGGTGTGCTAGTTGATAGCGCTATGCGAGCTGTTAGTTCCTCGGGGCAGGTAATCCCAAATGTTTATGCCATCGGCGATGTGGCTAGGTTTGCAAACCCTATCTTTGATGAAATCCCTAGAAGAGTAGAGCACTGGAATATCCCCACCGAAACTGCAAAGCGTGTGGGAGCAGTTATAACAGCAGCGCTAAATGATAAAGAAAAGTTTGAAAACCTAATCAATGAACAGTTCAAACCAGTTCCATCATTCTGGAGCGATCAATACGATGTTCACTTACTAGCTTTTGGATCTTTGGGAATAGCGGATAAAGTGACATTAGTTGCAGGAGATGTAGCAGACGAATGTGTTTTTGAATATCACAGAGCCGACCAGCTGGTTGGAGTCTGCGGTATTGGTATGAGATCTGTTGTCCAAAGTTACCGAGCCAAGTTCGCATAGGAGAAAAGCATGTCAAACGAATTCGATCTAGATGTCACCTTCGAAGAGAACGAGCCTGATCTATCGCATCTGACTGACCAGCAACTTCAAGCTGCGGTGAGCACTCTTCCCGAATCGCTTCTCTTAGTGGCTCAGGGATTACTGGTTGAGAAAAGGTCTATGAGCGATGTGTCCCAAGATCTGGGAATCAGACAAGCGGAATTAGTCATGAGGTTGTACAGGGCAAAAAAGCTCATTGCCGCTCATATCTGAATGGGATTTTCCTAGCGCAAGCATAACTGCTTGATTATTAAGTGCGGTCTTAAGAAAAAAGCTCAAATTCCGCAGGATAAGTCTCTTTGATTTCCCTAGCTCTCGCTCTCATAGCGGTTTCGAATTGAAAAACATTAGTCTTCAAGGACAATTTGTCACGAACTTCGGCCCGGATGGCTCCATAAATCATTATTCCTGCGGGTTGCAGAATGTCGAGAATTTCAAATAATCCATCTTCGAAAGTGGCGCGCAAAGCCAAATCCTGAAAGTTCCCGAGAGCTCCAACAGCAAAGACGCTGTTACTGGAGATGCCATCGCAAACAAAGTCAAGGTCAGATAAGTCAATCCATCTGATAGAAGGTATTACCTTGAATTGTCTGGACTGGTAGAAAGCTCCTATAGCTCTTGATAAGTGGGTTCTCTGGATGCGCATCCATCGAGGCATTCCACTCATTATTGACAAATCAGGCGTTAGCAAGGATGAAAATGGAAGGAATTGCTCCAGGTGTCTTTCAGGTTTGGTTAGCACTGATCTGAACTTCTTGTCCTGCACATAGAAATGTAATCCTGTTTCTTCAGGCTTCACAGTTCTACTTAGCTGATCGAACGCACACAAATACTTTGGAACATCATCGACCGTCACGCGAGCAAGTTGTGCAATCTGGTGTTCACCAGCTAGTGGCTGCCCCACGGGATACCAGTTCGGCATACCCCCGTAAATCAACCGGTCAAATTCAGATTCAAAATTGGTTTTAAAAATACACCACTAACGCTTTAGGGCTTCAATCTCTCGATGAAAATTGAAGTGCTGATTTAGATCTTCTTCGAACTCGTTCGACGCCTGGGGTAACGTTTCTAGATTTAAATTTTCCTGATAAGTGATGGAAAGCATGGGCAGATTGTGGTCCTCCAGTGAAATTAGTAAAAATCCTTCAGCAAATTCAATAGCAACAGCTGAGTGACAGGCATAGTCAAAATTGGGAACCCCGTCTAATGAGCCTGTTATATTGTCCCTAACTAAACTCATGGAAATAATTTCTTGACCCGAGAATTTCTTATAAACATTTCCGTTTTCAAAACAATCTTCTAAGACAGAGACATCCACTTCATCTACATTGATCTTGCTGATGTCTAGCCACTCCTCGCCAAACTTCAACTCTTCGCAATTTGCTTCTAGCTCAATGACTGCTTTCTCGGTAGTGATGTAAACCTTTGGTGCTGTCAAGTGGTGCCACAGTGTTGGTCCAGCCAAGTGGCTGAACCTCGACCCAACTTGCTTGCTGAGTAATTTGATTTCTCTTGTTGTGAGTAGATTTTTCAATCTATTTATCCTTACCTTTTGTCCAACCGGTTGGTTCAAAATGAATTTTGTACCTTTGACCTTGAATGCCTGTTAACTTAATGTTGACTGCAGGGCCACCACTGGATGAAGTCTCTCTAAAAAACACCGTGGACTTGTCGCTAAAAATAGCAATCTTCCCTTTACTTACCTCTGACACTTTTCCGCCTGCACTCAGATCTTTGAAAAACGATTGAGCCGTCGCCGTTGGATTATCTGAGACTATAACCCTTGACTTCCCTTCGCCACTCACACCGAACTTGCCAGACAGCTTGTTAAACTCATACTTACCTGCAAGCCTTGCAACGTTTGCCGCCAAACTTGCTCCGCCTGAGAAACCTCCCCCAGTGCCTGAGCCCATTCAAGTACCAATCCTTCAATTATAACTATTTGATAACACAATTATAACATCCACATGGGAACGCACCCTGAGGTACTCCAACCACGGCACAACTACCAGCGCTCCGAATTCGAGTCATAAAGCTGCATTTGAACTGATGCCCCATGGCTGCTCGGTTTTTTTGATGTCACCTTTGAAAATGGTGAACCAGATTTATCTCACCTAACTCCTGAGCAACTTAAGGCTGCAGTTGAGGCGCTGCCACTAGCTCTTAGAGCTGTGGCAAAGGGTGTTCTGATAGAAAAGCGCACCATTAGTGACATCTCACAAGATTTAGGAATTAGACAAGCAGAGTTGGTAACCAGGCTTCATAAAGCAAAACAAGTTACCGCAGCCCTCTAGCTTTTACCAGTTATGCCTATCGTGCCTTGAATGACTGGGGCCATCTTCTTTTGAAGTGCCTCGTAGAACATCGATAGTGGGAACTCATCATCCATTACCTGGTCAGTTAGTTCACTAGTAGTGCCAGATAACGGAATATCTCGCTTAGCCCACTTAGATGCTGGATGTGGAGCTAGGACACTAGAAACCAGATCATAGGCGGCAAGCCAGTGCACAACCTTAGGCCTATCAATTGATCTCCAGTAAAGCTCATTGATCTCATCTGAGAGTGTCACTACAACATCGGGTAGGTTTTCCCAATCAATTGAGAGTGAAGTATCAGTCCAGTGCAGCACCTTGTTCTGATGCAAGTATGCAAAAAGCATCTGGCCTGCAACTGAATCGTAATTTCTGATTCGATTGCCACTGAGTGGGAATCTAAAGATGCGATCAAATAGAACAGCATATTGAACTAGTTGAGCATGCTGCCGGAGCTTTGCCTCGGTATCTTTGGCCCTAAAGAGTTTTACTGATTCCCTAAACGCTGTCAGGTCACAACGAAGTTCCTCTAAGCCGTATAGGAAGAATGGCATGCGCTGTTTAATCATGAATGGATCAAAAGGCAAATCCCCTCGCATATGAGTTCTGTCATGAATCAAATCCCACATCACATAGGTTTGTTCCGCTAAATCTTGATTAGCTAAAAGATCAACAACTCCTTGAGGAAGATCCATTCTTGTGATTTCAGCTGCCGCTGCAACTACTTTTCTATACCTAGCTGCTTCACGGTCAGCAAAGATTCCTCCCCAGCTAAATACCGGCAAGCTTGCTTTGGTACCAGGGTCTGAACCCAATGGAACTCGAGGTGTCACCGCTACTGATTCAGGAAAGAGCACGGCTGAGTTTGTCACATAACCGGGTGTGAAATCTAGAAAACGAATTGGCACGAAAGCAGCGTTTGAATACTCTCCGGCTTCCAGCTCAGCAACAAAGTCTGGCCAGATAGTTTCAAGTACTACTGCCTCTACGAAGCGGTCTGTTGAACCGTTCTGGGTATACATAGGAAAGATAACCAAATGAGGGGTTGCATTTATTCTGCTTTGTTCTGGATGAAACACAGAAAGAGAATCATAGAAATCTGGAATTCGGAAACCGCCATCAGACCAAGCCTCGAAGTCGGTAGCGCAAGCCATCAGATAATCTTTGTCGTGAGGAATATGACCTGCTAGCTCTCGAAGAGATCCAGCTATTCCAGCAACGGCTATGGAGCAAATCTTATGGACTGATTTCTCTGGAATGCTTCCGTCTTGAACCTGGTGACCTCTTAGGGTCAAGCAAGCGGACTTAATAATCTCCCATTCTCCAGATTCGACTATCTTCTGAGCACTAAGTTTTTCATTAGTTGAAACCATGCAAACCACCTTGTTCGCGAATCCCAAATTGAACTCTTAGTAACAGCCTACTTCCATTAGCAAATGTGCCGCTATGACTACTTACAGGCTCCCTGCATGTAGTTTCCGAAAGTAGGCTGTGCCTTTAGTGATGTGACTTCTCTGCGCACACCACCAAGTTCAACAGCACCACCTGGTAACCCTGATTCAGCCATTCCCAGTTCTACTTCCTCTGGGAACTCCTGCGTAAACTCATCCTCAGTTGCACCCACTGAAACACAAATGTCTAACTTACCCGGATCAACAAAGTGAACCATGTGCACTTCACCCTTGGAATCCAAAAATACTTCAACATCTCCATCAAATCTGAACTTCGTCTTGTAGTCAGTAATCATGTTCCTGGCAAAGTCAGCATTGAAGACTGGTAACTCCGGATTCGATCTTCTGTAGTAAGCGAAGGTATCTAACATCGCAGCTAATTGAATCTTGCTATCTGAATAGTCAGGTAACTGGTACGGCTGACCTTCAAATTTGAAGTCGAAGCTTGTAGCAGTGATCAGATTGTACTCAAACTTCTCTTGAGCCAATTTCTTTACGTCCGTGTTTAGCTTTGGCAGCGCTTGAGAATAGTCAATTGGAGACAATTGAGTGCCATAAAGCTGCATAGCGATAGGCGAGCCATTTGACGTTAGTCCCCTCAAGAAATAGTCGGGCGAGATCCATCCCCAACCAACACTTCTAGGGTAACCACTCAAGACACTTTCACATCGAGCTTGTGATTTGCTAGAAATCTCCCGCGATAATTCTGGATCGTCAGGAATTATGTCGTGAGTAAATCCAAGCTTTTTAGCAAAAGCCAAAGCCTCGCTACAAATCTTCGCATCTTGTCTCTCTTGAATTTTGTCGGTAGTGAACATCAGGCAAGTGTCCGGAGACTCATCCTCCCCTGGACAAGGTAGGCCTCGATTAAAGATGGCTGCTATTGGCTCATTGAAGCTTGGAATAAGCGCAACATTTTCTGTCACCTGAGCTTTGTATTCGTCTGCTAAAGGTGTCAGTTCAAGTACAGACGGAATAGGCTCAGGATTTACCTGGCTATTCAGGCTGTTGGTGTAGCTAATAATCTGGATAACAATCCAGATGGGAATCAAGAGTGTGCTCAAGCAAGAGAAGCCAATTACTCGGGCAATGATTACACCTGTACTGGCTCGCGGCTTGACTGGCGCTGGCTTGTCGCTTGCTGGTTGGTTCTGAATATCTGAATTCATTCTTTGTCCTAACCCCTCGATTAGTTCGATTCTGCCAACAATTTGACTTCCACCCAATAGCCAAATGGTCCCCACTTTGGGGGACTACCTGACGTGGTGCCTCAATTGGGAAGGTTATTCGATGATCTTTAGTCGACGCAATCTCGCAAGAGCACCGTCTTCAATTGGTGAATCTGGGCCAATCAGGGTTTGCAGAGCTCTCAAGCTAAATCTGGTCACTGGCACAACTAGCCACTTAGGTAAGGTTCTAAGACCCAGCATTACTCTGTGCTCGGGCTTTAGAGAAACAACGGCAGCTGCAAACAAGAGTTTATAGATTGGTCTGACTAGAACAGGTAGCCCTGGGTTTCTAATAAACTTGATTACCTTTTGAGTAGTCTCATCTACACGAAGTTCGTTACGGTCATAGAACCCTCTGATTTCTGAATCAAGTTCAGCTCTAGTGTGAGGAACCCTTGACAGCCCTAGAGGCTCAACGGACTTTGACCACTGATCAACATAACCGTCAGCTCCACCAGGGATTGGCCGCCAGGCGTAATCAAGGTGGCAGGTTAGAAATGAATCCGTGAAAGCGATGTGGACCCAGAGCAGAAGGTCTTGGTCTTTGGCTCTATAGGAAAGTGTTTCACCTGAAGTTTTTGTGTATTCACCTTTGACTCGATCGTGCAGACGATTTACTCTGCTTGCCTCACCTGCAACAGCCTCGTGAGAACCAAACGTTGTAACTGTTAGCCAGCGAATGGTTCCAGCAAGTCGACCTAGAGCATCTTGTTCATATCTGGAGTGCTGAGCAACTCCAGCTAAAGTGCCAGGGTGAAGGGCTTGCATTAGTAATGCCCTGATTCCACCAACTAGAGTTCCAAAATCTCTATGGACAATCCAAGGTCCGTCAGTAGGTACAAACAATCCGCCGGTTTCACCTTTGGCAATCACATCAAGCCAAGGTGGGGTTCCGCTTGGTTCGTTAGAAAGTAAAGCTCGGAATTTCTTGGAGTACGCTTCTTGAAATCTATTGTTTGGCATTCGGCCTAGCAGGTCTTTTCTTTTGTAGGGAGTTTGCCATTGAGTAGGAAATCATCGACTGTGTCAGCAATACAGCTATTGGTTGAACCATAAGCCGTATGTCCTTCTCCATCGTAAGTCAGAAGGTAGCCCTTCTCCAAAACCTCATTGGCTAGCTTCTTTGCCTGTGAGTAAGGAGTAGCAGGATCATTGGTTGTTCCAATGACAAGCATGGTTGGAGCACCCTTAGCTGAATAGTCGCTTGGGCCCTTCTTCACATCGAATGGCCATTCGTTGCAGGCAAGACCGCCGTACTGCCAATACTTCCCAAACACCTTGCTAGTTTTCTGAACTAATTCGTTTTGTGCTTCCATAGCCGCTTGATCATCAGATTCACGCCCATCGATGCAGGAGATTGCTTTGAATGCCTCATTCGAATTAGCGCTGAAAGTCTTAGAGCCAGCGTCGTAGTTTAGATATTGATCGGCCAAGATCAGAAACACTCTTCCATCCCTATTACTAGTGTCAAAGAACTCATTGAAAGCTTGGGTTAGATAACCCCATGAATTCTCTGAATACAGAGCGGCAATCATTCCGGTAAAGCCAGAGTTCAAAGTTAGTTCTCTGTCGTCCTCAGAGGTATAGGCAGGCTTCTTTTCTAGGACTGCTAAGAAATCTTTTCCTACTTTATCCATCGCCTTATCCACTGATAAACCAGCAAATGGGCAGTCACTGTCAGTTTCGATACAGTCTTTGAGGTATGAGCGCATAGCTGATTCAAAGCCAATTAGCTGATTCAAAGAATCCTCAGAAGTGCTTGAAGTTGGATCGACTACTCCATCCAATACAAATCTGCCGACGTTTTCAGGGAAGTAAGTTGCGTAGGTAGTTCCAAGTAGGGTTCCGTAAGAGAAACCTAAGTAGTTGAGCTTGTCACTGCCTAGCACTGCCCTAATAATGTCCATGTCTTTAGCTGCAGAAGATGTGTCTACATGTCCTAGTAGATCTCCTGTGTTCTCTAAACACGCTGCACCAAAATCGGCAATTGATTCTTTTGAGTATTCAAGATCTTCAGCACTGCCGTACACATAAGGAGACTGCTCGTAGTAGAACTTGTATAGACCCTCATCATCAAAACATTTGATAGCCGTGCTCTCACCAACACCTCTTGGATCAAAGCCAACTATGTTGTATTCAGATCTAAGTAAATCCGTACCGAGTGACTCTAGATAATCTGTGACCCACTTTCTCCCGCTTGAACCCGGTCCACCAGGATTCATTAGAAGATAAGGAGAGTTTTCTGGATCAGCTGCTGGGTTTACTGCAACAGCAATGTCGATACTTCCCTGCTCAGGCTTACTCCAATTCAAAGGAACTTGAATATAGCCACATCTGGCATCTGCGTTGCCGCCATCACAGTCACTCCACACTGGTTTCTGCGCATAGAACTCATCTAGATTTGCTGGCGTTGAACTCGCATCTGGTTTCGTTGGACCTGAATCGCCTTGCTCGAAAATTGATGGTAAGACCATGGCTGTTGCTGCCACAACGCCGGCAACAATGCTTAGAGTCAATACGGTGGTGTTCAAACGGCTCATTTTGAAGCCTTTCTTCTAAAGGAGACTGCCAGGGAATCAAACAGGTAAGAGTCGTTGACGTTGCGCTCTAACCTCTTACGAACTTTTTCAATTTCTTCAATGTTATGAATTGACTGAGACTGGCTGCTCTCGTTGGCTAGCTTTGTAATTTCCTGAACAAGATCAACGTTGATCAATGGCTCGCCTGTTCCTAACTGAATACTTAGAACATCTCTATATAGTCCCATCAGGTCAATCAAGATTCTGTCTAGACCATCCCGCTTTGATCTAGTTGCTCTTCTCTTCTGAGCTTCTTCAAGTCTTCTAAGTTGGGCCCGTGAACTTGGGTTCAGTTTACTTTCCTCAGATACCCCCATTGCAAGAAACAGTTCTTTTCTCTCAGCTTCATCTATCTCTGCAGTTAGTTGAGCACCATCACTTGCGGCCAGCTTTATCAAATCGTCTGACACATACAAAGCAGAAGGAATGTCGGTGATTGAAAGAACAGCTCTTAGAGCCTGGGATCTTCTATCTCTAGCTCCTGCGTTACTAGCTAATCTTCTTGCCATGCCAACATGAGATTGCGCCTGGGCGGCACTCTGCTGGGCTAGGTCAAACCCAATTCCATACTTCTCAACCAGTAGTTGAGCCACTGCTTCAACAGTCGGAACCTTGAGCTGAACGCGACGAACTCGAGATCTAATAGTTGGCAGAAGGTCAGCCTCACTTGGGGCACAAATCATCCAGATAGTTCCCTTTGGTGGCTCTTCTAAGGATTTGAGCAATAGGTTGCTGGTTCGCTCTGACATGCGATCTGCATCTTCAATGACCATCACGCGGTACTTGCCAATAGCAGGCATCTGTATTGATTTCTCAATGAAAGCAGTTACTTCATCGATGCTTATAAGCACTCGTTGGGTGTTGAGCACTTGAACATCGGGATGATTCTTGGACTGAATCATCTGACATGAATTACAACTTCCACAACCACCCTCAGGACACAGTAATGCGGCAGCAAAGGCCAAAGCTAGTTGCGATCTTCCAGATCCTGGTGGTCCAGTGAATAACCATGCGTGGTGAACATCTTTACCCTGCCTAACGGCACTCAAAAGTTGACCAACCGCTTCAGGTTGAGAGACTACGTCTCTAAAAACTTTTGGTGGGGTAAGCATCTATTCGATAAGTCCAGCGACTCGTTTGCGAATAAGCTCTTGCATCTCTTCAACTGTTACCGATGCATCGACAACCAGAAAACGCTCTGGTTCTGCTTTCGCTAAATCAAGATATGCAGATCTAACTGTTTCAAAGAATTCAGTCTTTTCCTTTTCAAGTCGATCTGGTTCTGTCCCTGAAGTGTTTCTTCTTGCTCTTGCCTGATCAGCTGGAAGGTCAAGTAAAACTGTTAGATCTGGAAGCAAGCCGCCAACTGCCCACAAAGACAAATCTCTAACCTCGGTTCGGGAGAGATCTCTACCGGCACCTTGGTAAGCAACAGAAGAATCAAAGTATCTATCAGTGATCACAATCTTGCCTTCATTAAGTGCTGGACGAATCTTGCTAGCAACGTGGTGAGCTCTATCGGCTGCGAACAATGCTGCTTCTGCTCGAGGAGCTAGATCACCCTTGTGGTGAAGAAGGATCTTTCTAATCTCAACACCGACATCGGTTCCACCTGGTTCTAGGGTTCTAACGACATCTTTGTTCTGCTGCGTTAGCCAAAGCTCAAGAAGGTCTGCCTGGGTTGACTTACCAACACCATCAATACCTTCAAAGGAAATAAAGAGACCTGACATTAGCCAGCTTTCTTTCGGGTAGCACCCTTTTTGACCGTTCTGGCTGGAGCTACGCTCTTACGTCCTGACTTAGAAATCTTTGGGGCAGCAACACCAGGCTCTAGACCTAGTTTCTCTCTCCTGATGGCAAGAAGTTCAAATGCACGCTCCGGTGTTAGTTCATCAAGAGGCTCATCCTTTGGAACTGTTGCGTTCAACACTCCATCAGTAACATACAGGCCAAACTGACCTGACTTGGCAACAACGTTGGTCTTTGCTGCTGGGTCTTCGCCAAATTCCTTCAGTGGAGTTGCTGCAGTTCTGCGGCCACCGTATTTAGGCTGAGCAAATATTTCTAGCGCTCCTGCTAAATCAAGATCGAAGATCTGATCTTCAGCTTGCAGACTTCTAGATTCTTTACCTTTAAGCATGTAAGGGCCGAACTTACCATTTTGAGCAGTAATGTCGATTCCTGTTTCAGGATCTTGCCCAATGACTCGAGGCATAGACAATAGCCTCAGTGCGGTTTCGAGGTCCATTGAGTCAGCAGACATTGTTTTGAACAGTGATGCGGTCCTTGGCTTGTCAGCATCTGGGTCATCAATCAAAACGTATGGTCCGTAGCGGCCATCCTTGAACAGAATGTTGTGACCTGATTCTGGGTCGACTCCAAGAATTCTGTCCTCCAGGATAGGAGCTTCAATAAGTTCATGTGCTTTAGCAAGAGTTAGCTCATCTGGAGCTAGCCCTTCAGGAATGTTGATGATGCGGCGACCATTCTCATCAGCACCTTCAGCATTAGGTTCGATATAGATTTCCATGTAAGGACCGAACTTACCTGTACGAAGAGTGATGCCATCGCCTAGGTCAAGCGAGTTCAGCGCCTTTGGATCGATGTCCCCGATGTTTTCAACAACGCTGTGAAGGCCTGGGTTATCTCCCGCTCCGAAGTAGAACTGCTTTAGCCAGACACTTCTATCGATAGTGCCGTTAGCAATCTCATCTAAGTCTTCTTCCATGCGAGCGGTGAATGCGTAGTCAACTAGACGTGAAACATTCTGCTCAAGGAAGCGAATAACAGTAAAGGCAATCCACTCAGGAACCAGAGCTTGGCCACGCTTGACAACATATCCCTTGTTCAGGATGTTGCTGATGATGGCTGCATAGGTTGAAGGTCGGCCGATGCCCTCTTCTTCCAAGGCCTTCACAAGGCTTGCTTCGGTGTACCTAGGTGGTGGTGACGTCTGGTGGTTCTTGGCATTTACCTCTAGAACCTTGAGTTTCTGCCCTACCTCTAGATTCGGAAGCTTGCTTTCCTTCTCAGTTGCTTCGTCTTCGTTACGGCTTTCATCTTGGCTTTCTTCATAAGCTGCCATGAAGCCTCTAAATGTAACAACAGTTCCGCTGGCAGTAAATTCTGCACGGTCACCATTAGCCAATGGGAAGATTGCGATCTTTGCTGTGGTGGTTGAAACCTTGGCATCCTGCATTTGGCTTGCAATGGTTCTCTTCCAAATCAAGTCATAAAGATCAAATGCTCTACCGGAGAGTTCGCCAGCAACTTCGCTTGGCTTCTTGAATACTTCACCAGCTGGACGAATAGCTTCGTGAGCTTCCTGAGCATTCTTGTTCTTGCCCTGATAAACACGAGGAGCACTTGCAACAAAGTCTTCGCCAAACATTTCCTTGGCCTGTGATCTAGCTGCTGTGATTGCCTGAGAAGAAAGTGTTGGTGAGTCAGTTCTCATGTATGTGATGTAACCCTCTTGGTAAAGAGACTGAGCAACATCCATAGTTTGCTTTGCTGAAAGTCTTAGCTTTCTTGAAGCTTCCTGCTGAAGAGTTGAAGTTGTGAAAGGTGCAGCAGGTCTTCTTGTTGAAGGCTTTGCTTCTACTGAGATAACTTCCACTGGAACATTTGGAGCTTTGATCGCTTCAGCAAGAGCTGTTGCTTTTTCTTCATCAAGAAGTAAAACCTTTGCAACTAGCTCACCCTTGTCGTTGAAAGAATCCCCGGTAGCAATTCTCTGCCCGTTGTATGTGTGAAGCTTTGATTCAAACGTTGGTTCTCCTGATTTCTCAGTATCGAACAAAGCCTTGATGTCGAAGTAGGCACCAGATACGAAAGCCATTCGCTCACGCTCACGCTCAACAACTAGACGAACAGCAGGTGACTGAACACGACCAGCACTTAGGCCTCGCATAACCTTGCGCCATAGCACTGGCGAGATTTCATATCCGTAAAGACGGTCTACTACACGACGGGTTTCCTGAGCCTCGACTAGATCATCGTCAATTGCTCTGGTGTTTTTAACAGCTGCTTGAATCGCCTCTTTGGTGATTTCGTGGAAAACCATGCGGTGAACAGGAACCTTTGGCTTTAGGACATCTAGCAAGTGCCAAGCAATAGCCTCACCCTCGCGGTCCTCATCCGTTGCGAGGTATAGTTCATCAGCATCTTTGAGGGCTGCTTTGAGTTCAGTGACGGTCTTGTTCTTACCAGGTGAAATCGCGTAATAAGGCTTGAAGTCATCTTCGACGTCGATTGAGAACTTACCGATTGTGCTCTTCTTCTTGAGTTCAGGTGGCAGGTCCTTGAGGTCGATCAGGTCGCGAATGTGCCCAACTGATGCCAGTACGCGAAACTCATCACCTAGGTACTTGGCAATGGTCTTAGCCTTTGCCGGTGACTCTACGATGACTAACTTTGAGCCTGAACCCACGATTCTCCTACCTGTTACTGCCTAGCTCGGGGTGGCCCGAGCATGAACTCTATGAACTATACCTAAAACTTCCGAACGCACACTTATATAGAGGTCTAAATTGACTTTATGGCATTGTTCGAGACTCGCCCCAAATCCTTGCACAATCTGCTCAGCCGTTTCACAGGGATAACCTACCGATATTCCCCTTAAAACGTCCAAAGCGGCTATCGCTGCATTGTCAGTTTGGGCCTGGAGCCTAGCAATCACAAGGCTCTGAGATGTAAATCCTAGAGACAGGGTCATTATTCCCAAAACCATCAAGATGATCCCTAAACCCAGAATTGATCCTGAACCAGAATCGCCTGAAACCCTCATAGGCCACCCTTTCTAGAGCACTGAACTTCCTTCAACTCAATGGGGAATAGCCCTCCCAAAGCCCTAATTTGATGAGTTTGGAGCACCTCAACGCATACCGACAGGTCTTGATAAAGAACCTCAAAAGAAGCAGCCGACCCCAAACCAGACTGCCGGATGAGCTCTGTCACAAGAGCTTTTGACTCTCCTCGAGCCAGAGCTCTTGAACCTTCGGCGGCAAGTTCAACTAGAGCTAGTCGACTTGTTTGCAGGCTTTGAACTGAGAGTGCAAGAAACAGAATTAGTACCACTCCTGGCAGGATGATGGCGAACTCTGCGGTAACCGACCCTCGTTGATCTAGCCAGTGCCGTTGACGGTGAGAGCTGACTTGATTAGATCCATGAGCATTTGTCTTACCTCTGGACTTCGCAGAATTGTCAGCAACAGGCCTGCAAAGCCAACAGCTGCCAAAGTGATAATCGCGTACTCTGCTGTGCTGGCACCTCGCTCGTCTAACCAGATTTGTTTCATCATTTACTTTCTCCTTCATTGTGCTCCCAGCGTGGTAACCATTAGCGGAACAATCGCTAAAAAGACAAAGGCGGGTAATACCCCGAGCCCCAAGGGAAGCATAAGTTTGATGCCAAGTTTTTCAATCTTGACTTCAGCCGCAAACAAAACTTCCTCTTGCATTTTCTGAGCTTGCTTGCGAAGCAGCTCAACAGCCCTTGCTCCAGAGTGTTCAACGAGTTCAGTTATCTCAGCCATCGCAGAGAGCTCACTGGCCGGAGGTTCGATAGTAAAAACTTGTCGATAGCTTGTAAGCGCTCGATCCTGTGCTCTCACCAAATTGGCACCTGCAGAGAACGCCATCGCCACACCCAAAAGATAAAAGCCTTCGTAGCTCTGTTCTGGTTTTGCTTTCTTTAGTAATCGAGAAGTTACTAGTTTGGCTACAAGCAAGAGCGCAATGCCGAGACCTAGGCTCACGAGAACAATTGGTTTCTCAAGCAAGGTGTCGAGCACTCCCCAGCCCAATAGTTGGGCCATGGCCAAAGTGATAATCGGCAGCCACAACATCAACCGAGCTGTTGACTTGGGACTAGCATGCGCAATTTCAATCTTTTGTAGAGATCGGTCCCTGGAAGCTAGAACATCAGCAAAAAACTCAATCTCAGAAGCCATAGAGGAACCCGAATCCTGAGCGACAGAAAGCAAATATTGCATGCCCTTTGAATGGTCTTTACCTGTGCCTACTTGTTCGAGAGACTGCTCCAAACTCACACCAGATCTGAGTAGACCTGCAAATTTAGTGAGGGTAATAACTTCAGACATAGCCAACCGCCAATCTCTGAATTGCAGTAACGGCACGTTTAGAGCCCACTCGCTTTACTTCGATAACCCAAGTGACAGAGCTTGAAACTAGCAGCCTGCCTAGCTCAGGATTGACCCCAACTCCGGCCAGAATGGCTAGCATTCTAGGAACTGCGTCGGTAACCGAGTTAGCGTGCAGAGTAAAGCCCGCTCCACTGTGACCTGTGTTCATAGCCTGAAGAAGAACTAGCAGTTCTTCCCCTCTGGCTTCTCCAATCACCAGTCGATCTGGTCTCATGCGTAACGCTTCTCGCAGTAACTCCGCTATAGATATCTCGCCAACGCCCTCGTGATTAGCCAACCTGGTTGTGAGCGAAACAGCGTTACCTAGAAGGTTGAGTTCTGGGGCATCTTCGATGGTTATCACGCGCTCTTGAATAGCTTCATTGAGCATGGCTTTGAGTAATGTTGTTTTTCCCGAACCTGTGCCGCCGATAATTACAAAGTTCTCTTTTCCTTTGATGATTTCAATAAGTAGATCTAGCTGCTCTTTAGTTATTGAAGAGGATTGCACTAGATCTTGAAGTGTTAGTGACGCGGCTTGGTGTCTTCTAATCGAAACCTGAGTTCTCTTTGAACACTCGCCCTGCAGAACAACGTGAATGCGAAGTAATCCGAATTCCGAACCAAGGGTTATTTCTGAAATCGGTTTCGCAATGTCTAGCCTTGAACCATTTGCCCTGAGTAATTGCTTAGTCCATGATGTGACTTCTTCTTCGTTTGAAAAAGGATTGGCGACTTTCTCTAATGTTCCTTCTCTTTCAGTGAATGCGGAAACGCTTCCATCAAGCAGAACATCAGTCACACGATGATCGCCTAGGAAGCTATGCAAGAGATTGATTTCGGACATTGCCTAATCATGAAACTAGACAGCATCTTCCTGGCTCCCCTTCTGTTGTTTTGGGGATAAAAACGATGGGGAGGGAGTGTGAATAAGTGCTCAGTTAAATTAAGGGGCCCCGGTCTCTGGGGGGAGTGACCGGGGCCGGCGATACATGATTGGGGGAATCGATGTATCGCAGGTCAGCCGAAGCTGACTGAAATAGCATAACAAGAAGTTTTCTTGCATTGCAATACAAATCCTGCTTTCGGTCAGGGACTTATCAGGGCAGGTAACGTTTTTCAGTCGGGCCTGCCCCAGCGCCAGACATGGTTATACAATCGCCCTATGGGTGATGACTTCAAGGCCAGTTTTAGGGTTCAGAGCGAAGACAGATTAGCCTTCTGGGCTGAGCAAGCCCGACACCTGCACTGGCACAAGCCCTTCACCAAAACCCTTGACTGGACCAATCCCCCTTTCGCCAAGTGGTTCGAGGATGGTCAAATCAATGCCAGCTATAACTGCCTAGATAGGCATGTCCTCGAAGGCAGAGGCGACAAGATTGCTGTCTTGTTTGAAGGCGAACCAGGTGATACAAAGACCTACACATACAGCCAGCTACTAGAAGAAACTAAGAAAGCAGCTAATGCTCTGCTGGATTTAGGTGTATCCGAAGGTGATCGAGTAGCCCTTTACATGCCGATGATCCCAGAGGCAGTGATCTCTATGTTGGCAATAGCTCGTATTGGGGCGGTGCATAGCGTTGTGTTCGGTGGCTTCAGCGCTGAAGCGCTGCGAAGCAGAATCAATGATGCTCAAGCGAAGCTGGTTATCACAGCCGACGGAGGATTCCGCAAAGGCAAAGCACACCTTCTCAAGGAAGCCGTTGATCAAGCACTAGAGAACAACAGCTGTCCTTCTATTGAACATGTTCTAGTTGTTGAAAGAACTAAATCAGAGGTAACAATGTCTGATAAAGACATCTGGTGGCACGATGCCCTAGGCAAAGCATCTTCCGAACATGTTGCTATTGGCTTCGATGCAGAGCATCCTCTTTTCATTCTTTACACTTCAGGAACCACCGGAAAGCCAAAAGGTATCCTCCACACAACCGGTGGTTATCTAACCGGTGCTTCATATTCACACCAAGTTGTCTTTGAACTTGATAGTGAAAAAGATGTGTACTGGTGCACTGCTGACGTTGGTTGGATCACTGGACACAGTTATGTGGTCTATGGTCCTTTGGCTAATGGTGCAACGCAGGTTATCTATGAAGGAACTCCTGACTCACCAAACTTTGAACGCTGGTGGGAAATCATTGCCAAGTACAAGGTGAGCATTTTCTACACAGCCCCAACTGCAATCAGGACCTTCATGAAGATAGGCCGATCGGTTGTTGATGGTCATGACCTAACTTCACTACGTATTCTTGGTTCCGTTGGTGAACCCATCAACCCTGAGGCTTGGCACTGGTACCACGATGTTGTTGGTGGATCTAAGTGTGAGATTGTCGATACCTGGTGGCAAACCGAGACCGGTTCCATCATGATCTCCCCTATCCCCCATGCCTTCAAGACCAAGTCAGGTTCTGCTCAAAGACCACTGTCCGGCATCACTGTTGGCATTGTTGATGAAAACGGTGTCCCCGTGAAGAGCACTCATGATGGTAGCGAAGCAGGCTACCTGACCATAGATGAGCCTTGGCCTAGCATGCTCCGTGGAGTTTGGGGTGATCCAGAGAGATTCATTGAAACATACTGGTCGAGATTCCCTGGCAAGTACTTTGCTGGAGATGGTGCTCGTTTCGATGAGGATGGTGACATTTGGTTACTAGGTCGAATCGACGACGTCATCAAGGTTTCAGGTCACAGGCTCTCAACCGCTGAGATTGAATCAGCTCTAGTTGAACATCACTGGGTAGCTGAAGCAGCGGTTGTTGGAGCGAAAGATGAAATCACTGAACAAGCGGTAGTTGCATTTGTGATTCTTCGTCAAGATGAACTAGGTGATGCACCTAGCGAAGAAGAGATTGGCAAGGTGCTCAGAAACTGGGTTACTGAAAAGATTGGAGCCATCGCAAGACCTCGCCAAATCATGGTTGTTTCAGAATTACCTAAAACTAGATCTGGCAAGATCATGCGAAGACTTCTCAAAGATGTTGCTGAAGGTCGACCAGTTGGTGACACCACGACACTTGCTGATTCATCAGTGATGAATGCCATCAACGACAAACTGTACCAAGGTGCTACTGACTAGTTGAACTCAACAATAAGTTCAACTTCAACTGGAGCATCAAGAGGTAGCACTGCAACACCAATAGTTGATCTTGCGTGAATACCAATGTCACCAAAGACTGCTCCTAGGAACTCTGAAGCTCCGTTGTTGACAGCAGGGTGACCTGTGAACTCAGGGTCGCTGGCAATAAAGCCATTGACTTTGACGATTCTTGTAATTCGATCAAGATCACCGATTGCATACTTGACAGCAGCCAAACAATTCAGAGCAGATATCTGAGCTAGTTCTTTGGCTCGCTCAGGTGAAACCTGGGACGGGACTTTCCCTGTTTCAACTAACTTGCCATTGACCATGGGTAGCTGACCTGCGGTCATAACCAAGTTGCCTGTTGCAACGGCTGGAATATATGCGGCTACCGGGGGAACTACCTCAGGTAGCGGGAAGCCTAGTTCCACTAGTCTTGCCTCGATCTTTCCAGCCATTTCTATGCCTTAGCTTTCTTCATGTATGCCACGAATCCGCCCTCGGGGCTGGTAACTACCTGAACGAGCTCCCACCCTTGCGCACCCCAGTGGTCCAGTATTTGCTTGGGATTGTGCGGTGGAAGGGGGGTTACGGTGTATTCCCAGATGACCATATTTATGGTTCCTCTCAAAGATAGAAGGTAACCTTGAGTCTATGGCTGACAAGGGTACAAAAAATAAGAAAAAGGCAGGTTGGCTGGGGCTTTTTGGTCTTAGCACGGTAGCCGGTCTTCTAAGCATGGCTTTATTGCTCCCACTGGTATGGCTGGGTGGGCTTGGAGCGAGCGCTACCGTATCCATTTTCCAGAGCCTGCCAGATTTCATTAAGCCGGTAAACGCCGCCGATGCCTCCAACATCTATGCAATGCAGGATGACAAGCCAGTGCAGGTTGCCCGCTTCTTTGCGGAGAACAGAATCTCCATAGATTTTGATGAGATCTCCCCGAACATGATTCGGGCCGCCATTGACACCGAAGACCCTAGATTCTATGACCACGCTGGTGTTGACTGGGTTTCTTTCACTAGAGCAGTAGCGAATAACGTAGCTGGTGTTTCCAGAGCCGGTGGTTCCACAATCACGATGCAGTTCGTCAAGAACAACTTGCTTGAGGCAGCCGTACTAAGTGGTGATCAAGAAGCAATCGATTTGCAGACCAGTAGCCAATATGCCCTACAGAGAAAGTTCCAAGAAGTTCGTCTAGCTCTTGCTCTGGAACAAAATTACTCAAAGCAGGACATTCTCGCTGGTTACCTAAACCTTTCATTCTTTGGAACCAACATCAACGGTGTTGAAGCCGCTTCGGAGTATTACTTCGGCATCAAAGCCAAGGAACTGAATGTTCCTCAGGCCGCCATGCTCACAGCAATGCTCAAAGGTGCTGAGCTATACCGACCAGATGTTGAAGAGAACAAAGAGCGTGCTCTATCCCGACGCAACATGGTTATCCAGAACATGGCTAATGAGGGTGACATAACTCAGTCTGAAGCTGATGCATACAAGGCTTCCCCTATTGAACTAAACATTCAGAAGATTCCTGTTGGTTGTGAAAACGATCAGAGAACAGCTTTCTTCTGTGACTATGTGGTTTGGAACATTAGAAACAGCCCAGAGTTTGGTCCAACACCTGAAGACCGTGAAATTCTTCTTCGTAAAGGTGGCTTGGATATCTACACCACCATCGATCTAAAGCTTCAGAAAGTTGCAGACAAAGCAACTAAGACCTGGGTTCCACCAACAGATCCTTCCAAGGTTGGTGCAGCTAGCGTCTCGGTTCAGGCTGGAACTGGAAGAATTCTTGCTCTAACTCAGAACCGAATCTTTGACCAGACTGACTCAGGCCTTGAGGGTCACACTTCAGTTAACTATTCAGCAGACAAGAACTATGGTGGTTCCTCTGGTTTCCAGAGCGGTTCGACATACAAGATCTTCACCCTGGCTGAATGGTTGAGTAAGGGCAAGAAACTCAACGACCACGTTGACGGCCGCGTCAAGGAATGGAATGCAGCTGAGTTCAGCTCACGCTGTGGCTCTCTTGTTGGAACTTGGGCTCCTGGTAACGACTCAGAAGCACCAGAAGATATGAGCGTTATTCAAGCAACAGCTAAGTCTGTAAACACCGCTTATGCCTCTATGGCTCACGAGCTAGATCTCTGTGACATTAGGGATACTGCCCTTAGATTTGGAATCAAGAGAGCAGATGGCACTGAACTAGTTTCATACCCAGCGTCTATTCTTGGTATCAACGAAATCTCTCCGCTGTCCATGGCTGCAGCTGTTGCAGCAGTTGCTAACAAAGGTGTCTACTGCTCCCCTATTGCTATCGACCGTGTTGTAGATCGTGAGACCCAGGCTGAACTACAAGTTCCTAAATCTATTTGTAGCCAAGCAGTAACTCCTGAAGTAGCTGCTGGTATGACCAAGGCCATGCAGGCAGTTATGAATGGTGGTACCGGTGGTGCCTCTTCAACAGGTGATGGAACTCCCCTGGCTGGTAAGACAGGAACTACTGACTCTGGTGTTCACACTTGGATGACCGGTTTCTCTTCAACTGTTGGAACTGCAGTTTGGGTAGGAAACGTATCAGGTAGCACATCAATTAGAAAAGTTACCTTGAACGGCAAAGCCGGTGGACTTGTTCGTCACGAAATCTGGCGAACCATCATGAAAACAGCTAACAAGAACTACCCTGGTCAAAAGTTTGATGCTCCACCTCAGGACATGATTGATGCAACCTTTATGCAGATTCCATCTGTTTCAGGACAGGTCCCTGATGTTGCAGCCCAGAACATTATTGCTGCAAATCTAAACGCCAAGATTATGATCAACGCAGTTAGTTCAACCAAGCCAGCTGGAACAGTAGCTTATGTAAAACCTAAAGCTGGATCATCTGTTCCTAGAGGAACCATGATTTTGATTTACATCTCTAAGGGTGGTCTAACAAAGATCCCTGATGTTCGAGGTATGACCACCGCTGAAGCAACAGCAACTCTCAACTCAGCTGGCTTCCCTACAGTTAGCATTCCTCAGCCATCACAGGCTCAGTTCTTTGTGAAGGACCCTGCTATTGAAGCAGGCAAGGTTGTTGGCACCATGCCTGCAGCTGGTAAATCAGTTCCTTCATCGAGTGCGATTCTGCTACTAATTAGCGAAGGCCCTTAGTTTCTTCATGCTCTATTTAGGCCTAGCCGCACTAGCTGTAATCATTTGGGCTACCTGCATCGAGCGCTACTGGTTTGCCATCAAGAGAAGTGAACTCAAAGTCTTACCTACTGGTAGCCCTGACCTTGTTGTCTTACACATCAGCGACATCCACATGGCTCCTTGGCAGAGATACAAGCAGCGTTGGATTAGAAAACTAAACACTAAGGTCAACCCTGATTTAGTCATCAACACTGGAGATAACCTAGGTCATGCCAGAGGCATCAACCCAGTACTAGAGGCCCTCAATCCTTTGACTGGTATTCCAGGAGTATTCGTCAATGGTTCTAACGATCTTTATGCTCCAGCTAAACGAAATCCTTTTCAGTATTTACTTCGTCCATCTGAGCGCCACCGTGAAGAGGATGCAAATCTAAGGCTAGATACGGATTTACTCAACGCAGGATTTTCTTCTATTGGTTGGAAAGACCTCAACAACACAGCCCAATCACTGAGTGTAAAAGGTGTGAAGCTAAACTTCTTTGGAACAGATGATCCTCATGAACTAAGAGATGATGCGACTCAAGCTCAATCTGCCCTTGCCAAACTAAATGCAGCAGATTTACTTATTGGTATTACACATGCTCCATACCTAAGAATCTTAGAAGACCTAAGTGCAGCGGATGTTGTGTTCGCGGGTCACACTCACGGCGGACAAGTGTGTTGGCCATTTATCGGTAGAGCACTTGTTACTAACTGTGATTTGCCAACTAAGTACGCAAGAGGATTGAATCAAGTACCTCTAAAGGCTAAGAAGTTATGGCTAAATGTTTCTGCTGGTTTGGGTCATTCGATTTATGCACCGGTGCGCTTTGCATGTCGCCCAGAAGTAAGAGTTGTAACTCTAAAAGCTAAAGATTAGTTTCCGAAACCAAATACTTCAGCACCAAGAGCCAGATACTGGCCTTGAGTGTTATCGCATCTAGCAACAGTCTCTGCTGCGAAACAACTAATGTCGCCAACGACTATCTTGCTACCGGAAGGAAGATCATATGCTCCTTCTGGATCAGAGAATAGACCGCTGGAACAGTACCAGTCAGACACAAGTCCTTCTGATGGATTGAATGCCCAAAGCCTTGCCTGGTATCCCCATGCTCCTTCACAAGAAGCAGGCGCTGTTGGAATCTCATAGTTCACATCAACATCTCGGTGTTCGCAAAGAACAAAACCTGGTGATTCACTGATTGTGCACCAAACAGTTCCACCGCCAACTCGGAAGATGAAGCCACCGTAACCATCGCTGTAATCAGCTGCATTCACAACAGGAGCCTCAACCGCAGGCTTATCTGGAACTTGGGTTTCAGGCTCTTCAGGAGTTGTTGCACATGCAGATAAAGTCAAAGCGGTGACTGCCGCTATAAACAAAACCCTGAACTTGCGCATGTATTCAGGTTAGCCGAGCGAATTAGAATTCGCTAGCAACCAGCTCTGCGATTTCATATGTGTTGAGAGCAGCACCCTTACGAAGGTTGTCACCAACAACGAACATTTCGATGGAGTTAGTGAAATCTAGTGACTGTCTTACTCGACCAACATAGGTAGGGTCTTGACCTGCAACCATGTTCGGGGTTGGCCATTGACCATTAGCAGGATCATCAACCAACTTGATGGTTGGCTCTTCTTCTAGCGCCTTGTGAACATCAGCAACGGTCAGTGGGTTAGCAAAGGTTGCATGCACGGTTAGAGAGTGGCTAACCAATACGGGTACGCGAACACAGGTAGCGGCTACCTTCAGAGTTGGAATACCTAGAATCTTACGGCTCTCATCTCTAACCTTCATCTCTTCGCTTGAGTATCCCCCCGCTTTGAGAGATCCTGCGAATGGAACCACGTTTAGAACTACTGGGGCTGGGAATGGTGAATCTGCTACCTGTAAGCCATGTGAACCTAGCAGAGCTTCAACATCGCCACTTGCTAAACCTGCATCGCTACCGGCAACGGCACTGATTTCACTTCTCAGTCTTTCGATGCCAGCGGTTCCAGCTCCGGATACTGCCTGGTAACTTGAAACAACTAGTTCGGTAAGAGTCCAGTTTCTGTGCAGAGCACCGAGAGCCGCCATCATCGTAAGGGTTGTGCAGTTAGGGTTTGAGATGATTCCCTTAGGTCTGTTTCTTGCTTGCTCAGGGTTCACTTCAGGAACTACTAGAGGAACTTCAGGGTCCATACGGAATGCACCTGAGTTATCAACTGCAACAGCACCACGAGCTGCTGCTATTGGAGCCCAAACTTCAGATACTTCATCAGGAACATCGAACATAGCAATGTCTATGCCATCGAATGCTTCTTCAGTTAGAGCAACAACAGTTAGCTCTTCGCCGTGAACAGTAATCTTCTTACCTGCTGAACGAGCAGATGCGATAAGACGAATCTCACCCCAGATGTTCTCTCGGTTATTGATGATGTCAATCATCACTGTGCCAACGGCACCGGTAGCACCAACTAAAGCAAGATTAGGTTTAGACATGGCTATCTTCCTGTGCCAGCGTAGACAGTTACAAGGCTATCGCCATCAAGGTCGAATGCCTTGTGAACAGCACGAGCAGCATCATCGATCTGATCAAGACTTGTTATTACTGAGATGCGAATCTCAGATGTTGATATCATTTCAACGTTGATCGAAGCTTCAGCCAAAGCTCTAAACATAATGGCTGAAACACCTGAGTGGGTTCTCATACCAGCACCAACAATACTTAGCTTGCCAATCTCTTCATCACTTTCAAGTTCTCTATATCCCAAGACATTCTTGTTCTGAGCTAGAGCATCAAGAACCTTCTTTAGTTCTCCCTTAGGAAGAGTGAAGCTGATGTCGCTAACTCTGTCGGTAACGTCAGAACCGGTAGGTGTGTTCTGAACAATCATGTCGATGTTTGCTCCAGCTTCAGCAACAGTTGTGAAAACTGCAGCTGCCTTACCAGGTACGTCTGGAATACCAATAACGGTAATCTTCGCCTGTGACTTATCGGCTGCCACACCTGAAACGATTGACTCTTCCATTTGCTTTACTCCATCTTCATTAGAGATAACTCGGGTACCAGGATCATTGCTAAAAGTTGAACGAACCCTAAGGTCTACTTTGTGTCTACGAGCAAACTCAACTGCTCTGATGTGCAGAATCTTTGCCCCAGCTGCTGCCAGTTCCAACATTGATTCAATGTCAATAACATCTAATTTCTTGGCTGTTGAAATAACTCGAGGATCTGCTGTGTAGATTCCATCAACATCGCTATAGATTTCACAAACATCTGCATTTAGTGCAGCAGCTAATGCAACAGCAGTGGTGTCAGATCCACCCCTACCCAAAGTAGTGATATCTCTTGAGTCTCTATTGAAACCTTGGAAGCCTGCAACAATCGCAATGTTGCCTGCATTTAGTGCTTCAGCAACACGGTCAGGTGTTACTTCAGCAATACGAGCATTACCGTGAACCTCATCGGTGATGATTCCAGCCTGAGAACCTGTGAAAGAAAGTGATGGAGCACCAAGGTCATTGATAGCCATAGACAGCAGTGCCATGGAGATACGCTCACCAGAGGTCAAAAGCATGTCTAGTTCTCTACCCTCAGGGTTAGCAGACACTTGGTTGGCTAAATCCAGAAGTTCATCGGTTGTGTCCCCCATGGCTGAAACAACAACACAAACCTGGTTGCCAGCTCTTTGGGTCTCAATGATACGGGCAGCGACATGCTTGATCTTGTCAGCATCGCCTACAGACGAGCCGCCGTACTTTTGCACAATTAGCGCCAATTGAGATCTCCAGATTAGGAAAAAGGGGGAATTCAACGCTGAACTCAACAAGTTTAGCCCACCCCAAGGGGCTAAAACTACTGCTAGCTGACTACTCGACGACCTTCAAAGGCTCTGCCAAGGGTTACTTCATCAGCATATTCAAGATCTCCACCAACTGGAAGACCTGAAGCCAAGCGGCTAACAGTGATGCCTAGTGGAACTAGCAGCCTAGTTAGGTAGGTGGCCGTAGCTTCACCTTCAAGGTTTGGATCGGTAGCAATAATGACCTCTTTGATTTCAGGGTCATTCAACCTAGACATCAGTTCACGAATACGTAGGTTATCTGGTCCAATACCTTCAATAGGACTAATTGCCCCACCTAGCACGTGGTAGAAACCACGAAACTCTCTAGTTCTTTCAATCGCTTGAACGTCTTTAGATTCTTCAACGACACAGATCGACTCTTTAGTTCTGCGAGGGTCTCTACAAATATTGCAATACTCATGTTCTGCAACGTTGAAACAGGTAGCACAAAAACGAACTCGCTCTTTAGCCTCTAGAAGAATCTTGGCTAACTCTTGAGCCTGGTCGTCATCAGTTTGAATCAAATAGAAAGCAATACGCTGCGCAGACTTAGGCCCAACTCCAGGCAAACGAGATAGTGCATCAATTAGATCTTGAACGACACCTTCATACATCTAATTAGTTTCCTTCAATAGGTTCGGCACCAAGTATGTTCCGAAGAACAGAATCTCCAACAATTGAATCTTCATCAATTAGCTTGTTTCTGTTTTCATTGACTTCTTTACTCTTGTCGTCAACAGGAGCAGCAACTGGCTCGGCTACCTTAGCAATTGGCTCAGTCGGAGCTGCAGCCTTAGGTGTTGATACTTGGACAATTGGCTCACCAGCAGTTGAAACAGCTGCACGATATTGAACTCGAACACCTAAGACATCAAAGATAGCTTTGCGAAGTAATTCGCTAGGACTATTCTGACCACCATCACGGAAGACAGTCTTATCGTGTTCATTAGCAAACAAAATATCTAGAACCTGACCATCAAAAGCAACCGGGGTTTGAGCATGAACGTTCTGCCAAGCATTTCTAGAAATGTTAGCCAAAGCACTCTTTATTTCATCCCAAGAACCCTTCATCATTTCCCAGGTAACGGCAGGCGCAACTACATCACTGATAACTGGAACTTGATTTGTAACAGGAGTAACTGTAGGAATAACAACTGGAGGAACAGCAGCTACAGCTGCAGTTTGTGTTGAGACTGGCATAGCCGCTACCGGAGCAGGTGCAGCAGGAGCAGGAGCAGGAGCATTACCACCTAGACCAATACGTCGCTCTAGTCGATCAATGCGAGCAAGAGAACCAGTTTCACTTGAGTCTTGTTGAGGAACCAATACCTTGGCAACCATAAGTTCTAGCTGTAACTTAGGGCTGGTAGCTCCGTTCATTCGAGTGAGACCTTCAGCAATAACTTCAGCTGCGTAGGTTAGCTCTGCTTTACCAAATCTTTCAACCTGCAATCTCATTCGATCTAGTTGGTCTTGTGGTAAATCTCGCAGAACTGTCTTAGCTTTATCTCCTGTGGACCCAACAACAATCAGATCTCTGATTC
>JBIIXN010000045.1:0-6755 GCA_044347325.1 Rhodoluna sp. | reverse complement strand
AAGTTATCTGACTTGGCTAGAGCTCTTAGAAATGGCGCTCCATAACCTAAGTGCCTAGAGAGTATCTCTCCCATGTATGGAGCGCTAGCGTCAATCAGATCCCAGTTGTTGACCTTGTTTGTCTTGACTAGATCTAACCAGAACTCGAAAAGTTGAATACGTTCAGCATCATCTTTAGCTTTTGAATACTTGTGATTCAAGATCACTAGGGCTGTTAGACGCTCCTCGTGATACTTAGAGTTAGCCAGTGTTGCCAGCTCTTCATGAGGTAAGTCTTTGTATTTCTTGGCAGTAGCCCTGGTATCAGGAACTGTTACACCAAGAAATATATCTCCAGCACCATATGAGTCTTCGCCAAAGACTTTAGTCTTAGCTGAACCTATGGCCCACTCTTTGGTTGCGACAGCTCGCAAATCTTTTTTGAGCTGTTGTAGCTTGCTCAATTAGCTAAGGTCACCAATAACAACTAGTGAATCTCCAGCAACAGGAACAAATTCGCTGGTCTTTGACGGGTTCAGAACAACACCGGTTGAACCTTCAGCACCTTGACCAGAACCTAAGCGATAACCAATAGCTGATTCACCGTGGTTACGAGCAACAGCAACTAGTTCAGCAAATGAGACTGACTTGCCTAGCTTTGCGTATTCACTGATGTCTCTAACATTTAGAGTTGCACCTTCAGCATCGAATAGGTCTTCAAATACTGGAGCCAGTGCTGGGTTCTCACTGATCTGAGCAATCAATAGAGCAGCAAGAGAGTCGCTAACAACTAGGTCATCAACTGCAGCTACACGAGCAAGCTCTGACTTTCTTGAGTCAAGAATTTCAGCAACTAGACGGGTTGGCTCAACACCGTTACCCTCAGCTGCGAACAACTGGTTCATCTGCAACATAGTCAACATTGTTTGAGCATCTGCTTCACTCTGGCTAATTGCATTACGGTAACCAAGAACGATTACTTCGTTGAATTTCTTGCCCTTAGCTTGAGCAATTAGATCATCAACATCACCTGAAACGCTTGCGAAGGTAACCTTCACAGAACCAAACTTTAGGTTCTTTAGTTCTTCTTCTGCCACGTATCTTGACTGAGCAACAATGTGAACTGTTGAACCCTTAGGTAGGAAGCCAGCTAGTTCGTTTAGCACTGTCCGACCCATTGAAGACCAACCAATGATTAGTAGGTGCTCTGCAGGATCTTTTTTCTTGGTAACAGCAGTTACCTTCTTCTTTGAAATGTCTTCACGAACACCGGTGTAGATAACCTTGTCGTCATCTTCAGCAATGGCAATAACCTTCATACCTGGCTTGATCTTGGTGTTCTGAGCAGGGTTAACCTGAGCTGTTCCATCAACTGCTAGTAGGCCAATAACCGCTGCATCGTTGAAGGCTAGAAGTGCATCTGCATATGTCTTACCGTGCAGAGCTGGCACATCAGCGAAGTAAATCTCATCGCCATCGAAATCTAGAAGATCTAGAACAACAGCTGCTAGGCCTGGACGACGAGATGCCTGGGCTGTAACACGAGCAATGATCTCTTGTGATCGAACAGTGACTACCTGGCCTTGGGTAGCAACGGTTAGGGCTTCACCTGTGTTGGCATCATCTATTTCAGCCACAATCTTAATGTCGGTGTTTGGATTCACTGCCTTGATTGCAAGCACGGCGCTAACAACGTTAGCGTCTCCAGCTTCATCACTATCAAGAACGATGATTGACTTGGCGTTAGCAATATTTGTTCTCTTTAGATCTTCTGGGTTAGTTACATCACCAGTTCTGGTAACAACCTTTAGCTTGCCTAGATCTTTTGCTCTCGCGTCAATCTCACCTTCCATGTAATCACGGGTGTGTGAAGAGAAGATAACGACGTTCGCTTTCCTCACGTTTGAGTTAGCAACAGCTAGTTCTTTCAAGATTGGGTAGATACGGTTTGACCAACCCAAGATAAGGGTGTGGTTGTTTACGATGATCGGGCTCTTACCCTTACGTAGTTTTTCAAATGTTCTTGTAATTGCACCAACGATGAAACCTGTTACAGCTCCACCGAGAGCAACTGTACAAACCCAGGTCAGGAAGCTAAGAATACGTTCTGCCCAAGTAGCTTCTGCACCTCTACCAAACAGAGTGGCGAATGACTGCCAGAAGGTTTCAAATTCGAAAACAACCTGAGCATCTGGACGAGTGATGAACGGAAGTGCAAACAGAAGTGCTCTGATGAATACCAGCAAGATGCTGAATATGATCATCAGTACCAGCATCCAAGTTACGAACATGCCGCTCTTAGCGATTGAGTTATCGAAGCTGTACTTGAGCTTCGCACCAATACCTGGCTTAGATTTGGCTGGCTTCTCCGGTTCGCCCTGTGAGCCTTGGCCGTAGGTGCGTTCTTCTGTTTTATTGGTCATAGTGCCCAATTTTAGCGAATCAGTGCCTAAATAGGACTAAAGATGTTCGCGATAGTGAACCTACTGGGAGCGTCTCCAAAGGACCACTGAAGTTGATTTCTTAGGTCTTCTACCCGATGGGATGCTAACCGTTCCAGCATCACCAACGGCGAAAACTCTAACCCCTGGTTGCTTCTGAGTTAGTTCCTCAACCAGTTTTTCGAGTTCAGTTACGCGCTGTTTCATGTCAACAACGTAGTTCTCGAGATCCAGGATTCTCTTGATAGCAACTAGAGAGACCCCTTCGCTTGAAAGCTTGGCTACTTCAGCCAATTGGCTTACGTTGCGAAGGGTATATCTCCTGGATTGCCCAATAGTTCTAGAAGGTCTAACCAAACCCATGCGGTCATACTGTCTGAGGGTCTGCGGGTGCATTCTGGCTAGTTCAGCCGCAGCTGCAATAGTCAGAATCGGTGCATCTGGGTCAATGTTATTCATTAGAGCAACCCTGCCTTATTCAAAAGGTCAGCACGGGGATCTTCCTTAGGAAGTAACTCATCAAATTCAGCTAAAGCTTTGGCTGCCTTATCTGAGATGTGCGAAGGAACCAGAACCTCAACGCTGGCCAAAAGATCGCCAACGCCTTTGGCTGTTGTTACACCTTTACCTTTAACGCGAAGCACTCTGCCATTGGGGGTATTTGGAGCAACCTTTAGCTTTACCGGATCGCCACCAAGGGTTGGCACAGATATAGTTGCTCCCAATACTGCTTCAGCGAATGTAACTGGAACGGTAACTCGAAGGTTGTTTCCATCACGACTAAATACAGAGTGGGGTTTAACTGTGATTGTGATTACTAAATCACCATTAGGTCCACCATTAGGTGATGCTGCACCTTTGCCACGGAGCTTGATCTTCTGGCCATCTAAAACACCTGCAGGAATCTTGGCATTGATTGGATCCAATCCTGTGTAGTTCAGTTTGATTGTTGTTCCATTCACTGCATCAATAAATGGCAGTTCAGTTGTTGCAGTTAGATCTTGACCTGGCATCGGTCCACCGAAGCCACCAAAGCCTCGTCCTCCACCACCAAATAGATTTGCAAAGACATCTTCGAAGCCAGCACTTGATTGACCTTGACCACCAGGGGCAGTGAATCTTGCCCCACCGCCCATAGCTCGGAACTGATCGTATTCTTTGCGCTGATCTTTGTCAGAGAGAACAGAATATGCTTCGGAGATTTCTTTGAACTTAGCTTCTGATTTGGCATCACCTGCGTTTGAGTCAGGGTGATATTTTCTGGCGAGCTTTCTATAAACCTTCTTGAGATCTGCTTCAGACACATCTTTAGCGACGCCAAGAACCTTATAGAAGTCCTTCTCTAACCAATCTTGACTTGCCATAACTTATCTACTTCGCTTCAGGAATAAAAACTGCAACCATTGCTGGACGAATAAGACGATCTCCTAGTTTGTATCCAGGAGAGATTACATCTGCAATAACATTCTCTGTTACATCAGCTGATGGAGTTTGAACTAGCGCATTGTGTAATTCAGGATCAAATTTCTCACCCTTTGAACCAAACACTTCAAGACCAAACTTGTCGCCACCGTTACGCAGTTTGTTTAGAACTGCGGCAAACGGTGAACCTTCAAGATCGCCATGAGCTTCAGCTAATGAAAGATCATCGAATGCAGGTAGGAACGCTCTGATTACCTCAGCAATAGCAGCGTTGCGAGCAACATCTCTGTCTCTTTCAACACGAGTCTTGAAGTTCACAAACTCTGCTTGAAGTCTCTGCAAATCAGCTAGAAGTTCCGCTTCCTTACTGATAGGGCCAGTTTCTTCAACTAGATCTTGTAATTCAGCGTCAATTGGATCAAGCGGAGTGTTGTCGGGTGAGTCGGGACCTTCCGGTCCCGACTCAAACTTGTCCGACATTACTTCTTCTCTTCTTCTTCGACTACTTCAGCGTCGACCACGTCTTCAGTTGAAGGTGCTTCCTGCTCTGCTTCTTGTGAAGCAGCAGCGTAGATAGCCTCGCCCAACTTAGTCTGTGATTCAGTTAGCTTCTCAAGAGCTGACTTCACTGCATCGAAGTCTTCTCCTGCAAGAGCAGTCTTTAGAGCGTCAACGTCTGCCTGAACATCTGTCTTCACTTCTTCAGAAAGCTTCTGGTCGTTATCCTTGATTAACTTCTCGATCTGGTAAACCATCTGCTCACCCTGGTTGCGAGTGTCAGCTTCTTCGCGACGCTTCTTATCTTCAGCTGCGTGCTCTTCAGCATCTTTAACCATGCGCTCGATATCTTCCTTAGAAAGAGAAGAACCACCGGTAATAGTCATTGACTGCTCCTTGTTAGTTCCCTTGTCCTTAGCAGATACGTGAACGATACCGTTTGCATCGATGTCGAAGGTAACTTCGATTTGAGGCAAACCACGAGGTGCTGGAGCAATACCAGTTAGTTCAAAGTTTCCAAGTGACTTGTTGTCTCTAGTGAAATCTCTTTCACCTTGGTAAACCTGAATGCTAACTGCAGGTTGGTTGTCATCAGCTGTTGTGAAAACTTCTGATCGCTTTGTTGGAATCGCAGTGTTACGTTCAATTAACTTAGTCATGATGCCACCCTTGGTTTCAATACCAAGAGATAGTGGAGTCACATCAATCAATAGAACGTCTTTACGCTCACCCTTTAGAACACCTGCTTGAAGTGATGCACCAACTGCAACTACCTCATCAGGGTTCACACCCTTGTTAGCTTCTCTACCACCAGAAAGAGTTTTCACTAGTTCTGCTACCTGTGGCATACGAGTTGAACCACCAACAAGAATTACGTGAGCAATGTCAGCAACCTTGACACCAGCTTCTTTGATTACGTCGTTGAATGGTTTGCGAGTGCGCTCTAGCAAATCGTTTGTTAGTTGTTCGAACTGTGCACGAGTAATTGTTTCATCCAAGTTTGCTGGACCATTCTCGGTTAGAGAAAGGTAAGGTAGCTGAACGTTAGTTGACATCGACTGAGAAAGTTCTTTCTTAGCCTGCTCTGCTGCTTCCTTTAGACGCTGAAGAGCAATCTTGTCTTTAGAAACATCAACACCAGTTGTTTCCTTGAACTTCTTGATTAGGTGATCAACAAGTCTCTGGTCCCAGTCATCTCCACCTAGGCGGTTATCACCTGAGGTTGCTTTTACCTGGATAGTTGAGAAGCCATCATCTTTACCAACTTCAAGAAGTGAAACGTCAAATGTTCCACCGCCTAGGTCGAATACCAAGATAAGTTCATCTTCTTTACCTTTATCAAGACCATAAGCAAGAGCTGCAGCTGTTGGCTCGTTGATAATACGAAGTACGTTCAGACCAGCAATCTCACCTGCTTCTTTAGTAGCCTGACGCTCTGCGTCATTGAAGTAAGCAGGGACAGTGATAACTGCATCTGTTACTGGCTCACCTAAATAGGTCTCAGCATCTCTCTTAAGCTTTCCTAAGATACGAGCTGATAGTTCTTGGGCTGTGTATTTCTTACCGTCAACATCAAAGTTCCAGGTGGTACCCATGTGACGCTTCACCGAAGCGATGGTTCTGTCCACGTTTGTGACTGCTTGGCGCTTAGCGGTTTCACCGACAAGCACTTCGCCGTCCTTAGTGAATGCAACGATCGAAGGGGTTGTTCTGAATCCTTCAGCGTTAGCGATAACGGTTGGTTCTCCACCTTCCAATACGCTTACTGCGCTGTTTGTTGTACCTAGGTCAATACCTACTGCACGTGCCATGTGGTTGTTCTCCTTATTAGTGCTCGCCATTGCTGGGCCGCAGCTTTTGTGTCTCAAAACTCGAACTTGAGCCTTGTTGACTCAAGTTTCACAAACCCCAAGCATTATGTCAAGCAAATACCCTGAAAACTTGATGTGAAGTGGCTCAAGTTCGCTTTGGGCTAACAATTGTCCAATTGTTGTGAAAAAGTGCCCGAATCCGAACCCAAAACACTCTCGTACACGCCAAACTAGTGGCTATGAAGAAACCAAGCGCAAGACTAAAGACTTTCTCCTGGATGCTATGGGACTGGGCTGAACAGCCTTATCCGACCATCATGCAGACATTCATCTTCCCTGTCTATTTGGCAGGTGCAGTTGCAACAGCAGCTCAGAACCCAGATCAAGCCATCGGTTGGGCAACAGCCATAGCTGGTGTTGTTCTAGCTGTAATTGCTCCGGTTCTTGGTAGAAGATCTGACGTCAATGGGAGACGCAAATTCTGGGTTGTAACACTGACACTAGTTCTTGTTGCCATCATGATCTCAGCATTCTTTGTTGAGCCAAAGCCTGAATACTTCCTGTTTGGTTTGGTTCTCTATGCCATAGGTTCTCTTGTTCAAGA
>JBIIXN010000044.1:0-7024 GCA_044347325.1 Rhodoluna sp. | reverse complement strand
TAATCTTCTGTCGCAGACCAACCAGCTACATCAGTGAAGTCAACAACGACTCTTGACCAACCCTGAGGAACAGTTACTGTCTTGCCAAGTGCACGTGGATAAGGAACCAACTCAACACGTAGTGGAGAGTTGGCTTTAGCAGAGAAGTAGTTGAAAGTAACAGTCTTGTGAGTACCATTTGTGATTCTGGTGTTACCTGTGATGTTCAAGATTGTTGCACCAGAGTAAACCTCTCCAGCTTTTACAATCTTTAGTGCCTTGCCACCGTTACCGCCAGCAGGAGCATCTTCAATTGTTGTTACAGAACCTGCGAATGAACCTTCAGGTTTTGCGCCTGTTGAATCTCCAACAACCTTGGCACCAAGAGCATCGTTCGCTTCAAAAGTAACTAGAGTTGCCGGAACATCGCGACCTGCTGCTGCAGGAACGTAAAGGTCAGTAGAAGTTCCACCGTTAATTGATACGTTGTCAATCTCGTAGATCTGTCCTGTGTTTGCTACTGGACCAGGGCCGGTGTATGTACGGTCATCGGCACCGAAGTTCGGGAAGAAAGCAATAATTTTGTAAGCAGCATCTGGGTTCCAACCGGTTCCAGTTGACATGTCGAAACTTAGTTTGTTTAGTCCGGGTTGTGCTGTAACAGTCTTGAGTGCAGCACCTGCACCTTCAACCTTCATCATTACTGGAGAAGGTGCGGTGTCGTTTGACCAGTAGTCAAGAGTAATAATCGGCTTGCTAGCGTCGGTGTAACGGAACGGAGTTGAGTTTCCTAGTAGAAGGTTCACTCCCGCCCACACCGTGCTGCCAGTGGACTTTGTAAAGTGCAGCGAATTACCGCTCAGGTTCGTTGAGGCTTTGATCTCTGTCGTAGCTCCACCATAAGGACCAGTGTTTGGGTTGCTTGACACCGTCTTCAGTAAATCAGCTTCTTCGAAGTTCATGAACAAAGGCGTAGTGACATTCGCTTGAGCTGGTGTAACCCCAGTAACAAGCAATGCTCCGGTAACCAAGAAGAGTGCAACTCGGTTTAGACCCTTTAGAAGTGCAGATTTGTTCGCGTACATGTGAACCTTTCAGTAATTGATACGTTTGAGGACCGGACAAGACCTTAAACGCATTCCTGAGCCAGAGTATGGCTTGCCTAGAATCTATCTCTGAAACCGCTTCCGAGAAACCGCTTTCAATGAGTCTTTACAGATTTGTTATCAAATCATATTCAAATGAGAAAGAGGCGGATAGTGTGTTGATTCTGCCCCTGAAGCAGGATTCATCCTGAGCTCTCAAGTTCCCGTGTTTACAGGTCTTGAGTGACTGACGGCTATAGCTCGGCAGCCTTCGAGTTCTTCTTCTGCCATAGGTAGCTGTGCCAAATAACGATTATTGGGTAAAGGCCCTGAGCCCCAACCCCGATACGCTCGCCAAGACCGGTAATAGTGGAGTTTGGGTCCTGCCAGAGGCTAAGGAACCAAATACAGATCACACCTATTATTAGGGCTCCCGCAATGGCTGCCCCTGGCCTAAGTAGCGGTGGAACATCACTTCCCCGCCTCATGGCAAAAAGTGGCCAGATACACAATAAAAAGAAGCTAGAAATGGCAAATATTCGATGCATTACGGAATAACTGTCTTGGTCAGGGGTAGTAAAGACTGTCAATCCGATAGTTGAGATACCGATCAGAAGAATGACTATTCGACCCGGCATAGCAAATGCCTTGGCATAACGGGCAATGATGAAGTCGCAGACAGCCCCAAAAATGAATACAACTGAAATAAACAGTTGAACCGGAGAGTCATCAGCAGCTAGATCGCTAACCGTTTTCTTGATGCCGTCATAACCTGGCCACATCATTCCAGCGATGGTGTAACCGATGAACAGTACTATCGGCCCGAGCGTTGCTGCCAATAGAGCTGGTTTTTCAATCAATCCGATTTTTCGCATTGCCAGTCCTTTTAGTTGTGGTGCTACCAGGTTTCGATTGGGTACTTACTAAATACTTGGGTCAGGAATCATTACATACTTGGTCTCCAAGTATTCCTGAATTCCTTCCAGTCCACCTTCGCGACCCAAGCCCGATTGTTTCACTCCGCCGAATGGAGCTGCGGCATTACTAACTAGACCAGTGTTGAGTCCTGTCATGCCTGTCTCTAGTCTTTCGATAAGGCGAATTCCACGCTTCAGATCTTGAGTGTATGCATAAGAAACTAGACCATACTCAGTGTCGTTAGCCAACCTGATGGCTTCGTCCTCATCCTTGAATCGAACTATTGGAGCAACCGGACCAAAGATCTCTTCATTCAAAATAGTTGAACCAGGCTTGACATCAGCTAGCACTGTTGGCTCAAAGAAATAACCTTCACCTGTCCTAGCTGATCCACCGGTAACAACTCTTCCACCCTCAGAAACTGTTGCATTAACTAGACGCTTGAGGTTCTCTCTTGCCTTCTCGTTAATCACAGGGCCAATCTTGGTATCTGGATCAACTCCACGGCCTAGTGGCATTGCTTCCATCTTGGCTGCCATCTTGTTAGCAAACTCATCTGCGAGAGACTCATGAACAATAAATCTGTTCGCAGCGGTGCAGGCCTGGCCAATATTACGAAGTTTGGCTAGCAACGCCCCTTCAACTGCAGCATCAATATCTGCATCTTCGAAGACTAGGAATGGAGCATTGCCACCTAGTTCCATAGAAGTTCTGAGAACCTGCTTGGCTGACTGCTCAAGAAGCTTCACACCAACTGATGTTGAACCGGTGAAGGTGATCTTACGAAGTCTTGGGTCAGCAATAATCGGAGCACTTGTTTGAGCAGAAGTGCTGGTTGTAATAATGTTCACAACGCCTGCAGGAAGTCCTGCTTCTTCTAAAGTCTTGGTTAGAAGCAATGTTGTTAGTGGAGTTAGTTCAGCGGGCTTAACAACCATGGTGCAACCAGCAGCAATAGCAGGGCCAATCTTTCTAGTTGCCATAGCCAATGGGAAGTTCCAAGGAGTGATTGCAAACGCAGGACCAACTGGTCTTTGAGTAACCAGCATTCTTCCTGTTCCTTCAGGAGAAGAACCGTATCGACCTGAGATACGAACTGCTTCTTCAGAGAACCAGCGCAGGAACTCATTACCGTAGGTAACCTCTCCCCTAGCCTCGGCCAGTGGCTTACCCATCTCGAGGCTTATTAGCATTGCGAATTCTTCGCTTCTGGCTTTAACTAGTTCGAATGTTCTTCTAAGGATTTCAGCACGCTCACGAGGAGGAGTCTTAGCCCATGACTCTTGAACGTTTGATGCAGCAGTCAGCGCTGCTAGTGCATCTACTTCAGTTGCATTAGCAATGGTTAACAGAGTCTTACCTGTTGAAGGATCTTCAACATCAATCCGCTTAGCTCCGTGGCCATCGACCCATTTACCTGCGATGTATAACTTAGTTGGAACTTTGGCTAATAGTTCACTCTCGGTGAGCGACATTGCTACCTTCTTCTTTAGGGGGCTTTAGGGGTTGTTTCGGCTGAGAGCTTATTGCCACATCTATAAATACCTGTGGCTAGGTTATCGATTGCTTCTTTGGCAGTTGCGTTGACTTCACCAATTGCAGCGATGCTAAAGACCAGGTCTGTGCCATCCTTTGCTTTGATGATTCCAGCAAGAGAGTATTCGTTCTTGGTCCAACCAGTCTTAGCAAAAATCTTTCCTGCAGCATCTAGGTTGTCGCCTTTGAATCTGTTTGCTAGGGATCCTGTTTCAGCTGCTATCGGAAGAGCTCTTCTGATTACTCCCAAATCACCATCTTCATTTAATACCTTCTTGAGAAGAGCGTTGATGAAGGTAGCTGGAACACGGTTATCCTCGTTAGATCCAGAGCCATCAAGAAGCACTAGGTCGAGTGTTGAAAGTCCCGCTCTGGTAAGAGCTGCCTTCAAAGCGATGTCTAGTGAATCTCTAGAGCCGTCGTATCCAAGCTGCTTCGAAACCAAACGAGCCAAGAATTCAGATTCGGTGTTATCGCTAACCTTGAGCATGTGCTCAATCCATTTACTAATTGGCTGTGATCTAACAGACGCAATTTCCAGAAGATTCGTGCCTGCCTGTGCTTTAGTCAAAGTAGCTGAAGAAGCTAGAGGGCCGATTGCTTTCTTTAGTGCAACACCGACTGCGTTCACCGGGTCGGTGCTTCTAGGAGAAGTTAGTGCAGTTGGGTTTGCTCTGTCACCATCAACTTGAAGAGCGGTTACTAATGACTGATAACCAATAGTTCTCTCAGTTTCAGGGTTACCTGGATCCCAACCTTCTGGAGCAAAGTAGGTGCTGTCCAAAGTGATGTTAGTAATGCTTGTGCCTTTAGCCCACGCATTAATCTGGACTGCAAGATCACTTAGCTTGGGTGCATCTCTATATACAGATTGAACACCGGCCCTAGTTCTTGAAAGAGTTGGGTCGCCTGCTCCAACAATCACAATGTGACCAGGGTTATCTAGATCTGCATAAACCTTAGTTTGGACTCTGTAGTTAGGACCAAGAACTTGAAGAGCAGCAGTTGCTGTTAGCAGCTTCATGACTGAAGCTGTTTGAGCAGGGACGTCTCCTTGGACATCGAAAAGGACTTCATTAGTTGCAGGGTTGATGACCTGAGCATGTAATCCAACTAAACGCTCGTCTAGTGCTAATTCAGCTACTGAGCAATCTCTGCCATCTGGATTTGGTGTAACAGTTGGAGTGTCTGTTGGTGTGCTAGTTGGAGTAGCGGTTGGTTCACTATTGCTCGGAGCAGCCAGTGTGAAGCCACCGATGATTACAACTAATAGGAGTAAGCCCGTGGCTGACCCGATGGCTATTTGCCTCAGGTAGTTCAGTGGTGATTTTGGTGATGGCATTTACGCTCCGAACGGCTCTATTCCCCTCAATTTTAGACCTTTTCGCCACTTGTAGAATAGGTTCATGCGCAAGTTAACAGTTTCAGCCCTTGTTTTGGCTCTTTCCTCCATTTTTCTAGTTAGTTCACCTGCTCAGGCACACAATGAGTTGATCGGTGAGAGCCCAAATGCGGACTCAGTTGTTGAGGCTGGAACCTTTGATATTCGCCTCGATTTTGATGCTGAACCTATTCCAACTGAGTTTGGTAAAGGCAACCTAATTGCCATTGCCAACTCAGTAGGTGAACAGCTTGGTGCTGCTTGTGCTCGTATTGAGGGCAAGAGTATGTACACCACAGTCAGTATCGACGAGCCTGGCACATACAAGATCCTTTGGAGAAGTGCATCTTCCGACGGTCACATCGCCGATGGGGATTATCTAATCACTGTTGAGAACAACTCTGGATACGTGAGTGAGCAAGTTGGCAACCAGTGCTTTGGCGACAATGGCGTTGAACTAACCCTTGAAAGCCAAGAACCGCTTTCTAAAAAACCTGACTCTACTGTTGGATTTGTTCAGGGACTTTTTTGGGGTGGAGCATTTATTGTTGCCGGTGGTGTTCTTGGTGCTTACCTAGTTATGCGACGCAAGCCTAAGAAGTAAATTAACCGTTTGGTCTAACCAGCTTGTCAACATCACCAAGAATCTCATTGAACTCAGTTTCAGTCATAAGGCCCATTCTCAACACAACTTCTTTGACTGTTGAATTCTCAGCTAAAGCAGTTTGAGCAACGAGTGTTGCATTCTCATAGCCAAGCATCGGTGAAAGAGCAGTTACCGTTCCAATAGATCTTTCAACATCGTGTCTCATGCGATCAGCATTAGCAGTGATGCCATCAACACATCTATCTGCAAGTGTGTAACAACCTTGGCGCAAATAAATGATGCTCATCATCAGTGCTCTGGTAATGATTGGTTCAAATGCATTTAGTTGTAATTGACCACCTTCACAAGCCATGGTAACTGTCATGTCATTGCCAATAACTGTGAAGGCAATCTGGTTGACAACTTCAGGAATAACCGGGTTGACCTTACCCGGCATGATTGATGATCCAGCCTGACGAGCAGGAAGGTTGATTTCACCGAAACCAGCTCTAGGCCCTGATGATAGTAAACGTAAATCATTAGCTGTCTTCGACAGTTTGACTGCAACTCTTTTTAGGACACCAGAGACTAAGACAAAAACACCAACGTCTTGAGTCGCTTCAACCATGTCTTCAGCAACAACGAACTGCCAGCCGGCTAGTTCACTTAGATGTTTACAAGCAGCCTCTGCATAACCCTTAGGAGCGTTAAGGCCGGTTCCGATAGCTGTTCCACCAAGGTTGATTTCACTTAGGTGCGGAATGAGTTCCAGTAGACGCTGTTCATCTTCTTGAGTCATTCGTGCAAAGGTTGAAAACTCTTGACCCAGTGTCATAGGAACTGCATCTTGTAACTGAGTGCGACCCATCTTGATTAGGTCTTTGAACTCGATTGCCTTGTCTGTGTATTTAGAACGTAGATATTCCAGAGCCTTAATTAGCTCTCTAATTTCAAGAATCAGTGCAACCTTTAGAGCAGTTGGATAAACGTCATTAGTTGACTGCGACATGTTGACATCGTTCAAGGGATGAATCTTGTCGTAGTCACCTTTTTCAAAGCCCGATATTTCCAATGCACGGTTAGCGATGACCTCGTTAGCATTCATGTTGGTGCTGGTACCTGCACCACCCTGGATTGCATCAACGATGAATTCTTTATCGAACTTGCCAGCTTCAACTTCATGGCACGCAGCAATTATCGCGCTGGCTACTTTTTCATCTAATTCGCCAACTTCTAAGTTGGCTTTGGCACAAGCCTCTTTTACTAGAGCTAACGCTCTGATGAGAGATCTGTAATGGCCGATTGGAACTCCTGAAATCGGGAAGTTCTCCGCCGCTCTGGCTGTGTGCACCCCCCAATATGCGCTTGCAGGTACCTCGTAATCACCGAGCAGGTCATGTTCTAGCCTCATTGCTGACATGCCTTAAGTCTGCCACTAATTCGTTAGTTTCCTAACCAAATAGCACAAGGGCCCAGACAAAGTGTCTGAGCCCTTGCGTGAGGAGTTACTGATTAGGACAGAATGTCTGCACTCATCTT